>DFXY01000004.1 GCA_002381945.1 Bacteriovoracaceae bacterium UBA4096
CCTGAGGGAGAACGAGAAGAAATCAGGCAAATTTATATGGCCAAAGGATTCAGTGATGAAGCCCTGGATCAGGCCGTTGCCAATATCACTGAAGACAAGGAACTTTGGCTTCAAACCATGCTCCATGAAGAATACGGAATATCAGGTGTGTTACCTTCGGCCTTCAAGGCCGCCGTGACCACATTCCTCGCTTTCATGATTTTTGGAATGGTTCCTCTTGCACCTTACATTATTTCAAATGATCCTTCTTTCTTGCTTACTTCCATATTAACCGGCATTGCCTTCTTCGCCGTAGGCTGTATGAAAAGCCGATGGTCGATAGAGTCGGCCTGGCTCTCCGGTCTCAAAACACTGATCATTGGTGCCAGCGCTGCTGCTCTCGCTTATTTTGCTGGAAGCTTTCTCAAGGGAATAATTGAATGAATTATTCATCCTTCTTAGGTGCTTTAGGATCCTGATAAATACCTTCGGATAGAATATTGATCATGACTTCATCCCCGACAGCAGGTCCGATCTCAACCATATCATTATATTTGATATTAAAATCTTTACGGTTAATCTTTCCTGAGGCGCGAACTGCAGAGCGAATGTTATTCCACGAATCTTTCACCGAACCTGTGTACTTACCGTTCAATGTCACTTCTTTAGTTACATCCTTAATCGTAAGATCTCCTGTAACTTTAAAATCATCCAAACTCCCGGTACACTTTTTACTTTTGAAAGTCATATTAGGATATTTAGAAACATCAAAGAAATCAGCACTTTTCAAGTGCTCATCGCGTTTGAGGACAGCTGTGTCCAAAGAACTAATAGGAATAGTCACATCAATTTTGCAATCAGACATCTTTTCAGAGAGTACATAACTTCCTTTGACGTCATTGAAACGTCCCTGGACTTGAGAAACTACAAAATGGTCAATCAAGAAAGAAACCCGGGTATGAGCAGAATCTATCATATATTTACCAGGCTTGAGTTTTAATCCGGCCCCATGCCCGCTGGTCGTTAATAAGATAGTGAGAAAAAGTGCAGAGATACTAGCTTTCATAATCAGCTCCTTTAAAATACCGCAAAGACAAGATAGCAGAAACATATGCCCCAATACAAAGGATCAATCAGGACAGGAAAGAGAGCGTTATCGCATGTCTTTTATATAATCAAAAAGGCTTTTAGGAACAATTCCTGTCAGTTCCCGAACGAAGTGATTTGTTTTTTCCTGATAACCCTTTGCAACTGCTTCCTCGTAAGTCGAAATAAGATCTATGACAAAAGAGGGAAATTGCTGAGATGCCAGATTACTCCGCAGATCTGAGGTCCTCACTTTCTTGTGCTCAATATGTCGGCCCACGCATTCAGATAAGCATTGGGAGATCTCTGAGTAGGAATAGGCCTTCTCTCCTGTCACATCAATTGTCACATTTTTAAATTTATCCGAAATCATTATATATGCATCAACGCGAGCACAATCATCTCGGGAGATAAAGGCCACTTTCCCATCGCCAGTTGAAGTTTCAATTATCCCTGTTTGAATCGCCGGACCTAGGGAGGGAAGAAGATTTTCCACATACCAATTGTGCCGGAGTATCGTATAGTCGAGACCCGAAGCTTTTATTGCCTCTTCTGTTCCATAATGGTCTGGAGAAAAAAAGATGGGAGAATCTTCAGCACCGGTAAGAGAAGTATAAACAATGTGGTTTACGCCGGCCGCTTTGGCAGCTTGAATAGCGTTCAGATGCTGTTTTAATCTAAGGCCTGGAACGGCCAATGAATCAGTACTGATAATAAGAAGTTTATCAACATTGAGGAACCCCTTTTCCAGAGTATCAATCTGATCAAAATCAATTTGTCGTAACTCTACTCCTGATTTTTCGAAGGCCTTAAGCTTTTCCGGATGTCTGGAACCTGCAATTAGTTTACCTTGAAAATTCTGAGTAAGAATTTCCAGAACTTTAGAACCGAGCTGACCTGCTGCCCCAGTAATCATTAAATTTTTATCTTTCATAAATACTCCTATCCAAAAATCATGGTACGCATTGAAAGGGAGCCTAATTGCATCCCCTCGTGAAGAAATTTAACTTGTTCTTTTTCATCTGAAGCCCCAAAGGCATATAGAAGAGGAAGATAATGCTCAAGTGAAGGATGGGCCAGAGACCACAAAGATTTATACTTTGCCTCTTTTCCCAAAAGCACTGATTTGTTTCTTTCTAACAGCGCTTTCTTAATCAGTTCATCAAACTCCAACGCCCAATCAAGAGGTGTCGCACTTTCATCCCATACAACTCTTCTAAGATTGTGAGTGATATTACCACTACCTAGTATGAGAACACCTTGATCTCGAAGTGGTTTCAGGTCGGAGGCAAGGCCCAAATGATCTTCAAAGTTCATATTTTGGTTCAGACTTAACTGAAGCACTGGGATATCTGCCTGAGGATACATATATTTTAAAAGAGTCCATGTTCCATGATCCAGACCCCAGCTCGCATCAGCTTCCACCTGATGTAATCGCGCTAGATCAATAACCTGATCAGCTATTTCCAAAGACCCTTTTGCAGGGTATTGGATTTTATATAACGCTTCCGGAAAACCTCCAAAGTCATGAATGGTTTTCGGATGTTCCAGCTTAAGAATTTTACTTCCCCTGGTTTCCCAATGAGCTGAGATACTTAATATCGCGGAAGGTTTGGGTAAATTCATTGGTAAGGTGGTTAAAAACTTTGTAAAACTGTTATTTTCGAGGGCATTCATGGGAGAGCCATGCCCAGCAAATAAAGTCGGCATCCGTACAAGACTCTTACTTTTCCTCTCTGAATTATAAATAATGGTACTCATAACTCCTCCCACCAGACTTCCTATGAAAATACGTCTATTCATAAATAGGAGTATCCCACGTAGGCATTGATGCCAAAAGTAGACAAGATCAGATTTCAGTGTTCCAATATTGGCAACAATCTAAATGGACCTTGAATGACTAACTCTATTGATCTCAATAAATTAAGAATCTTTCGGGAAGTAGTTCTGGCCGGTAGTTTTTCTAAGGCTGCCCTTAACCTGAAACAACCAAAATCCAGAATCAGTAGAGTCATCTCTTCCTTAGAAAAAGAGCTTGGCCTGCAACTGATTTATCGAACCACCCGTCAATTTCATCTCACTCAAGCAGGTACTGAACTGTTTAATCGCATCTCGCCGCTTATGCTGGAATTAAAAAAATCAATTGAACAAGTTGCTTCAGAGAGTGATGAAACTTCCGGACTGATTAAAGTCACTGTTCCCGATGACATTGGAACAGAACTTTTGGGCCAACTATGTCATGAATTCATGGAAATCTATCCAAAAGTTCAGATTGGTGTTCATGCAAGTAATGATATTGTTGATTTGGTGAAAAACTCCGTCGATATCTCTATTCGTATCGGAAGAATTAAAGACAGTACTATGATCCAGAAAAAAATTGGTCACATAGAAATGATCTTTGTCATGAGTCCGCTCCTCTTCCAAAAGTATCAACCCCGAAAACTGAAAGATCTGGAAAAAATTCCTTTTCTGGCCTTTGAAGCAATTGATTTAAAAACTCACTTCATTAAAATCACCAATGGGAAAGAGAAACTAAAGTTTAAGTTTATTCCCCGCTTTGGGAGTAACAATTTCTTTGTTTTAAGATCTATGGTCTTAAGAGGAACAGGCGTCGCTCTTTTGCCCGTTTTTATGGTCAAAAGGTTTTTAGAAAGTGGTGAATTAGTACAAGTAACCAAAGACTGGAAAGTTGAAGGTCTCCCTATACAGATTCTTATCCCTCAGCAAAAAGAAATACCCCCTAAAATCAGAAAATTCATTGATTATATTGCCCCTAGACTAGAGAAGTATTTTTGATGATGTTTTTGCTAACTCGAATTTGTCATGTTCTAATTAATAAAATGAAGTATCTGTTTACACTCTTGTTCTTTATTCTAATGTCATCCCAGGTCACTGGCAGAACAGATATTTTGCCTGAGATTTTTTATTCAGATAATCAAAGTCATCAAGAGTTGTGTCGTTCACCTCAGGCAATGAAAAGCACCTTCTGGCAAGAACTCATGTCATCTCACATTGATGAACTGCTTGAACAAGCAGCCCTGGATGGAATTGAACATGATGTTTTTAAAAATCAATTAGTCACACTTAGTTATTTGGGACTCAGTCGGATTTCGAAAGAAGATATCCAGGCCATGAGTTATGTATATGCTAATGCTTCTCATCATCTAGGCCGGATGGTTCGTTTTCATTATTGGCAACGCTTTCACCATCTTCCCTTAAGTCGGGAAGATCAATCCTTAATCTCAGGTATGTTCCTTGGAGCTTCACTCCGAATACTTCCACTCATGGTCTCTGGTATTTTGATGTCGCATAGTTTTGAACTATATAAAAATCTTTCCTGGAGCATGGCGGCCGCCACCCTATGTGGAAAAACTTTTGTACAAGATCTTTTGAAAGACCAGGTCCCTGAGGAAGAACAAATCGAAGCAGTAAAACATTTAAAGACCGCATTCAATGCTTTCACACAGAAAGATTTCATCATCAATTTTGTGTCCTTCGAGCAAACCTTTCTGCAAACCACGATGTATGCAGTTCCAGAAATTAAACTTATAACAGGTATGGGTATTCTGGATAAGATGCGTTTCATTCCCTTCAATGGTCAAAAAAATCTTTCTTTTTATAAATGGTGCCGACAAAAAAAATGTCAAAAGACCTCATTAGACTTGAAAGAACGAATTCTTTTTGATCAAACTGTCATCTTAAATGAGCTTAAGCTGACAGGAAACAATCCCTTGCTCTTTGAGCAACGGTTAAAGAAGACTCAACTTCACCAGGTTTCGGAATTTATTTTAAATGATTTATTTCCAAACCGGTTGAATGATCAATCTGGGAGCATCAGCTTTCAACGCTAAATCAATTTCGCGGATAATTTCTTTTAAATCGAACCCCAGGAATAACATTCCTTCATTAATTTCAACCAACAAGAAAAGTTCTTTGGCCCTGAGGAAATGATCCAAGGCGCTTGCCCTTTGATTAATTTTTAACTTTACCCCTGCAGCTCCCAGCTTAATCATGGCCTTAAGAAAATTAGCGACGTTCCCTTGACGAGCGTGGGCATTCCATAAGGCCTCAAAATAAACATGACTCTCCCAATAATATTCATAGTTGAAGAGATCCAGGGCATATCTTAAAAAATCTGATTCTTCGGGATGATTGATATCAAGAGGTAGTGCCTTAGGGTCAACTTGCCCCTCCATGTGCCCCCCCTCTTTTTTAGGATGAGGGTTAACTCCCGGAATGAAGACATACTCGGGTAGTATCCAGGATGGAATGAGACGATCAGGTTCTTTCATCATTACCTGTCTTTAAATTTAGCATCAGTAAGGTTATGGTGCACATATCCGGAGATATTCTCTGGTCGGGTGAAAGTTTTAGTATTATCTCCTGAATCAAATAGGTCGGCCCACCAGTTAACGCCTTTTTTGGAGCCTAAGAACTCATAAAATTTATTAGACGAACCATTCATACCTTTTTTTACCACGTCACTTACAATATCTCTCTGAATCATGTGAGTAAATACACCATGATTTTCACGGGAACCTTCCTTAAAAAAACGATCAATGAACGGGCCGGTTCGAATGGCAGTTCGGAATGAATCATTCCGGGTGGCCACATCCTTTGAATCAATTGCCTTTCCACCATAACTTAAAAACTTATCGGAACTCTTCATGACTGTGGTAAATCCATTATCCCCGCTGGCCTTAAAGCGCTTAACCAGGGTAACGGCAATAGCATGTTCAGAGACTACACCTTTTTCTAAAAGTTTTAAATCCTCCGGACGACCTTTCTGCGCCATCCATTCTGCGCTTTCTTGGAATAATTTCTTAAAGTAACTTTCTAAAACGAACTTATCTCCTAAAGCATTATAAACTCCGGTGACAGTTTTCTGAATATCAGGGTCCAGTTGATCAGCTCTTTTCATCATTTCATAACCGCCGACTGGTCGAAATTCTCCTGAGAGTTCAAAAGGAATATCTCTAGCATGTTGAATTTTCTTAGCATCCGTAAACTTAATCTGATCTAAAGTCTTCTGAAGTTTAGGAAACTTTTCCCAAACACTCTTTGTTGCTGTACTGACAAATACAGATTTTAAATTCGGAAATTGTTTAACTGCCTTGGGGCCATATTTAATTAAGGCCACAACTCCTGCCGGCGGAAGGAAAATATCCCCCATGATCTTACACATATACTTGGATTTAGCTTCAAAGTTAAGACATCCAAATTCTTTATATTCTTGGGAAACCATATCCGAAATTTTATTCATAAGCATACTTGCAATGGCACCTCCCATGGAAAGGAGCGCCTTAGTTTCTTTCATCGGAGGACTGCTCTTAGCAAGTGCCTTTTGATATTCGGTATGGAGATACAGCTTGGCCATGCCCATATACTCCGAAGCCTGTTCTAAGGCCTCACCCCGTTTTTCTCCATCCCATGCCAATTGCATAATGTCCCAAAGAAACACGAGTGTTTCTTTGACTGAATCAAAAGCACCTTTAGAGCAACCTTTTATAAACTCCCAAGCATCAAGCTGACTGGTTTTCTCCAAAGCTTCACACTTTAACAGATCGCTTCGAGGGACATCTTTACAAAGCTCATTCTGAGTCACAATTTTACACATATCAGTTAACGAACTGGTTAAAGGCTGTATGCCCTGACTGACACAAATCTCCTGATAGGAATGTAGAGTCGGCTTTAGAGTAAAATCATCGGCCCAAACACGACTATTCAATAAAAAAACAGAAATGAGCAGAAGGCCTATGACTTGTTTCATTTATTAATGACTTCCGGTTTGATAAAACTAAAGAACTGCTTTGAAAATTCTTCTCCATTTTTTAGAGAAGCTGGTCTGGTGTGAAGGATTTGAATNNGACCCTTAACATTTAATTCATGCCACTGTGAATTTTTGGTCCACTCATAATGATCTGCTCTCCATTTAGAAATTCCAACGAAGGAGAGCATTTTCCTTTTTTTTGTTTCAAAGGATTGGAAGAAATTTTTTTGACCTGCGACGGACCAATCGATTGATTTTTTTCCTGCAATCTCCTGCAAGGACCCTGTAACATCAGAATTGGATCTGAGCATCCAGACTTTAACACCATCAATGTTGCTAGTGAGGCTCCACTCGTTATTGAAGCCGTCAGCATAACAAAGACTGTAACTGAAAAGACTTAAGCTGAAATATAGGAAAAATCTCAAAACCATTAATAACCTCAAAGTTCTTAGGAACTTATCGGTTTATTGCGGTTTAAATTTAATGATATCGGTCAGCTTATTACTTAATTTCCTGACCCAATCCATGTTGTTCTGGCGCTTTAGAGTAGATCTTCCGCGCTTCGGGTAACCACTTGGTCAGGTTCTGTTTACGAGTAACATCTGAGGGATGGGTTGAGATAAATTCTGGCGGGGCCTTCCCGCCACTGGCCGCCCCCATCCTTTCCCAAAGCTTGATCGCCTCTGCAGGGTCATAACCGGCACGGGCCATATACTCTTGGCCAAAATGATCGGCCTCAGTTTCATTTCCTCGAGAAAATTTTCGATCAAAGAACGCGATGGCAAAACCAGCAGCTGCCCCTCCAAGCCCTGTAAGGAGTCGACATGATTCAGATTTACATAAAAGCTGTCCACCAATTGAAGTTGTGGCCCCAATAACTAGTCCCGCTAAATTCCCTTTTATGGCCCGGGCATAACTTTGTTTACCATGCTTTTTAGTTGCGTGAGCAACTTCGTGACCCAGGACGGCCGCCAATGCGGCTTCGGTTTTAAGCACAGGCATGATTCCAGTATAGACGGCCATTTTCCCTCCTGGCATACACCAGGCATTCACTTCTGGACTTTCAATGAGCATCCATTCCCAATCAAAGTTTTTGCCAGATGCTTTGGCTATGCGAGGAGCTACCCGATTCAACATAGCTGTCCATTCAGCGTTCTGGGATATCTTTGCCTGAGTTTTAACCTCATTGTAGGCCTTCAACGCCATAGCATTGATATCGGACTCATCAGGATTTAGGCTGGAGCAACTTTGAAATAAAAATGTGAAGCAGAAGACGAAGCTAAGAAAAAAAGATTTCCTCATCATGAACCTCCAGAGCTTATCTGGATTATCATATTTTAAGAAAGAGAAGAAGGCCTATCGCTGCGCTTTTTGTGCTATGAATTCACCTGAAAAAAGGCAGGCCCGGCCTTCTAAGGTTTCAATATACGCCGTCAAAATAATTCTCGCGATGCCACGTCTTTGCAAAATACCTAAGAACTTTGCATAGTCTTCTTCTTGAGGGGCGATGCAAATGGCCCGTAGATCTTCTTTAACAGGTAAAAGGTAATTGGTTTTACTTTCTTTAATAAGTACATGACATTCAATTCCACTCATTTGTAAACGGTGAAACAAATAAGCGTAACCGGAAAGAATAAGCAGGGTTCCAAGGCTTCCCCCAAATGCAGTATCCATATGATTGCTATTAGGGGCCAATGGAGCAGTAACTTCAACACCTGAGAGATCCGCCTGTTTGATCTCTATACTCATGGCCTTAGATAAAGGGATCTGACTGTAAAGATAATCTCTCAGGTTTTCGTTCATTACGAAATTAAACGATACATCACAATAAAATGAAGTATGGCCCCAATGACTGTAAAGAAATGGAAAAGTTCATGATGACCAAAGATATCGGGAAAAAAATTTGGGCGCTTGAAAGTATAAAAAATACCTCCAATAAAATAAATAATACAACCTAGCCAGATTAGGATCATATTGGTGAAACCCAGGCCTTGATTAAATTCTGAAATATAAGGCATAAAAAGTGCTGCAACCCCCGTATACAATAAACCAGATAACCATTTAGGGGCCTTGACCCAAAAAATACTTTTCACGATTCCAAAAGTCACGGCGACATAAACAATTTTTAAAAGTTGTATCCCTGTTGCTTCAGGCAATGCCAGCAAACATAAAGGAGTAAAGCATCCGGCTATTAAAAGATAAATGGCAGAATGATCAATGCGTCTCATGATGGCGCGTTTTCTGACACTCCAATTAGGACGGTGATAAACCGCACTGATTCCAAATAACATTACCAGACAAGTTGAATAGATAAGACTGGCAATAAAAGACATGGAAGTGGTCGCTTTAGCAACCAACATAGCACAAGCACCTAAGGCCAGAAAGAATGATTCTTGGTGGATATGACCGCGAAGTAATGGTTTTTTCATATTCTTTATTTAATAAATTCTTGGTCAAATTGGCCAACTCTTTTTGCCCCGATAGCTCTAAAAAGACAGCAAAATGCCTAACCGATACTCAGTCCGCTTAATATTGTAACGATCGAGACTTTCAGCAAAACCTTCAAAGCGCTGTAAATAAATAGAGGGATTAAAATCTGATGATTCAAAATCATAGGTTAGCCCTAAGAGGTACCCTCCTTTATCAAAATCATAAAGTTTACTTCCCGCAAATACCTTGGCCTCCAAATCGATATGTTTTTTCTCCATTAGAATGATGTCGGATACAAAAAAACCAAGAGAATAATAACCCAGATGGTTAATGATATCCCGATTGGTCTCATCTTCATTGTAGATTTGATAGGCCATGACCTGAATGGCAACATAATTGCGCTCAATCTTTGCACCAAAATTCGAGCGCAGAAATACCCTATCCAGGGACCTCGACTCCAGGCCCTCCCTCCCGTTAGAGGAATGAATGTAACCTATATCAAGGTTCATAAAACTATCACCCCATCCTTCAAAGAGCCGATAGAAGACTTCGGGATTATAATTGACGTCAGCAAATGGTTTGGATTCGTCATAAATATTCCAGAACATAAGCTGAGTATAAGCAAAATATACGTTCCAGGATCTGGCCAGCCGATACTTAAAACTAAATTGAAGCTTTAAATCATCATTACCACCAGCAACATACATAGCATTGTGGTAAGAAAATTTCCCCAGAGTATCCACGCCAAAAATATTTTCGGCCGTTTTTTCTACATTCCTACCGAATGAAGAGAAAGAAATAACAAGTAAGAAAAAGTAAACGGACAATTTTAAATTATGCATATTGGTCAATCTGAGAAAGAATGGTTAATTTAGGTTAAATGCTGCAAATGAACATTATTTTCCGTTATTTTCTGGTAAGTTAATTTAACTGTCTATAGGAGGTTCAAATGAAATTGATACTCATGGTTTTAATGGCATTTTTTAGTTTAACTTTGTTCGCAACGACACCGGAGGAAGCCTATTCTCTCGCTCAGGAAGGTAAGGCAGTTCTTGTTGATGTGCGTGAAGCACATGAGGTAGAGCAAGGGATGATAAAAAACGCTAAATGGTTTCCAATGTCAAAAATAACCGCCGATGAGAATTGGAAAAAAGACTTTGTAGCATTGGTTGAAGGTAAAGAGATCTTTTTATATTGCCGCACGGGAAACCGATCAGGAAAAGTTCAAAAAATTTTAAAAGAAAATGGGCTGCAATCAGAAAATCTGGGTGGCTACGAAACGTTAAAAAATCAACTGCCGACGAAACAGTAGTTAAAAAAGAGTCAAATGTATCCACAATGGTTTTTGCTCAGCGGAATTTTGCTTTCTTTTGCCGTTTCCCAGAATGAACACATTCAAAAGAAAGCAAAAACATGGTCCACCCGCTTGCTTCAAATAAGTGTTGTATTATTAGGCTCATCCTTAAATTTCAATCACGTCATAAAACAAGGTGCTGAGGGCGTCGTCATAACCTTCCTCAGCATCATTGGTATTTTTTTATTGGGACATTTGGCTGGAAGAATCTTTAAGCTAGAAAAGAAACTGAATCTTTTAATCACAATGGGGACTGCCATTTGTGGAGGAAGCGCAATAGGTGCCCTGGCCCCCATCATAGCAGCAGACTCCATGACCATTACCATTTCGTTTGGCATTGTATTTTTCCTTAATGCCATAGCGGTCTTTGTTTTTCCATTTCTTGGAAACTTATTCCAACTCTCTCAAGACCAGTTCGGTCTCTGGGCCGCCTTGGCCATCCACGATACTAGTTCTGTCGTTGCTGCAGCAACTCTATATGGGCAGCATGCATTAGAGACAGCAACAACCATTAAACTCACTCGTGCTTTATGGATAATCCCTATAACGTTTTGCTTTGGATTTTACCAAAATCAAACGACCAAAAATAAGTTAATTTTGCCATGGTTTATCTTTGCATTTCTGGCATTTTCTCTCGCCTTCACCTTCATCCCTCCCATCGCCTTCTTAAAAGATCCTTTACTGAGTATTTCAAAAACGGGATTCTCCTTAACGCTTTTTTTTATAGGACTAACCTTCAATATAGCGAGATTTAAAGAAGTTGGTATAAAACCATTTCTCTTTGGATTTGGACTCTGGATCATTGTCAGCGTAACGTCTTTGATCATAATCATGTAATAGTTAAATGCTCAGCTTGCTCCACGTTCTATTATTATTGAAAACTTCAGCTTTGATTTCCTCTAAAACAGTTTAAATTTCCTAGACGGAGGCGATCTATGAAAAATATTTTCTTCCCCATAATATTCTTTTCGTTTATTAGTTTGGCCAATGCTGAAAGAATCACAGATAAAATACATTCATTATCACCAGGTATGAAGGGACAGGATCATTTATTATATTTAATCAGCGGACGCGTCATTCGGGTTTCACAAACTGAATTCTCGCCAGAAGATTTTGAAGCTGGACAAATGATTGAAGCTGAAGTGGATAAGAAAAACCAACTTGAGTCAATCAGCTCCCTTCCTGATGAAACTTTACCTGAGGAATCATTGCCAAATGCTGAAGCTGATTTCGAGCAAGATGCAACCGTGCTAAGTAGTTACGCTGAGGCCAATTCTATTTTCAAGGGAATGAATAGAAGCTATAAAAAGAATACTGAGTGCACAGATCGTGCCCATGTATGGTCTTATGAGGAATGGAAAAAACGCGGGCTTATTTCCAGAAAAGTTTTCATGTTCTTCACCAATACTTATATCAGAAGATATAACTATCATTGGTGGTTTCATGTTTCTCCTTACACATTGGTAGGAGAACAGGAGTATATAATGGACCGAAGATTTACCAGTGCACCAAGGACACGGAAGAACTGGTCAGATATTTTTATCTATTCAAAAAGAAGCTGCCCTGTAACAACTTACGCTCATTATCGTAGGAATAAAAATGGTCCTGAACATTGCTTTCATGTAAAAAGCTCAATGTATAACCGCCTACCCTATCATGTCCGCATGCAAGAAGATTACGGAAGGGTCCAGACACGTTTTAACTCCAGTGAAGTTAACTTCTCTTATCGTGCCTTCAACAGACGAGGAAGATAATACTTAGTGGGAAGGTCTTCTCGGAGAGTGTCCATGATGTCGATGGAACACTTTTTTCAAGTTTCCCGGAAGTTTCCCATTTTTCATCAGAGTTGTGACAATCCCCAAAATGGCAAAAATGCCCCACAGGACAAGGATGGTAAAAAGAATGGGAAATCCTAAATCAGCAGTAGTCATACAAAGCTCCTGACATTGATTATTTTACAGGAAATTAAAAGTTTAAACCAACGAGGAAAATGGAAAAGAAGACAGTCAAAAAGTTATTTATTTACTTGAGTTTTTTATTCTTAATACCTCTTTTTGATGGTCTCTACCTATTTATTAGAAAGCACTTCCACTTAAGTCCGACCACAGTGATTTTTACGCATTGGCCAATTCTGACTCAGCGTTTTTATTTCTTATTAATTTATTCAGAGGGGCCTTTGAATCAATCTGGTTTAGATTAATGAAGAAATAAATGGAGGACACATGAGAAAAGTTCTTACTTTCTTTATTTGTATCATGTTAACAAGTGCTGCCTTTGCTGAGCGATTTATTGATACTATTCATTCTGTTTCTAAAGGCCAAGAAGATCAGGAGCATCTCGTCTATCTTACAAATGGGCGTATCTTCTTTTTTAATTCTCAATCCTTTTCTCCTGACGATTTTATAAATGGCGATCGAATTGAAGTTGAAGTAGATAAAAACAACCGACTTCTTTCTGTTAAATCTCTTCCAAAAACATTTGCGGAAGAAGAAGGATTTGATGTTTTTGACAATATCTCAGAGGACGCAACCATACTTTCTGACTATTCAGAAGTAAGTAGAATTTTTAATGGTATGAATCGCAACTACTATAATAGAACAGAGTGCACAGATCGCGCCCACGTCTGGAGTTACGAAGAGTGGAAAAAGTATAAGCTGATTTCACGGAAAGTTTTCATGTTTTTCACCAGTACTTACATCCGAAAATATAATTATAAATGGTGGTTTCATGTTTCACCTTATACCTTGGTAAAAGAGAATGAAATGGTCACAGAATATGTCATGGATCGCAGATTTATCAATACACCCCTAACCATGAAGGCGTGGTCAGATGTTTTTATTCAGTCCAAGAAAAGTTGCCCCGTATCGACTTATGCTCATTATCGGGCAAATAATTACGGGCCGGAACATTGTTTCCACGTGAAAAGTCACATGTACAACCGCTTACCCCTTCATGTTGAAAACGAGGAGAATACCGGCCAGAGTAGATCCCAGTTTAACAGCTCAGAGGTAAACTACTCTTACCGGGCATTTTCCCGTCGAAGCCGCTAGGATTCATCTATTGGCGATATTTTAAGCGTAGTTAAAACCTCGGTTTTATTATGAATTTGGAAATGAAATTTCATTTATTTCGTTTAAGACCGATATGGGAAGACACCACAGGAACAAATATGGATTTTTCAATCTTTCATACTATTGACCCACAGGAGTTACCAAAACTTCTATGTAAGGCCGTAGTTTTTGGAGGAGAAATTGAACAACCTACCCTAAGTTCTAACCGAGTCTCCCCGATAAAAAGTATCTCAATTGATTCCATGAATATGATCAAAATAGAGTTATATGAAGCATTCTCAGCAGAAGAAGAACGGCACATAAAGATTAAACTCAACTATCGGAAACTTTTTTTTCACTTAACACCCAAGCAATACCTGGTTGAGGGAAGTACTCTCATCACGACTTTTCCTAAGAACGCTCGAGCTTTGGCCTTAAGAGAGGGTGAACGCTATATGATGCCCCTTAACAGTCACATTACGAGTTCCATATACAGGACTGAAAAGCGGGGTGGTAATTGTAGCTTAGAAGCGGGACTATTTGACTTCTCGCCCAAGGGGTTAGGTTTGATGCTTCAGAACGTTGAAGAAGGCGCTCTTCAAAAGCATGATCATATTTGGATTAAAAGCATTAGTAACATAAAACTTGAAGATCCTATTTTTGGTAAGGTTGTTTATCTATTGGATCAGGCCAAAAGTTTAAGGGTCGGTGTTTCTTTAGATGATGAAATACCCGATGAAATATTTAGACAGTTGCAAATGATGAGTCATCTGGTTTTAACGGCCTAGCCTTTTCTTCTTCTAGCTTGAAATTAAATGACGAACCTTCCTGGAATTTATAGATCTCCCCTTTAAATCCCAGCTTGCCCTCTAACTCCCAACTGCGATCAATAGAAATTCTTAGATTCTCATGGTCTACTTTTACCGTCAGCCAATGACCATGATAACGAAGAACAAGCTCAATACCTTTAAGCTCCAGAGGAAGCTGTGGATTAAACCATAAAACACCCTGATTCATTTCCATGCCTGTAAAACAGCGTTGTACAATATCCACAGTTCCAGACATTGCCCCCAAATGTATCCCTTCACTGGTGGTGCCACCTTGGATATCTGCAATATCACTCTTTAAAGCTTCTTGAAAGACGCTCCAGGAGTTTTTTCGATCAGATCGGGCCAAAACCCAGGCATGAACAATCCGACTTAAGGAAGAGCCACTGGAAGAATGATTTAAATAATACTGAATATTTTTTGTAACGAACTCAGGTCTGAAGTCATATCCCATCCATTTAAGACCATCAATGAGTTCCTCCTGACCAAAGAGATAAAAGAGCATTAAAACATCACCTTGCTTATTTATTTTATATCGATTAACCGAATCCCCTTCAGCTTCAAGAATACGATCTAATCTTTGAAGGTCAGCATACATCTCTCGATACTTGTTCCAATTAAAATCTTGCAGGTTCTCATACCCCTCAAACTGCGAGATCAATTCATCATTAATGAAAGGTATAAAGATGTTTCTACTGACGTGCTCCCAGGTCACTAAATCACCTTCGGTAACTTTGACCCGATCCAATAGTTCAAGTCTACGAGTCGCTGCCAGTGCCTGAAGGATTTCTAATGCCCTTCTGATGGACCAGGAGGCCATATAATTTGTATAAGCATTATTATTAAGCCCTAAA
Source organism: Bacteriovoracaceae bacterium UBA4096 (assembly GCA_002381945.1). Lineage (GTDB taxonomy): Bacteria > Bdellovibrionota > Bacteriovoracia > Bacteriovoracales > Bacteriovoracaceae > Peredibacter. Next base: position 15,351 of record DFXY01000004.1, read on the forward strand.
CATTCATCCTCAGGATACTTCGTGTGAAATTCATCCGGTCCCACCACGCCACGTATTTCATAGCGTTCTTTTATTGGATTAAATTGGGCCAAATCAACCCAGAATTGTGCGATTTCCAATATGATCTCGGCCCCATATAAGGAGATAAATTCCCTGTCGTTGGTCACTTGAAAATATTTATGAATATTATAAACGATGGCGCCGTTAATATGGCGCTGCCTGTGAGTATGATCAGGTATCCAATTCCCTGATTCAGGGTTTAAATGCAATACCTGACTTTCTTCACGTCCATCACTGCCGCTTTGCCAGGGATACATCGCTCCGGAAAGACCTTCCTCACAAGCTAACCTTCGTGCCTCATCGAGACGGCGATATCGGTACATGAGAAGAGATCGTGCCAATTCAGGCATCCGATAATAGATAAAAGGAAAGATAAAAGTTTCATCCCAAAATATATGGCCACGATAGGCCTCCCCATGCAGTCCTCGTGAAGGTACACTTACATCCCGGCCAATTGAGTTGTGCGATACTGTTTGAAGTAAGTGGAAGATATGTAACCTAAGAATTTTGTTCTCTTCCTTCATTTCTTTCAAAGAAATATTAAATCGATCCCATAAAAATTTCCATTGATCCTGATGCTCATGTAGCAGTTGCTTAAAAGTTCTGCAGCCGGAGCTTAATTTCTTTGCGGCCAATAAAGGATGGCTGATGGCAAAATCGTGGGAAGTAAAGATCGTCACAATCTTTTCAATACACAGAGTGTGCTGTTTTCGACATTTAAACTTTAGTAACTGCCCCACTCTTTCTTTCTCTTGATAATTTCTTCTTTCTAGAGGTAAAAAATCATTCTTTTCATAAGCACGGGTTCGGGCAACAATGCCCATTGTGATTTGAGATTGTAGTGTTCTCGCCAGAATATAGGTGGAGTCTTCCGTGACTATTCCTGAATCGAGGACTTCAAGATGTTTTCCATTTAACTGTCGATAGCGGGCGACTCCGTGATTCAAGACTGAACCATCAATCATAGATTTTACCTCTATATCGCCTTCCCAATTTAAGGCAGTAACGCTCCAACTTATGCCAGCGATGTGAGGATTGGCCATGCTTACAAAACGTTTTGTAATTAGTTCAGTCTCAAGTTCCTGAGTCCTGAAAATAATTGATCTTTTTAAAAAACCTCGTTCCATATTAAGCTGCTGGTGAAATTTAAGGATTTCAACTTTATCCATTGAGAACCAGTCCCCTCCATTGAGTCTTATTGATAATGAAGTCCAATCCGGCCAGTTTACTAAATCTTCATTCTCAATTATTTTGCCTTGAATTAAAGTTTCAGCACGATTAAAGCCTCCGCCTAGGTATGTACCTGCGTAACGATCTGGGGCCACTGAAGTCTCTTCCCTTGCTCCGCGAGTGGCGAAATAACCATTACCTAAAGTACAAAGAGTCTCCCTTAGCTTCTCTTCTTGTGGATTCCACTCATGGTACTCCCAGTCCCAATCAGACATGCTAATTCTCCTTCTTCTTATGCTCATAGATAGTTTCCAGGAATTTTTTTGCTTCTTCTGGCCCTTTTAAATGATATCGGGCCAAGGTTGGTCGAACTTCAATACTGGCAAGGACAGGAATTCCGCACTCTCTCATTTCCCGAAAGGCATCTTCATCTGTATTTCCATCGCCAAGATACAAAGGAGGAGTGTCTTTCATCTTCAAATTGAGTACCTGGTAGAGCTTCAATAGCGCTTTACCTTTATCCCAATTGAGATGAGGTTGAATTTCGATGACCTTTTCCCCCAATTGAAAACGGAATTCCGGATGATTAAGACAATATTCCTGAATTTCTTTTTTAAGTGTTGCGATAACTGAGTCTGATCCCATCTTTCGATAATGAAAGGCCAGACCAAATTTTTTTCTTTCAATGATAAGGCCCTCCATTCCTGAAAGCCTCAATGTGAGTAAATGTTGGGCCCTATCAAAAGCAGGTATAAGTGCGAGAGCTTCAGGCAACTCGTAGTGATATCCTTTAGGTCCTGTAATCTCAAAACCGTGGCAAGCTGCATAGTAGATGTCAGTTAACGGCAGCAGCTTTTTAATCACTTCAGTGTCCCTTCCGGTAATTATACAGACAGGAGACAATTCAGAACATCGTTGTACGATTTCCTTAATTCCTTCAAGTGGTCGTGCCTTTTCTGGTTCTGCCACGATGGGTGACAAGGTCCCATCAAAATCAAGGAATAAGAAATAATTCTTTTTTTCGTTTTCAGGAAAAATACTCTTAAACACATCCAGAGCATCAGGTAACGTTAACAGTTCTTGAGCTTCTTTAATCTCCCATAGGGAGGAGAGGACCTGATCTGCCCCCTCCGCTTTAAGCTTTTCCATTGCTTGTTTATCTTTGTCTAACTTAATTGCATAAACTTTTTTGAAATGCCCATCCTTACCTGCTTTAATACCTGCTAAGGAGTCTTCAACTATGGCACATTCATTCTGTTGTTTATTAAGTTTCTGAGCTGCTTCAATAAAATAATCAGGTCTGGGTTTCCCACGTAGGTGCTTACTCTCTGCAATTTGCGGATCAATAATCACTTTAAAATAATCATCGATTCCTGCCATCTTTAGAATTAAACGACAATTGCGACTGGATGAAACCACTGCCATGGGAATGTTATGTTCTTTTAATTTTTGAATAAAGCTAACACTCTCCCGGGCCAAATGAGGGCCCTCCCTTTCAAGGAGCTCTTGGTAGAAAATATTTTTCTTCTCGCCTAGATCAACGATGAGTTTTTCCTCGATAGGGATATTTCGGGACTTAAAAAAACTCTTGATACCTTCCAAGCGAGGCTTACCATCCAATAAATTTTGATAATCTTTTTTAGCATCATAGTCATGTAGATCTTCATTCTTGTTATGAGATTCCTGTCTTCGTTTAAGTAAGAATTCTTGGAATAACTTATTCCAAGCTCGGGCATGTAGATCGTGAGTTTGGGTTAAGACTCCATCCAGATCAAATATATAGGCCTTAGGTTTTTCATCTACGAGTTGAGTCATGTTTTCACCTCAATAGTTTGTTTTAACATAATGACATGGCCAATGACTCAAGTGACCTTTATAGGAACTCAATTTTGCAGCTAAATATAGTAGGCCTAAGATAGTAATGAAGCAGATCACCGGAGGCAGTCATGGACAATGCATTAGGTAAACAACAAGCAACAGGACCTCAAAATTGGGAGAGACCTGATGATGTCATTCAGGATGAAGCTCGCGAGATTATCTGGCGAGATCAAACCTGCGATCCTACGACTATAGAAGTATTGGTAAAAGATGGGATACTTACCTTACAAGGTTCTGTTGCTACAGATAAAATGAAACAGAATGCTGAGGAGAGAGTCAAAGATCTCATTGGCCTTAAAGGCATCCGAAATCACCTGGTAGTAAAACTATCCCCATCCTAATCTAAAAATTCCTTTGCCCCATATTAGAATTAGTTTTCTCTCGATCAACATTTCCTGGCCCATTATAGGATGAACCGGAAAAATCTGAAACACCTTGAGAATCCTTCATGGATTGATTAGTCTGGTCAACTGGTTCGGCCGAAATCTCCTGAGAAAGATCTTTCTGAAGAAAATTCTTTTTTAAATTCTCTCGTTTCAAATCTTGTCTTTTGACCTTCTGTTCTTTTATTTCCTTTTTTAAAAACTTATAAATATCTAACAGTTTATTTACTAAGCTTACTTTCATCTCTACCCCCTAGTGACGCTCGGGTGGTGTTTTATCCGGATAAGTTTTAGTTTTACTTTTATCCAGATCCACTTCAGTGTTATTGCCTGGTTGTGCTGGATTAATTTCGGTATCAGGCCTACTTGGTTGAACACTTTGTCCCTCGTTCGGTGGGGTTGGATTTTCTTTAATTGGTTGTTCTGGTTGGTTATTCATAAATAACTCCTTTGAAAGTTTCATCATACCCTGTTCGAAAAAGTTTTAGTCTCAATTCACTCGCAAGATTAATTGACGGCAACACTATCTCTGCAGCTAGCCTTGGTTAAAGATCAATGCGGTTTAAAATAGCTCAAGATCTTTTTCAACAAGGAGCAACTATGAAAAAATTATTCTTAACTTGCATGGCCCTGGTAATTTCAGGTGGTCTTTCGGCCCAAACCGACGTTTCTCAGAAACCCAAAAACGATGCTGAGATAACCAATGCTTTAATGACAGTAAACACGCAGGAAATGACGATGGCAAAAGTCGCCAAGGAAAATGCTGAAAATCCGGAAGTTAAAAAGTTTGCCGATATGATGTTTAAGGAGCATGCCAAAAATAATGATAAAGCATCTAATCTGGCCAAAGCGGAAAACATAAAACTAAAAGAGACNNACACTCAAGGGTAAAGAATTTGATAAGGAATATATGCAAACTCAGGTAGATATGCATAAAAAAGTCCTGGAAAAATTAGACAATACTTTAATTCCGAACGCTAAGAGTGAAGATCTCAAGGCCATGCTTGAGACCACCAGAACTAACATAGAAGGGCATTTAAAACATGCTCAAAAAATTCAATCTACATTGTTATAGATTACATCCAGCAAGGCCGCTTTAGAGGCGGTCTTGCTAATTCTGACGACTACCTCTGAAAAACGACATCAACTTCGCTAAAATTCCCGGCGATTTAGTTTCAGTCCGAGAGACCGCAGCAGCTTCGGGAACAGCATGAGAAACTTTCTGTAGCTGAACCTTCTCTTTTTCTCGCTGAGGATGGGGAGTTCGAGTCCTTTCCTGTGAATGGCCTTTTTGAGGCCGATTTCCACGACCTCTTTCAGCAGAAGATCTTTCAGGACGATCATCTGGCCTAGGTGCTGGAACCCCTCTGAGCTTCTCGATGTCTTTAATGGCCCTGTCATCCTTTCCGGGAACCGCAAATGTACTTGCCTTACCAGTCAGACCACGACGGCCAGTCCGCCCAATTCGGTGGATATAATCAGCCGCTTCCCTTGGGACATCATAGTTCACAACATGGGCCACATCATCAACATCAATGCCTCGTCCCATAACATCAGTGGCAATAATGACGCGATATTTTCCGGCCTTAAACTCGGCCACAGCAAGTTCACGGGCATCTTGAGGTAAATCAGAATGGATATAGGTAACGCTTTCAAAACCTGCATTCTGAAGAGAGCGCCAGACTTGATAAGCACGCTCCTTCGCCTTCACAAAGACAAACATAGTACCTTTCTCATGTCTTAAAATTCGGATGAGATTTCCTAATTTCTGATCCTCAGAGATCCAAAAAAGACGCTGGTCAATTTTAGGAGCAGACTCTGCTGTTCGTTTAATAATGATCTCTTTCGGGTTTCTTAGGGCCTTGCGAGCAAGTTTTTCAACAGTGGGAGAGAAAGTAGCAGAGAACATTAAAGTCTGCCTTTCTTTAGGGATTTGTTCTGTAATGGTATCTATTTGCTTAGCAAATCCCATTTCCAGCATTCTGTCAGCCTCATCAAAAATAAGGCACTGAATAAAGTCTAACCAGACATTCCCTCGCTCAAGGTGATCACATAGTCTTCCGGGGGTGGCCACAATGATATGAGGTGATGAGGACAGAGCTTCTTTTTCAACGGGAATAGAGGCCCCACCGATGCAGACTGCCACTTTCATACCGTAAGCTGAAGCAAAAGCTTCAAAAACAGCTCCGGTTTGCTGCGCAATCTCCCTCGTAGGAGAAAGGGCAAGAATGTATGTCCCATTTTTTCCTTTAAAGCGTTCAACTGCGGGTATGACAAAACTGGCCGTTTTGCCACTTCCAGTCTGGGATGATGCCAGGACGTCCTGACCTTCGAGAACAACCGGTATAGTTTGAGCTTGAACTGCTGTGGGTGTTTTAAAACCTGCCTGTTCAATCAACTCTAACATTTCAGGAGAAAGGCCCATTTCGGACCAAGAAGCTAAATTTTGATTTTCCATGGCCCCTATCCTATCACACATAAATTCGCTATATGAATCAAAAAAGGATAAATCGTTCTATCGCAAAACTAAAACATTAGTAGGCGAATGCTTCAATTGGTGCTGAGCAAATGAGCTGTCAAAGAAGTTTTTAAGACCGTGTTTTCCTCTTGTTGCAACCACAACTAAATCAGCTTTTTGCTCCTGAACATAATCACAAAAAGCAGCTTTTTCATTGGAATCAAACAAGCACTCGTAGACTATGTTGGAGTGTCCGGGGAAAATCTCTCTGGCGAGTTTTTTAAGCTTGTCGGTCACGGTATCCACTATTTTTGGCCGCTCTTCCTCTAAAGGATAGGTCAGTACGGTTAAATCCATTCCACGAGCATAAAGAATAACTGGCATAACATGAATCAAATGAATTTCTGTATCATGAGAAAAATTTAAATCCTTCAACTGAAATAGCGGGCGTTGAGTTTCTTCTTCCATACTTACAGCAATTATAACCTTATTTACTTTCATAAATTTCCCTTTGTTGGAGCAAATCCATTTTACATAGAATCTATCGGTCATGACAAGTTAAGCTCAATCCTCGCTTAACATTCTGCAGGTATTGTGATAGACTCGATGCTTAATTTATACGGAGCTAACTATGAGTCTTTCTGACACCCTTTTAAGTCGTGCCCATTCTAAATGCGAGCTTTGCTCAAAGACAAATAACTTATCATTGTACGAAATTCCACCTGTTAAGAAACTCGATGAGAATACAGCGCTTATTGTGTGTGAAACTTGTTTAAATCAAATTGAACATCCGGAAAACATCGATACAAATCACTGGCGCTGTCTTAATGAAAGTATGTGGAGTGAATTCCAACCAGTACAAATAATGGCCTATCGAATGCTTCATCAACTAAAGGGAGAAATCTGGGCACAGGAATTATTAGAGCAGCTCTATCTTGATGAATCAATTTTAGAATGGGCCAATGAGGGGTTACCGGCAGAAGAAGAATTGAATACTGATGCCCCTACTCTTGATAGCAATGGAACGAAACTTCAGGAAGGTGATTCAGTAACCTTAATTAAAGACCTTGAAGTTAAAGGCGGAGGATTCACTGCCAAAAGAGGCACTCTCGTTAAAAACATTAGCTTAACAAATAATCCAAAGCACGTTGAAGGTCGCGTGAATGGAATACAAATTGTTCTGGTCTCAGCTTTCCTAAAAAAAGCCTGATCATAGACTCTTTTGCACAAGGCCTTGATATTTTCTATCAAGGTCGCTAAAAGTAATTATAACTATTAATTAATTGGAGGTGAATGTTTTGCTGGCAACAAACATTACTTATAAAAAATTATCCCGTTCCGAACTTTGCAATCCCGCTTATCAAGATCAACTCGTCAAATTCCTCTACCACTCTCTTGAACAGTATAGAGACCCAGAAGAAGACATTCGCGCTTGCCTTGACTATATTATCCATCCCGATAAAGGAGGATATGTCTTCGTAGCTTTAGATGAAAAACAAGTCATAAAAGGCGTAGTATTTCTCACTCGAACGAATATGCAATCGTTTGTTCCTGATTATCTGCTGGTTTACATAGCCACTGACAAGAATGAACGGGGCAAAGGCATTGGTCTTCAACTTATTACGTTGGTGAAAGACTCGGTCAAGGCCCCCATTGCACTCCATGTAGAATACGATAACCCTGCTAAAAAACTCTATGAACGGATCGGGTTCTCGAGTAAATATGCTGAAATGCGCTGGTATCCGTAATGGCAAAGCTCTACCTCTATCGAGATAAGCTACGCCATAACTTCCAGTTCCTACAAAAAAAATTCAAGGCCCATAATATTGAGTGGGCAGTAGTGACTAAACTTTTATGCGGGAACAAAGAATATCTTAAAGAAGTATTAGATTTACATCCTAAACAGGTTTGTGATTCTCGTATTCATAATCTTAAAGTCATTAAAGATATCAACCCAGACATCGAAACGGTCTATATTAAGCCGCCAGCACAATCTGTAATTAAAAATCTTGTTAAGTATGCAGATATCAGCTTCAACACAGAATACGAGACGATTAAAAGGATTTCCGAAGAAGCTTTATCTCAGAATAAAACTCACAAAATCATTGTCATGATTGAACTAGGTGATCTGAGAGAAGGTATTCTCGGAGATGATTTAGTCGAATTTTACTCTAAGATCTTCAATCTCAACGGGATTGAAGTAATTGGTCTTGGGGCCAATCTCAATTGTCTTCATGGTGTAATGCCATCAGTAGATAAGCTTCTCCAACTCTGCATGTATAAAACAATTCTTGAACTAAAATTTAAGAAAAAGCTGACCTATGTTTCAGGGGGAACTACAGTTACCTTGCCTCTCCTCCTCACGTCTAAAGATTTTCCCCTGGAGGTCAATCATTTCAGGGTTGGAGAAGCCCTTTTCTTTGGGGCCGACCTATTTACGGAGAAAACTATAAAGGGAATGTACCCATTTACCTTTGAACTAGAAGCACAGGTGATAGAAGTTTCTGAGAAGCCCGCCGAGCCGTTCGGAGAAATGAAGGCCAATCCTATGGGTATCAAATACAAAAAGCAAACAAGTACCAGGAAGAAGATATGCCATCGGGCGATACTGGATATAGGTATTCTGGATGTTCAAACTCAATTTCTAATACCAAAAAACAAAAAAATTAAATTTATCGGCGCCAGTTCAGACATGATTGTGGTGGATATTACCGACTCAAAACATAAATATCCCATCGGCTCGACTATGAAATTTCAGTTAAAATACATGGGCGCCTTAAGTCTGCTCAATTCGCGCTATATTGATAAAGAGGTTCTCTAGTGGGCTTAATCGACATCGTCATACTTGCTTTTTATTTTATTATTCTTCTCTGTGTTGGTTTTTATTTTTCCGGCCGACATACAGATCATGATGATTATTTCTTAGGTGGAAGGAACATCAAATCCTGGCACGTGGGACTATCGGTCGTTGCAACAGATGTTGGTGGCGGTTTTTCAATTGGACTGGGAGGATTAGGTTTTTCAATGGGACTCTCAGGCTCCTGGATGCTATTTACCGGCCTTTGCGGTGCCTGGCTCTCTGCAGTTTTTCTCATCCCTAAGATTAAAAAACTTGAAGAGGTCAAAAAGTTTTCTACTTTCAATGATATTATTTCTCATTTTTATGGCGGAAAAGTTGCCCTACTGGCCACCTTCATCTCGATTATAGGTTATGTTGGATTTACTTCCTCTCAGTTTCTTGCCGGTGCAAAACTTACATCGGCCGCTTTCCCGGAAGTTAGTTTTTATCAGGCCCTTTGGCTGATGGGTACGATCGCTATCATTTATACTGCCTTTGGAGGCTTGAAGGCAGTCATATACACCGATACTATCCAATGGATCGTCCTTATGTGCGGGTTGATTTTTGTAGGAATTCCTTTGGGATATTTCTATGTTGGGGGTTGGGAAGTTATCAGTACAACACTACCGGCAAGTTTTTTTAGTCTGAATGAGATTACTTTAAACCAATTCATTCAATGGACTTTTACCATTATTCCAGTCTGGTTCATTGGATTGACATTATATCAAAGGATCTATGCCTGTGCTGATGAAAAAGCTGCTAAGAAGGCCTGGTTTATTGCCGGACTTTTAGAGTGGCCGATTATGGCACTTATGGGCACCGTTTTAGGACTTCTGGCCCGTGTGGCCTATGATACAGGTCTTTTCACTTCAATCGGTCATCCAGCAGGAAGCGGACTGGATGTAGAAATGGCCTTACCTCTTTTATTGAAACAAAGTTTACTTCCCGGTTTTCTGGGGCTGGTTCTTGCTGCTTATTTCTCGGCCATTCTCTCAACTGCTGATAGCTGTCTCATGGCAGCTTCCGGTAGTATCATGTCTGATCTTTACTTGAGATTCTCAAAAAAACAAAAACCTAATTTGGTGCGAGTTTCTCAAATAGCTACATTTGTCATTGGTTTATTTTCACTGGTACTCGCCACACGCTTCACCAATGTTCTGAATCTGATGTTGCTCTCATATGGAGTCATGGTCTCAGGCCTGTTTATTCCAGTGATTGGGGCCTTGGTTTTAAAAAAACTCTCCCCTGCTCAGGGTTTCATCAGCATTATTCTCGGCGGTGGTGTTACTCTTTACGGTGAAATCAGCGGCACTCTGGAAGTACCTATCATATGGGGATTAAGTGCTTCTTTGTTCGGTTTTTTTCTGGGGAAAATTACTGCAAAAACCAACAACGAGGTCTAGCTCCACCACGCCAGCCAGCGAGTAGTGTATCCAGGCGGCATTGGGCCTCTGGATAGCCATAATTAGTCCGATTCACTTGAGAAGAATCGCAGCTCTCGAGTTTTGGCATAGGCTGTCTAGTCACTTCTGCATAGATCCGGGTTAAGTTAAGAGCAGCTTCCAAAAAACTTGCTTCATCCAGATCAAATGATTTGGCACAATTTCCTGTTGAATAATAATCGGCCTGGCCCTCAGTGGATGACCAACCATTGCGTGATTTAAGAGGAGGCCCACCTAGCAGATGTCCTATTTCATGACAAAGCAATAGAGTGAAAGTATCTGAAGTCATGAAAGGATGCCCAAGCATTCCTCCCCAGACTGAAACAACAATATCCCTTTCATTTTTAATTATCTCAGCATTCACTCGAGGATTATGAGGTTCAAGTTTTATTATAAAATCCTGCTCCTTTGGCAGTTCTCTTACGATGACAGATTCAAACTTGGAAGCTGCCTCCTCAATCCCCTTCATATTAATATTGAGGTTAGCTGCAAACGACTTATTATTCGTTAGATCGGAGTCAGGAAGACATGCTCCCTGAACTCCGTAAGACATAAAAATCAAGATTAAAAAAATGACATTCATCTACGATCACCCAAATGAATGATACTATTGAACGATTTTCCATCCATAGTTCTGATATAAATCAAAGGATCTTGTGACTTTAACTCTCCAAAATTCAATTTTACAGGATAAGAGACAGGAATCATTTTCATTGGGCAAAAGCTAGAGACTTGTTTCATGACAGGAAGAACAGAAAGAGTATCCTTACCATTACTGAGAACATCAATTCTGTCTAATTCGATACAAGGACTATAGCGCCAGCCATGGAGAACATAGTCGTTGGGACCTTTCTTTTCAATATTATCAATGGCGGCATAGAGATGATCATCGACTGAATTAGAATCGGCTTCAGTTACAACCAAATTATCTTTCAACACTCCATTCACAGTAATCTGATAGTCTCCGCCCTGAAGATTCCCAACTGAAACAACTTCTTTAAACGGAACAATAATATCAGGGCAAGAAATCATCTTCTCTGAATTAAGAGCACTTACTTCTACATTAATCTGATCATCAATTACATCAACCACAACTGTATTTCTAGAATAACAAGGATTAGGAAAATTCCCGGTGACGACAACTTCAACAGTGTCATTGCTATCGAAGCCTTGTGGCACATATAAGTGTTTAACTGGTGCAGGACCTATGCTCGGAGCCGCAAATGCAAACTGAGAAAGAAGCATTGAAAACAGGACAGTGTACTTATTCATAAATAACCTCCAGGTTAATGCCCAGAATTTATAATAAGCATTTAGAGCTGGAACTGAGGCTTCTTAGTTAAGAGTATGATCATTGTCATATTGCCGCAAAGCGGGATAACTCACTCATTTTTAAATTCCAAAGATTCAAAATACAGGGCCAGGTTTTTTATTTGAAGCGCAGTGAGTGTATGAACTGCTTTGTGCATAAGTTGAACGTGCTCTGACCCCCCTCTTTTTCTCTTCAAGAAAAGATCTAACTGAGTTGTGATGTAATCAGCTGGCTGCCCTCTTAGATCGGGGAAGTATGGTTTAGGAGTCAAGCCTCTTTCATCTGGACCATGGCACCCTATACATGAGGCGACATGCTGCTCAGGAATACCAATTCTTGCCAGCCGTGATCCTTCTTCGATTGCGGACTGATCTACGCTTTCCTTAACGAGCGGTCGTCTTTTTTGCTTACTGTAATGCAAGGCGAGTTCTTTAAGCATCTCAGATTCCAAATTATAAGTGACAATTTTCATGGTGCCGCTATGACGTTCACCTTTAGCATAGGCCTTAAGTGAGTTCTCCAGATATTCAGCATTCTGACCTGACAGAAGAGGAAATGCACCGGTTTGCCGGCCGTTTCCATCAAGACCATGGCAATGACTACAACTTCTTAGGACATCATGTTCAATTTTTTCTGAACCAGGAGCATGTACAAGATTCTGATAACTTTTCTGATCGAGCTTGGGAAATTGCAAAAGAAAAGCTACCATTGACCAGACTTCATCGTCCCTTTGCAGAGATGGCCATGCCGGCATACCGGTAAACTTAACTCCATGTTTTACAATACGAAATAATTCTTCCGGCTTCCATTCTTTGATAACCGGAGGCAAATGAGGAATTTTAGGCGTAGTATGGAGACCGATGATGTTCGTTTTTTCCACACCTCCATGACATTGCTTGCAGCCTATTTCATAATGTCCCGCTCCCCTTTGAATCATCCTTTGATCTTCAAGATGAGGCGATTCTTTAGTCATTGTATAAGTAGAAACTGAACGCTTCATGGAAAATTCAAGAATCCAGGCGGTGACAGGCCAGTGGCCAGAACTGGCACTTATAGGAATCAAACCGGATATCATAACCACGGCACCGAGAGCTCCCATACTTATAAGAAATAAGATAATAGGCCTAAGCCAATTCTTCATATTTTTTTTCCTTAAGTAGTTTCAGCGTAAGCCAAAGTCCGCCAGTTAAATATGATATGCCTCCCACAATCAGCATGATCACTCCACCAATATGCTGATCATTAAGGTCATGGTGAATATAGAGTGGTCTGGATGAAAGGCTCAGTAACGCCCCTAGAAATGTCATATGCATTGAGGTCAACAGTAGTCCGATCACACCTGCGGCCTTGTTTCCAAATGAAGAAAGCCAGACCCAAACTCCTGCCAATAAAAACATCCCTTGCTCCAGTAAAAGACCCCAGAAAGTATGACGAGCAAAAAGATGAAGTTTTGGCGCATGCCAGGCCCAAACAATAATAAGTTCCCCTACGGCCGCAGGGATAGGCGCAAACCACAAAGGAGAATTTGCAGTAGGATCAAACTTACCGCCAACAATACCTAAGGCCAGTAAAGGGGCGGCGACGGCCACAACCAACATATGCATAATCATATGGCCATAAAAAGCGGTCTTCGCTAGTTGGGGTAATGGCCCGGCCCATGCCAATAGTAAAAAAAGAAATCCTAACCCCAGACTAAAGTTCCGTGTCATTCACAGCTCCTGAAAACATAAACCGCATAAGCATTATAAGTAATGGCAAGAAAACTAAGGCTGGAAATTAAAAGCTGAGTCAGACCTAAGAAACGTTCTCTTCCTTCCAGGGAATCTTTATGATGGGCGTGAGTAGTGCTACTTCTATGTTTGCGATAACCAAGAAAAATTTGCAATGTCACAATACCTAAAGCGATAACAGTATAAATGGCCGTTAGATGTCTTACCTTGAGAAGATCTGTCCCCGGAAATTTAGCACACCAAATTGCCGCAGTAATATAAGCCGCAGTAAAATGCAGTGACCATATCACTGGTGAGAGGGCCAATAACCATAATGAATGTCTTGTTGTCATCTCACCTTCCTATTGCCGGAAAACCGGAAATAACCAGTGCAGTGATCACTCCCGTTACGGCCATGAAGCATGCATAAAGAGAAACATTCGTTATGTCAGCATCATAGCGCGCTGTCATTCTTCCTGCCATTCTCCTTGCAAGACAATACAATTGCATTAGCGATCCAAGGACAGCATGTAAGGCCGTCCAAATAACGAGTACCCAGACAATGGCCTGATAAACATGCACCGTTGGATCCATCTTATGAACCCATGGGCCTGCCAGAAAAGCTATCCCTCCCGCTAACGACATTAAGCTCGCAACCAGTAAACATGCATAAAATCGTTTGGTCTTATTTTTCCGGTTCCACTGCCAGGATAACTTAGTCAGTATCCATGAGAATAAGAGCAGGCCAGCTCCTGTCACTGGCCAGAAAAATTCCGGTCCGGCAACCTGGGGAGGGAAGTTTTCTTGAACAGTCCAATAGAAGAAATATCCAAATATTAAAGAAATGAAGGCCGTCATGTCTGCCAGCATGGTTATAAACATGGCCCACCATCCGGCGGCCAGCGGTCCGGATTTATAAATAGGAAGGCTCACTCCCATTCCTACATTTTTCTCATCTTTTTCCGGGATCCAGGCAGTTCCAGTCCACAACCAGTAAACAATAAATACAACGGCCAGTACCCCGGAAATAATAGTGGGAATCCACCAGTGATAAGTGGCAAAAATAAAAAACCCTCCGGAAAATAAGGCCGCCAGATGGGTAACGAAAGTCGGACCGGGAACCCTCATGCATTGGATGGGATGAGCGTCCAGGGTACTGGTGATTAATGTTTCCCGCATTTCTTCCTGTGCATCTGGAAGATAAAAATTTCCGTGATCAATATCGTGTATAAAATTTGGCTGATCCCAAAGTGGATAACGAGTCTTAATGAGAGGAATTGAACGAACACCCCACATACGGTCAGGAATCTTCATCGCCCATTCCATCGTGCCAGCTCCCCAAGGATTTCTTTCTGAATAAGGCTGCTTGGACTTGGGCCTTAAAATATCCCAAAGTAAAACCAGAAAACCTGCTCCCAAAATAAAGGCCCCGATAGTTGAGATGAGATTTAATCCCCCTATTCCCATTTCCGCTGGATAGGTATACACACGCCGGGGCATTCCTAAGAGGCCACTGGCATGCATTGGGAAAAAGGTGACATTAAACCCAATAATCACAAGCCAGAAACAAAGCCTGCCAAGACGTTCTGAAAGTTTTTTGCCACTAACAATAGGAGCATAATAATAAATGCCTGCCAGAATCGGAAATACACTTCCACCAATCAATACATAATGAAGGTGTCCGACTACAAAGAAAGTGTCATGCGCCTGAAAATCAAAAGGAGCAATCGCCACCATCACTCCGGTTAATCCTCCAATAACAAAAGTCGCCATGCCACCCAGTGCAAATAACATAGGAACTGATTTTATAAAATGCCCAGTCAGAAGTGTCGCGAGAAAACAAAAAAGTTGGACACCTGTTGGAATAGCGACCGCCTGAGAAGCGGCAGAAAAAATTCCGAGTGAAACACCAGGAAGTCCCGTCGTAAACATATGGTGAACCCATAATCCAAAACTTAAAAAGCCTGTCCCAACAGCAGATAACACAACCCAACTATGGCCTACAAGATGGACACGGGAAAAAGTAGGAATGATCGTGGCCAGAAGGGCTATGGATGGTAAGAAGATGATATAGACTTCCGGGTGACCGAAGATCCAGAACAAATGCTGCCATAAGAGTGGATTACCTCCTCGCCTTTCATCAAAAAAAGGCCAGTCAAAAGCACGCTCCATCTCAAGTAAGATATCACCCGCAATAAGGGGGGGAAAAGCAAATAAGATCATGATGGCAACAACCAAAATATACCACGCATAAATAGGCATAAGATTAATTCTCATACCAGGTGGCCTGCATTTTAAAATGCCTACAATAAGCTCCACTGCAGCGGCAATTGATGCAATTTCAATGAAAGTTAAACCTAAAAGCCAGATATCCGCCCCAACACCAGGTTGATAACTTGACGTGAGTGGCGGATACATAAACCATCCACCTTTAGGAGCTGCCCCAAAAAAAAGCGAACCACAGACAAAAATCCCACCCAGAAGAAAACACCAATAGCCATAGGCAGACAAGCGAGGAAACGGAAGATCCCTTGCTCCCAGCATCTGAGGTAATAAGAGGATGGAAATGGCCTCAAAAATGGGAATGGCAAAAAGGAACATCATCACTGTTCCATGCATGGTGAAGATTTGATTATACTGATCGGCCGTCAAAAAATCATTATCAGGAACTGCTAATTGAACGCGGATCAAGAGCGCTAAAACACCTGCAAAGAAAAAAAATCCAAGGGATGTAAGTGTATACCACATACCTACTTCTGAATTGTTGACCTCAGACCAATACCTCCAACCTTCAGGAACTTTCCAGGCCTTAAGAAGCCTTCTCTCCTGTCCTTCCCGAACTTCATCGATATCTTCTTCTTTCATTTTAATCCTTCAAGCCATTTTGCTAAGGCCTTTCGCTCTTCTATGGGAAGTCTTTTAAAGGAAGGCATCTTGGCTTCGGGTTTAATTAAATCAACATCATCAATCCAGCGATGTATTTGATTTGCATCGTTATTGAGAATGCCGGCCCCGATTCTTCTTCGGCTTCCAACATGAGTAAGATCTGGTCCAATTTTTCCCAGAGAACTTATTCCTCTTACGCTATGACAGGAAATGCATCCATTTGAGACAAAGGCAACTTCACCAGGAGAACCAGTTCTCTTCACAGAGCGTTCTTGCTTTTTTAACCATTCATCAAAAACTTTTCTTTCGACAACTTTCACATCCAGTCGCATCAGGGCGTGTGAAGTACCGCAAAATTCAGCACAAGATCCCAGATAATGTCCGGTTTTAGTCGGCGTAAAACTTAAATGATTCGTTTGACCTGGAATCATATCAATTTTGCCGGCCAGGGAAGGAACCCAGAATGAATGAATGACATCTTCACTCGATAGAAGGAACTGCACAGGCTCATTTACCGGCAACCAGATTTCATTGGCGACTTCAATTTCTTGATCATTAGCAAGTGGATACTTGACCCTCCACCACCATTGCAGTCCGCTGACTTTTACTACAACGCTTCCTTTGGGGGCCATTTTTACAAGATCAGGTAATGGAGCAAGGCTGAAATAGATAGAAATGGTTATGATGATAACAGGAAAAATCACCCCACCACCAATGACAAACAGCCTCGTTTTTTTTAAATCATGAGGACCAGGTTTCACTAAAATGGCATAAAGCTCCAATGCCACAAATAGCAACCATATCGCTAAACCTGCTCCACATAACCACCAAAACATGCTCGAGATTGTTCGGGCAGCACTCCCCGCGGGCCCAAGCGCCGAATAGGGTCCCTGGCAGGAAATAAGCAGAAACAAAAACAGATATTCCGCTTTAAGTTGCTTCATTCTTTTATCCACCCGCAGAAAGTTTTATTACGACTGAATGATTTTGGGTCCTCTATTCTTTCTCAATTTTTATTCCGAGGTGCTCAAAAAGAATTATAGAAGCGGATCTTTTAATTCAGTATAACTCACAACATCCTCAACACCGTCTATTCCTTCAACCAGAGACTTAATGGTGGCGCGTGTTTGTTCACTCTCAACTGAGCCGGTTAAAAAAACAAAACAATCTTTCACTGTGATTTCCACGTGAGATGAATCAATCTCAACGTGCTTATCTAGTTGTTCAAGAATAAAACGCTTCAGGTTCCGGTCAGAAAGCGAGTTATTCTCTGCTGGTGCGTCATCTAAAGGTCCTTGATGGCCAGGACTCATGATTCACCTCCTGTTACATTGTTTTCAGCAGGAACAGTGCCAAGTTAAAAAATTAAGGGCATATGCCGTGACAAATCAAACTGAACTATAGAAGAATAAATTGGTTCACTAATTGTAATGTAAAGAAACAAGTTCATGAAAGTACTGTTTGTTGTAACTGCTGGCCTCCTATTCTGCCTGCTCTCCGGGGCCTGGGCACAAACAACTATAAAACCAGAAATCCTTGTTCTGCATTCTTATTCACACGGATATGCCTGGACGGCCTCAGAAATGAAAGGCATTCAAGAAACATTTGAGAAAAAATATCCTGACCTTGAGGTCGCAGTTGAGTACATGGATTGGAAGAATTATCCAGAAGCTGAAAACCTTCAAGTTTTCCTGACTCTTCTACGCTATAAGTATCAAAAGAGGTCATTTGATATTGTCATTACAACTGATAACGTGGCCTTTGACTTTGCTCGTACTTACAGGGAAGAGCTTTTTCCAAAATCCTACCTGGTTTTTGCAGGTGTTAATAACTTTCAAGAATCAATGGTGGCCGGTCAACCACGCATCTCAGGTGTAGTGGAAGCAGTCGATTATGTTCGCACAATTGATTCCATGTTAGAGCTGCATCCAGAAACCAAACGGATAACAGTGGTTCTTGATTCAACAGAAATAAGTCTGGAACTTCTAAAGGAACTGCAAACTCTATTCCCTCGCTGGAAAGAGAAAGTGCAATTTAAAGTTTTGCATAATCTCCCAATAGAAGAAGTTCAAAAAGAAGTTTCCCTGCTGGGAGAAGGAGATCTACTTCTCAATACGAATTTCATAAATGATGCTAAAGGCAAGAATTTTAGTCAACGACAAGCGATTAGGTTCATCAACAAATACTCAAGAGTTCCGGCCTATGGTCTGTGGGAAATTCAACTTGGATTTGGTATTGTGGGAGGATGGCTTTTGGATGGGCGCATGCAAGGGCAAGTGGCAGCAGAGCTCGCGATCAGGGCATTTAATGGGGAAAATCCCCCGGTCGTTAAGGTCAGTCCATCACGCTTTGTCTTGGACTACAATCAGTTAAGTCGCTTTAATATCCCAACAGAGAGGATCCCTCCTCAGGCAGAGCTCATCAATTATCCAGAAAGCATCTTTACCAAACACCGCTCGGAAATTATATCTACACTGATTATTGTCTTAGTTCTGATTCTTTTGAATATTGTTTTGATTATCAATATTCGTAAAAGACACCGAGCTGAGGTCGAAAGAGATAGTCTATTAATCGAAGAGAAAAAAGCACGCCAAGCGGCCGAAGAAGCAGTAAGGGCACGTGAAACTTTTATTGCACTAGCTGCTCATGAATTAAGAACACCCCTGACGGTTTTAATACTGCAACTTCAACTTTTGCTCCGGGCCGCTCGAGGACAGACAAAAAAACCATCGAATCAAGAAGAGACAATAAAATCCTTCCTGAGCGCTGACTCCCAGGCGAAAAGACTACAATCCTTAATTGAAGATTTACTCTATATTGCCCATGAGAATAAAGCGAATGTTCAATTAGAATTACAAAACACCGATCTAGTCGAAATCGTAAAAAATGTAAGTGAAGGCCTGGGTAGCATGATTCAAAGTAGTGGCTCAAAATTAGAGTTGCATCTGGCAGACAAGTGTCAAGGCCTATGGGACAACAAGAAACTGGAAAAGCTTGTCACTAATCTCTTAACTAATGCCCTTAAGTTCGGTGCACATAAGCCGATTGAACTATCGGTGAGCTGTCAGGAGCAGGGAGCGAGCTTGATAATAAAAGATCAAGGTATTGGTATTTTCAGCAAAGATCAGGAACGCATATTTGAGAAATTCGGGAGGGCAGTTTCAGAGTACAATTTTGGCGGTTTTGGTCTTGGCCTGTATATTTCCCAACTCATTGTAGAAGCTCATCACGGAAGTATCAAAGTTGAAAGCGAACCTGGTCGAGGTTCAGTCTTTAGTGTGTATCTTCCCTACACTCCTCCCCCTCAAATTGAATCGTAGAATAAAGAACGTTCTCCTGCCTGAGAAACTTTTCGATTTCCTTTCGGATAAAATCAAGCTGTCCCATGGTAGTATCCATTGACACTCGTACATGAAGAGTCAAATAAAATTTCGATTCATCAATGGACCATCCACGCACCAGATGTACATCTTGAACACAATCATAGCTTAATATTTTTTCTTTAATTCGATTCTTTTCAAGACCAATGGGAAACTTCTGAAGCAGTATGGAACCGATACTAATGAAGTTCTTATACACACCTCTTATAACTATTAGCGAAATTAAAATTGAAAGAATTGAATCAAGAATATACCAGGGTTGAAACATCAGTACGATGCTAACAACTAACACCGCTACCCATCCTAAAATATCTTCCAGAAGATGGAGCATGATCATCTTGCTATTGAGACTACCACTTTTCTTTAATTTGAATGCGGCAAGTCCGTTAACTCCGATTCCCAACAAGGCAAAAACGACCATTCCCGAGGCCACAATCGGCTCGGGTTGATATATCCGCCCAACGGCTTCATAAATTACGTAACCAGTTCCACCCAATAGAACCAGGCCATTAATCAAGGCGGCCAGGACTGAGAATCTTCGATAACCAAAGGTAAAAATTTCATCTTCTTCTTTATGACTCATCTTTTCAGCGAAAAATGAAAAAAGAAGTGTCAGGCTATCCCCTAGATCATGAATGGCATCAGACTTGATGGCCGTACTATTTGTGTAATGACCGCCAATAAACTCAATAACAGCAAACCCTGCATTTAAAAAGAAAGCAGACAAGATGGCAGAGTCGCTCTGCGATTTAACCTCGTGAGCATGGTGATGATGATGAGCTCCCATAAGTGATTCTACTTATCTCCAGTCTTCCAACTGGCAAACCTTTCCTGAAGACCAACAACGATCTTCAAGACAAAATTGTCTTTCGACTTTAACACTTGTCCCTTCGAAGACTAAGCTCAAAGTCACCATGCCATTATTTTCAGCGAAGGCCGGTTGAGAAGCAGAAAAGTAATTATCTTCTGCGATAAAACTCATGGACGGATCAATCAAAAACTTTGCGAGCTTAGGCATCAAAAGTTCTACTAATACCCTGCCACCTGGTCGGTGATAGAAGTCAATGGAGCATTCCTGGCCAATGTCATTAACTCCAGTGTGATCATAAAGAGGAATATAATTTTTAAGAGCACTAACTGCATTGGCCTGTGCAAATGAAGAAAGTAACAGGGACAAAAGGATGAGCGGGATCTTATACATAGAATATTATCCTTTTCCGGCCTCAAGTACGTTTTTAAATCTTAAATCTTTAATCTCAATATAGATTTGATTTGTTCTTTGAGAATTTATGCGCCAATTCTCTCTATCTTCGGGTGTGAGCCCTTTTTTACGGGCAGCGAAGGCCTTATGCTCCTTCTTTAAAGTGGTAAGTTCTTTTTTAAGAGCTTCCATTTTCTTTTTATCTTCAGGGCCTAGAAACTGACCGTCTTCCATACTTATCCTTTTGGTCTACTATCTCAATACTTCCATTTATTGGAAAGCTATGAGTCAGCTAACCAAGGGGGATTTTCCCCCTAATACATCTTATATGCTTTATGACAAATATCATGCTTTAAGAGAGCTTCAATCAGATTTTTAGCATATTCCAGTGGATATATTCAACTCACTTAAATCCAGGGAGGATTAAATGAAACATTTCACAATGGTTTTCGCAGTGCTCACTTTTTCAGCTTTAATTCACGCCAGTGAACCAAAAGTTATCATTTCACCGGTCAATCACCTGTTTGTACCTAATGGCTTTGATAATAATGATAACGTGGAAGTAATCGTAACCGGACAGTTTCCGAGTCCATGTTACATCACTAACAAAGTTGATGTTGTACATAAAAATGACAAAATCCTCATTACTGTAACAGCTCTCCAAAGAGAAAATGCAAAATCTGATTTATGTGAACCAATGATCATTCCATTTAAAGAAGAAATTACTGTAGGTAACCTGCAGGGTGGGGATTACGAAATAATCGTTAACGAAAAATCCCCATATGAACAAAGAGAAAAACTTAATGTTGCAGTTTCAAGTTCTACCAGCGTAGACGATCATCTTTACCCTATCGTTGAATACATAGAACTCGGTTTTACAGGTGGTCTAAGTGGGGATGCTGTATTACATGCTAAAGTTCCAAGTGACTGTCTGGTTTTTGATCGAGTCGACTATCTCTCAAACAAAAAAGACACTATCTCTATATTACCCATCATGAAAAAAGTTTCATCCGTTTGTAATGAAGGGAATGAAAGAATTCAAATCCCAGTGAAATTCAAATTACGGTCACTATCAAATAAAGATGTATTGATATATGTAAGATCTATTGAAGGTAAATCTGCTAATACTATCATCAATCGGTAATTCCATCCGGCCGGACTAGTTCCGGCCAGTCCCATTTTAATCCTTATGACTACAATCATAAAACATCCTTTCACCAATCAGATTTTTATTATTTCTCTTTAAGTAAAATAAACTCAATCAGATTCATAAAATAATTTATCAGTTGATAAAAGGGGAATTTATGAAAACAAAGATTGCTGTATTGGTTGTAGGGAGTTCTCTCATCGTATCTTCTGTATCTGCCATGAGTTCAGATATGATGGTTCGAATGAGAGCAATTAATGTGATGCCGGACGAATCAGGAACTCCGACAATTATTGGAGGTGATGTAAATCTTAACAATGCTTCAGTTCCTGAAATCGATTTTTCTTACTTTTTCAATGACAACATTGCCTTAGAGCTTATTCTTGCGACAACGACTCATAAAGCGTCCGCTAACAATACGCTATTAAATAATCTGGACTTGGGTGATGTCTCCCTTCTGCCTCCTACCTTGACAGCTCAATATCATCACCAATTTGGAAAATTTAAACCATATGTTGGAGCAGGTCTTAACTATACAATCTTTTATGGTGCTGACTCAGGAGTTGCAAAAAGCGTGACCTATGAAAACAGTCTCGGTTATGCCTTTCAGACAGGTGGGGATTATCAAATCGCAGATAATCTATTTCTTAATCTGGACATAAAGAAACTATACTTATCAACTGACGTTCATGTCTCAACCTACGCCAACGGAAGTGTTGATGCAGAAGTTGATATTGATCCTCTAATCGTTGGGCTTGGCATCGGCTTCAAATTCTAATGCTGGAATTTAATTAAGTGGGGACATGTCCCCACTTAATTAAACACATCAAAGAGCTTCTCTTCCCATAAAAAGTCGACTGTAGATTTTAGCGAATAATAACCCGTTGATCATTAAACATAGGGCAATCAAAGCTGTGATGAGAGAAGAATGCTTAAGAAGTTCTTCTAAGAGCATGTCTTCCCCTATAAAGGCCGTCGTGACCGGCATGCCGGAGAGAACCATAAAACAAATCATGAACACATTGGCGGCCAATGCATGCTTCGTTCCCAGCGCATGAAAGTTTCTCAAGTCATGTTTTCTGAACTGCCAACATATGATAAGTGCCAAAACCAAAAATGGAGTCACAGGTAAGATATAAGCTTCAATCGAATGCAATAGTTGTTTATTTAAAAGATAAACTGAGACCATGCAGCCAATAAGTGAAAAACTGAAATCCCTCATGGCACTAAATGGCCTATGATGAAAGAAAATAGACTTCAAAGCGAAATATACTGACATTAAAGCAAATAAAACTGAAAAGACTTGAACACCATCAACTCCTTCAACCCTTGACAGGGAGAGAACTGACAGCGCTGCCAGAACAGTCATAATTGCTGGATGAGAAATGGCACGTCTTAATTTCCAGTAAATAGTTTTCCAGGGAATAAAGCTAAAGCCACGCCAGGATATATCCATGGAAAAATCTGTCATGCCCAGGACGTAAAAGGTGTTCTTCAATCTTGTGGGAAGTTTATCCAATAGTATTTTACGGGTTTTAATCCGCTGAAAAACCACCTTATTATTCAGACTAGAGGAACTGGCAACCACAGAGGGAGAAACCAGTAATTGGAAGCATCGGTAAAGAGCATGACAAAAAAGATGAATCAGTACTAATTGGGTGAATCCTAGACTTAATTCGATAAACATCAACCCAATCTGTGAGGTGCTGGCAAAAGCAATTTGCCCTTTAATGTTGGTTTGAATACGGCCTTGGACTGAGGAAAAAAACAAGGTAAGTAAGCCTATCACTCCGATTAAAATGGTACCCATCTGGCCATGAGACCATAGCGGCTGCATGCGGATGAGTAAAAAGACACCAGCGTGAATAGAAAGTGCGCCGTAAAAGATGGCACTTGAAGGAGTCGGTCCTTCCATCGCCTGGGATGGCCAGTTGTGAAAAGGAAACTGGGCCGATTTCCCTAAAGAAGCAAAGATGATAAAAAAAGTTAAAAGAGTCAAAGAAGTTTGATTTGTTGCTGATAAAAGCTGCCCCGACATCTCCTGAAGAGCAGAGAAACGGGTGGCCTCGTGCCAAAGAATATGGCCCATTACGGCTCCCATTAAAAGTCCCAGATCACAAACTCGGTAGATATTATAAATTCTCCAGGCATTGGAAACTGAACGGGTTTGCGAGCGGTAAAAAGCAATGAGAAGAAAAGAGCTAAAGCCCACAATCTCCCATCCTGCAAAAAATAAATCCATATGCCCTGCAAGTGAAAGCACTTCCATACCAAAGATAAAAAAGAGAATGGTGCTAAAAAATCGCTGATAGCCTTTTTCTAAATGGAGGTAACCATGAGAATACTTCACAACCAATAATCCCAGGATATGGGTTAGTCCCAACATGACAAAAGTCCCTATGTCCAACCAAGCGGTAAAAGGAAAATTATGTCCGGAGACTTTGATCACTGCCAGTTCGAGTTCCAATGGGAATGACCCATGAAAAGAATTGATGAAAAGATAAATACTTACGAATGAAGGAATCGCGAGACTAAGTGTCGTTAATCTCGTAATAATTTTTTCGGAATGCTTAATAGGGATTGCGAGCAACATGGAGGAAAGCAAAGGTAAAAGATAGAAGAGAAACAACGCTTTCATACAAGCTCCTGGAAATTTTCTTTGATCAGCATCTGTCCATTCTCAAAAAGAAATATCTTTTTAATGGACGGATCAAAACAAGCGTAGTGAACCCAATGATTATAGACAATTTGCTTTACCAGTGGATTATTCTGAATGGCCGCCAAGGCGATCTCAGGTTTTTGCTCAATCAATAAGAATAATCGAAGCGGTTGATGTTGATCAATCATTTGAAAAGGTAAACCAAAAAGTAGATCGCTCTCAGTCCCATGACTGACACCAAGATTTCCCACAATATTTTGCGGTAATTTTGATCCAGCACCAAATCGCAGATTATCGACTCGTGAAAAAAAGTAGTCCAGATTAATTCCTGAACAAACCGGGATGACGGCCCCTAATGTTGTTGCTAACAATTTCCCATCCGGATCCACTGAAGGGTCGTAGGACTGAAGGAATGCCGGTTGATCCGGAATTAAACCCTTAGTTATATCCCTACGTCCAACAATGGCAAAGGCCACTCCAGTATGTCCTAGCTCAGGTCTGGTTTCAAATAATGAATAAGAACGCCTTAGAACTTCTTTCTGAGCTTGCTTACTTACAGGTCGATAAGTGACAAGCTTGAAGGACTTACTTCTTTCCCTGGCATTTTTATAAAGTGCAATTGAAAGATATTTTTTGAATCTTTCATAGGAACATTTTTGTTCAGAAGGTATGGAATGAGACTCATAGAGCTCAATCACATCCCGGGTTGTATCGTGAAAACCTGCTATGAAGTAAGTCGTTGACGGGATGAAAAGTCCATATTTAGCTTTGAGTAATTCTCTGACTTCAACATTGTTTGCCATTTCGACAAAGGCCCTGGCATTGGCGGCACCAGAGCGACCGGAACAGGCCCCACAACCATAAGTCGCAAAATAGGGATTATTAACACTGTTTGATCCATGGCCAATAATAAAGATCAAAGGAGAAAAATGATGAATAAATCCGATTAAGACAAGTTGCTGGTAAACTAAATCCACCATCTGGTTAAGTGTGTAACCTTCAGGAAGTTTAGAATCTCCTGCTGTCACTGACTCATCTCTAAAAAGTTTTAGCTTGTTCTCACTCTTGATCTCGATGACATTTTCCAATGATTTAAATCCCAAAGGAAAAAAAAGATTAGAGGTCAATTTCATAGTGGAAGAAACTGCATTCAGGTGCGAAAAGAACCATTCTTTCAAGAAATTGCCAGTTGGCTGAGTGTTCTTAAACTTCAATAATCGGGGCAGCCTTTTATTCTCATTCTCTATCGGAACATCTCTCAAATAAACCTCAACCGCAGCTGGTGCTGGACACTGTTTTTTAGGAAAAGCATCTTCCGGGTGATGATAAAGACAATTGATGCCATAATGTCCGGCGGTACCAAAAGTTTCGATTCGGGATGAAGTTTCTTCTAAAAATCGTCGTAACGAGCTTTCCCTGTCATCCATGCAAAAAATAGCTTGATAGTCTGAGAGTGCTTCATTTTCATCTTGTTTCTCTATGATAGTCTTTAAATACTGATCATAAGTGGCTTCTTCTAAAGCTTCCTGGCAGGCACGGAAGGCCAGAAAGTTTTTCTTCGCTTCGGGAGTTAAGGATAGAGGCTCCAGTGTTTTTGGAAAAACAGGATGTCCAGTGATTGGGGATTCTTGTTCAATCCACGCCCGTTCAAGAATCAGCTTAATGGCCAGAAAATCCAACAGATCTATTTTTCTTGGAAAAGGTAGAAGCTGAGGAGACTGTTGGATGTTATAAATCAATCCGGCCCATCCTCGTAAAGTCATGATGGATTCACGAATATAAGTTTTTTGAAGATCTTCATCAGGACAAAGGAATTTCAGATGGGCTTCAATCGTTTCTTCCGGCGTCGATAAAAAGTAGTCACTCAGAACAAGTTTTCTAAAAGGAGCAGGTACGATGTAACTGGAAAAAATGAGATTTTTCAGGCAATCGTAAAAGCTTCTTTCACCGGATTCAGGCATTTGCCAATGACCTATTCCCTGATCCATAAACATTGAAAGCCATTTAATTAACATACCATCTGCCAATTGAATGATATTGATCCCTAAATACTCGTTCCAGCAATCATGCAGCTTTCCTGTCCTGGAATCATGATGAATAAACTCGAATTTTCCCTCTAGGATAAATTTCATCGCCTGTTCTGAATCTTCTTTCAAAATCCTATCTAATTTATCCCGCAAGAGTACCAGAGGAAGTTCACCGGATTTAATCTTTTTCCTATAATGTTCAAGCTCTGGTAAAGGATGTGCTTCAAATTTTGCACTTACTTCCGTTAATGCATTCCAAAAAGGTAGATGCTGGTAAGGAAGCAGCAAATTAAGATGGATAAACTCTTTAATCGGTCGAATAATAGGTAGATCCCGGGCGACTTCACTTAAAAAGTCCATATCTATTAACATTGCATTCTCCTAAATAAACACGACCATCAGATTCTTTTTCTTGGCCTCTTCTTGATAATCAAGAAGCAGTTCACGGACATCTACGTGGATCCTTACCAGATTCATACCATGAAAATAGATCGCTTTTCCTTCTTCCAGTTCGTTTAAAATTTTAGCTATTTTCGCCTTATGTAGGAAAGAGACATTCTTCAAAAACTTAAAATGTACTTTGTCTTCCTCATGATCCACTTCCAAACAATTAATGGCAGGTTTTTTTAATTCAAAAAAGATGGCCAGCGCCAGTCCGGCGAAAATACCTTTTAAAAGATCCGTAGCAAGGATTGCACCTATGGTGACACAAAAGATGAGAAGTTGTGGCCAACCTCTTTTCCACATCTCAACATAAAAGACAGGTTTAGTTAATTTATAACCAACCAACAATAGTACACAGGCCAAAGTGGCCAGAGGGATAAGATTTAAAAAATTGGGAATGAAAAGAACACAGAGTAGAATCCAACAACCATGAAAGATAGCTGAATACTTTGTCTTGGCACCGGATGCCACGTTTGCGGAAGTTCTTACGATGACCGCTGTTAATGGTAACCCTCCAAGAATTCCAGAAAGAGTATTACCGATTCCCTGTGCCAACAATTCAATATTTTTATTAGTCTTTCGTTTAAGTGGATCAATTCTATCCGCAGCATCGATACATAAAAGAGTTTCTAAAGAAGCAACAATCGCGATTGATAAAGCAATCTCCAGAACATTCCAATTGAGGCTGAAAAAATCAGGCAACAGCAGTTTGTTAAATATTTGATCTGGTAATTGGACTAAACCTTTCGGTCCGACTAGTTGAAAGAAAGAGTTTACAAAAATTGAGGCCAAAACTGCAACTAAAGGACCTGGCACTAGTTTGGCGAGTTTATTCCCTGATGCCGCCAGCTTATCCCAACTTAACATTATCCCTAAAGATAGAATCGAAATGAGAACAATTTCCTTCTGGATACCACTAAAGGAATAAGAACCTGGAGCAAGTCCTAAAGCATTGGGTAATTGTTTTATAATCAGTATGAGCCCGATGGCAGCAAGCATTCCTTTTATTACTGCCGTTGGGAAATAATCCCCAATTGTTCCACCTTTCATCAATCCAAAAAGGATTTGAAAAATTCCTGCCAGAAGAACAGCAATACCGAAGTGCTCAAACCCACCTAGTTGGGTTATACCATTTGCGACTATAACCGTCAGACCAGCGGCCGGTCCTGATACACTTATTTGAGAGTTACTAAAAAGACCAACAACAACACCGCCCAAGATTCCGGCCACAAGGCCTGAGGCCAATGGAGCTCCGGAAGCAAGTGCAATGCCTAGACATAAAGGTAGGGCCACTAAGAAAACGACTATTGAAGATTTTAGATCGTATTGTAAATCAGGTTTCGTCATAGGTACTCCTATGGAAATGTTTCCACTAAAAAAGTGCTTAGAATGAAGAATGAATTAAATAGTTAGTGAAGACGTGGGAGGCGGTATATCTAACAGGTGAAGTGGCATTATTCTTTGGATATAAAAAGAATTATAGCTAAGAAGAATTAATGAAGATTTATTGGCATGAATGAGTAATGATGAAAGAAAAAATGCAGTAAAAAAACTCTCATCAAGAGAATCATCAATGGAATATACAGTATCTGTTTCAGGGGTCTCTTCCAGCGTGTATACGCCGCTCTCCGAAAGTGAAAAACTATTTTTCTGATAGGAGATATTGAAACTAGTCAGAATGCATAATAAAGCGACAAAGGACATAACAGTCCCTGTTATCTCCCTACAGAATGGATTCTTTCTAGTGGCAAAAGACATGGCCGTATTCCAATGTTATAGGACACATCATAACAAACTTTCATTGATTTTCATCAGTAATTATAAGATTTCTTAAATTAAAAAAGCTTCATCTTTTAAAGGTGGCCTTGGGAATACGAATTGTAAAAGCCGCGCTTTATTAGCCGAGTTCTTAACAATGTCTTAGTACGCTTCGGTTAGATAATTATGATTAATGTTCTCAATCAAGTATTTAATCTTAAGAAAGCTTTAAGCGTTAAGTTTCTCATTCCTTTATTACTATATGTAGTGAGGAAAAAATGATGGATCAATCAAAAGCCAAAATCCTTATCGTTGATGATCAAATTGATTTAACAATGCTTATCAAAGAAGAACTTGAAGAAAAAAATTATCAAGTCTTAACCGCAGGCAATGGACAGGAAGCTTTGGATATCATTGCTCATGAAGGTCTCCCTCAGCTCATTCTGCTCGATATGAATATGCCCGTGATGAATGGCTGGACTTTTTCTCAAAAGTTCACTGACATTTATGGTCGCGCCTGCCCGATAGTCATCATGACTGCAGCAGATGATTCACCTACCAGGGCGATGGAAATTGGAGCTGATTCGTATTTAGGAAAACCTTTTGAATTTGAGACATTGAATAAAACAGTGGAAAGCATGCTACCCCAATAAAGGCATAATAATGGATAAACTAAAGAATGATTACAAGATGGGACTTATTGGAAATTGTAATTATTCGGCCTTAATTAATAGTGAAGCAAGTATCGTTTGGATGTGCTGGCCCCATTTTGATGATAATTCAATCTTCGGGGCTTTGTTGGATGAAAATGAAGGCGGAGAATTTTCTATCATTCCTAAAGGTGAATCGAACCATTTTGAACAAACCTATGTTGAGAATACAAATGTTTTGCAAACAGATGTCACATGCGGTGACTGTATGTTTCGCATTACGGATTTTGCTCCCAGATTTGAGCAACATGATCGTTTTAATAAACCTCTCATGCTAATGAGAAAAATTGAACCTCTGAGAGGCACTCCTCAAATTAAAGTCATCTGCTCTCCCAGGGGTGATTACGGTAAACGAAAACCAACTGTACATTTTGGGAGTAATCATGTTCATTACAGCGGAATTGGCGAACCCATCAGATTAACCAGTGACATTCCTCTCAGCTATATTGAAAAAGAAAAATTCTTTGTACTCGATGAAGTCAAATACCTGGTATTAACCTGGGGTATGTCCTTTGACGATCCCATTAAAATTACCGTGGAATCTTACCTTTATCGGACCATTAATTACTGGCAACGATGGGCCAGCCAATGTTCCATCAGTCGTCTTTATCAAAAGCCAGTACTAAGGTCAGCTCTGGCGCTTAAGCTTCATCAATATGAAGACACGGGGGCCATCATTGCATCAACTACCGCAAGTTTACCAGAGTCACCAGGCTCCGGTCGAACATGGGATTACCGCTACTGTTGGTTAAGAGATACTTACTATACTCTCAATGCCCTCAATCGCATGAGTCGT
Organism: Bacteriovoracaceae bacterium UBA4096; assembly: GCA_002381945.1. GTDB lineage: Bacteria > Bdellovibrionota > Bacteriovoracia > Bacteriovoracales > Bacteriovoracaceae > Peredibacter. Next base: position 45,610 of record DFXY01000004.1, read on the forward strand.
TTTGATGAAATGAAAAAATTTGCTCAATATATTATCAATATTGCGGAAGAGGAAGTCGGCCGTTTCTCTCCGGTTTATACTATTTCCGGAGATCCTGTTCCACCTGAAATCATCGTGGACCTTAAAGGTTACCGAGGTAACGGTCCAGTGCGAATTGGCAATCTGGCTTCCCGACAAATTCAAAACGATATTTATGGACAAGTTTTATTGGCGCAGTTTCCTCTGTATGTTGATGAGAGATTTCCCGGTCATCTGGGACCTTCTTCTTATAATCTTGTCCGTAAAACTTTAGGTTATATAGATAAGAGAATGAATGAGCCTGATGCAACTCTCTGGGAGTATCGGAACATGCAGGAAAGACATTGTTACACTTATCTCTTTCACTGGGCAGGAAGTAAGGCGGCCGCCAAGATCGCAGAGAAATTAGGTGATAAGGACCTCTACTACATGGCCATGGCGTTGTCCTCGCGCTCACGAAATTATATTGAGTCCTGTTATGATCCTAAATTAGGAACCTATCTTCCCTCCCAGGGAAATCATTATGCAGATGCTAGCCTGCTTCATTTGATAACCTTGGGTTTTCTGGCCCCGAGAAGCCAGCGAGCAAAAAAACATCTTGAGTTCATTGAAAAGGCCCTCCTGACTCCCGGAGGCAGCATGTATCGGTATGATCGCCCTGATGATTTTGGACGTCCTGAAGTGACCTTTGCCGTTTGTACTTTCTGGTATGTGGAGGCCCTGGCCTGTTCAGGATACATTGATGAAGCATTTAGAATTTTTGAAAAGATGCTGGATTATTCAAACCATTTAGGTCTTTTCAGCGAAGATATTCATGAGGCTACCAAAAGCCCTTGGGGTAACTTTCCACAGACTTATACCCATGTGGGCCTGATCAATGCAGCTTTCAAACTCTCTCAAACCTTTGATTATCCTGAGTTTTTCTAAGCGATAGATAATCTCTATCGGATCATCGAAATCAAATATTGGATGAAAAATGCCAGATGCACGAAGATGCATGAGTGAACATTTTCCAATAAATCGAAGGAGGATCGAATGAACACATTGATCAATACTAAAGTTCCCGCTTTTAAGGCCCAAGCTTATCACAATTCCGATTTCAAAACAGTTACCAATAAAGATCTGGAAGGGAAATGGGCCATCTTCTTTTTCTATCCGGCCGACTTTACATTCGTCTGCCCAACAGAATTGGTAGACATGGCCGAGAAATACGAAGAGTTCAAAAAGATGGGAGTTGAAGTTTATTCAGTCAGTACTGATACTCATTTCTCCCATAAGGCCTGGCATGACACCTCTGAATCAATCAAAAAAATTAACTATCCAATGCTAGCAGATCCAACAGGTGCTCTTTCACGGGCCTTAGGTGTCTACATTGAAGAAGAAGGTCTAGCTTATCGCGGAACATTCCTGGTAGATCCGGATGGTTTAATCAAACTCTCCGAAGTGCAAGACAATGGAATAGGCCGTAATGCTGAAGAACTGATGAGAAAAGTTAAGGCCGCTCAGTTTATCCGTAATCACCCAAATGAAGTGTGTCCGGCAAAATGGAAACCAGGTGCTGAAACTCTTAAACCTGGTCTGGATCTCGTTGGTAAAATCTAAGTAGCTCTCTAGTGAGGTAATTATGTTAGACAGTAATATTTTAGAACAACTTAAAAGTGTGTATAAAGCTCTCGAAAACGAAGTCACCCTGGTTCTTGCCCGGTCTAATCACGAGAAACAAGATGAACTCGTGGAACTAGTAAGAGGTATAGCTTCCACTTCGGAAAAGATTAAGCTTTTTGAGTCGGATATCAGTTCACCGATTCCGAATCTTTCTCTTGAATATAAAGGGAAGGCCACCGGCATCACTTTTTCGGGAGTTCCTGGCGGACATGAATTTACCTCACTTATCCTTGCTATTCTGAATGCAGACGGAAAAGGCAAGTTGCCTGATGAATCAATCCTGAGTCGTGTAAAACGACTTAAGGGTTCGATAGATCTTAAAACCTATATTTCTTTAAGCTGTGAAAATTGTCCTGAAGTCGTTCAGGCCTTAAACATCATGGCCCTTCATCATCCTGACTTCAAACACACAATGATTGACGGTGGACTAGTTCAGGATGAAGTCCAGGAGCTAGGCATCCAGGGTGTTCCAAGTGTTGTAAGTGGAAACAAGCTTATCAGCTCAGGAAAGATTGGACTCGTTGATCTCATTGCAAAACTTGAAAAAGAATTTGGAATAGATGAAAAGGCCCAATCCCAACCCACAAACCTGGATCTTGGACAGTTTGATGTAGTGGTGGTTGGAGCTGGCCCCGGAGGCGCTTCGGCCGCCATCTACTCTGCCCGCAAAGGTTTAAAAACGGCCATCATTGCAGAAAAGATTGGTGGTCAGGTTCAGGATACCAAAGGTATCGAAAACCTCATTTCAGTTAAATATACCGAGGGTCCCCAACTTGCCGCTCAATTGGCCGCTCACTTAAGTGATTATCCCATAAAGTTCTTAGAGCACCGCCGGGTTAAGTCAGTTGGAAATGGTGATCTTAAAAAGATTGAGCTCGAAAGTGGAGAATACCTCGAAACGAAATCCCTGATTGTAGCGACAGGTGCCAAATGGAGAGAGTTGGGAATTCCAGGAGAAAAAGAATACCTCGGTCGCGGAGTTGCCTTTTGTCCCCATTGTGACGGCCCTTATTTTAAAGGGAAAGATATCGCTGTGATTGGAGGAGGAAATTCAGGCGTAGAAGCTGCCATTGACCTCGCTGGCATAGTTAAATCCGTAACAGTATTTGAATTCATGCCAACTCTTAAGGCCGATAAAGTACTGGTAGATAAATTAGAATCCCTAACTAATGTTACCGTTCTAAAAAATGCCCGTACTAACCGAGTCATTGGGGATAATGGTAAAGTTGTGGCATTGGAATACGAAGACCGAAACACCGGTGAACTAACAAGCCTGGAATTAGAAGGTATTTTCGTCCAAATCGGTCTGGTACCTAACTCGGCCTTCATTAAAGACGTCGTAGGAACCAATAAGTCTGGAGAAATCATCATCGATGAAAAATGTCGAACCAATGTGGCCGGAATTTATGCTGCGGGTGATGTAACAACCGTGCCTTATAAGCAAATTATCATCGCTATGGGGGAAGGTGCCAAGGCCGGGCTGGCCTCATTTGAAGATATTATGCTTAAGTAAAAGTTCCCTGGTGGTGAAAATGGGCGATTTTTGCTAGACTGTGAAAAATTGGAATGGAGAAAACCAGTGAAAAGCTTAAAAGAACAACTGCTTCAGGCCGGCCTTAAACCTACTCAAACGCCCAAGGCCCCAAATGAAAGAGAGCAGATTAAAAAGAAACAAGTAACTGAAGCAATTATTCATCAGGAACAACGTAACTTCTGCGAAGAATGTCAGCAGGTGCGCCCTGACGTTGAGCTATATTATCATCATAATCCAACCACCGAAGCAGAATGGATTTGCGTTAAGTGCGCAGATCAGCTAAAAATTGCCGACAGTTGCCGCCAGACTGCCCAAAGTGACACATCTATCAAAAAAATGTTTCGCAGAGAGCATGGTGCAACCAGAAGCCCTTCTGAGATCAAAGTTCAAAAGAGTGATAAACCTCGGGGCCCAGTTAACGGTAATCGTTAACTGGTCTTCGACTCAATCCTTAAAAAGCCGGACTTAACTTTCTAAATTCATCAGTGATATAGACAATGCTCTTTGAAGATCAACTTGAGGAGTATTTTATGAAAACACTGATTCTCGCCTTTTTGGTCCTTAGTGTATCAATCGTTCACGCGGCAGAAGTTACTGTTCTGGAAGCCGAGGTTCCCAGACTTGAGTCTTTTAATACGATGGTGGACTCCCGCTTTCAAATGAATCAAAGTACTGGTGAAGGCTTTGTCCGGGTCACAGTCACTGAAAATCGCCCACATTGGGGCGGAGGTCACTACGATCAGTGGGGTCGACATTTCCCTCACCGGACAGAAATTCCTGTGTTAGTTTTTCAAGACACGGTTAAAGTTGATGGTCTTATGCTCATGAATGATGAAGTAGTTTACCATGGAGCTGAGGGTGATGTGGTTTGTGGGAAAATGGGTTTAAGCCGTATTTTCAAAAGACCTACGATCTACTTAAATGGTAACTGCAAGCTTACCGGACGTCTCTCTGGTCCTTCATACCATAAGAAAGTGATTGTTACTCTTAAAACCAAATAAGAAAAACAGGCCACCTTAGGGTGGCCTTTAAAATTATATGGAAAAAGAAGTCATCTCGGTTCAATCCCTGAATAAAACCTATGCTTCAGGTTTTAGGGCCCTCAATGATATTCATCTTAACATCAACAAGGGCGAGATCTTCGCCCTATTGGGTCCAAACGGGGCAGGGAAAACCACCTTAATCAATATCATCTGTGGAATTGTTAACGCGACTTCAGGCAATGTGAAGGCCTTCGGATATGATATAAAAAAAGAATATCGTTCTGCCCGTTCTTTAATTGGTTTAGTTCCCCAGGAACTTACAACAGACATGTTTGAAAAAGTCTGGGATACCGTTAAGTTCAGTCGCAACCTTTTTGGGAAACCAAATGACGATGCACTTATTGAAAAAATTCTTAAAGATCTCTCTCTCTGGGATAAACGAAACAGTCGAATCATGACTCTCTCTGGTGGCATGAAACGCAGAGTAATGATGGCCAAGGCCCTCTCTCATCAACCTGATATTCTTTTTCTGGATGAACCCTCTGCCGGAGTGGATGTAGAGCTTAGAAGAGATATGTGGAACTTGGTACGGCAATTACGGAAAACCGGAGTGACTATTATCCTTACCACTCATTACATAGAAGAAGCACAGGAAATGGCAGACCGAATTGGTGTAATCAATGAAGGGAAAATCATTTTAGTAGAAGAAAAAACCAAACTCATGAAAAAGCTCGGAAAACGTCAGCTCATCCTGACTCTGCAAAGACCCCTTCACATTGATTTGGAAGACGCGCCCTTGAATATTTCAGAAGATCGTCTGGAACTAACTTATTCCTTTGATTCTAGTGCCGAGGAAACCGGAATCGCTCCCTTATTAAAACGTTTAAATGATCAGGGTATTGAATTAAAAGATCTCAGAACCAAAGAAAGTTCGCTGGAAGAAATTTTCGTTAAGCTTGTGGGAAGACACTCATGAATATTTATAGCGTTCGTGCGCTTTATTTTTATGAAATGGCCCGGTTTTTCCGAACGCTTTTTCAAAGTATTGCCTCTCCGGTTATTTCGACCTCTCTGTATTTTATTGTATTTGGCTCGGCAGTGGCTTCACGGATGGGTGAGATTGATGGCATCTCTTACGGCGCCTTCATTGTTCCCGGTCTGGTCATGCTCTCCATTTTGACTGAAAGTATTTCAAATGCTTCATTTGGCATTTATATGCCACGTTTTTCGGGGACCATTTATGAAATACTTTCCGCTCCCATATCGGCCTTTGAAACCGTGCTAGGTTATGTTGGTGCGGCCGCTACCAAGTCTGTTCTTTTGGGAGCAGTCATCCTTTTAACAGCAAGACTTTTTGTAGACTATCGCATCGAGCATCCTGTTTGGATGATATCATTCCTGGTCCTGACTTCGGTGACTTTCTCTCTTCTGGGTTTTATCATCGGCGTTTGGGCCGACGGTTTTGAAAAACTACAAGTGGTTCCGCTGTTAATCATTACACCACTGACTTTTTTGGGCGGAAGTTTTTATTCCATTCACATGCTTCCCCCTTTCTGGAGGAAAGTGACTCTTTTCAATCCAGTTGTATATTTAGTAAGTGGATTTCGCTGGAGTTTTTACGGAGTCTCGGATGTGGGGGTAGAGCACAGTCTCGCTATGACCGCACTCTTCCTTTTCATTTGCTTAGTTGTGGTATGGATGATTTTCAAGACAGGCCATAAAATTAAATCCTAATCATTCATTGCATCCACCAAAGGGTAAAAGTCCCTATTTTCTCTGCCAATCCTTTCTCCTAAAACCTTAAACAATTCTTTGGTTTCATAAATAAAATCATCTGGATTATTTTTAATAATTTTAACAGAGTGATATTTATCCAAATATCCTTCGAGCACGCCTTGAATTCCACTCATCTCATCCATGAATTGTTTTGCAGTTGTACTAACAGTAGAGTTAGTGCTGGCCAGAAGCGAAGGATAGAGGGCCCTATCCTCAAAGGCCAGGTGAATTCTGACAGCACCGGCAAGTATTGTTAAAAGCTTTCTAATAACGGCAGGGTTTGATTGCACTTCTTCGACTGTAAGATATTTTTGTATGTTGCCCACGACATTAAGTAATTCATCATGATGCTTGCGATAACGATCAGTTTTCATAGAAGCTCCTTGTATAATTCTTATCGGAAGCTATTGATATATCTTAAATATGGCAATTATTCGAAAATCTCTATTGATTGAAATCCTAAACCGGACGAATAGAAAGATATGAAAAACATTAGCTTAAAAAATAAACTCATCATTTTATTCATTTCAACCTTCTTGCTTACTCTTAGTTTTTTAGGACTATTGACCTATCAAATCGATTTGAAGGTTAATCCTTATATCTACGCCTACCTTGGTCTGGGCCTCATTAGTTATTGCCTGATCGGAGCGATCACCTTTAAGACCGTCTTTAAAGTTCTTAATCATCTGGAAACAATAGAGAGTAATATTAAAAAAAATGCTTCACGTTTCAAACAAAACTCTGAAGATTCTGCCTTTGAAACCAAGATGACCAAATTCAGTCTCATGGATACAACCATAATGACTATTGAACAAATGAAGGCCTCCATTGATAAAAATACTGAAACATCAGAAAGAATGACTGAGGCAGTAGAAGTTAGTCACTACACGGCCAATAAGGGAAAAGAAGTTGTTTTGGATATGTTGGAAGCAGTTAACCAGATTTACATGAGTAATGAAAAGATGGTCAAGGCCATTGAAAACAGTAATCATCGCATATCTGAAGTGGTTCAAGTCATCTCGGAAATAGATACAAAGACAAAAGTCATTAACGATATTGTTTTTCAAACTAAGCTTTTATCTTTTAATGCATCCGTTGAGGCGGCCCGTGCAGGCGAACATGGCAAGGGTTTTTCCGTTGTTGCTGAAGAGATTGGTAAGCTTGCGGCCATGAGTGGAAGCTCGGCCCTGGAAATTTCAGTCATGCTGGCAGAGAATATAGAGAAAGTTAACGTGATCGTTAAAGAAACCAACGAAAGCATTAAAGAGCTGGTTAGTGCAGGTAAAGAGAAAGTAGAAATTGGTAAAATCACGGCAACCGAATCAGATATTGTTTTAGATGAAGTTGTAAGAAATATTTCCAAAGCTACTCATTGGATAAACGAGATTATGAATTCTAACCTTGACCAGGAAAAAAAGATCCTGGAGATTGGTCAAAATATGACTGAATTAAGAAGTGAAAATCAAATGAATAAAAGTTTCATCGAAAAATCACAAAAAGAATCGGCCGATATTGTTGGCCAAGCGAGAGATTTCTTCCTGACCACTGATGAGTTGTTAAAAACATTCGATCGTAAGGTCACCTGATTCAATTCAAATTTTAAATTGGTTAATGAGCTTATCCAACTCATTGGCCAGGCGGCTAAAATCAGAACTAACCTCACCTATTCTGTGTGCTGCAACAGTGGTTTTATTTGATAGATTCATAATGGACTGAATATTATCTTCGACCTCTCGAGTTGCTTCACTTTGTTCTTTGGTACTACCAGCGATGTTGATCATGACATCTTTAAGCTTGGACATCTCAACGGCAACATTCTTAAATGCTTCATAAGAAGTGTTGACTTCATTTCGACCTTCTGTGGCAAGCGTCTTGGTTTCTCTTATAACTATGACAGCTTCGTGCATGAGTTTTTTTAATTGATCGGTACATTCTCCAATTTCAAGATTGGATACTTTTGTCTGCTGGGCAAGTTCACCTATTTCATTAGCAACCACTGAGAAGCCAAGTCCTGCCTGGCCTGCTCTTCCTGCCTCAACTGAGGCATTGAATGAAAGCAAGCGGGTTTTCATTGTGATATCATCCACGACTTTTACTGACTCTGCGATTCTCTGCGTTTCAAGTTCCAGCTTCTCTGCAATTGCCGAGACTTGTTCAATCTGGATGTAAAGGTTATTGATCTTTTGTTGGGCGGAGAAGGCCTTATTAGCACCATCTGCGACCTCTGCTTCTACATTATTAGTAAAGTTTTGAGACTTATGAGTACTATCGGCCACGTTCTGAGAAGATGCGCTCATCTTACGAATGGTCTGCCCAACACTATTTATCTCTTCCTTTTGTTGAATAATATCTGAAACGGTTAATGAGGTGATGTTGGAAATCTCTTCAGTTCCCATGACAATTTCTGATGTTGAATTCTTTACTTGAAATAAACTCTCCCTGATCGTCTTTAACATCTCATCGAAGGCATTGGCCATCTTGGCAATTTCATCCTTAGAATTGTTTCGACGAAGGGTTTTTGTTAGATCCATGTCCTGGGAAATTAATTCGATATCCTGCTGAATTAGCTTCACTCTCCTCACTGCAATTACCCTTAAAACGGCCAGGACAATTAAGAGAGCAACAATGAATAAAGCTATCATTATTTTGCCCACGTATATGCTATTTTCTTTCACTTCCTGATCAAGTCGATTTAATGAATATGTAATTCTGGTTGCTCCCAGGACTGTTCCTTCCGGCACTTCATGGCACTCTAAACAATTGGTGCCTCGATAATTGGAGCTTGCAAGCACTGGCAGTAAAATTGTCAATGTTCTTTTCCCTTTGAAGCTCTGAATGATTTTTATCTCTTCTCCTTTGAGTCCTCTTTGATCGAGTTCATCCCTGGTGCTTTCATAACTAAAGCCATCACCATACATATCCTTAACTTTATCACCACGTACTATTTTAATGTCTTCAATGTCTTTATTTTCCAAAAGCTTATTTCGTAAAATTTCGCGATTCTCCATCGTGCCGGTAATCATCATGGCATTCACACTGTCAAAATACTGGGAAGCTGTTTGAAATGCTTGCTCTTCAATGAAGCGCTCAACAAAAGTTTGTTGATTAGAATAGTTAAGTAAAATAACCAGTCCTGACATCAGCCCAAAAATAAGGATTAGAGGGAGTAAAATTTTCGTTTGAATTTTCAAATAAACTCTTCCGGCCAAGAAAATAATTGCTTTATTATGGGGCCAAAAAGTCCAGTCCAGTATGACTTTGGTCATATTTTTTGACATTTCTCATCAACCGTCCCGCAAAATGAATACTCACTGTGCCTGTCCTTTATCTTGATACCTAGGGTAGTTAATTGAGGCATGGGAGGTTTCATGGAACCACAATTATTTGCCCTTGGAAGTTCCAAACACTGGGGGGAAAACGTTGCAGAACATTTACACATTCCCTTATCTCTTCATGAAGAGCGGGAGTTTGAAGATGGCGAACATAAAATAAGGCCGTTGGAAAATGTAAGAGGTCGGGATGTGTTTGTCTTGAATTCTCTTTATAGCGACACTGTAATGAGTGTTAATGATAAATTATGCCGTTTATTATTTTTTATAAGTGCTTTAAAAGATGCTTCTGCGGCAAAAGTGAGTGTAGTGATTCCATACTTTGCTTATGCTCGTAAAGACAGGAAGACCAAACCCAGGGATCCGATAACGATGAAATATATGGCAAAGCTACTGGAGTCTGCAGGTGCTGATCAAATTATAGCGCTGGATATACATAACCTTTCGGCCTTCCAGAATGCATTTCGAATCCCTACCGAACATATGGAAGCTAAGGTTTTGTTTGCACCTTATTTTACTCAAATGAGCAATACAGAGGATATCATGGTCATTTCTCCTGATGCGGGAGGTATGAAGAGAGCGGAAAGTTTTCGCGAAACACTAAGTGAACTTTGTAAAAAACCTATTGGAATTGCTTTTCTGGAGAAACATCGAAGTGAAGGAGTCGTTGAAGGCAATGAAAGTGTAATCGGAGAAGTGAAAGATAAAATAGCAATTATTATTGATGATATTATAAGCTCCGGGAAGACCATAAAACTTGCTGTAGATGCTCTTGACCGGGCCGGTGCCAAAAAGATTTTTGCCTGCGCCACCCATGGTCTTTTTGTAGGTTCGGCTTCTGAGATACTTAATCATCCTAAACTCGATAAAGTACTTATCACAGACAGCATTCCTCCATTTCGCTTAAAAAAAGAAATACTCAAAGAGAAGATTTTGCTTTTTGATACGTCAGTTCTTTTTGCCAAGGCAATCAAAAGGGCCCAGGGGGGTGACTCTCTGGTTGATTTAATTAAGACCTATCCCTACATCACTCAAGAATCTTTTTTGCAAAGCTAAGATAAAGGGCCGCTTTTTTCTTAAACTTTTCTTTATTTAGAACGCGCTCGTCGTCTAAATGCCACAATGATATCTTGGCCCTGAGAGAAGAACGAAAACTTCGATAAAAACCAATGACCCTTTCATCTACTTGATCATGAGTTATTTCCCGATAAACATGCATGAAGTATTCCCCGACTTCAGGATATCCTAGAAAGCTACATTCAATTGTAAGATAAGATAGCTCATCCACCGGATCCAAAGTTCTTAACTCTTGATTAAATTCCAGTCGGTCCACAATGATAGGCGGTGAACTCAGACAAATATGCTCTGGTCTTAAATCCCCATGTCCCTCGATAATCCTTCCTTCAAAAACCCTCTTATAGAACGCTTCAGACCCAAATAAAAGGCATTCAAGCTGGGCACTATGGATTCTATCAATCTCACCTTGATCTAAACCATAGCGCTTCTGTGACAGGGCATAATAATTTTCCCTAACGTATTGTTCTAATCTTGAACAATACACTTCACCTGAAATATTTACTGGTTCAGCTTTTAAATAAAACTGACTTATAAGCTGGGCCGCTTCCTTGAACTGAGACCAATTCAAGTCATTCCTAAGTATCTTTTGCTCCAGAGTTTCATCCTGAGGAAAGCGCTTCATCAGAACCAACCAGTCCACAATTTGTCCGGCACCTAAATGACCTCCAATTTGCAACTTTTGTTCTTTATTTAATATAAGAGGAATCGTTTTGAGATAAATCCCAGGGGCCAGATCCTGGTTTAATTGAATTTCTTTTTCCGCATTAAGACGTCTTGCCTCGACACTGCACAATTTTAAATAATGAAGGTCGACAGGTTTTTTAAGCTTGTAAGCATGTTCATCAGTCAAAAAGACCCAGGACATATGCGTCTCTACTGATTTGATCTTAGAAGTTCTTTCAGGATAAGAGTCGGCCTTTTGGAGAAAAGCTACTTTCCGGTTTAATTCCTGCCATTGATCAGTCTCCCCTGAGCATTGCAATGACTTCATGATCGCTCACCTGAGGAAAAGATTGATAAAATTCACCAATACTGAACATCATTTCCGGAAGATATAAAACCACTAACTCTTCTACCAAAGGTCTTATTTGTTCAGCAGCATCAATGGATGAAACAGGGGTGGCCAGAATTATCCTCTCTGGTGATTGGGACCGGACTTCCTGAATAGCACAGATGGTAGTTGCACCGGTAGCGATACCGTCATCAACTATAATGACGACACGGCCTTTATAGTTAAGATTATTCAGACCATATAATTCTTGCCGCTGCCTCAATACTTTAAGTTGTTTTTGAGCAGCAGCTTCGATGTAAGCTTCAGTGCCATAAGTCTTTGCATGTGAAAGTGACTGAATTTTTCCAGACAGACCAACACAACCAATGGCAAATTCTGGATTGTCAGGTGCTGGGATTTTGTGAACCAATACTGTAGAAAGTTCTCCTCTAAGACCGTCCGCAATTATTTTGGCCATTGGCATGGCCCCTCTGGGTATGCCTGCCACTAAAGGATTTTTCCCTTTATAAGTCATCAGCTTATTTAATAATTCCTGGGCCGCAGTCTCCCGATTTTTCAAAGTCATCTTAACTGGCCTTAAAAGTTAGGCAATTAATATCATTCCCTGAAAAACCAACATTTATATCCCTGGCCATGCATTCAAAGTCTTCATTGTGAATGCAATCGTTCACTTTACATGCTCCCACTCCTGCCTGGCGGTTTTGCTCTTTACAATGTTCATCCAGACTAAAAAAAGTATCACAACCCGGATGACTGCCATCTCCAATAGTGATGGCCTTAGCGTGGCAATTATTATTTAAGTTATAAGTACATTCATGAACGGCACATTGAGAAACCAGAGGCATTTCAATATTTAAAGAATCCATAAAAACTCCTTTTGAAAGAAGATCGGAATCAACTAACAATCATAAACAAGGAGAAAGAATCAAAAAATAAGTAAATAAATAATTTCAACTTTAGCTGACGGATTGAGAAGGTATCGCTCCATACCCTTGAGATCATACTGGTAAATTAACTTTATTCACTTTGATGTCAGGTTTTGTGAAGTTCTTTTACCTGACAAGAAGACTTCATTAAAGCAACATAACAGAACAATCAATTATTCGAGGAGTCCAAGTGGAAATAAGAAAGCTCGCGGAGCTTAAAGCAACTAATCCCTATTTGCGTTTAGGAACTGATGTCACTGAACTGGAAAAATCCATTCAAACCTTAGGGCTCATTGCCCCTTTGGTAATATCCCCTGATAACGTCATTTTGGCCGGTGCTCGTCGCTACCAAGCACTCTTAAATCTCGGCCACACAGAAGCCCCGGTAATGGTGATCGACCGTAATCCTTTGGAAAAAGAATTAGTTTCCATTGATGAGAATCTGGTCAGAAAAGATCTGTCGAAAATAGAAATTGAATCCCATCTTCGACGGGCCAAAGAGATTTATCAGAAATTAAATCCAGAGGCAGATATTGTGGAAGAAGCTCCTGAGAACGAAGTTAAGAAAGTTGTTTTACCTGCTGAAAAATTTCTCAACATGGTATCTGAAAAAACCGGTCTTTCTCCAAAACAAATCCATGAGGCCATCAATCGGGACGAAATGGCATCAGGAGTCGTTAAAGAGGCCCGCTTAAAAGGCGAGCTCTCTCTTAGTCAGACCAATGAAATCGTCAAACTGAATAAGGAAGACCAGAACAAAGTCATCTCTCACCTGAAAGATCTACCGGTTCGGGAAATCAAAAAATTCGTAAAAATTGCGAAAACCCAAGGGGTTGATGAGGCCATCACTGCGACTCCTAATCTTCCCCATCAAAAAGAGTTTCAGGAAATTGATATGGGTTTAAAAAAGCTCATAAAAAAATTTAAACAACTGCAAATTGAAGGAATCGAAATTTCAAGTTTTCCAAAGGAGACCCAGGAACTTTTTGGTGAGCTGATGAATTTTTTCGATGAAGATAACTTCCCCTCACATCACAGAGGCCAGGAGCATGAAATGGAATCCCTACAATAAAATCTAGTTGAAAGCCGCCAAGGAATTGAGGCGAAAAAACCTCAATTCCAACCCGTATAAAAATTGTGATCATCTTAAACCTATGATTTAAAACAAAAAGTAAAGATACCTCAAAAGCTTAAAAATTAAGCATACACTCCTCTTACGAACATTTTTTCTCGATTTTGTTGTTGGACGTTTATTCATGCAGCACGTTTATGGAAGAACGAAATCGAGAGAAGCCGCAAGGTCTGGACTTAAAGTTAAGGACTAACTTTTAACAGCACCTTACGCTCTACGGAGCATTTATGAAATTCAGTAGTTTAAACAACGGACAAGTGGGTCTTATTCTCGCTCTATCCTTTTCCGTTCTGGTCTCGTCTTGTAATCAGGATGAGTTCTTCCCAACGGAAGAGATGATTGAAGGGGCAGATGCCTATTGTGCTGAGGCCAGGGATCTTAATTCCTGTCAGCAGCTGGTGGATATTTGTCAGCCAGCTTATGAACCCGAAGTTCTGGAAGGAGAAGAACCCGTATTTTCTCAATGTGTGGCCAATCCTGACCTTTGGGCCAATCCACCAACTGATGACGGAGAAGTGATTGTGGATGACGGGACCAATGAATCAGGTGGTTCAACTGATCCGGTGGACGAGCCAGTTCCAGCGCCTACGCTTGAAGAAGCTTACGCCTCTAAGTGCAGTAACCTGGATGCTCAGTACTTGTGGACTAAAAAATTTGTGAAAAAAGGAAAAGTAATTAACAAGGTATCAAAAGTGAAGATCTGCCATATGGCCAATGCCTCTTCACATACAATTGTGGTTGCCTGTCCTGCTCTGAAGGCGCACATTAGTCACGATGACTACTTAGGCGCTTGTTCACTTTAAAAACGAATCCAGGGGCCCGTAAGGGCCCCTGCTTTATTAGCGATTAAAACTGGACTTATAGAATGCAATGGATTCTATGATGACTTTAATCGCTTCGGATTCGTCATCAATTGATAGTATTTCAACACTCTTTTTTTCTAACTCTTTGTAACTTTCAAAAAAACGACGGATTTCATTTATTTTATGAGGCGCAATTTCTTTAATGGAATTGATATGATGATACTCAGGATCATCTATGTGAACGGAAATGACCTTGTCATCACCTTTGCCCTGATCAAGCATGCGCATCACTCCAATGGGACGAACTCGCATGATGGAAAGCGGGGCCACAGGTAATTGTCCAATGACCAGAACATCCAAAGGATCCCCATCATCACAATATGTTTGGGAAAAAAGCCCATAATTACAGGGATAATGGACTGAACTATAGAGGATACGGTCAACTTTAAGAAGACCGCTTTTTTTATCAATCTCGTACTTGATTTTAGATCCTGCAGGAATTTCTATAATACAATTGAGTTCATTCTTTCCATTAAATTCCAGATCTACATCGTGCCAGGGATTCATAATAACCTCTCATCATTTAATGTCTATAAACTGATCTTTTGGCCATAAACAGTCTTGCTCCAAGACAAGTCAAGAATGCCATTACGCCAACCTGCCATCCAAATAATTCCATTCCCATCATGGCAGAAGCAAAAGGCGTCCCCGTTACGGCCCCAAATAAACTTACCATACCAAGAGAAGAACTTAGACCAAAGTTTCTTAAACCAAAAAAGGCCGCCATTCCATTAGAAAGGGTCGCGCCCATAAATAGTAGCGGTGTGACTTCCCCACCTTTAAAACCAACCGATAGAGTCATGACAGTAAGTAAACATTTCATCAAGAAATCAAAGTGACTCATCTCAGAAAAAAAAGACCTGGCGATGGTGTCAGTGCCAATACCTATATATTGATGGCCATCAGTAAAAAAAACCAAGCTACTAATCAATAGACCACCGAAAAACATCTTTTGCACAAGCTCGGGAAACAGTGAGGAAATGAGTTTTGTGTAACCTTTAAGTCCCCAATAAAAAATATTCGCCCCGATTCCGGAAGAAAAAATAACGATGATTCCATAAACCAGCAGATCTTTATTCAGATCAAAAGAAACCTGAAAGTGCTGATGAGCTGGCCCAAGAATACTCTGAACAAACAGTGCACTAAAAGCAGAGATGACAGCACATATTATTAATTCAAGCTTCATCCAATGCTTAAAAGCATTAAGTTCAAAAGCAAAAATAATGGCCGTCAGAGGGGTTCCAAAGATAGAAGAAAAACCTGCAGCGATTCCGCCATAAACAAGATAAGGCCGCATCCGTGAAAATGTTTTATGAAATTTAGGGAGATAATGAGCAACACTCGCCCCCATAATGACTCCCACCCCTTCTCGTCCGGCCGAACCTCCAAAAAGATGGGTGCCGAGAGAGGACAATAAAATAAAGGGGGCCATCCATGTAGAGACCTTCGCTTTTTCGTTTTCTATTTCCTCCAAGATGTAAGGAACACCCTGGTTAATGTGATGAGGTATTTTTTTTAAGATTAAAGCAAATAATAAACCAAAGACCGGCAATCCCCAGATCAGATAAGGATGACCTGATCTAAAAGTGCTTGTATAAGCTAAAAGATGAAGGAACAGAGATGAAAAGATAGCAGAGACCAAACCTATAAACATGGCCATTGCGGATATTTTGAAAATTTTAGGCATAGTTCTCCTACAAATAGTAGGAATCATCAGCGGTCGTTTTAGCGACACTTACGGCGGTTATAAGGTGGGAATCCATCACCTGTTTCTATTATAAAATCTGGCAGGACGATTAAATCCTGCCGACTATTTATTCTTCATCATCAATAATGACTTCTTCAACTAGAAGATCTTTGGCGCTAGTACGATCAGTTAATCTTCCAACCATTGTATCAAGGGAGCGCAAGAGTTTGTCTGAAGCACCTTCAATTGCCTGATGGATGGTATCAGCATTATGACTGACAACAACTGGCTGGTGGTTAGCAATACGAGCTTCTAATAGGCAACGCTTGTCATTGGAAGAGGTCTTGCCGCCGTTTTCGTCAGATAAGTGAACTTCAATTCGAGTGATAGCATTTTTGAATCTTTCAAAATGCTCAGATAAGCTGCTATCAATGTAGCTATTTAGTTCTGAGCTTCCTTCAATATTGTGGTCTGTATTTACCTGAATGTTCATTTCAATCCCCTAAAATATGTATTTTTAGAATTCTACGATAATATCCTAACCGATTTACCAGCTATTTTGCTCCTTTAATCAAAAAAATCTCTAATATTTGTCATGTTTCCGTATCTTTTTTAACTTACAATGGATTTATGAGTTTTTTAGTGGTTTTTAATGGTCAATTCTCTCCCCTGGTTCACCCTACATCCTCCGCTGTCAGGACAGGAATCCCTCCGGTTAATTCGCTTAGCAAACTTAACGAAGTAGATGAATTTAAAGAACTGCTGGAGGAGGTCAAACAAAATGAGGGATTAAAGAAATCTTATCAAAAGCTGGAGGTCTACAAACAGGCCACAAAGACTTTTGAAGAGCAACGTAAACGCCACCATGCCAAAGATATCATGACCTATCCAGTAATAGTCATCTCCCAAAATTCTTCGGTTTTTGAAGCGCAGACACTACTCAATAAGTATAGGTTTCGTCATTTGCCAGTAGTTGATGATAAGGGAATGATTGTTGGGATGATATCAGATCGAGAACTGGCAGGAAAATTTGAAAACAAATCCTGTAAAGACATTATGACCAATAAAATTATTGTGTGTGAAGAGCACGCAAGTGTGAATGAAATAGCTATTATTCTTCTGAAAGAAAGAATAAACGCTCTTCCCATTATTAACCACAAACGAGAATTAACCGGGATTATTACTCTGAGTAATATCTTACAATTTGTGATCGCATCGACGGCCTTCCTGGGGAAAGCCTAAAAAATATACCGAATAATAATTCCTAAAGCTGTACATGTCCCTAATCTAAAACCGGGTACTCAAAATCCAATGGCATGCTAAAACAGGATAAACCATCTCATCTTTATTGGCATTATTTAAGTCCTATCAAATAGAGAGCTTCCGTCTTGGCGATTTGATAATCTCTTTTTACTTCAGCAAATTTAGTCTTTGCCTCAATCCAACGTTGATTTGCCTGGAGTACATCCGGGGAGTTTTTTATTCCTTTAGAATATTCACTCATAATACCCTCACGGTATTCTGACATAAGCTTAACACTCTCCTCCGCGCCATGAATGAGTTTATGAGCAAGTTCTAATTTTCTGGTGGCATTCCCTGTCTCATTTTCTAGCATCAAAGATTGTTTTCGTAAGAGATGTTCTCGTGATCTTGCCTGGGCCGCACTGGCCGCAGATTGAGCGATACCTTCGCCTCCATCAAAAAGAGGAAGAGTAAACTTAAAACCAAATGTCACATCATTTCGTTGCCCAACTTCACTGTACTCCCTTTCTTTCTGGGTAAAACGAAGGGCGTAACCATAAAGATCCAGTTTGGGTGCCCACCATCTGGAAGCCGTTTTATTTTCAATACGAGCAATCTCGGAATTAAGAAATGCTTTTTTCAAAAGAATGGAATTTGAGAAATCTGTTGTAGATTCAAAAAGTGGTCCGTGTTCAGGATGAATATTTTCGGAGACAACTCGGATTGCTTCATCTGGATGAAGACCAAGCAAGACAGAAATCAATCTTGAAACGACTCCCTGTTCATACCTTAGGGTCTCATATTCCTGTTCCAGAGCAACTTTTTGTTGCTTGAAATCGATAAGATCAGTTTTTGTTGAAAGACCTGCATTAATTCTTTTCCGGGCCCCCGAGAAGTTCTTCTCATTCATTCTTAAAGCTTCTTCCAGAATAAGCTGGATCTCCTTTAAAAACGCATACTGAGCTAATGCCTGTCTTCCTTCAGATAATACTTTTGCCTTGGTAATGGTTGCATCAACCAATGCCAGATGGGCCTCTTTGTTTCTTCGCTCATTTTCCAGGGCATCTCGTCCGGAATTAAAAACATTTACTTCCGCCTCAATACCGCCAAAAGGCTGATTTAATGAATGATAAGGACCGGTCGTGAATCTCTCTCTTCCATAGGTCAGATTTATCTTAGGAAGAAAGGATCTAGAAAGTGATCCTTTCAACTTTTCACTGCTTGTTAACCGATCCATCAAACTCTGAAGTTCAGGAGTCGATTCAATCCTGGCCCTTAAGTAATCCTCATCCACCTGGATGGAAGCTGAGGCAACAAAGGAAAAAATAAACGTAAAAATCAAGAGGCCCATAGTTCCACCTAGTCTAAATTTGAGAAGCCAACAAAGAGGTCTTGCTTGCCTTTCTTAAGAAAAAAATCAATGTTAAAAGGTTTATACTCAACCTTAGGTAGTTCACCGGTAAAGTGATTGCCATTTTTTTTGAGCTTAAATTCACCTACGTAAGTAAATTTCCCCTTCTTTTTAACTTCCAGTTTAGCGGACACTTCAGGAGAGAATTCTTTTAAATCCACTACATTCATCTTTTCATCAAAGATATACATACTTAATTTTCCGGAAGCCGCCCTGACTAGTTCGGCCTTATAGAGGAACTTTGCTTTATTCCCCTTACCGGCTTCCGTTTTTTCAACAATTGGTGACATGACACCACCAAACTTTCCGCCTTCTTCAACATCACCATGTCCGCCTTCATGGGCCGACAAAGAAAAAGCTAAAATCATGAGAAAACATAAACTTAATACTTTCATTAAAACTCCTCAGTTTTAAGTCGTTGATATTTTTCAATGGCCTTTTGAGAAGCCTTTTCTCCAAAAAGCCAAAACAAAACGGGTGTAACAATAAGATCAAGAAGAGTAGAAGTTAGAAGTCCTCCCACAATGACCACGGCAACAGGATGAAGAATTTCTTTACCTGGTTCTCCTTTGGCAAATAACAATGGAGTGAGTGCAAGGACAGCTGTTAATGCCGTCATCAAAACAGGAACAAGTCTTTCCAATGTCCCTCTAATGATCATGTTCTTTCCAAATTTCTCTTTTTCCTCAATCATGAGATGAAGATAATGAGAGATCATCATAATCCCATTTCGAGAGGCAATCCCACATAGGGTGACGAACGCAATTAAGGAGGCCAGTGAGAATGATCTTGAAGTGAGATATATAGCGGCGACACTACCAATCAGGGCCAGCGGAATATTCAGCATAATCTGAATTGCCAAGACAGCTGAATTAAAATGGAAAAAAAGAACCAGAAAGACCAAGGTAAAAGATAACAGACCTAGCCAGATCATTTGTTGAGACGATCTGAGTTGCCCTTCAAATTGACCACCCACTTCCATATGGTAGCCTTCCGGCCAGTCGATCTCTTCAATTGTGTTTTTGATTCTTGCCACCAGTTCATTTAAGTCAGCGCCTTCTGAATTGGCAGAAACAACCAGTCGACGTTGAAGTCCTTCCCGATTGATCATATTGGGTCCATTGCCTTTATAGACATTGGCCAAATCTTTCACTTTGACGTGGTCTCCGGTAGGTAGAAGTTTTAAACTGATATTTTCAATCGCTTCGGGATCAGAGCGGGATTCTTCATCCAGCCTTAAAAGTACTCCGTGGATCTGCTGGCCTTCCACCATTTGTCCAACATCGTGTCCATTAAGAAGTGCTTCCAAATCCTGGGCCATGGTTCCAGCACTCATACGGGCCCGCTTCACTTCTTCTTTATCAATAAATATTTTAAGCTGAGGAATTTGAACTAACGGTTCAACTTGTAAATCCTTAAGTCCCGGGATGTCTTTAATCCGCTGAAAAATCTCTCCACCAATTCTTCGTAATTCTACGATATCAGGGCCAAATACCTTTAAAGCGATCTGAGATCTTACGCCAGAGAGCATATGATCCAGCCGATGGGAAATAGGTTGACCTAAATTAACATAAACTTCCGGCCAGGTTTCTTTGATCTTATTCCTGATATGAGCGAAAACTTCCTCTTTACTCCGTTCACTCTTTCTCAGATCAACTTCTATTTCATTCCAGTTTACACCTTCGGCATGTTCATCCATTTCTGCTCGCCCTACTCTTCGAGTAGTTGATTTCACTTCAGGAATAGTGAGTAATGCTTTTTCAACTTCCATTCCCTTTTTATTGGAGGTCTCCAGGGATATCCCGGGAGTTGCCTGAAGGCCAAGAGTTGCTGAACCTTCATTGAAGGTAGGTAAAAAGTCCCTTCCCATATAAGGTATGGAGAAAAGAGTTAAAGCAAATACAACTGAAACTATAACGAGAATAGCTTTTGAGTTTGCCAAAGATTTTTCTATGATCTTACTGGCATTTTTTTTCAGGATTTTGACAAAAAACCCGTCGCTTTCGGTTTTAAGTAGATTGGTTTTTCTACCCAGAAGATAGTAACAAAGGACTGGGGTAACTGTGAGAGAGACAAAAAGAGATGCCAGAATAGAGATGATATAGGCCTCTCCCATTGGGGAAAAAAGCTTTCCTTCTAAACCACTCAAGGCGAATAGTGGAATAAAAACCAGAACAATGATAAAAGTTGAAAATACAATTGAGTTTCTTATCTCTTTTGAGGCTTCATAGATCACTTTAAGGACAGGCCTTGGCCTTTCTAATAATCGGTTCTCATTCAATCTCCTATAGACATTTTCAACATCCACGATTGCATCATCTACGAGTTCACCGATTGCAACAGCTAACCCTCCCAGGGTCATGGTGTTAACTCCAATGCCGAAATAATTAAAAATAATTGCCGTAATCACCAAAGATAATGGAATGGCAGTCAATGTGATAAAAGTAGTTCTCCAGTTAAGAAGAAACAACATAAGAACAATCGCCACCATGATTGTACCGTCGCGCAAGGCTTCACCCACATTTCCGACAGCATTCTCAATGAAGTGCGATTGTTTGAATAAATCAGATTTTAGTTCCACGCCTGCAGGCAGGGAGAGAGCAACTTTTTTCAGTTCACTTTCAACTGTTTTAGTTAAAGAGACGGTCTCTGCAGTCGGTTGCTTTTGAATCGTCATCACCACCGCTGGCTCACCATTGATGGAACCGTTACCTCTTTTAAAATGAGCACCCAATTTAACTTCAGCAATTTCCTTAACACTGACAGGATTTCCCAAATGAGTCCCAACATATGATTCTTCAATATGTTCGATAGTCTCAATTCTCCCTAAAGTTCGGATGAGGTATTCTTTTTCTCCGATGTCTATAAAACCGCCTGAAGTGTTCAGACCGATTTCGGACAGTGAGTGTTTTAAATCCTCAACAGTCAGACCCTTGGATTGCAATTTCTCCGCAGACACTAAGATCTGATATTGCTTGAGATCTCCTCCAATCGTAACAATTTGACTGACTCCCGGTATGGCCAGCAGTCGGGGTTTTACCGTCCATTCTGCCAATGTTCTTAGTTCCATTGGACTTACTTTGCCTGAAGGAGAAGTCAAGGCCACAAACATGATTTCACCCATAATGGATGAACTAGGAGTCATAATAGGTGAAATATCAGGAGGCAGTTTTTCTTTTGCTAGCTCAAGCCTCTCAGCAACAATCTGGCGATTCTTAAAAACATCTGTGCCCCAATCAAACTCAGCGTGCACAATAGAAATTCCTGCCCCACTTGATGAACGAAGCCGCAAAAGACCCGGCAACCCATTTAACACATACTCAATTGGTAAAGTCACTTGAACTTCAGTTTCTTCCGGAGCAAATCCCCGGGCCTCAGTCATAATAGTAACAATAGGACGGTTAAGATCAGGAAAAACATCAACTGGAAGATGTATCGCCTGCCATGTTCCAATAATCATCAAAATTAATGCCGCTGTCAGCACGGCAAGCCTTTGGCGCAAGGCCAATTTAATAATAGAATTCAGCACTTTTAGTAGTCCTTTCAATTTATATTAAATGCGAGAAAAGAAAGTATTTAGGCTATGGGCGGGCGGTAAAGAACTTGAGGCACTGATCGCGTGAATTGAACCGTAGCAACGAATTGAACAACAAACGACGGAGTAATGTTCATCATACTAAAAATGGGCACTGAAAGAGCAGCAAAATGGCACTGACTACAGGTATGAGAACAATGATTAGCAGTGGCATCATCATTCTTCTCAGTAGGTCCCGAAGTATGCTCTTCAGAAAAATGACTACTCATGTCGTCTTCACAAAAGCATCCTGTCTCAGCTACTGAGGCAGAAATAAAGGAAGTGAGCATTAAAATCATTAATAGAAGTAACTTCACGCTCTCATTCTAGGAGGAAAAAGATCGAAAATCAATTTCAATTCTTTACTGAATTGTCCAAAGCAGCTTTTTCCAGTTTAATCACATAAGATTGAATCGCTAACTCGCTTAAAAATCTTTGATGTGGCTTATGCAAAGACGACAATTTAATCTTCCATACTTCTACGTTTTGAGCTTCTGATTGAGAGCTAATAACATCTATTTTGTGTCCCCAATCTCTTACAATCTCTCCAATAATAATAGTGCCTTTACCGTCTAATGAATCCACATGAATAAAATAATCTGTCCAAACACTTGCATGGAGATTCCTCTTATCCATGAAAGAATGGACCCAAAGAAGTACATAAATCATGAAGGTTATACTTAAACCGAAAGTAAAAAAACCTAGTCCAAAAACCAAACCAACCGCGGCCGTTGCCCAGATGCCTGCAGCAGTAGTTAAACCACTTATAATACGGCCAGAACGAAAAACTGCCCCTGCTCCTAAAAAACCCACCCCGCTCACAATTTGTGCTGGTATTCGGGCGCCATCAATAAATATATGCTGATTCATCACCAATCGAGCTGTTAGAGTAAAAACACAGGAGCCTAGTGCCACCATTGCAAATGTTCTCAGACCTGCCGCCTTTTGGGCTTTTTCACGTTCCTTACCTACAACTGTTCCTGCAAAAATTGCTCCTAAACAGCATAAGAAGTAAGAATAAATGGGAGGCATGTAATCAAAAAGGTTAAAAAGAAAAATGTCATTCAATAATTCATTACTCATCTAAATAGAGTAAGTTGTTTGAACTGGTTATGACAAGGAGTCACAGATTTTTTTTCGGAAGTTTTAAAATGAAAGTGGTATTTTCTGATTCTGGCACAAGTTCGATACTACCATGGTGACGGTCCATGATGGATTTTGAAATAGATAAACCAAGACCAGTACCTTTTCCTACCTCTTTAGTAGTGAAAAATGGGTTGAAGATTTTAGGAATAATGCTTTTATCTATTTTTTTACCGGTATTCTCAATACAAATGAAATCATTCTGAGCATCATCTGAAAAGCGGACTTCAATCCAAGGATACTCTGTTCCCTCTGTGGCGTCGTAGGCGTTATTGAGAAGATTCAACAAGACCTGGGAAAGCTGGATTTTGTCACAATAAATAGTCACATCTTGATTGGGATTATTAATTTTTAATCTCAAATCAACGTAGTTATTCTTAAACCTCTCACTACATAAAGCAAAGACATCCTGAATAAGTTCAATAAAAAGCACTTCTTCTTTACGAAACTCCATCGACTCTCTTGAAATGGTTCTCATCACTGTAATAATCTTTGAGATCCTGGCAACGGTTACTTCAATGGTTTCAACAGAAGTGACGATGGCCGGGATAGTGATATTATTTCGTTTCAATAATTTACTGAGCATATTGGCAGCGACATTAATAATGGCAAGTGGATTGTTGATTTCATGGGCCACACCGGCGGCCATTTCACCTAGTGATGCCAATTTTGAGGATTGAAGAATTTTTGCCTCTTGCTCTTTAATCAATTTTTCTTGTAAGTACTTTTCAGTATTGTCTTGGATGTAGAGCACATATTGATCCTTATTTCTACAGGAGACAGAACAGGCATAATAATATTCCTGCTCATCGTTTGCCTTAAGAAAATCAAAGAAAACGACTTCAAGATTTTGGGATAACAGCTCTACTTGTTGTTTTACAATGCTAAAAAAATCCCCTCCAATGATCTCTTCGAGCTGGCAGCCTTCATGAGTATTAAAGCGCTTTTCTAAAAAAGTCGTAAATGCCCGATCGATTCTGAAATTATGATTAAAAAAGAAAATCGCACCAGGCAGTGCCTGAATAATACTGGAAAGCTTGTTTTTCTCATTTTCGAGTTCAGTCGTTAATTTTTCTAATTCAAGGGTTCGCTCTTTCACCAATGAGGCAAGGTGTACATTCTTCTCAAATAAAGCAAAAGGGCTCCGGGTGCCGACATCTCTTTCCACTCGGTCCATGAGGGCCTTATTGACCTTCAGCAGGCGTTCAATTTCTTTTTCCAGGAATTCCTTAGTCTTGGTTTCTTTTTGTGCCAAAGGCCACTCCCGTTAGTGTTTGATTAATGTGAACTCCTCCGAGCTGTTCCCCAAAAGTATGAAAACCGATCATCTGATTTTTCTTATATAAACTGATGATTCTTTCTTTCTCTTCTTTTGGAAGTTGCATAATTTCCAGACGTCTTAGAACGCATTCAAATCCAAGACAAAACTTATCACCTTTTAAAACTTCATCCAGTCGATCAAACAACTCAGTACTACTTTCATAAATTGAACGAAGTGACCCTAAACGTAAGACCAGACCATTATCAATAGCACAATAAAAAGTCAGGCTTAAATCCGGATTCATTTTTTGAATGCTGCGGACGTAATAATCTTCCCCTATTTTCAACATCACTGGATAATTTGAAAAGACACTTGGATTTAGATCAGAAATCTTCAGGCCTAATTTCTCTGCATAAAACTTAGCAGCGGGGATACCTTCGATCTCCTCAACCGTTCTCGTCTGAGGAGTAGCAGAAGTAATGACAAATTTATCTTCTGTTTCCCTAAAATGTTGAACTTTAAATATTTCAAAGGGTAATGTTGTGGTCACAATGGCAAGAGTGGCAGCATTTTCCCGGAGCTCTCCATTAGCATAGACCAGAGTTGATTCAAACTTTAATTGATCACTGGCCGATCCACCAATTAATGGTAAACCTTTTAAAGCGCCATCAATTAAAGAAACAAATTCCTCTTCTTTAACCGAAAGCCCATCAATTAACAAAATGCCGAAAGTTTTTCCCTCTTTTAAAAGTGTTCGGTGTTTTGATTGAATATTCTGAAACTGCTGTTTAATATCAAGAATTATATTCTCGTCTCGGTCTTTAAGGTTGGTGATGGTAATCAAATCCACTTCAAATTCATTTCCCTGAAGGGACATACCCACTAGTCCATGGTCAGTAAAACCAACTTCTGAGATTTCTCCGGCAGTTGAACAACCTATTGTTTGAGGGCCAAAGTAATGCTGAAAAGCTTCTGAAAGTTTATTTTTATCGTAGTTGCGGGAACAAAAGATCAGGTTCAGTTTTGCTTCTTTTGCATTGATTTTTACAGCAAGTTCCTCACAGGCCTTGACCTCATCGTTATTGCTGACATATCCAGTTATGATTGATTTCATACAGTAACCTAATTGTTAACAGTGATTTTACATTTTACGGGTTTTTTAGGGAGAACAGAAGAAACTTAGGCAAAGCTAATAAACAAGAATTCAATCTAATCAACAACTTGCGCAAACTCTAAAGGAAAATTAAGGTTAAAAATAGGCCTTACCGGAAGGCATTTGAACCGGCAAGACCAATAAGTTATTTAGTGCCCCATGTTTCGGCATGAATCCGCACATCGCCTGCACATGTCAGCACATTTCTGCATCATTGAATCATTTGGATCTACGCCACTGCACGATTCTGCGCAAGCGTCACAAACTTTAGCGCAGAGTTGGCAATGCTCATACGCAAATTCTCCTTTAAGCTGCATCAGCGTTGCACTCATATTACACATTTCCGCACACTCCATCATAAGTGTCATATGCTTTTGTTCAACATGCTTTCCTCCCTGAGAGAGGCAATGAGGAATGCAGGAAATACATTCTTGATAACAGGCAATACAATCACGAATACATTGCTCCATACTATTGCCACTTTGTAATTTTTCGCCAGATTGTGTACTAGTTTCCATTTAAACCTCCTTGGTATTACTGCATGGAAAAGTCATGAATTTTCAGGACAGTCTCGTTCCTAATTCATCTTCAGGCCGGGAGATATTTCTTCCGATTTTTGGCTCACGTTTAAATGTAAGCATATTCTGAACATCCTTTACTCCTTTCAGATTTTCCACAGTGTCCTCGGCCATACGTTTTGTCATACGGTCGTCAACTTCACCTTTTAAATAGACACAGGCATCCTTAACCTCCACTTCTATATTTGAAGCATCGACGTCATAGCTATCAAAGAGTGCCTGACAGACATCTTCCTTGATCCTTTCATCTGAGCGACGAAAGCCTTTCGGACCTTTGCCATAGTGAACTCCTCTTACATGAGCTCTGGCCGCCTTATCCGCATCCTTTTCAAGTTCACGATCAACGAAAGGTCTACTAGTAGAGTAATCATCACTGAGAGCGTAACGGCTGCTTACTCCTGGATTCCTTTCAAGATTCAATCGGCTTGAGTTGTCTCTATGTCTTCTGGGCATGTGAATCTCCTTGATATAAAGTGACCTGGACCATTAGGTGTCTCTGATGATAAGTCGACTTTGGAAGATTTAAACGGGTCCTTCGAATGGAGTCACGGCTTTTAGCATTGATGGTATTACTGATTGGATTACTTTATTTGTTTTATGAACACTCTTTGCTCTCTTACTAAATATACACATGGTATAACGATCAGAATAAAAAACATCAGAAGGATAAGACCACCAAACATAGGGGCCGATAATCGTTTCATAACATCTGCCCCCAATCCAACGGCGAGCATTACTGGAAGTAAACCTATAAAGTCAGTCACAAGATCCATGACAATTGAGCGCAAACTTTTCAGGGCGCCTTCAGATGTGGCCATAAAACAATCATCGAGGTTATTTAACTCACCTTTTGATTTTCTCAAGGCCCAGGCTTCATCTAAAAAGACTACCATCACCATCGTATCCTGTATGGCCACTC
Source organism: Bacteriovoracaceae bacterium UBA4096 (assembly GCA_002381945.1). Taxonomy (GTDB): domain Bacteria; phylum Bdellovibrionota; class Bacteriovoracia; order Bacteriovoracales; family Bacteriovoracaceae; genus Peredibacter. The sequence goes on from DFXY01000004.1 coordinate 72,893, forward strand.
CCATCAGTGCAATGATTCCCACCCAAATAGCAACACTCATGTTATATCCGAGCATCCAAATGAAAAGGATGCTCCCCACGGCTGCTAGTGGCAGGGAGAGCATGGTCATAAGGGTCCGGGATACGGATCGCATTGCCATATAGAGAAAACCAAAAATGAGTAGAACGGTTAGAGGCAATACCAACTTCATCTTATCTTGCATTCTTTCCAGATATTCATACTGGCCGGTCCAGGAAATGAAGTATCCAGGCGGTAGCTTTAAGTCTCTCTCAACGATTTTTTTAGCATCCTTTACATAACCACCAGGATCTCGCCCCTCTAAATCGATATAGACATATCCGGCAATAGATCCATTTTCATCCAGAATCATGGGAGGACCCATGCGGGTGATGATTCTACCCAATTGGCTCAAAGGTACCTGAACCCCCAAGGGTGAAGTGACGAGTACCCTACCTAATTTTTCAACATCATCTCTAAGTTCTCGCGGATATCTGACATTGATAGTGTATCGTTCACGGCCTTCAACGGTTTGTGAAATATCCATTCCTCCTATAGCCGTTTCTATAATCAATTGAGTATCACTCACATTAAGTCCAAATCTCTGAAGAGATTTATGATCAGGTTCAAAATCAACGTAGTGGCCTCCGCCAATTCTTTCAGCATAAACACTACGGGTACCCTCAACTTTGGCGAGTGATTTTTCAAGCTGCTTTCCAATTTCCTCAATGACTTCTAGATCCTTTCCAAAAATTTTAATTCCGATAGGGGTACGAATACCGGTTGAAAGCATGTCCGTTCTACCTCTGATCGGTTTGGTCCAGGCCCGATTAAGACCAGGTACGGCCACAGCTTCATCCAATTGAGCGATCAATTGTTCTTGGTCTAAACCTTCGCGCCATTGATGACGAGGTTTTAAACGAATATTGAATTCAAACATTGATAAGGGTGCAGGATCCGTTGCTGTCTCATATCTTCCGGCCTTGCCAAAAACTGTCTCAACTTCAGGAATTTTTTTTATCGCTTCACCTTGTCGAGTAAGGATATCGGAAGCGGTAGTAATAGAAATACCAGGAACTGTAATCGGCATATAAAGTAAGTCCCCTTCCCATAAAGAAGGCATAAACTCAGAACCAAGACGAGTGAAGGCAATTCCTGCCAAAACCACCAATCCCATGGCCATGGCGAGAACTTTCCTGGCATGTTTAAGTGCCCACTTGATCATTGGCCGGTACCAATTCATTATCCTTTGGTGGATAGGATTTTCTTCTTCTTTTCTAATTTTACCACGGGCAAGACTGGCAATAAGTGGCGGAACTAAAGTTATCGTAGTTAATGCTGTGGCCAGCATGACAAAGTTTTTAGAGAACGCCAGAGGATGAAATAACTTACCTTCCTGTGCTTCCATCGTAAAAATTGGTAAAAAAGAAACGGCAATAACCAATAATGCACTAAAAAGACCAGGCCCCAATTCTTTACATGATTCAACAGCAATTGCCTTATAGTCGATTTTACCTGTACTCTCGGAAATTTTCTTATGAGCATTTTCAACAAGTATGATCCCCCCATCAACGATATCCCCAATAGCGAGAATAAAACCTCCTAATGACATGATGTTAAGGCTTATACCAAGATAGTATAAAGGAATAATTGAAATCAGAATGGAAACAACCATGGAAATGATGACAACCAAAGTGCTTCTTACATGAAGAAGAAAAACATACATCACCAGACAAACAAGGATAACCTCTTCGATTAGATTGTTTCGCAAGGTACTTATCGCTTCTTGAATTAAGTTTGACCTGTCATAAACAACTTTTAACTCAAGACCAGGAGGAAATCCTCCTTTGACTTCTTCAATTTTTTTCTTTACTCCGGCAATAACGGTAGAAACATCTTCGCCCTGCCTCATGACGATGACACCGCCAACCGTATCACCTTTACCATCCAAGTCAGATACTCCCCGGCGAATATTTGGACCCAAGGAGACTCGTGCAATGTCTGCTATACGAATGGGTGTCCCATTGGGACCCAACCCTAAAGAAATTTCTTCAATCTGACCGGGATGTTTAACATAACCCAATCCTCGTATGTAATGCTCCTTTTCTGACACTTCAATCGTTCTACCACCGACATCTTTATTATTCATTCTAATGGCATTAATCACTGTGGGTAGGGAAACTTTAAGTGATGTCATCTTATTAGGATCAACTTCTACTTGATATTGTTTTTCATAACCACCCACACTCGCCACTTCTGCCACTCCCGGAACAGAAGTCAACCAGTAGCGAAGATACCAGTCTTGAAATGTCTTGATGTGTGAAAGGTCGTGCTGGCCAGTAGGATCAACCAAAGCATACTGAAAAATCCAGCCAACCCCTGAAGCGTCAGGACCGATGCTAGGGTTTACGCCCTCTGGGAACTGGCCTGAAAGTTTTGATAGATATTCAACGACTCTCGAACGTGCCCAATATAAATCAGTTCCATCTTCAAAGATGACATAGACAAAGGACATTCCAAACATGGATTGACCACGAACAACTTTTACTTTGGGGGCCGATAACATGGAAGTAACAAGAGGATAGGTAATTTGATCTTCTATGAGGTCAGGACTTCTTCCCATCCATTCAGTAAAGATAATCACCTGTGTTTCTGAAAGATCTGGGATAGCATCAATTTTAATGTTCTTTAAGCAGTAAACTCCCCAAAGCCCAAGCACCAAGAAAGAGATATAAACAATCTTCGAATTGTGGACGCTCCACTGAATGATTCTGCTTATCATCAATGACCGCCATGACCAGAAGGGGCAGAAGAACCTTTTTGAGTTGCGGCCCTGATTTTACTTTCGGCATCAATGAAAAAATGGGCACTGGTGACGACTTCCTCTCCAGCTTTAAGTCCTGAAAGGATAATAAATTCCTCTTCAACTCTTGGACCTATTTTTACTTCCCGGGGCTCAAACCGGACATCTCCAGACTTAACGAAAACTATTTTCCTAGTTCCCGTATCAATAACAGCGTCATCAGGCACAACAATAGATTCACCTAATTCTTTTTTTATACTGACATTGACATACATGCCAGGCTTTAGATTTTGATTCTTGTTATCGACTTCAATTCTTCCTTTTGCTGTTCTGGTTTCTAATTCGATATTAGGAGAAATGTAACTCATTTTACCATTAAGTTTTGCCGTAGGATCATATGGTAAACTGACTTCTACATTATCTCCCAGTTTAATAATTGCCACATCGAATTCATAAAGGGTAATCACAATCCATACGGATGATAAGTCAGCTATTTGATAGAGCTCCATTCCAGGGGTGATGTACATACCCTGTATGGCCGTTTTACTGATTACAAAACCAGTAAGCGGTGATTCAAACGTGATTGTTCGGGATGATTTGCCATTCTTCTTAAGCTTATCAATTTCTTTGGTTGGTACTCCCCACAGACGTAATCGATCAATCGCCGCCTGGGCAAGCTCCTGCCCAACCCCTTTCTGTTTTCTGGCCGTCAGGTATTCCTCCTGAGTTGAAACCAGTTCTGGAGCGTAAAGATCAAAAAGAGGACCGCCTTTTTTAACTTCTTTTCCCACATAATCTGCATGGATGTCTTCTATCCAGCCATTTACTTTCGTATGGATATGGGCCTCTTTTCTTTCATCAGCAACAATGGATCCGACTGTCCTGATAGTGTGAGCGACTGTCTTCTTTACGGTCTTTGAAGTCTTAAGACCAATTCTCGATTGCTGCTGTGGTGGTACATCAATTGCCACTCTTGGTTCCTCTTTTTTTACAGCTTCGGAGTGAATATGCTGACCGAAAGCGGTCTCAATTAAAAAGAAACTTAGAAAGATTAACAGGCCTTGCATTACATTCCTCTCATTCCATCTGGCGCAGGACCTGATGCATCTATTGGGCTTTTATTTCCAGCAGGACCACTCATTCCTTGACCCATATTAATAGTCGCCGGACTATCCATTCCAGATTCACTCATCTGTCCCATGCTTGAACCGAAGAGAGTGGGACGCGCAGGTGCAAACTTTTGAACTGGAGGATTTGAAAGCAGATTGTTCAATCGGGTTTTTGCTATCAACACATCCATTCTAGCGCCTAATAATTCCAGCTCCTGACTTCTTTGTGAACGAAGGGCCACAAGGAGCTGACCGAGATCCATCGTTTTTGCTGTATAAGAAGTTCGGGCGTTCTTAACAGCTATTTCAGTTAAAGGAATAACATCATTTTGATAGAGAGCTACAACTTCTAAGGAGGATTGCAGCTGAAGCTTGGCATCTGTTAATTCGGTTTTTAATCTATTCATGAGGCTTCTTTGTCCGGCAAGATCAGAAAGTCTTTCATTTTCTACAGCAGCAACTAGCTCTGACTGCTTCCTCCAAAAAAAGATAGGAATAGTAATACCTACCATGACTCCCCAATTGGATGGTTCCATCATTCCGGCCTCTTTCGTTCTGGGTTCCATCGCCATGCCTTGAATAACAAAGTCCGGAGCATAGGATAATTTTACAAGCTTTAATTCAGAAGCTGCGGCCTTAGTTTGAAATTTCCAGGATTTAATCTCTGGCTGATTTTCAATATCTTCCTTCGTACTGCTTGAAATGAATTGGTCGAGCTTTTCTTGATCTAAATTGAGTTTGATTTCAGTATCAGGTGGAAGATTTCGTAATTCATTTAACAGGGAATAGAGAGAAGTTTGCGTACGCTTAAGGCGTAATGTTTCAATATTTAAAATTGAGAGTTCAAGCTTTGCCAGTAACCATTCGTGATGGCTGGAACCACCGGTTCGATAACGGGCCTTGGCGCTTGTTGTAGTCTCTTCAATAATTTTACGAATTCTTTCATTGAGTTCAATGGCCTTTAAGTTATAAACAGCCTTAAGAAAAGACTGCGTGGCCATAACTTGCATTTGTCGGATTAAAGTTTCAGTATCGGCTTCGGCAATATGGGCAGTCTCTTCAGCTATACTTCCTTTTGCCTTGAGTTTTCCTGGAAAAGGAAACGACTGGCTTACTTGATAACGCCATATCTTACCCTTACCTCCCTCAAAAGGTATTTCATCAAGACCAGCAGCTATAAATGGATCATCCAGTGTCTTTGCTGGTGAAATCCTATGCTTTAAAGCAAGGGCCCTTAATGTTGAGGCCTGTATCACGGGATTGGAAGCTTTGACCTCCTGAAGATAATCAGCAAGATCAAGAGGGCCCGCAAATTGATTCTTAGAAATCAAAAGAATCAGAATGAAAATAATGATCTTATATTTGTTTTGGCCTAACATGTTGAGCTTTATATCCAGAACACTAAGGGAAAGACATGCTGCAAGTCATGTTTTGCCCTTATATTTAGATAAAATTAGAGTAATCAAATTTCTAGAAAGAAATCCCCAAGGAAGTAACGAGTAAACCATCCCAACGGCTTAAGGCCCTCCTCCTCTCAGGGAAGATTCCGTCCTTTGAATAAAAGCTTCTTACCTCGCTTCTCCAGTTCGTGTCTTTTGACAAGTTGCGATCAAAGTTTGCTGAAGCGCTTACTACTTGAAACCCATTGCTTGAATCAGTAAGGATGTTTGATTGATGTCGGTCGAGATAGTACTCAACTCTGTAACCCATGTCAGAAAATGCATTTAACTTCTGCCCAATAATAAGACTTGTTGCATACCAGCTATTGATGCCGTTGTTTTCTAATTGGGACTGGGTTCCTACATCAAAGGAGCTCTGCAGGGTCCAGACGTCATCCAATTTTCTCTCGTATATAAAATTATGATAAGAGCGAAACCGACTTTTTGAAGTTGTGACTTTCTCATCCCCAAAAAAATTATTATAGGTAAATGAGGAGTTCTGATACTTCATCCCTATTGCCTTACTGGTATTATTCTCTTGAATGTTTTGCCATCCATTTAAAATATGTAACTGAAAAACTTTTTGTTCATTTATTAGATATTCAAATCGAACTCCCGAAGCATAATAAGGAACATTGTCCGCATTTAGAGATCTGGTGTAGTTAATATTATTCTTTGAAATAAAGGATTCAATTCCAATATGAGAAAAAAATATTCCTGCATCTATCCAGAGTTTTTCACTTAACTTTATTCCACCGTAGGCTTCTTGAATTGTTTGTAAGATTTTATTATTCTCCGCTACATAGTTTCTGTCCACAGATGTACCATACTGCAAGGCCAGACGCCCTCGTCTCTCTGGTTCTTTTAAGAAAGCTTCAATGAAACCTAGATTGAGATTAAACTCATTGTGTTTTGCTGGTTGAGTTTGAAAGCTCGCTCTTTCCCGACTTGAGGGATTGTTTGAATCTAAAGCATAATAATAATCAATAAAAGAACCTAGACTTAAAGTAGATGACGATTCTGCAAAGATTGAAAATGTTACCAATATACCAATAAGTAGTTTTTTCATTCCACCTTACAATCGGCTACCAAATGGATAAGTCTCAGGAATTTTCTTACGATCAAAGCTATAACCAAGTGGTGACAAGGCCTTCGTTTCATCCAAAAAGACTAAAGCATCATAACGTTCTGCGATTGAACTTGGAACATAGTTCCCACGCTCATACTCAGGATAATATACAACTCCAATAGCACGGTGACCGCGGTAATCCAGTAAGGCAGATCCTTTTTCAACATTACCGAAGGTAACGTAATAGTTTTCATGCCCCACCATTGGAATACAATCATGCAGGTGACTTTCAATACTGCCGGTTTTCCCCATAGGTACTTCCATGACTTCAATTATTCCGTCCCAGGCATGGGAAGCTATAACTGAACCGGTGTAAGTCGTGAATCCAACTAAGGCCACTTGTTCCCTTCCAAATTTTTCTCGTGCAAGGCCGCCAAGATTTACTTCTCCCCTTAAGGCCATGTCAGTTGCCCGGTAATCTCCGATGTGGGTATTGTGGGCCCAGACAATGCCTTTTGAAGAAGGACCGTAGTGTTTTAAAAGGTTCTCCAAGGTATCCATCATATGTTTATCCCGGATATTCCAGGAGTTTTCATTGCCATTTAAAACTACTGCTCGGTAGTATCTTTCAGCATTTTGTATGATACGTGCATTTTGGGCCATATCAAAATACTCATCAGCAGAATCAAGACCATTGACTAGTATCTCTTCTAGCGCCATCCTCACTTCTCTTTCACATCCCTGAGGAAACTTAAACAAGGAACTCGCATAGGCCCTTTCATCATGCCGAAACGGATCAAAACAGGAGTAATATTCTTGTGCTTTTCGAGCAAGTGCAGGATCAGCTTTTTTTAAACAGTGAATGATCTCATCAATCGATTCATAAAGTGAATATACATCAAGACCATGAAATCCAATTTTCCTGGATGAGCTGGCATTCCATTCTACTAACCAGTCCATTAATTTTACCATTTCTTGATTTCCCCACATCCAGGTGGGCCATCGGGAAAAGTTACCTAGAGTTTCAAAGGAACTTTTAGCAGAAGGTTCTTGAATGTGTTTATTGACAGCTTCACAGGCAGGCCAATCTCCTTCGACTGCAATGAAACTAAAACCATGGTTTTGAATAAGCTCAGCACTGATTAAACTTCGCCATTCATAAAACTCTCTGGTGCCATGAGTGGATTCACCTAGCATCACCACCTGTTTATCTTTAAGTGACTTGATTAGTGGACTAAAATCATCCATATCCACAAAAGGAACGCTTCGTTTCACAATTTCATTATTAAGGCTTGAATTATCCATATCATCCTCTCTTAAGAAGGAAGCATAGGACCCTATACATTGTTTGAGTATGGGGAGGAACATAATTAAGGCAGGATTAATTTAAGAGTTACTCTGTGCGTCTGATATTTTTTGTCTCTGAAAATATAAACCACCTAATACGGCAGTTACGGAAACTAAAGTGCTGGCGATGGTGATAAGTATAAAAGGTAGAGAAAATTTGTAATCAATAATGTGGATGGCCACGATGAATGCCAATCCTAAAAAACCCAGTTTTAGAGCGTTTCCTTTTGAAGCATTCACTATGACTAACTTGAATAAAGAATAGAACAAGGGGATAAATATTGCAGCATTCAAATAAGAGGTTTTCAAAGGGTTCAAATCATCAAATTCCCCTAATATAGGTGATACTGCATATAGAGGCAGAAGGTATATTTTGAGCACAATAGATGAGTCTGAAAGAAAAGATTCTATTTCATTTTCAACCACTTTCTTTTTCTTATCCTTTAAGAAAGGAAGATAGCAAAATAAAAAAACGGCATAGAAATCATTAAGTACAATCACCCAAAAAAAATTTGAATCAAAAATAGAAGATATAGCAAGATAGAGGCCAGTGACTAATAAGTGTGCCCAAAATCCATGATTTAAATAATTCATATCTTTATTCTAAATCAAAAAGTTTATGATTCTTAATAATTTCTAAGAGTGTATCGATCTGCTTATCCTCAATATAATAAGCATTTGTGATTTCATGGATGTCAGCGGCATAGGTGTCGGGTCCATTGAGCTCGGCTGAAAAGTAGATGATGGGGATCAGGGAATTTTCTTTTCGAATCATCTTTCCGAATTCAATACCATTGGGGTGAGGCATATGGATATCAGAGATAATGAGATCAAAGGTTTTAGTTTGAAACATTTTAAAAGCTGAATAACTATTGAGGGCCTTAGACATTTGATAACCACTTTCAGTTAAGACTGTTTCTAGCAGCTCTAACATCCACATGTCGTCATCTAAGACAAGTATATTCATAGATATTTATTTGGATTATTTTCGATTTTTTTTATGATAGGGCATTTTTTCGCCTTATTTTCTTCACATTCATTGATGAACTTCTTAAGGCTTTTTTCGATCCCTTTGAACTTTTCAATTTTTGATTTTACGCTATCAAGTTTTTCTACGGCCTTCATTTTAACCTTTTCACAATTGCCGGTAGCTTCACACCTTAAGATGAGCAATTCTTTGATTTCTTCCAGATGAAAGCTGAGTTCCTGAGCGTATTTTATAAAATGCAGAATCTTTAAGGATTCATCATCATAGAGACGTGTTTTTTTTGAGTCTTTGCGCGATTTAGGTAAAAGTAACTTAATTCTTTCGTAATAACGAATCGTCTGTATGCTTACCTGAGCTCTTTCCGCAAGCGTCCCTATTTGATACAATTCTTCTTTCATGCAAAAAGTATACAACCTATACTGTGGTATAGATGCAACTGTTTAATTAAAATTATTTACCATCACCAGCGATCTTCAGAATGCATTAAGTTTAAATTAAACAAAGACAGAGCATTCAAATATAACTTTATTCCGGCCAAAAAATTCACGTGACAGCTGATTAGCTTTTCCTTAAGGCATAAAATAGCAGACATGAAAATATTAGTGATCTTAATAAGCTTTTCACTACCGGCCTTGGCACAAACAACAAAAGATTGTGGAACGGATTATGCCTGCTTCTACGATCAAAAGGCCCGCTTGATCGAGCAGGATCGAAAAAAACAACGTGAAGCATTGGAAGAATACCGAAATCAACAACTTCAACTCCAACGTCTGCAATTAGAGGAGATTCAAGAACAAAATGCCATGTTGGAAGAGCAGCTGCAAGAACTTAATGCCCGACAGGAAAAATTTGAAGAAAAGCAAAAAGAATTATTAAATGAATTAAAAGAAAATACACAAGTTAAACGACCTAAAGAAAAAAAAGCGATACAAAGGGATGAATGAAGAAATATCTGTCGGGCCTTGTCGTAACTTTTACTTTCTTAATGGCCATCTCTTACTTCTATGCCTGGTCACGGTTAGCTCAAAACTTCCTTTCAAGTCTCCTTCTGGCACTCCCCTTTATTTTGGTTTGGCTGATTCCCGTCCGCTTCTGGAGCACTGACCGTAGCTCATACAGCAAGCTCGATCATGCCTTACACATCTCGGGATATGTGAGTATGGGATTGGTGAATTTTTTAATTATGTCACTTATATTAACTGATCTTACCTTATATATTTTCAAGCTTAGTTTCATAGAAAAATATCATACCCCTATTGTCTTCGGGCTCACTTTCCTATCTTTAGCTTTAGGACTGATCCGTGCCCACTTTGGTCCCGCAGTTAAGGAAATTGAGCTTAATTTTAAAGATTTTCCCTCTGAGCTAAGAGGACTTAAAATCGTTCAGATTACAGATCTTCATGTGGGACCTACGTTAAAAAGAAATTATGTTGAAAAAGTTGTTGAAAAGACTATCAAACTCAATCCCGACCTCATCGTTTTGACCGGAGATATTGTGGATGGGAAAGTACCCCATTTGAAAAATGATGTAGAACCTCTCAGAAGACTTGCCAGTACTGGTAAAGCTTATTTTGTTATGGGAAATCATGACTATTATTCTGGAGCTGAGGAGTGGATCAGCTATTTTCAGAAGATGGGAATGAAGGTTCTTCTAAACACCCATGACCTGGTTTCCTTTCAGGGAATGAAGCTACTCTTGGCAGGGGTTACGGATCCAGCTGCCTCAATTGCCAGACATCCAAGACCCAACCCCAAGGAAGCGATGGCCAAGCACTATCAGGGTAAAAGTGGAGAGGCCTTATTCAAAATCTTACTTGCCCATAATCCTAAGCTGGCAGCACTTGGTTCAGAAGCTGGTTTTGATCTTATGCTGTCAGGTCACACTCATGCCGGCCAATTCTTTCCATGGACTCTGATCGTAAAGAATGTTCATAGACCTCATTACTGGGGATTATCCAAGGAAGGAAACATGCATGTCTATGTGAGTGCCGGGACCGGTACCTGGGGACCACCCATACGACTTGGAACTCGTACTGAATTAACCTTAATAAAACTTTAGAAGGGTAAAAATTACAAATGGGGGGTATACCTTTTTAGCCAATGATAATAAGGGCCATGAATAATAAAACAACCCTTCTTGCTCTAGCGCTAGTATCAACCCTATTTCTTAGTTTTGCGGCAACTGCCTCATCTTTCCACAATAAAATTTTGAAGATAGAAGGGAAAAGCTCACTATATGGGCATTACCAAGGTGAATTAGAAATCAGGACTATTGATAGAAAAATCCTGGCCACAAAAGTTTTCACATATCAAGACTATCAGTTTGAAAACCTAATCGTCCAAGAAGTATGGACGGGGGAAGCGACTGAATCAGATAATCAATTGATTATTACCTACAAGATAAAACAAGCAGACATTTTTAAATCGGCCGAAGGCCATACCAGAAATCCTGAAATGTTTAAAAAAGACATACTCATTGAGCAAAGAATTAATAATAAGCATCAAGATAGTTTTTCCCGTGGATCAGAGAGGTTCCAGGAAAGAATCATAGGATCGAGTGAACTAAGCGCCGGGCCTCTATGGAAGAATCAAAGAACAAGCACCATCTCCTATGGCAAGGAAAGTTCACTTCTCATCAAGGTAGCGGCCGGACTGATTGATATGAAAGTTTTTAAGTGGTATCACGCGGCACCTGAAGTTAAGGCCTATGGGCATCGGAAAGAATTTAAATCTAAGAACCAATATTTTGTTTTTGACCCAACCGATTATGATTTTTATCAAAAAAATCCCACAATCCTAAGAGTGGTGAATAAAGTTCCTGACACCATTTCTCTCGTTGAAGACATTCAAAGAAGAAATGCTTATGCCCCCTCTCTTTCAGATAAGATGAAGCACTTTGAACATCAAATGAAGAACTATCATATAAATGAACTTGGGCAGTATTCGACGGCGCAATTTGATAAGGATGGCCGCTTCATTGGTTATATCATGGTAGGTGATGGGACTTTATGGACTGGTATGTACCTTGCCTCACAGGCAATGCGCTATCAGGCCACTCAGGAAAAAGAAGCTTTAGAGAATGTGAAAAAATCATTAAAAGGGTTAATGCTTTTAATGGATATTACCGGAGATCCAAAAGTCTTTGCCCGCAATGCGGCCTATGATGATGGAACAATCCCTTTAGGTGAAGACTACCGATTAGGAGCAGGAATACATAAGGATAAAGTCTGGCGGGTCAAAGGCAACAACGACATGTTTAAAGGTTTAATTCATGGCTTTATCTGGAGTTATATTGTTCTACCAGACTCAGAGCGTGAACTAAGGAATGAATTACTCACGCATATGAAAGGTATCTCGAAATTATCAGTAGCAGAAGAAAAACTTAATAAAATCCCCGCCTATGGTCTTCGAGCACTTGCTACAAATTCAAAACAAGATAAAAAAGATTTTATTAAAAACTTCAAACTCACAAACATGGGAAGAAAGCTCACCAATATTGAAGGCAGTACATATCTCGGAGGAATTGCTGACTGGAGTGGAATTAATTTATCCATGGTTAGTACCATTACAAATATTTTAATCGCCAAGAATTTGAAGGAAAAGGAAATATACCATGAATCAATGAGAAGTCTCATGCTTCAGTGGAAAGATATGGCCGATGCCAGAAGAGATCTCTTAACGATGGCGGCCTATCAATTTGCCTTAAAAGAAGGATTTGATCTTGATGATGCTGATGAAATTAATGATGGCCTTTCAAAGAACGATCTTAAAAAACTCTGGAAAAAGACTTTAACTCAATCTATCTGGAGTTTACGGGAAATACCTATTCACAGATCAAGATATGATATTAGCTATGATTATTCTCTGAAACCCGATTGGAGTCTTTCCTGGTGGCCAAAACTTCCATGGAAATCAGTAAAAGAAAAACAGGCCATCGAATACCATATGCAGGGAGCTTACTCTTATCCCTTTTTTGAAAGCAAGGGCATTGGAAGCAATTTTGTCTGGAAAGATCAGCCTTTTAACTACAAAGGTAGTAGCGAAAAATTCCGCAAAGACCCGGGTGCCGATTTTCTGTATACTTATTGGGTGGCCAGACTTGCGGGTCTGGTTCAATAAAATTCCATTTTTAATTTCTTCCATTCCTAATCTATAAACCTTGTAAGAATGTGGATTTGAAGTACATTTCAAAATCCGCTGTAATATTCAGTATTTCCTTCCTACACATAGGTAAATCTTCTCCATCTTCAGAACAAAAATGCTCTGTGGGAGGATCACAAGCGTTCAAAGAAGAATTTTTTACCAAGGAAGGTACATGAAAAGAATGCTTGCGATTTTTCTGCTGATGTCGCTCATGACAGTGGCATGTAACAAAGATGGAACACCAACAGACGATCCCACTCAAACAACTGATGGAACAACAGTTGATGGCTCGGAAGATACAACAGATCCAACAGACTCAACCGATCCGGATTCCGACACTGATTCTGATCCGGTGACTGAAGTACCGGCCCCCATTTCAACTTTGCCTGCACAGGCCCTAAGTTTCTCAACAAATGTGTACTTGTATAGTCCAACAACCTATCAGGAAGATAAATACGATGAGGCCGTGGCCTTAGTTAAAAAAGTGGTGGGAACTGAAGCTTTCAGAAAGGCCGTGTTAAACCACACTTATAGCGGCTCAAAACAATACGCCAACAATAACGGTTTAACCAATGCTCAGATCTACCAATCAATTCTGGATGCTGCAGAGAAACTTACTCCATCTAAGAACAACAGGATGGATGTAGGAGTTAAATTTTACTACACAAACAACAGTGTCGTTGGTTACACCAATGGCTCCATTACTTATATCAATGTGAATACCAAGTATTTTAATGGATATGATATCAATGAAGTTGCCGGAAATCTGTTTCACGAATGGCTTCACAAGTTGGGTTATGGGCATGATTCTACCGCCACTACCAGAAGACCATACTCAGTTCCGTATGCAGTAGGTTACATGATCAGAAATCTGGGTAAGAACTTTCTATAACTAAAAGGAAACATAATGAAAAATATAATTCTAATGACAGGACTACTTTTAAGCTTTCAGGCCTTTGCAGACATTGAATACGTTGAGGACAACCAGGCCAAACCAACTGAGACTGAGATCAGTAAAAACCGTGCCTGCTTTCAGGAGCTCGAAAGACAAGGTTGTGGAGACCCCGGTGACGATCCTCAGCAGTTTCGCTCTTGCATGAGTAACGTCTACTCAAGTTTAACTACGGATTGCAAAGAATTAATGACGAAGCTCTACCGGTAAGAAAAAAATTTAGAGAAGGCCCTTCGGGGCCTTCTCTTGTGCTAACATCAAAAGATGACTAGCGCTCTCATCAATTTATTAAACGAGACCAGACAAAATATACCGGTCTGCACACCTCCCCTTTGGGCACAAACGGGCCATCTTCAAACCATCCTTGGGCATCTGATACCATCTGAAAAAATCTCAGAACCAGGCATCACTTTGAATGTGACACTGGAAAAAGAAACTGAACGCATTCACTCTACCTATCTTGAAGGCACGACCAAAACCGTAGTTTATCTGTTTCACGGGCTCGGTGGCTCAGCGGAGGGCTCCTACATGCAGCGAACCGCTTTAAGAGCGAGGAGCTTAGACCATCATGTCTTTATAAATAATCATAGAGGTTGTGGCCAAGGTGCAGGTCTGGCCATGGAACCCTATCATTCGGGGCGGGCGGAAGATCTCTCTAAGGTCATTGAATATGGCCGTGCCATGATGCCAGAACATAAGCATATTGCCATTGGTTTTAGCCTGAGTGCCAATGCACTTCTTCTTCTGGCCGCAAAACCTCACCTCACTCAACCGGATTATGCCATTGCCGTTAACGGACCTATTAATTTGGACCGGGCCTCAATCTTTCTCCAGAAAGGGTTGAATAAAATTTATGATCGAAGATTCACGCAAGAACTAAAGACTTATATGAAGATTAACCGACCTCAAGACATAGGGGACTTTTCACTGGTTAAAGACTTACGTGATTTTGATGAACGCTACACCGCACCTCTGGGTGGTTTTAAAAATCGTGAGGATTATTATCAGACTTGTTCGGCCAAACAGTATCTTCCAAAAATCAACATACCGACTGTTATCATTACAGCAGAGGATGACCCTTTTGTGAGTATCCAGGACTACCAAGAGGCAACTTATTCACCATCAACAATCGTTCATATTGAAAAGCATGGTGGGCATATGGGTTATTTGACGAAAAAGGGTCTGGGTTGCAAGCGCTGGTTAGATTTAGCTCTCGATGCCTATCTGAAGGCCTTTACCGCTGGCAACTAATCAATATCTACAATAATCTTCTGACCTGCAAAAATAATATTTTTCCTGAGAGCATTTATTTTCTGCAATACAGGTACTGGTTGATTGAATTTCCGCGCAATCTTACTCAAGTGATCACCGGGTCTCACGGTGTAAACACCACGTTTCGTATTTGGGAGGATGATTTTTTGTCCCACATAAATCCGCTTGGAACGCAAATTGTTTTCTTTTACAATTTTGCTCTGGCTTATGCCAAACAAATTGGCAAGACTTGAAAGATTATCTCCCCTTCGAACTTTGTAAGTAATCGGCCGGTAATTGGCCACTTTCTTAATTTTAGCGGCCTTACCAGAAACAACGATCCTCTGACCAACTCTTAGTTTTGACCGCCAGGAATTGAGATTATTGAGTCTAGCTAGATTTCCTGCGGAGGTACTATACTTTCGGGCCAGTTGCAGTAGCGTCTCCCCTCTTCTTACCCGGTGGTGTGTATTTTTCGCTGTTCTTCGTATGACATCTCTTCGTGAATGTCGAAAGTCTGGAGCATTTAACAAAGAGCCAAGACCTCTGGGTATTCTGATTTGATAAGTGCCGCTATAGAACCTGGGAGTCTTGCCCCTTTTGAGCTCAGGATTTAATTTCTTTAGCAATGCCAGTTTGATTTTTAGCTGATGGGATATTTTCCTTAAGGATAGATTCTTCCTGATTGGCCTAAGCTCAGTCTCATCAAAGATCCGATTATCTTTTTTGGGCAGATTAAAACCATACTTTTCAGCATTACTAAAGATGTGCATGGCCGCCAGAACTTTCGGTACATAATTGATGGTTTCAGAAGGGAGAAACTTTCTTCTGGAAAGTTCATAAAAATCTCTGGTTTTATATTTCATGATTCTTCTGAGAATCCCGAACTCACCGGCATTATATCCGGAAAGGGCCAGCTCCCAGCTGGAGAAGACGTTGTAGAGATCTTTCAAATATCTGGCAGCAGCATGTGTGGCCTTAAAAAGATCCCGCCGTTCATCAATATCCTGGGAAATCTTTAAACCATAGCGCTTGCCTGTGCCAGTGATAAACTGCCAGGGACCTACCGCCGATGCATGGGATTTTGCTCCCAGATAATAACCAGATTCAATCAGGCCGACAAAATAGAGTTCTTTCGGGAGACCGTAACTTTCAAAAATTTCTTCAATGTGATGTCGATACTCTTCACCATTATTGATGAAACGTTGAAATCGGGCCCTATCTTTTTCTGTGAAGTAATTAACCCAGAACTGCATTCTTCTGGAGTTGCGTTTTTTAAGAAAGGGTATCTTTTCATTGGGGAGTTCAATTTTTGGAGGCTCAGCAAGCTCTTCATCAATTTCTTTAGAGCCAACAGTCGTTTCAATTTCCTTATCGTCGGCTTTCGCCTCAACTAACTCATGGGTATCTTCACTGGTAACAGGTTCGCTCTCAAAAACTTCTTGTTGTTCTAATTTCTCAGTCCTCTCAATCACTGCGTGCAATTTTTCTTTTGGTTGAACATGTGCGCACCCAGTAACTGAAACAAGTGCTATGAGAATGAAAATAGAACCTTTCATCATCCTGTGAAGTCCTCTGCTAAAAATATGGAGTTGTGAATTAACTTTAACATAGTGAAAATTGATGACAACCCTGNNGTACAAAATTATTTTTCAAATATCCTCTCGCTTGTGCATCTGTGATGTCGCTTTCATAACACAAAGGACTTCTTCCCCCAGGTTTCGAATATGCGCTATTGACTCCACAAATTCTGCCATTCACCATCGACTTGTATGGGCAGGGACAATTACCGCTGTAAGAATTGATTGAATCTTCAATCATCCGGAGTTTTACCTGTTTCAAATTATTTTCCGGTCGATAGATTTTTTTAGTAATGTCCTCACAAGTTTGATTGTCTGAGTAAACACGTCCATTTGCTGGCGAAACGAAGGCATACCCCTCCTTTCCCGCTATTGGAATACAGCTGTTATAAAAAAGAAATTGATAGCCATAATAATTTTGAAGATCAACCACCAACATGGTGACTCCATTGAAGTCGATAAAATAGTCCCCAGAACTACCTCCACTTTTTTCGATAAAAACCATGGGGCCATTAGGGCCAACCCGGATCTGAAAAGCGAGATCATTTCCGACTCGGTACCAACAGGACAATTGGTGAGGTTCCAGTGAAACACAAGTTCTTCCTTGAGTAACGACGTCTTCTGTACTCAGTGATCTTTCTTGGGCTTGAGCAAAGCTGAATAAAACCAACAGAATCAGTAAAACATGTCTGCTATATTTCATAGGGAAAGATTCTCTCTCACCATGCCTAAGGTAAACATAATCATTTCTTAAAGACACTTATCTGTATTGGGTTTTTAGTTTAATTATAACGTGCAAGATGCTTCGATTAAATAAACAAGGAGTGCGGCATGAAAACCTTAAGCTCTGTCGTCGCATTTTTTCTTTTGTCAGCTTGTCAGCCTAAAGAGACTTCAGTTCAAAAATACGAAACAAAATATCCCACTTTTGAAGAACAAGAACAGGCAGAGAAGATGCTCGCAAATCTTGGATATGATAAAGACGACGAAGGAAAAGTCATTGAGGCCATTCACACAAACAACACTTCTCTACTTCAATTTTATCTGGATAGTGGATTTCATGGATACATTATAGACCCACTGGTGGAAGCCGCTTCTATTGGTAATTTGGATATACTTCAGTATTTAGTGGAAGAGAGAGGTTTATCCGTCAACGGATCAGATGAGCTAGGTCGAACTCCCATAACCGCTGCAATCCAGGCCGGCCATAAAGAAATCATTGCTTACTTAATGGAAAAAGGTGCAGAAGTAGACTGGGCAGATGAAGAAGGCAGAACACCTCTCATCTTTGCTACAGCTCGAGGTGATAGCGATACCGTGAAAAGGCTCTTAGAAAAAGGAGTGGACGTTAATCGCCGTGATTACTTAGGTAATACAGCTCTGGTCGTTGCGGCGGTAAAAGGTCACAGTAATATTTTTAAAATGCTTTTAGAGAAAGGCGCCGATCCCCACGCAAAGAATAACTTCAATGCAAATTTGGTTCATGCCGCTGTTGTGGGAGGGAATGCAGAAATCCTAAGAGAACTTATGAATCGAAAAGTTGATGTCAATCTTCGAGACAAAACTAGCGAAACTCCTCTCGCTATGGCGGTCTATCGGTTTAACATTACCTTCGTGGACATCTTGTTACAAAATGGGGCCGCCACTTACAAACTTGATGAAGATGGTGACTCTCCACTAATCCTTGCGATGAGAGGAGCTTTTGAAGCCCAAAATAAACGTGACCGGCTAGCAAAATTATTGGGTGGCTCCGAGCAAGAAGACTTTCCTATTCGAATTGATAAAGACCTCAACACCAGTTCACTTTTAGTTATGAAACTTCTCAATGCCGGGGCCAATCCTAACTTGGCCGGTAGAGATAAAACGACACCTTTAATGCTAGCGGCAATGCTCGTTAATGGAACAATAATGGATGAACTCATTAAAGCAGAAGCGGAAACCAATGCTCAGGATACTAAAGGTTGGACGGCCTTGCATTATGCTGCCGAAGGAGGAAATACCTGGAATATAGAATCCCTACTTGCTGCTGGCGCCAATCCACATATCAAAAACAATGCAGGACAAACTCCCTTAAAAATCGCTCAAAAATGGGGTCTTACGGATGCCGCCCAAACCTTGACCAAAGCAATGAATTCCCCTCGCCCCGTTCAAGAAGCACAAGAAGAAAAGTAAGGTTCCAACACACTTTTACGTAAGCAGCGCATAAGAATTACTTCTGGCAATGACTAGGCCTAATCATAAACTCTCCAAGTGAGATGCCTTTATCATTTTCATATCGATAGATGAGGTTGGCCTTAAATTTTTGAAGAATTACCCGTTCTCTAGATTGGGAACAAACGGTTTTTAAAACCTGGGCATTAGCTTTAGGCCTGGCCTCGGTAAACTCTTTCAGAGTCGCTTTAAGCTGAAAGTGATAGTAGAAATTATTGTTTTCTACGCTAGTGGAGATGAGTTTCGTAACGTGATCATAAACTTCAGGAAGAGATTTATTGATTTTAAGAGAATAGGCCTGAATCTCAGTATTTGTTGATTGAGCAAAAGAATGAAGGGTCATGAAAAATAATAAAATCTTCATCGCAATGACCCTTAGTTAATTCTTTTATTAAACGCACTGCTTACGTAAAAGTGTGTTGGAACCTTACTCTACTCCTCGGAGGGGAAGTATTGTTGTTTTTGGCCGATGAGGTGGCCGGGGGAAATGCCGGTGCCTAGTTGATCCAGAGAAAAAACATCCTCAGGGAGATTAAGTGACTGGCGCACTCTTTCCATGGTTTGAGGCGCAAAAGGATGAAGCATGATCATGAGGTTCTTTAAGACATAAAAGCAGCTGTAAAGCCCATCCTCGCGTCCCTGAAGGTCGGCCCTATCATCGTGTGGCTTGTATTGAACAAAGAAACTATTAATGAGTCTGGCGTAATTCTCAATTTGTCCAAGAAGCGTTAAGTACTCCGCCTTCTCCATACTCTTTAAATAAAGCTGAACGATCTTCATCGTTTCTTTTTCTGCTTTCTCCAGTAACTTCCCATCGGGGACTTTGCCTTCAAATCTCGTATGAACTGCCGAGATTGGTTTTTCAATCGCCGCATTCATGGGGCCTGCCAAAAACTTATTTCTCTCCTTGAAGGTTTCGAAATCAAAGTTTGACTGCTTATCCGGAAGACCTAAAGTTGAAAGAAAGTATCTCACCTGATCAGGATCAAAGCCCATCTCTTCAGTCAGCTGATCGGCGGAATAAAAATTCCCTCGTGACTTACTCATCTTCTCACCATTGACCATCAAATGGAAAACGCTGAAAACATCAGTGAGTTGATAATCTCCCGCACCTGGTTGTTTATGAATATTGTCTTGCGAACCAAACCACATCGCTCCTTGCATGAGCACGTAGAAGTAAACGTTATCCTGACCCAGGAATTGAAAAATCCGGGCCTCAGGGTCTTTCCAAAATTTCTCGTATTCATTGGGATCACGTCCCTGTTTTATCAGAGCGGCTTTGGTAAATGAAATGGGGGCGATCAGGGAATCCGGCCACACATAAAGAGTTTTGCCGGCCATATCAGGATCAAGTTCTGTCGGAAGAGGAATCCCCCAAGAGACGTCACGAGTGATTGAACGATGGGCCCAGCCATCTAAGAGTGTAGTTGATATACCTTTGTCTTCGAAGAGTTTGGTACCAGTGTTTAAATCTGCTTTGTTTTCAAACTGTACAACCACTTTTTTCCCTGGAGCGTATCGGCTCTTATGCTTAGGCAGAGTGGCGCGCATTTCTTTGAACTCAGGCTCATGAGTATTATCAAATTGAAAAGCCGGCTGAACGGTTTCAAAAACTTCGTTAAAGACACCTTTTCGCCATTTGTTCTGCTTGGACTTAATCCACTCAGTTAACTCATCCGAGACTTTCCACATATCCAGGTACCAATGAACAGTGTCTTTCAATACAGGTGTGGCGTCCGAGAGAGATGATTTAGGATTGATCAATTGACTTGGATCATATTGAGTGCCGCAAACTTCACACTCATCACTATAAGCAGTTTCATTACTACAAGCTGGATTCGGGCATTTTCCTGTTACATTACGGTCTTGCAAAAAAAGATTGAGCTTTGGATCAAACCACTGCTTAGTCGTCTTTTTTTCCAGCATGCCATTCTTATGCAGCTTACGGATAAAAACCTGAGAAATCTCTTCATGAATGGGATAACAGTCCGGCTGAGAAGTTCCTGAGAAAATATCGTAAGAAACTCCATAGCGCTCAGTCGTTTGCTTTTGTTTAACGTGAATCATGTCGATGAACTCGCGCACCGGCATATTATTTTTCAAGGCCGCCACTTGTGAGGTCGACCCGTGATCATCATTACCACTGACGAACAAAACATTTTCTTTTCCAATCATCATCCGCATGTAGCGCGCAAGAATATCCGGCGGAACGATCGCTCCGGCCAGGTGACCGAGATGCAAAGGACCGTTAGCGTATGGCATACCACCCGTGATCACTGCCCTCTTTGGGCGATTCAAACGTTCAAGGACTTCTTTGACATTAGCAGGTGGTGTAAATGGTTTATTCATAGAGGGTATTGTAATCAATTGGGTGCAGAGAGACCAACATATTTCCTTCTTTCGCAGAGCAGGAATGGACACACACCACGTCTATTAAATCAGGCCCGCCTACGATAACGTCTTCTTCAATCCTAGGAGGACATCATGAACAAGAATGCTTTAATTGTCGTCACCAGCAATGATCAATTAGGAAATTCCGGGCAGAAAACTGGATGGTTTCTCTCGGAAGTCAGTCATGTTTACTGGCCGCTCATAAATGACGGCTTCTCAGTTGATTTCGCCAGTCCTCAAGGTGGTGATGCTCCTATGGAAAAAGATAGTCTTAAACTCGATGATCCCGAAAACAAAAGCTTCGTAGAAAAATTCAATATTCAAAATTCTCTCCCAACACTTCCCATGAAGAGTATTGATCCTGCCAGATATCAAGTCATCTACTTTGCCGGAGGTCATGGCACCATGTGGGACTTTCCTGACAATTCAGAAATTGAACGAGTGACCTCTTCCATTTATGAGAATGGCGGAATTGTCGGGGCCGTATGCCATGGGCCATCGGCACTTACCAGCGTGAAACTTTCAGATGGAAAATATCTGGTTGATGGCAAAGAGATCAATTCTTTTACCGATAATGAAGAACGGGAAGTGGAAAAAGATAAGATTGTACCTTTTCTTTTGGAGTCCAGACTTCGTGAGCGAGGTGGTAATTTTCTGGCCGGTAAGAATTGGGCCAATCAAGTCGTTGTTTCAGATCGTCTTATTACCGGACAGAATCCTCAATCGGCTTCGTCACTAGGTAAGGCCATTGTTCAATTGTTTAATCGGATTGAAGGATCTGAATCTTCGAGAGGACGACGGCCAGAAGGAATAGAACAGCGGCCCGTATAGACATTTCCGGCTTAAGAATGGGCTTTAGGGTTTAAAATGATTCTTTCATTTTAAATCTATCAGTTATTTAGCGAAAAGAACGAAGCCCACCAAGGCCACATTCATCAAGACCAGAAAAGCGATGACGACTCTGCTGTTCCTCACACTTTTTCCCAGACCTTCAATCTGGAGACTATGGGCCTCTTTTATCTCCAGCATCTGTTCCATTAAAGGGTTAAGTGCACCAGAGAGATTCTGAACCTTTTCCTGGTATGAGAACGAACTTTGGTTGAGTCTATCTAACTGACTTTGAAATGAAGAAATACATTTTTCATTTTCACTTACGCGACCACTAAGCAGAGTAATATCCCGGGCCGACTCCTGAATATATTCACTCAGTGTCCGCTGATTGATTTTCATATCCTGAATATCTCGAGGTAAATGAAAAATTTGTTTAAAGAAACCCTTCTTCGGAATAGGAGTGTCATCTTTAACGATTACCGTTTGTTCCATATAAGCTGGCATAGTGGAGTATTGTGGATTCATGTCGAAAATTGATTGTTCATTCATAATGCATAATAGAATACACATAAGAATGTAAAATTCATCAATATAATCAAATCCTTGACTGGATTAAAAATTTTTAATATCCTTTATCCCATGAAATCACTGCTACTCTTTGTGACCATTTTATTGGTTATATTGAATATTTCTATACCTTCTACTTTCAAAAATATGAATGCCTTCAATTCCGGTGCGCCTATTGCTTTAAATGATTTTATTGAATCAGATACTAATAACAATGATGGCGAAAAAGAAAATAGTACCGTTGAAATTGAAGAGGTCGAGAATGTTACCCTTATAATGCCTTCAATTTTAGATTTTTATACAAAGACCAAAAATAGTCATCTCTTTCATTTTATAAGATCACTGATCTCTGCATATACATTTTCAATATACGTACCTCCCCTCTTCTAATTCTTACTCCAATTATCACTTAAAAGACAGAACCGTATTTTTACTCACAGGATTGTGTCAGGGATCCCTATGTTATTTGGATTCCTATCCACCATCAATTTTCAATAGGACGAGGATAAAATGAACTCATTATTACCCCTTATTATTCTAGCATTTATTTCTATCGGCTGTGCTTCAAGGCAAGACAAACATGAAATAAAACAAAAGGCCAAACTTAGTACAGTGAATGGACCCCAGGCCTTAGGTGCTTCGATTCAAAATGCTATTCATTCATCAAAACACTTAACCGGTGACCAGAAGAAGGAACTAGAAGGAATCATTGCCTTGAACAAAAAGACTGCCGAGGAACTCTCAGCACAGTCTTATAAATTCCGTTCGGTATTAATCGAAGAATTATTTAAAAACGAGTTGGATGGAAGCAGAATCCGCTTCATTAAAAAAAACATTCAACAGATTGAAAGAAAGAGACTGAAGAACACATTCGATACCATAGAGAAAATCAGCAAGATCGTATCCGATAATTCGGACAAAGAAAATGTTTCGGAAGCTTTGAAAAATTTCGAAAGATCTTTTCGCTAAGAGGTAAAAATGAAAAAAATTCTCAAATACGATCTTATCGCTGGATTATCCGTTTTCCTGGTTGCTATTCCTTTATGTTTGGGAATTGCTCTTGCCTGCGGGGCCCCTCTGATCAGCGGCTTGATGGCCGGTGTGATTGGAGGAATCGTTATCGGACTTTTGAGTGATTCTCACTTAAGCGTGTCCGGCCCCGCCGCAGGATTAGTGGCAATTGTTTTAGTAGGTATTACTGAACTTGGCTCATACTCAGCTTTTGTGGCGGCAGTGACATTAGCAGGATTAATACAAATTTGTATGGGTGTAGCGAAAGCGGGAAAACTTACCAGATTACTACCTCACAGTGTTATTGAAGGTATGATGGCAGCGATTGGTATCATTCTTATCCTTAAGCAGTATCCTATCTTCATTGGACAGAATGCAGATACCGGTCATCACCTGATGATTATAGGGCTAGGCGTATTCTCTCTAGTCCTGCTTTTTACCTGGGACATCTTCTTTTCTCATCGTTTGAAGTTCATCCCGGGATCTTTGATTGTGGTCCTTATAGGTATTGTTGCTACTTTAGTTCTTAATATGACGATGTATCGAGCAGATGTAGACCATTCGTATTTCGTTCAAATTCCAGCGATTAATTCTCTTACAGAGTTAACAAGTTTGTTCATCTTTCCTGACTGGAGCACTTTAACGAACCCACTTCTCTATAAGACAGCAATTGTGCTTGCTCTGGTAGCATCAATTGAATCACTCCTTTGTGTTAATGCCATTGAACGGCTCGATCCAGAAGGTAGACACACTAACAAGAACCGCGAACTCATAGCTCAAGGCGCGGGTAACACTCTTTCAGGATTAATCGGAGGACTTCCCATCACTTCAGTGATCGTTAGAAGTTCAGTAAATTTAAATGCAGGAGCGAAATCTAAAGCGTCGGCCGTCATTCATGGGGTGCTCATCATACTGGTTCTCTTTCTAGGCTCAGCACTGATGAATCATGTGCCACTGGTTTCGTTATCGGCGGTGCTCATGTTTACTGGGTATAAACTTGCTCATCCTAAGCATTTCATAACTGCCTGGAAGACCAGTAAAATCGATTTCATGGCCTTTGTATTAACTGCTACCATCGTAGTGTTAAATGATTTATTAGTCGGAGTATTAGCTGGTATTGCTTTTTATTATACTTTGCTACAACTTCAGAAAACTTACCAAAGAACAGATCAGGTTAAACCAACCTGATCTTTATTTCTCCATAACATGATCAGTTTTTGGAGTATTGGCCGGAGCCCTGTTTTTATGAAAAAACAGGGAATGCCAGAAAAGGGATGTTATTAAACTTAGAGCGCTGAAAAACCAGAAGAAACCAGTAAGAAAGGCCCTAAGTTGACCTGCTCTCTTCATGACCACCTTATCGGTACCTAGTGGTCCAAAAATTTAACTAAACTAAAAATACCTTAATAGATTCAACGTCTTGACGAGATTAAAAAATTTTAATACAACTAATTTAATGAAATCTTTCATCCTTTTTATCACCATCTTTTTGGTCATAATAAATATTTCTATCCCTTCTGCTTTTCAGGACATGAGTGCCTTCAATTCTGGTGTCAGTGTCTCATTGAGTGATCTCGTTGAATCTGATCTATACAATCATGATGAGGAAAAAGAGGAGAAGAAGGTTGAACTTGAAGAAATCGAAACAGAAATCCTTTTAACGGCTACAACTTTAAATTTTTCGGTCATGGCCAAGAGCTATAGCATCTATCATACCTTGAAATTTTTCATCTCTACTTATATTTTCTCTATCTTCATTCCTCCCTCATCGCACTTCTAGTTTAACACTTATTATTTTAAATTTTTAATTTGCTCAAGGGATTTGAGTAGGGAGTTAGCTCTATGAATAGTGCAGAGAATGCAATTGATTTGCTTAAAGAAGGAAACATTCGTTTTGTAAAAAATCTTAGACAAAATAGAAACTTACTTCAAGAAATTGAAGCAACAAAAGAGAAGCAGTTACCTTTTGCGGTCATCGTGAGCTGTATGGATTCACGAACATCACCAGAATTAATTTTCGACCGGGGTCTAGGAGACATTTTCAGCATTCGTATTGCCGGTAACGTCATTACTCCCGAAGTTATAGGCAGTGTTGAATATGCCTGTGCCGCTGCAGGTTCCAAGGCCATTATCGTTCTCGGACATACAGGATGTGGGGCCATAAAAGGAACTATGGATAATGTCCAATTTGGATTTCTCCCTACGATCACTGACAGAATTCAGAAGTGTTTTAATCCAGGTCACACCATTGAAGAAATCATTAAAAAGAATGTTGTGGCAGGAATGAAAACTCTAGAAAACGAATCGAGCGTTTTACAAGAACTCATTAATAAAAATGATATAAAAATTGTTGGAGGTATTTATGACATCACATCTGGTCTCGTCACATTTATGGAAACTCATGAATAAACGATCTGTATCTCGCTTATTCATTCTATTCACTCTTCTAAGCTTGGTTAGCTGTGCCTCAAACCAAGTCTCAGAGAATGAAACAAACATAGACGTCGAAACAAGAGCTTTCAGATAACAAGAGAGGTTCCAGCACACTTTTACGTAAGCAGTGCATAAGTAAAAGTGTGCTGGAACTCTTTATAAATCGTGAGTTTCGCTCATTTCCAGGTCCCAGAAGTCACAGTCTCGATCAAGAGTGATTGTGGCCAATCGCTCAGAGGAAAGAGAGACGTCATAGACAACGAAGTCACCTTCTTCAGAAACATTCTGAATACTGGCCACAGGAGATATTTCCAGGGCGGTACCTAGTGCAGATTGATCACAATTAAGAATAGGATCAGCAAAGGCCGAAAAGGACATGGCCAGAGTTAGAATAACGAGCATTTTTTTCATATGTACTCCCAAGATATTAGATTTCAGGAGTGGATTTTTACACTAACTCAAAGGCCTGAACTAGCGAATTGAAAAAAATTACGCGCTGTTTACGTAAAAGTGTATTGGAACCTTGCTACAGAACCTTGCTACACTAGCCAGAATACGGTTTCGGTGAGATCGATGGACTTAAGTTTTGGGTGATCTTTAGTGTACTTGGTTTCTGTTTCTGATTGGAGTTTTTGAATATCCAAGGGCCCAAAGATCCGCTTGATTTCCTCCTCAGTAACTGAAAAAGGTGGCCCCTCGATGGTATCCTTTGGATATTCAAATGAGATGAGCAAAATCCCAAGACTCTCTTTTCTATGTTTCACGATCTCTGCGGCATATCTCTGGCGCATCTCTTCTGGCAGAGCAACCAAGGCCGCGCGGTCATAGATGCCGGAAACCTCATGCCACACATGTTCGGGAAGTTTAAAAAAATCCCCACACCACAGAGTGACTTTATCAGATTCAAAAACAATAAAGTCCTCCACCGCCTTCTCAGTAAAAGAAATTTCATTCTCTTTAAAAAAATCACGGCAAGCGATAATACTCAGTTCCACCCCTATCACTAAGTGACCTCGAGAAGCGAGATAAAGCATGTCCAGGCTTTTCCCGCACAAAGGAACCAGAACTTTTCCTGGGGAGAATAGTTGTGAATATTTTTCCAGAGCAGGATGAAACTTCGCTTGGTGAAAACGAGTATCACCTTGCTGCCATTTTTTGATCCAAAATTCAGAATCCATAAATCACATCCAAATCATGAGTTAGTTATGCAGTATTTCAGCATTCATTATGGCAACTGTCATTTATTAAAAACTAACGAGATAACTAACCAGTGCTATACCAATGACGGCCAAGATAAAGGAAAGGATCCTTCCCATTGGTAAGGCCTCTTCTGAAATAGGCTTTAGGTTTTTT
The DNA here is from genome assembly GCA_002381945.1 of Bacteriovoracaceae bacterium UBA4096. Lineage (GTDB taxonomy): Bacteria > Bdellovibrionota > Bacteriovoracia > Bacteriovoracales > Bacteriovoracaceae > Peredibacter. The sequence goes on from DFXY01000004.1 coordinate 100,368, forward strand.
AAAAGTTTAATATTTTTTGAGTACTGAAAGCTTGCGCCCAGGTTAACTAAAACACCAAGGACCACAAGAGCAAGTCCTATCCATAAAGAAATTTCCGGAGTTCGCATTTCGGGCCGAATACTGAATCTGGCCACAATAAAACCAAAACCCATTAAGGTCAGTCCCGTCCTCATCCAGGAGAGCATCGTTCTTTCTAGTGATAGCTGAACACGAGGATCATTCACTTCCATTATGCTTGACCATTGAGAATCACAAGTACTGAAGGTCCCAAGGGAAATCCCCTTGTGACCTCCAAACTTAAATTTTTAATCAATTTTCCCCAACACCCCACAAACCACCGGCAATGAGAGATGAGCGGCTTCCGCTTTATAAGAAGCAAGACTTGATGGAAATGAACTCTGAGCAGTCGTTCCGTGAACCAGGATAACCCTGCCTTCAAAACCTATTCCCTTTCCCTGTGCTAGCTTAATCACATTGTCTGATGGATCATCATCTGCTTGCCAAAGATCGGAGTTTATCATGGAAAGCGAAGCTGACTTCTTATATGTCATGCTAGATCCTCTTGGATAAACCTCTTCTCCTGTTGATTGCGAATTTAAATCAGCGTCGAGTGGCATAAGAGCTGGCCCTACAACTTTTTGGGCCTCTTGATAATCAATGAAAGTGTCTCCATTGGTATCGTCGGCCAAAGTTGGACATCTTGTTCCCATATGCAAGGTTTGTCTGTGAGTCACGGGCTGGTCATCATCCATGTTGGTAGTCACCTGAAGCTCGTCACCTGTTAAAGTAAAAGTGGCAGAACCGTATGGAATAAAACCATTGGCATGAAAATTAACTGGTCGAAGAACTGTATAATAAGTTCCAGGAGTGGCCTCGACCATTTCCTGAGAAGTATTTTGAGCGATCCCACTTCCCCCACCACTGCCACCACCGCCGTCTTTACCGCAAGCAACAAGGCCAAGGAGTACTAGCAACAAAAAGATCTTATTAGATTTCATTTAAATACTCCCTTTAAAGAAAGCTCTTGAGCGTGATGCATTTACTTCTGAATTGTACCAACCCGTTCTTGGTCTACCGTTTTCGCGGGCGCCAATATCGCCGGGAATGTAATAATACATTGGCTCCGCCTTGGTATAACAATCCTGTGTTTGATCAGCGCCTGCATCATAATCAATAAATCGGAAATCAGTCACGCACTCGCGTTTACTGAAGACGAGTAAGTTTTTCCACTCTGTGAAAGTCACCGGGCGATCAAGGAATTGATGATCCATGACTATTTTTTGCCCAGAAACAGTGGTGTACATCGGGGCCACATGGAACCACCACTTGTAGCGATGACGCTTGATATAGGTATCAGTGAGGAAAAGAAAAGCTTTCTGAGACTTAGTACCACTTCGCTCAAATTCATCCCATGCCCACACATGAGCGCGATCGGAACATTCTGACTTCCTTCGCATATAGGGATTCATGTTTTTAAAAATGGTATTAATCTGGTCATCTGAAACCAAGCTAGGTTCAAAATCCGCTTCCTCCTGAATGAGCATTTTATTCGATTCATTAGCATGGGAGGTTTTGAGTTTTTCTTCGAAAGTCGCGAGTTTTTGTCGATCATGTTCTTCAACAAATTTAACGGCCCCTGAATTAAACTTTATTAAATGAGGCTCACCTTCTTTCCCCCTGACGATAGAGTGAATAGCATCTTCAGTTGTCTCAGCTCCTGCTCCATAACTGAAGACAAGAAATGCAATGAGCATAAAACTCTTCATGAATTACTCCCTAAGTTTATTGTCAAACGTTAAATAACGACTTCAACATCTGAGTTTATAGCTTAGAAGCACTCCACCTCTCAAGATGCCAAAGTGACACTCACTCATAGTTTTTCATTGAACTCTTAACTAGTTGAAAAAAAGATTACTGACTTAAGATATTTGGATGTAACGCTAGTGGTGATAATTGTGTATTAAGAAAAATTAAGCACATAAAACGCCCGGGAGTACCGATAAGAGGAGGATGACATCTTATAAAGGAATCAAATGAAGAAGTTTCTTTTTCTTACTCTCTTTTCTATAACGAGTGCATTTGCTCAAGACACATTAGACTCCATAAGAGAAGAAATTAAGGCCAGGTATGGGCACGATAGTTATGTAACGCGAGCTTTCCTAAAGAACCTTGATCAGCAACTTGAGCTTTATAAAAACATTGAAGATAAAGAAAAGTACGTTTCCTCTTACAGGAAATATGGTCAGGGTCGACAATGCCTCATTTTCTTATTAAGTGAGAATGAACTTCCTCAGTTCAGAGAACTCGTTATGAGGATTGAGAGACTGCCCGATTTGAAAGATCTTCATAAAAAAGATTTTAAAATGCTCATGAATCGTGAAGTCCGAACTCAAGTAAAGGATGTCTACGCAACTCCCATAGAAGAGGCTTATCAATTCTGTGAAGATAAACTGCCTGCCGATTTAGTAGCAAAGATGATCTCTGAAAAAAAAGCAGCTAAAAAGAATAATGAAGAAGAACAGAAACGTTATGAACAGGATTACAAATTATCTACCTATGAAGAAGTCCATCCTGAAATAAGAAAGATCTTATTGAACCTGCAAAATGAGATGGCATTAAAGTCTAAAGATTTAACTCCATTACAAATCGATCAAAAAGTCCAAATGACTTATGTAAGGTATATTGCCTCAATCATTAATACCAAGGCCCAGTTGAAGATAATTCCGGATATGGAAAAGAAATGCCCAGGAAAGACGGAGGAGTTATGGAAAAACTGTGTTGGTAAAAAATATTATGATAATCCTCTTCAACTAAAAATGACGCCAGGACTGGTACGTCTCCTTTGTCTCAATGATCACAAAACAAGTATTGTCCCAAATTGTATTGATGAAAAAGAACTGTTAGTCGGTCGTAATACCAGGCCGTAATTCTCCGAAAGGTACAGTATACCTTTCGGAGAATTAAGAGGTTTATTTTATTAAAGCAGAGTGAATGATTTGGACTGGATTACCTTCTGGATGGGTCACGTTGTCGTAGCCTGTGACAAATGAGTAATCATATTCCAGAGTGATTTTCACGGAACCATTTCTAAAGATTGAGTTCGCCTTACCAATCCTGGTCGCTCCTCTCTGAAGATCAATGGGAGCATGACGAGTAATGTATTCAATTGTATCATCATACTCATTGCTTAAAATATCCAGCGAGTTCAAACCAATCCTGTAGTCACCGAAACTCCAGTTTTTGAGCTTGATGAATTTCGCAGAATCTGTAATAGAAAAATATTGATCAAATTTGCACAGAGTATTTTGCATGATTTGACTTGTGGCCTCTTGAGAATCGAGTTCTCGAAATTTTCCAAGATCCTCAACATTTTGATTGATTTTCCCGGCATATCGCTCAAGAGTTTCCTGCCTGATTTCAGCATCACAAGCAGCACACTCTTCAGCACTCATATACCTTCTAACATTCGATTCAAGCTCTTCAAGTTTTTGGTCCATACGAATGACTTCATTTTTATTTGCATTCGCAAAAACGTTGGTCATTTCTTTAGTGTTTCTTATTAGATCTTTGCTACATACTGCAGTGACTTCAATAGGATTTTTTGTCGAAAGCTCAATGGCGCGATCAGCGAGCTGCTGCTTAATTGTCTCAATTCTGTCAGCATCTCTTAGATTCGCCTCAAGAGTCTTTTTATGGTTAATCCTTCCAGCTTCAAGTTTCTGGAGAGGATTAAATTGTGCAAATGTTTGAGCTGATGCCATTAAGGCAATTGTAACGAGGAAGGTTTTCATGTGGCCCCTTTTGGATAAACTTTAAATAGGAAGAATATAAGCTAGATTTATTCCAATTGAGGTTTCTGTGTAAAAATTACCAATCAGTCCAGTTACGAACAGCTTTTTCCAGAGTTCCCTGGAACTGCTCCAAGACTGTTTTTCGCCACTTAAGAGACCGGGGATAAAACATTTCCCTAAAAGCTTCCTTGTCCTGATCGGCATTCACTATCCGGTAGAGTGAATCCAGAGAACCTAGAGGCTTATGACTATCAATCGTTCCAAATTCAAAAACGATTCCTGCAAATTTTGCTTTACCATAAAAGAGTTTCGCCATGAAGACGGTAAGGCCTCCTGTCACTGCGTAGAAATCTTTCTTCTGCCCGTAATCAACAGAATGCTCTCGGAAGACATCATTCATGTACTGCTGATCGATAAAAGGTGAACGATCTCCCAGGAGATGAAGTTTACCGCGCTTTCCATAACCAGTATGAAGATCTATCAGAAGAACCTTTTCATACCCCTCTCCAATCTTCGTCACTTCATTTTTGACCAGAGAAACCTGAGGCTCAAAACTCTTGCCTCCGAAAAAAATTCCATCCGGGAATTGGTACTGACCTCGCAGTATCGCTTTTCTTAAGCTATCCATTCCGTATTTTAAAATATAAAAGATGGCCGACCTATAAAAAGAAAATTTAGAGTAAGGTCTTTTAGGGTTTAGAAATGGATAAAGCTCGGCATATCCAGGATTCTCAAGACGAAACAATTCCTCTGAGATATCAAAATTTCGATTAAGATCGACGTTACTCTCCGTCACTCTTTTTTCATGCTTAAAACCGAAGGGATTAATCCCATGGATGATGAGAATCCCGGTCTTTTCATCCTTAAGATTAAAAAAATTGCTCGCCATGAAATATCTTTGCAAGGCACTTCCAGTGAATCCCTCAATCCCGTGGATCCCGGAAGTTAAGATCAGGAGCCTCTCTTTATTTCCCGACACTGGGGGGAAATAAAGAGTCTCAAATGACAAATCCGATTCAAATTGACCTGGAACTTTATGGGAATGAATTTCTCCGCCTGAAGCGTTCGCCAGATCAAGAAAGGCCTGGCGGGACTCTTCATAGGTTTCTTTGTACCATTCCATCGATGTGTTCCCTTACGGCTTAAAAGCTAAAATACCCACCGCAAAGCACTTTCTCTTTCAAATCATCACTCTGAACGCACTTTTGCATGATGAAGTTTTTTACCTCTTGATAAGACCAATCAGGATACTGGGCCCAAATGAGTGCCGCCACTCCTGTAATTTGTGGTGCCGCAAATGAGGTACCCTTTTGGTAGCCATAGCGGGCCGTACTCACAGTCGTAAGGATACTCTCTCCTGGTGCCAACACGTGCACTGTCTTTTTCCCAAAATTTGAAAAGTCACTGAGGGCCTTGTGAAAACTAATGGAGCCCACTGAGATAATGTTATCGAGTTCGAAGCTTGCTGGATAAAAAGGCTTTATGTCATTGTCATTTTTTTCATTCCCGGAAGCGGCGATGAACAAGACTCCTAACTTCCGACATCTCTCCATCACTTCTTTTAAAAGTGGGCTATCGTTATATCCACCCCAACTCAAATTAATAATCTTGGCCCCACGGGAGACAGCATAATCAATGGACTTAATGGCAATGTCCGTGGTTCCCCCGCCATTCCCCCCGATAAATTTAACCGGAACGATTTTAACCTTCCAATTCAGACCAGCGATACCAATTGAGTTGTTGGATTTGGCGCCAATGACACCCGCAATACCGTTCCCGTGGTTGTAGGGATCATATAATGCAGTATTGCTATCCACTGCATTCCAGCCGTAATAGTCATCGATGTAACCATTTTGATCATCATCGATTCCATTGTTATTAATCTCTTTAGTGTTAACAAAGAGTGATGGATCAAAGTCTTCATGATCAACATTCACTCCGGAGTCGATAATAGCAACAGTCACTTCTGTGCTACCAACCCTTCCCGCTTCCCACCATTTAAAAATGTTTTGCGCCTCCAAGGCCCATTGATCAGAGCTTTCAGGATCATTTGTGGTAGCGAGCTGCCAGGTTTGATTGACCTCAAGAGAAACATCCAAGTTTTCACTACATTCTACATAAAAGATGTCGCCTCCTAAATGCGGGTTCAAGACTTCTTTTTTACAATCAGGAGTTAACTGATGCCTAAAACTTGAATCCATTTTAACAAGGCCAGAATTGGCAAGTACACTGTGAGATAAGACCACTGATAAAAATGTGATAAACTTCAAAATGCCTCCATTAATAAAAAACACACATTAAAAGTATGATGAAAAAAAATATGCCTGACAATTTTAAAGATATTGGAACGAATAACGCTTTGATACAATTTCAGTAGATGCTATTGTTCTGATTATGGGACTACTAGACAAATTTCAAGTGCTTTTCATTCTACTTTCAGCTGCAGTTGGGCTTGGTCTGGGTCAATTCACCTGGTTTTCAAGCAATGGGGACAAACTGATTATACCGTGTCTCATGTTAATGCTGATTATTGTCTATCTGAACATTCCATTAAAAGAAATGAAGCAGGCATTTCGAAACTTACGCTTTAGTGGATTAAGTCTATGCATCAACTTTATATGGACACCTATTTTTGCATGGTTTCTAGGTTTCATTTTTCTAAAAAATCATCCTGATCTTTGGGTTGGTTTTTTAATGCTCCTAGTGACTCCATGTACGGATTGGTATCTAGTCTTTACACAACTTGCCGGTGGAAAGACCTCTTTAGCGGCAACACTCCTGCCATGGCACCTGATTCTTCAATTACTTCTTCTACCGGTTTACCTAGTTATCTTTGCCGGAAAGATGGTGCCAATTAATTTGAACATCCTCATTGAGAGTGTCTTTTTAGTATTAATCATCCCTCTGGCCCTTGCGATTTCTATGGAGAAAACATTGTCTAAATTTAAAAGTGAATTCTGGATGAAAGAGGTTTTTATTCCCCGAATAATGCCTTTTCAGATGATCTTTTTGTGCCTGGCAATTGCAGCAATGTTCTCATCTCAAGGAAAAGCAATTTTTACTAATCCTCAGGCCACATTACTTCTTTTACCTCCATTAATAATATTTTATATTTGCAATTTATTTTTCAGCTCTAATGTTTGTAGGATCGCCAAGATAGACAGGGGCTCTTCAATAGGGTTTTGTTTTTCCACTGTTGCCCGCAACTCACCCATGGCCCTTGCTATTGCATTGACTGCTTTTCCAGAACGGCCACTCATTGCGATTGCCCTGGTGATAGGTCCATTAATTGAGTTGCCTACAATGGCCGTGTTTGTGAATTATTTAAAAAAGAGAAGCGGGCCTCACAATTCTGACGAAAAGTGAGGCCACTAAAAAAAGATTACTTAACTGACCAAGTCTCGCCTGAGTAAAGAAGCTCTTTAAAGTTTCCATCGCCTTTTTTGGCCTTAACAGCTTTGAGCTGCTCTTCCATCATGAACTCGTATGTCTCAAGCTCTTTTTGGTAGAGCACTCCCAGTACCATTGGGAAGTGAGGAGGATGACTCGCATCTACCAGCATATGGGCCAGGGCCTCATTGTGTTTGTCGTGCACTAAAAGATCAGACTCCTGATACTTATCGCCAAGCTCAACCACTTCAAGTTTTAGGCCATTGAGTCGAACGCCCTTATTTTTTTCCTTACCAAAGATCATGGGTTTTCCATGTTCCACCATCAGTGTGGTGTCGGCACGGGTTGCGCGATTGGCGTAGTGATCATGGGCCTTATCGTTGAAGATAACACAGTTCTGATAAACCTCGATGAAGGAAGTGCCTCGATGTAAATCAGCGGCCGTCATCACTTCAGTCATGCCTTTCGGGTCACTATCCAGCGCTTTGGCGAGGAAAGTGCAACCAGATCCCAGTGCTAAAATTCCAGGTCGGAAAGTCCGGTCCAGAGAGCCGTATGGTGAAGACTTAGTGACCTTCCCCTGCTCGGAGGTTGGCGAATACTGACCCTTTGTGAGTCCATAGATCTGGTTATTAAAGAGAAGCACATTCATATTAATGTTTCTTCTCATGGCGTGAATGAAGTGGTTACCGCCAATCGAGAGCCCATCTCCATCACCTGTAATGACCCATACCGAGAGATTCGGGTTTGAGAGTTTCACACCGCTGGCAATTGATGGTGCCCGGCCGTGAATGGTGTGGAAACCATAGGTATCCATGTAATAAGGCAAGCGGGAAGAACATCCGATTCCTGAAACACAGACAATGTCTTCTTTCTTTTTGCCGGTATTCACTATCGCCTGCTGAAGGCTTGCTAAGATGACATAGTCACCGCAACCGGGACACCATTTTACTTCCTGATCGCTGCATAAATCTTTTCTGGTATAACATGCTTCTGACATAATTTATTCCTTGATGAGTTCCTGATTAAATACTTCCACGAGTTCGCTGATTTTAAACGGCAGACCCTGGACCTTGTTATATCCTTTGGCATTAACGCCAAACTTCGCATTGATTACAGTCTTGAGCTGTCCTAAGTTAAGCTCAGGAATGATGATCTTGTTAAAGTTTTTAAGAATAGTTTCTACGTTCTTCGGCATTGGATTGAGGTACTTAAGGTGCATGTGAGAGATCTTCTTGCCTTCGGCCTGAAGCTTTTTCACTGCCATATGACAAGATCCGTAAGTTCCTCCCCATGAGACCACCAGTAGATCGCCCGAGTCTGCTCCCTCAATCGTCTGGAGCGGAATATTTTCAGCTACCAGATCAACTTTCTTCTGACGTAAGTGACACATGAGTTCGTGGTTTCGAGGATCCGTGCTCACACAGCCAGTCTTGATATCTTTTTCAAGACCACCCATACGGAATTCTAATCCTGGCATTCCTGGTACTACCCAAGGGCGCGCCAGAGTTTTTTCATCGCGGTTCATGTAATGGAAAGTTGCCTTGTCGATTTTCTCTAAATCAACCATTCGGTGCTGAATCGGACCGAACTGAGTGTTCACATCAGGGATCTTCCACGGCTCGGCACCGTTAGCAATGTAGCCGTCAGTTAAAAGGATTACCGGGATCATGTGCTGAAGTGCAATTCTGGCCGCTTCATAGGCAGAAGCAAAACAATCATTCGGTCGAGAAGCCGCGATGACAACCAAGGGAGCTTCACCGTTTCTGCCCCAAATTGCCTGGAAGAGATCGGACTGCTCAGTCTTAGTCGGAAGCCCCGTAGAAGGTCCTCCTCGCTGCACATTCACGATCACAAGTGGAAGTTCATAACTGATCGCTAGCCCAATGGCCTCAGTCTTAAGTGCCATACCAGGACCTGAAGAAGTGGTCACGGCGAGAGATCCGGCACAAGCAGCACCAATGGCCGAACAGATACCAGCAATCTCATCTTCCGCTTGAAACGTTTTCACGCCGAACTCTTTATGCTTAGCGAGTTCGTGGAGAATATCTGTCGCTGGTGTAATAGGATAACTTCCCAGGAAGAGAGGTAGCTTTGCCATTTCAGCGGCACGAATAAGGCCCCAGGCAGTAGCGGTGTTACCATCAATCTGGCGGTAGTCCCCAGTAGGAATCTTTGCCTCAGGCACAGTGTAGGTTGAAATGACGGTTTCAGTATTTTCGGCGAAACATTCACCTGCTTTAAGGGCCGCAATATTGGCCTTGATGATATCAGGCTTATTCTTAAACTTGTGCTCGATCCACTTGATGGTCGTATCATTTGAGCGACTATAAAAATAATAAGTCATACCCAGAGCGTAGAAATTTTTGCAACGATCCTTGGTCTTGGAATCAACGGCGACTTCTTTCAAGGCCTCAATTGTCTGACTCGTAATCGGCGCTTGAATCACACGATAGTTCTGAAGGCTTCCGTCCTCAAGAGGACTAACTGCATATTTTGCCTTCTCGAGATTTTTCTCAGTGAAGGCATCAATATTTACCACAATGTATCCAGAAGGTTTCACAGCGTGAAGATTTGCCTTGAGGGCAGCTGGATTCATCGCCACCAGCATATCAACTTCATCACCGGGAGTGAAAATTTCCGTGGCACCAATATGCACCTGAAAACCAGAGACACCGGCAATCGTTCCGGAAGGAGCTCGAATCTCTGAAGGATAATCAGGGAACGTAGCAATATCATTTCCCATCACTGCGGAAGTATTAGAAAACTGTGTACCGGTCAATTGCATCCCGTCACCGGAATCCCCGGCAAAACGAATGACTACACTATCAATAGAATTTGAGCTGGTCATGCGACCTCCTTAAAAAGATATGCGTGGATTATCTGATAAGAATAACGGCGAGACACTGATCTAGGTCATGTTCAGATCTGAGATTTCGAATAAAATACAATTATTAAAAAACTGCATTCTTGAGGTAGCACGTGTCTAATTTAAAACACCCTAAAACAGTTCCCGGTGCCTGGTACACAACTCATCCCGATGATCCTAATGGCGAAGGTTGTATTGCCTGCGCCATCTGTTACACAGACGCTCCTCAGCTATTTAAAGACGACGAAGATGGTAATGCTTACCTTTATCGTCAACCTGAAAATGCCGAGGAAATTCGTCAATGTGAAGACATGGCCGACTCCTGCTCAGTAGGTTCTATTAAAAAAGAGAGTTAATCCTATGAAGTCCGTGGAACAACTGACGAACTTAGAAAACACTCTGGCCACTTTAACTATCGAACATAAGAAGATTCTCTCAGAACTGAGTGTTCTCGAAGAGCTGATTCAAGATGAATCCAATTATCAGGCGACAGTGGTGCCGGCCTTCAAGAACTTAAAGAATTTTTTATTGCCTGATCATCATAAAAGAGAAGACTCCATCCTCTATGAATGGATGCTCAATCAAAACACAACGGTTGATCATGACATTATCGACCGCATACGCGATGAGCACCACAAACTGGAAGTACTGATGGAAAACATCAACCAACAGGTGGGAAAAATTTCTCAAGCATCTGCTGCCAAAGATATCAGGATGCTGGGACATGATCTTATAGATTTCATTGAGCTCTATCGGGAACATGTGGAACTTGAAGAGAAATTTATTTTTATGATCGCAAAAGGGCTGCTTTCAGTCAGAAGAAGAGCTTAATATTTAAATACGAAAATCTTTGTCTGTTTATCCGTATGATAAGTGAGAAAAACAAAGTGCTCGCTTATCAGATCCGGATGAGTCACTTTTCCAGTCTTGACTGCCTCAATAATCGCCGCCGCTTCGCTTTCGGTCGAACAATAAATCAAATACTTCCTGTCTTTTTCAACCGGAACCGGAAAGAGATAAATCCTCCCCTCAATTTTCCCCTGCCTTAGTTCGCGCATTTAAGGTAATCCAATCCACCCTTAATCGCCGCGACCTGGGCCTCGATACAAATGGCATCAGTCACCTTGGGACTATCGGGATAGACTTCTGTCGTAGTGGTGTATTTAGCATTTGAAAACCCAGCACACAGTGAGAGTTTTTTCAGGGGATAATTAATAACTCCCTCTTGCTCCAGAGGCACACCGATGATTCTACCCTCTTGATCAGGAGGCGCGATGTGAGTGACCTTTTTTACAGAATCGATAATCGCCTTTTGAAATTCAGGACAAGGATTCTCAGAATCCCCTACTCCATAAAAGCCATCAGGGATTTCAGTTAACTCTTCATCTTTCCCGTCTCTTTGATTCTTAGCTAAGCGAAAAACCGTGTTGTCCGTGTCGGTCGTCTCATGCAGATCGAAGTGCGCATAGATATCATTTACATACGGTTCTAGTGCCTTCAAAAACAAGGCACACTCTTCAGCAGGACTATTGGAAACAAAGGAGCGGTTCGGATCAATTGCCTTAGGGTTCCAACGATTAATCGTTTCATAGCCCCATGGACTGATACAAGGAGCACAGATTAAGTTAAAGCTATCAGCATATTTCCGGGCCTCATTTTCCATAAAGGCCAGTGCCCCATGCACACCGCTGGTTTCATAACCATGAACCCCACCAGTGATGAGGATGGTTTTCTTGGCCTTATCAAAGTGACGGGACTGGATGAGAAAGACTGGATAGAGTTCAGGGTTATAAGAGAGAGAGCCGTATTGGACGACATCAAATGAAGCTTTGAGCTTTTCAATTTTTGGAAGGACTTCCGTTTTATAGGAACGTTTGATGGTTTGCAGTTTAAACCAGTTATCTTTTTCTAATTGTCCCCATGGAGAATTTGTCATGTTGTCCTGCCTGAATGATGAAATTCATCTCATTAGATCAAATCCTTGCAAGAAAGACAAACTCGGGTCAGAAGATAGATCATGTCATTATCTTTAAAGTGATCCCGTACGCAAAGCACATCACAACGGTACTGACACTCAAAGACAGTGCAAAGCTCCACCCCTTGTCTAAAAGAATGGGAAGGACAATAAATAAGACGAGGGAGGGTATCACTAAAAACAGGATGTCCCAGGACATTGCACTGATTTCTTTATTGGTCCTACCTTCATATTTCATGAAGAGAAAAACCAAAAGAGAAGTTAGTGGTAAGGACTTCAGCAGAGCTCCACCGATAGGCGACTTCTCGGATAGCTTAGTGACCGTTGCAATGATGATCGCTGAAATTAGAATTTTAACCGTGAAATACATTTTCTATTCTCCAATGATTGATAATAAATCAGCTTTTATCACTTGATACTCTTTCTTTTTTTCTAAATATTGTTTCTCATATCTATAATATCTCTGCATCGCTGTGAGAGCATCCAGAGAATTTTTAATTCCTCTGTCGTACTCTTTAAGAGTGAGGTCAAGGTAGTCCTTGCTCTTTTTAATTCGATCCAGCACATAGTGCATCACTTCATGAGTATGCTTAAGATCTTCCTTGAGCATCAAAAACCTGGCCTCAGTTTGCTTTTCAGTGTGCCTTGCCATCATCCGTTTAGACTCTGCTTGATAATGGGCAGCTGATGATTCAGTACTCCCTTTCCGTCCATCAAATAGTTCCATGGTCAAACGAAGGCCAACCACTCTGTCATCGCGTTCTCTCATGGCAAGATAGTCCCTGTCTCTTAAGGTATAGAGATAATAACCCCCATATAGATCTAAACTAGGTGTCCACCAACGTTGTTTCATTTCTTGCTGGTTTGAAAGGCTTGCAAATTCAGCATGTAAAGTTGCAACTTCAGGATGTTTATTGAATGAATATCCCCTGCTGATCAGCTCATCATCATGCTGGTGTTCCAGGATCATGGAAAAGTTTATCTCTTCATCCTGACTTATTCCGAGGAGAGGTTTAATTCCAATCTTTAAGATTTTGTTTTCATGTTCAAGGCTCTCAATTGATTCAATCAGTTCGGACTCATTGATGGTAAATTCAAGTGTATCGGTTCGAGTCGTGACTCCACTTTTTGCCCGCTGAAGGGCCTGGGCATTGATGCGTTTGTTTACTGCCAGTTCTTTTTTCAGGATAGAGACCAGTTCCATGTTAAACATAATCTGGTACTGGAGTTTTCGAATTTTATTAATTTCCTCTCGTATAGAAAGGTCTCGCTTATATTCGGAAATCTGAGTGTAAATATTCTTGATCCTGGACTCAATTTTATCCCTTCCTCCACGGAAAAGATTAAAACGCGCCTCAAGCATCCCATGAGGCTGAGATCTTGTTTTATAAGATCCTGTCTGAAAATTTTCCTGGCCCAATTCCAGGGATAATGTTGGATAAAAAGAGCGACCAAGATACCCCTTATTTACCTTTTCTGATTCTATTGTCTTCCCCTGGCTTTGAACCGCCAGGTTATTTTTTATGACTTGGTTAAAGAGGAGATTGTCATTTGTTTGAGCTCCAACTTGAGCAGTCAGCAATAGGAATAAAATAGTAGTAAAGTACATAAGGGTCATCCTGGTCGAAATTAATTAATCTAAATTGTCAAAAGCAGCTAGCAACTCTTTATTACCTTCCATCACCTTTACATCGATATTGTAGGGTTTTCTTGATGGCTTGGGAGATTTACTTTCAAAGTGATCCTCCACAAACTTTAATTCGAAGTTCTGAGTGGTAACTTTTCCTTTCTTCGTGGTAATCAAAATCGCTTTTGCCGTTGGTGCAAAAGTTCCCGGTTTTAACGGATTCATCGCCTTGTCATAGTAATAAACTCTCACTGTACCATCCGCTGAGCGCACAAGTTCTGCTTTATGGTGTAGTTCGGCCTTAGTTCCCAGGGAGGCTTCCTTAGCAAGAACAACTGAAGTCACAACTCCACCCTGCTTGGGCGCGTCTGTAAGTTTGGGGCCATGGCCTTCATCGTGAGCAAAAGCGTTCAGGGCCAATGCGAGAGTAAGCACAAGGATCTTTTTCATTTTTCTTCTCCTGTTAATTTATAATTTTCATCTTTAGATGAATCAGTAAGTTTTTCGATGGATTTTCTGCCGAATCTGAAAAAGACAGCAGGTGTGACGAAGATATCCAGCAAGGTGGATGAAAGAAGGCCTCCAATGATGACCACGGCGACAGGATATAAAATTTCCTTTCCTGGCTCACCTTTTGCAAACAACAATGGAGTCAATGCCAATACGGCCGAGAGGGCCGTCATTAAAACGGGAACAAGACGCTCTAAAGAACCCCGGATAATCATCTGCTCGGTAAAGGCTTCTCCTTCTTCTTTTACCAGATGAATGTAATGACTGATCATCATGATGCCGTTACGAGTGGCTATCCCACACAGGGTAATGAAGGCAATCATGGTGGCCACTGACAGTTCTCTTTCTGTGATATAAATCGCGATGACACTTCCAATTAATGCGAGTGGGACGTTGAGCATAATCTGGAAAGTTAAGGCCACAGATTTAAAATGGATGAACAGGACAAAAAACACGCCAAGAAGAGAGATCATGCCGAGGAAGATGATGAGCTTGGTTGCCTCTTGCTGGCTCTCAAACTGCCCACCATACTCAATGAAATAACCTTCCGGTAACTTGACCTTATGGTTAATTTTATTTTGTATCTCTTTAATAAGGCTTCCCAGATCTCTTCCGTGACTGTTGGCCGAAATGACAATTCGTCGCTGAAGATTTTCACGATTCACCATATTGGGCCCAGTACCCTGATAAACCTCAGCAACATCACTTACAACGATTCTCCTTCCATTTGGAAGAGTTTTAACAATTGTAGAATTAATGTTGTCAGGATTTGCCCTGGACTCATCATCAAACCGCATGAATATATCAAACAACCGCTGCTGCTCGATGAGTTGGGCAACAGTCTCTCCGTTAAGGGCCATCTCCAGGTCTTTGGTTAATCCACCAGGCCCGATACCAAAGAGTGCGGTTTCTTCCCTGTCGACCAGAATTTTAAGCTGAGGGATCAATACCAGTGGCTCAAGTTGAAGATCTACCACTCCTTCGATACCTTTAAGTGTCTTCTCAACCTGCCCTCCGAGGCGTCTGAGTTCGGTCAAGTCTGGCCCAAATACCTTAATGGCAATTTGAGCACGCACACCGGAGAGCAGGTGATCCAGACGGTGACTGATAGGTTGCCCTATATTGACATAGACATCGCCTACTTCTTCAATTTTTTTTCTCAGGTCCTGCAAGACTATTTGCCGATCCCGGCCTCCTTCCTTGAAATCAACATCAATCTCACTCCAGTGCACTCCTTCGGCGTGCTCATCCATTTCTGCTCGTCCAGTCCGACGAATGGTGGATTTGGCCTCTGGAACGGATAAGATGGCCTGTTCAATTTTAGTTCCGAGTTCATCAGAGGATTTTAAAGAAATACCCGGATAGGAAGCGACGCCAATCGTGGCAGTACCTTCATTGAATGAAGGCAAAAAATTTGTTCCCATAAAAGGCAGAAGTGCCAGAGACCCCAGGAACAAAATCCCGCAAAATCCCATCACCATCTTTGGATGATGAATGGTCTTGTGAAGAAGCTTCTCATCCCAAAGCTTGAGTTTTCTCACCAGAGGTCCATCCTCTTTATGCGCCAGGATTTTTGACTTTGAAACAAAGTAGTAACAAAGAACCGGAGTCACCGTGAGAGAAACTACCAGTGAAGCAAGAAGAGAAATAATATAAGAGATCCCAAGAGGAGCAAAAAGTTTGCCTTCAATACCACTTAAGGCAAAAAGCGGGATGAACACCAAAACCACAATCACAGTAGAGAAAACGATAGAGTTTCGGACTTCTGATGAAGCTTTATAGATCACCAGGAGAGGATGTTCCTGAGTGACTTTAGCTCTATTCTCCTTGAGCCGCCTGAAAACATTTTCCACATCAACAATGGCATCATCGACTAACTCCCCAATCGCAATGGCAAGGCCCCCGAGAGTCATGGTGTTGATTGAAAGTCCAAATATCTTAAAAATGATAAAGGTCATCACCAGGGACAAGGGAATCGAGATAAGGGTAATGGCAGTAGTTCGAACGTTTAATAAAAAGAGAAAGAGGATAATCGCAACCATTATAGCACCATCTCTCAGTGCTTCTTCAACGTTGGCAATTGAGGCCTCAATGAACCTTGACTGCTTAAAGAGATCACTTCTAATCTCAACACCTTTAGGAAGAGTCTTTCTAAGATCTTTCAGCATGGAATCAATCTTTTCAGTCAGATCAATGGTGCTGGCACCTGGTTGCTTTTGAATGGTCATGATGACGGAATGTTTTCCATCAATACTCCCTTCCCCGCGCTTCATTTTAGGCCCGATGATAACGGTCGCAATATCTTTAACCAGCACAGGGATACCTAAGTGCATTCCCACGGCCGAGTTCTCGATGTCCTCAAGGCTTTCCACCCGACCAATTGGACGAATGAGAAACTCCTTCTCCCCGATATCAATAAATCCGCCGGTGGTATTTTCACTAATTGAAGCTAGCGACTTCTTTAAGTCCTCTAATGAGATCATTTTCTGCTGAAGCTTTTCGCTCGATACCAGAATCTGGAACTGTTTTAACTCTCCTCCCATGACCACGACCTGGCTGATCCCGGGTATTGTCATAAGCCTTGGTCTAACCAGCCAATCAGCGAGAGTTCTCATCTCCATAGGAGAGACTGAGTTATCTGGACTTACAAGCCCCACAAACTGAATCTCGCCCATGACTGAGCTCACAGGCCCCATTACAGGACTCACCCCTTCCGGTAGGCGCTCTTTAGCTAACTGAAGTTTTTCGGCAACTAATTGACGGTTACGAAAAACTTCCGTTCCCCAATCGAATTCCACATAGATGATGGATATGCCGATTCCACTGCTTGACCTGATTCTCGTCACACCGGGCATTCCGTTAAGGGAAGTCTCAATGGGAAGAGTCACCAGGGTTTCAACCTCTTCGGGTGCTAGTCCATGTGACTCTGTAATGACAGTCACAATCGGTCTATTGAGATCGGGAAAGACATCCACTGGCAAATTAGCAGTAATCCATCCGCCGTAGATGAGAAGAGCAATAGATACAATAATGACCACTAAACGATTGTTTAGTGAAAACCTAATAATTGAATTAAGCATTCTTAAACCCTAAATGTAAAAGCTGAAAAAAATTTAAAAGTAAACTTTAAGCTATGGGCGGCCGGAAGATTGAAAAGGAATAACTGCTAAGAAATAGAAATGAACTAGAAACAGGCACTAAAACTTTTGTCATTTGCGGAGGGACGACAATTTTTCCATTTTGATCTTTTTCAAAAATTAAAACGTGTACCAAAAGAGAGAAGTCAAAATGATGAGTATGTCCTTGGTGCTGACTGTCAGTTTTCTTGGTTTTTTTATGAGAATGATGATGTTGATGGTGATGGTCCTCATGATGATCATGAGTCACATGATTCAACAAGGTAGATACCTTCTGACTTTTGGAAATGGCACCAAAAGAGATCAGGAAAGAAATAATGGCGGTTATGACTAAACGTAGCATTATCTGGACATTAGCATTTTTTGGAAAAGAAATCAAAAAATTAACCTAATCCTTAAGTGAATGACATGCATCATATGATATTCTCAGGGAAACAAAGTACAGTCTAGGTAAGGATGAAATATGAAAAAAATGAACAAAATACTGGTAGCGACTGATTTCTCTAAACATTCAGACCATGCCGTTCTGCTGGCAAACGAAATTCAAATTAAACAAGGTGGCACAGTCACCTTGGTCCATATTTCTGATGTCTCACCAGTTTGGGATTGGCCTGCAACTGACATGCAGGCAAGAAATCTACTGGGACAGTTCCAGAAGGAGATCCAAGAGTCTCTTGATAAATTGATGAATGATCAAATGCTTCGTTGTAAGGTCAAATTTGAAACCATCATCAAATTTGGAAATTCTCAAAAAGAATTAATGGGCCAAATCGATACGCTCAAGGCAGATCTTCTCGTCATGGGGCACAGAGGACAAACAGGCCTTTTTGGAATTGGAAGCTTTGCTGAGAAAATGATTGCCACTTCCCCTATCCCAGTACTGATTGCCAAGAATAACAAGGCCATAAAAAAAATGAGCTGTCTGGTAGATCCTTCTCGGGTTTCACAAGAGTCCATCGCTTTTACCAAAGATCTTGCGAGTTCTTTTAATGCCAAATCTCAATTTTTGACTTTGATCCCTGACTTATCTTCCGAATCATTGATGAATGCACCTTTTGTTATGCCTACTTATAAATTCAGTGAACAGGAAATATTACAAATCACCGAGAATGCCACAGCTTTTATCTTAAAAGGGTCAGAAGGCTTATCAGAAGCTGATATTCAGGTTGAAATCTCAAGTCTGCCAACGGCCAAAGCTCTTAGTCAGGCCCTGATTGAACAAAAAGCGGATCTCGCCATCGTCTCCAAACACAATCGTGGGGCAATTGAAAAATTCTTCGTGGGCTCAACCAGTAAAGGAATCCTTCAAGAATTTGATGGAAACATTCTTGTGCTTCCCGAATAAAATTAAAGGTTGAGGTTTTTCCAGACAGTCTCAGCAAATTCCTTGGCCGACTCACTGAGCTTATTAAATTCGATTTGTTTTTCGCGTTCTTTTTTTGCTGATCGCTCACGCTCTCCGATCACGATCTTGGTGTCATGAGAAATATAATCAAACTCTCTGGGAAAGGGCGTGGCCTTCTTGTTTAAGGTTTCCTTATAGAGTTCAGAGACGTAGCGCTTAACACATCCCTGATCAGTTAAAATCTCAAACTCTTCCTTAACAAAGTCCACTTGCTGGACTTTACCTATTTCTCCCGTATGTGTCGCTATCAGGGCATTGTTCTTTGGAAGACGAGAGCGTTTCTCTTTATAAAAGTGATCATTGTCTTCCAGGCAGCAATAGGCCTCAGAGCAAGATCTTTTGAGGCCTACGACAGAATTGATAAACAAGCACAGATCCGGGCCACAGGGTCCAATTTTTGCACTCTGGACATGATCAGTCAGTTGCCGAAGTTCTATTTTATTTTTTAATTCACGGGCCAGATCCTTTAAGAGAGAACGGAAATCGACCCGCTCAGGAGCGGTGTAATGAAAGAGAATCTTATAACCTTGAGAGATGAACTCTACATCCTGAAGCTTCATGGGTAGCTCATGTTGCTCGACCAGACGATTAAAAACCTCTCTCGCCTTTCGCTGGTGTTGATAGGCCTCTTTGTACTTTATGACATCCTCATCGCTTGCCAGGCGTTTGATGGTAAAAAGCTCTCCCATTTCTTCAGAGTAAGGGGCCTCATAGACTTGCGAATTAACAAATCCAATGGTCATCCCCCGATCCGACATGGCGACCACCTTCTGGCCGTGCTCAAAAGAGCGCTGATCAGCAAGAAAAATTCCCGGTAGCATTTGACCCGGGAAGCGAACTCGAACTAAACGGACAATATCACCAACATTCATTTTTTAACTCCAAAGCAGCAGACATTACCACCGCTAGCAATACAAGACTGCTGTTCAATTTTCTGGCCCGTAAGAGAAGATAACAGACCCAGGTCAAAGTCACATATTTCAGGACAGCTATCGGCCAGTTGATAGAAAACACAATTTGAAACTTCAAGCTTGGATAACTCCGACTTGTCTTTTGAGGCCACCACTTCCGCTTCATAACCTAAGTCAGTCAGAATCGAAGCGACTTCATTTAGCCGGTCCTTGCCACTGAGTTTTTTAAGCTCCGGCAAGTACTTCGCTGAGACCTGGTTTCCTATTTTATTTAAAAACTTAATCAGGCCCTTCTCGTCTTTCTCATCCCTGATGGCCTCAAGCAGGATCTGAGCAAACCAGGAATATTTCCGAGGGAAGTGCTCTCGACCTTTCGTTGTCAGTACATAACTTTGAGTGGGACGCCCGGCCGTTTTATGCAGGATTCCTGATTCAATCAGATTGTTCTTTTCCAAGGCCGACAGATGCTGTTTCACTGCGTTTCGGGAAATCTCCAGAAGTTCAGTGAGATCAGAAATTGTCAGCCCGTTTCTATGCTTATTGAGTAGTCGTAACAGCTCTTGTTGAGTTTTACCGAGAAGCTCTATCATTCCATTGTTCCTTGACCTTAATGAGGTTATAACATATTTTTATGTTAAAAGGTAGGACAAACTATGGCCCCAGAAAATGGTCTTTCCAAGGTTAAAAATATTATTGCAGTAGGTTCCGGTAAAGGTGGAGTTGGAAAATCCACTGTCGCAACCAACCTCGGCTTTGCGCTCAATAAACTGGGTCACAAAGTGGGTCTCATGGACGCCGACATCTATGGGCCCAGTCAGCCTGGACTCTTGGGAACTCATACTCGCCCCACCGGACATGATGGTCTGATCGTTCCCATAAATAAATCAGGAATAAAATATATCTCCATGGGAATCATGACCGCTTCCGACGCTCCCGTCATCATGAGGGCCCCCATGGCCGTTAAGGCGATCACTCAATTCCTAACCGGCGTGATGTGGGAGGACCTCGATTACCTCATCATCGATTTGCCACCTGGTACCGGTGATATCCAGCTGAGTATCGGACAGCAGACCAATCTGGCCGGTGTCATCATTGTCACCACTCCGCAAAAGCTTGCGGCCCAGATTGCGAAGAAGGGTCTGCAGATGTTTGAAACCCTCAATGCTCCCATCTTGGGTGTAGTGGAAAACATGAGCGGCTTCACCTGCGGTCATTGCAGCGAAGTGACGGCACCTTTCAAAAAAGGCGGCGGAAAATTACTGGCCGAAGAAATGAAGGTTCCTTTTTTAGGAGAGCTGCCACTTGATCCAAATATCATGATGTCCAGTGATGAGGGAGTGAACATTCAAGAAGATGCCCCTGACAGCATCAGTGCTGAGATTTTCCTCAAACTAGCAAAGAACGTAGTGAATAATCTGGAAGAGGCCCAGATCAAGTCGCGCAAGATTGAGGCCGAAAAGATCGAACACGACGGAACGATGATCCGCATTCACTGGAAGGACGGCACTCAATCAGATGTCGACGCTTATACCTTGAGAACTCAGTGTCCTTGCGCCATGTGTGTGGATGAGAACTCAGGCAAACGGATCATCAGGCCACAGGACGTACCTCTTACCATTAAGGCCGAAGACATAAGGCCCGTGGGTCGCTACGGACTCATGGTCCGCTTCTCCGATGGCCATGATAAGGGTATCTACCGCTTAAGTAGTCTTAAGGAAATGACCAATCAGTCCTCTGAAAAAACATTTAATCTGTAGGTAGACCTATGGAAAGTGAAATTCAAATCAAAGGCACCCTATCGAGCACAAGCGATGTGTTCTTCTTTACTGCCTCCATTCCCTTCTTGGACAACATGAAGGCCGAGTGCCGCTCTAAAATCGAAGCGACAAATTCCCCCCTGTTCGAATCACTCTTTAATTTCCCTTGGGTGACCGAAGCCGCAGTCGAAGGCAGGGCCTTGATCGTGAAGAAAAACGACACCCGCCCATGGGAGGACTACGCGCCTCAAGTGGCCCAGCTTATCCGCCAACTTCACCGCGACAAAATCCCATTTTTTAAGGACGCCTTTATTCAGGCCTTGAAAGAAAAAAAAGTCATAGAAGATAAGAACAAACCCGTTCCCTACAAAATCAACGAGGCCAACATCAATTCCCCACTGGGTAAGAGAATCCAGAAGATTCTCTCCGAGGACATTTCCCGATCCTTAGCAAGCCATGGTGGATATGTAAACTTAGTGGACTTAGTAGAAGGTAAAGTTTATCTCTACTTTGGTGGAGGATGTCAGGGCTGCTCTCAGGCCTCGGTCACGGTAAAGGAAGGAATTGAAAAACTCCTGTTAAAGGAATTTCCGGAAATCACTTCGGTGGTGGATGTGACTAATCACTCACTGGGGACTAATCCCTATTATCGGTAAAAAGAGAGTCTTTAAATTCCGACATTGAATCACCAAAGTCATGTATATTTTTAAGTAATCTCTCCAAGTCTTCTGGATTTAGCCCCTGCGAGCTTTTCAACTGCCGCATAATCAAAGGCCCTAAATAGTTTATTGCAAGATCGACTCTTTGATTTAACTTATTAAAGTATTCTAACTGAATTTTACTGTCCTCAGTCCTTTTAAGAAGAAACCTAAACGTAGGATAATAAATAATAATATGATCAATAAAGAGCCTAACGCTATCATAGTTTTGACCAGAGACAGGTAATAGCACACCTGAATGACTGGCCTTAATTAATGCAATCTTGCCGAAATGATCTCCAGATATCACCCTCTCCAGATAATCATCGACTACTGTCAATGCTGCATCCATAGCTCTGTTTTGGGATTCTAGTCGGATTAATTTTCTACTTTCCCGCAAAGCACGAATTGTAATAATGAGAGTAACAACGGTTCCTATACTTGCGGTAAGTGAGATCGCTCCATAAACGAGAGAGCTTGGATTAATTATATTTGTTAATATCTGGGACACACTCATTCCGATTCACTTTTTTTAGATTATAAATAGCGATAACTAAACATCCAAGAACGTAGGCCCAGATAAGATCAAAGACCCATTTGAGCTTCAGTAAAAGGAGCATGAAATCTGGTCGTTTTATAATTCCCCCACTACCATCAGTAATCCAGAACAAGGAATCAAGCCAATTAACGAATACACTTCCAGCGGAAGCAAATTTAGTTCCTGCCATTACTAAAATACCTATCGGGAAAGCTAGAGGCTCTGGAAAACCACGAAAGATAAACAATGAGACAAAAAGAAAAAACTTCAATAGAAATAGTCCTAGAAATATTGGGATGGTAATGATCAGTTTTGTCTTTGTTGGCCTTAAAAGATCTTTAATTTTATTTAATATCATCCAGACATTATCCATCGTGAATGTATCATTCGGAACTAATTTAAGAAAAATTAAGTAAGTCCCTTCCCTGATTCAGACGAAAATCAATGCATGCATAAATCAAAAATCATGGTTAATGGGGCCCAACGCACTCTTGGTATAAAGCTTAGTCCTTTCAGAGGAAAGCATAAGGTATTCCTTGATGGACAGCCTTTGGGCGAATTCTTAAACAACAAAGAAGCAAAAATAGGCAAAGAATTTAAAATTGATTTTAATAACTTTATTAAGATTAAATATACGGTTAGCTTCCTTACTCCAGAACTTTGTATCTCCCATAATGGGCAGGAACTGGAATCAAGTGCCAGTCATCCAAAATTTAAAAAGAATAATGCTTTTGGACTCATCATTTTCCTGGCGGCCTTGAATGTCCTTATGGGATTTGCAGGAATGTCTAACCAGGTCCCCTTATTTTCTCAGGCGGGATACGGTATTTATAACGTGTTCATGGGAGCATTTTACTGTGTGGCCTTAGGACTGTTTAAAAGCTTTAATCCCTTTCTCGGAATTGTTCTCGCGCTCATTCTCTACAGCATCGACTCAATTATTGTTCTGATTAATATTCCAGGGAACCCGGGAATTTCAGGGGCCATCATCATGCGGATAATGTTCTTTGGTTTGCTGATCAAAGGCTTGATGGCCAGTTACCCGGAGTTTAAGCTCTCCTTGAGTGCTAAGGGCAACTAATTGGCGAATTAGTCTTGATATATTCACTCATGACCGGCCAGTAGTAGAGGCCCGTGAACTTCAGGCCCCGAAGATAATGCCGATATTCAGGAAGTGATCCCTTAATTGCAACTGCCATTTCCGCTGGAAAGGCGATCCTGTAAGTGGCCTTAGGATCAATCACCTCATTTTCGGCAAAATATCCGAATCCGGAAAAATCTACGCTATATCCTCGCCTGGTGGCCCAGGCCATAAGGATTCTGAGCCTCCAGCCGGACATAAAGATGGTAGCAATCTCCCAGCCCTGGTCGCCGTGTTTACGAATGTGAGGCATGTTGTCTACGATGTCTCCGAATGTTACTGGGCCAGGCGCTTTTCCAATGCCTAGAAATCCAGAGACGTTTATTCCCACTGAAGCGCCTGAAGCTTTTCGAATAGCGCTGGCAACGTGTCGCCCCCAGCAGCTCTTGCCCCAACCAGGCATCCCATTTCTGTACCCACGGATGGGTGTATGAGTGTGGCCAATGACCTCATCCCATGGTGTAGAAAAAAGATTATTTCTTCTCTGTGCCGATGCTGCAATAAAGGCTTCCATTTCCGGATCAGGAGTTATGGGAGAGGCAATTTCATGAAGCTGATATTCAACGACCTTCATCTGACCATTGTCACTTATATCGAGCAGAAGGCTTCCAACACCAAGCCCATGGGCCCAGGCCTGAACAATTGGAACACGTTTACCAAGCTTATTGGTTACCCATTCAACCTGACTTAATTTTGTATGTGAGTGTCCCCCTACAATGAGATCAATCGAGCTAGAATTCCTGGCCAATTCTTTATCCTGCCAAAGACCTATATGCGTGAGTGCGATGACAAGCTCTTTGCCCGCGTCCTTCGCAGCTTTTGCTTCCTTCTCACCTACCGTTACCGGAGATGTAATTTCACCCGGTCTTATGGAGTATTCGAAGAAATTATCGGAGGTCGTAAGACCAATCACCCTGATCTTAATTCCGGTCTTCTCAAGATCAACATGAGAAGTGAGAACTTCATCCAACTCCATCTCAGGAGTGGTCACGATGTTGGCCGCTACAAACTTGGTGAAAACATTTGCTCTTTTAATCTGTTCACTAAGAACCTTCCCTCCAAGTATGTGATCATGGTTACCGATCGTCGTGATTTCAGTTCCAAGAAGGGCCAGAGCTCTGATTGAATCGGCACCATTATCAGCGAGATAAAATGAAGTTCCATCTCCCCAGTCTCCCGCATCAAGTTGAAGAACCTCGATCCCTTTGTCGTTAGCAGCGTTCCGAAGCTCTTTAATCTTTGTCATGGCCCGGGCATAGCCGCCAGTATTGTTTAAATAGCTTGGAAAATGTGAGTGCAAATCATTGGTATGGATGATCTGCACGAGACGGGCCTCTGCAGAAAAAGAAAGAATAACGAACAGAAGAATTAAAATATTTTTCATGCGTCACCATCCTTGGTTACGTTTATCGCTGGAAGGATGATTTAAGACAAGAAAGTTTTAATTAATAAAAATATCTTGAGATATGCTTAAGACGAGAAGTTCATTTGGCACTGCTTCTATTTTGAGTCCTCAAAAATGGCCAGACCGATACCATAACTACGATGATTCTTATTCATTTCAAAAACTATCTCGTAACTGAATTTTTTAAAACCAAGCTCATTGGCCCATGTTTGAAATTCTTTTTGGGAAAATCCAAAATGTTCTACGCCCATGCCTTTATTATCTGGGTGGAAAGTCCCATCCTCTTCATCAAGATCGATAATAAAGATTTTTCCATTTGGGGCCAGATGCTTTTTAAATAGCTCAAGAACTTTCTTAGGATCTTTTAGATGATGAAAGGCCATACTGCTCATGATGACATCATAAGATTCAGACATTGATGCATCTTCTAAATTGATCGCCAACGATTTAACATGGGCCTGTTTCTGAAATCTTCGATTAAATTTTTCCAGCATTCCCACTGACGTATCGATGCCTGTTAGAGAACTTGAAGATTCAAGAAAATATTCAGTCAAAAGACCTGTCCCACACCCAAAGTCCAAAAGGTTATTAATTTTATGATCACTGAGATGCTTTTTAATCGCTGCTGCAAATATTGATGTACGATAAATCGTTTCCTCTGAATCCCAGGTTTCAGCTGCTGTGTTAAAATGTTCCGATTGTTTAGTCATAAATTGATCCCGCCAAAAAGGAGCATTAGTGCGAAGTAAAAAAAAACTTGTATGCCATAGAAAAAATCCGACCTTAATAAATGAGAAAACTCGCGCCAACTGAAACTAATACGACCGCCCACGAAGGAACTTTCCAAAATTCAAGAAGTAAAAATCCGACAGTCGCTAATGCGAAATCTTTTGCTGAGAAGATCGCACTCGTCCATACAGGATGATAAAGGGCCGCCAATAGAATACCTACTACCGCTGCATTAATTCCTAAGATCGATTGTCTGATCCTCGGTAAGGCCCTGAGCTTCTCCCAGAATGGAAGCGCACCAATGATCAAAAGAAAAGATGGTAGGAATACAGCAATCAAGCTGATGAATGCTCCTATCCAGGCATTAGGTTCAGGTTTAGCAACCGCACCTAAGTAAGCACTGAAAGTAAATAGCGGCCCAGGCACGGCATTGGCCATCCCATAGCCGGCCATGAATAGATCATTTGAAACCCATCCGGTAGGTACAACTTCTGCTTGTAATAAAGGGAGCACAACGTGACCACCGCCAAAAACTAATGCCCCAGAACGGTAGAAACTATCAAACATTTTAAGCGTCTGATCTGGAAACATCGTTCTCAGGATCGGAAGTGTAACTAAAATCGCCACAAACAGAGTAAGAAAAATAGCTCCAACTCTGCGACGTCCTTTATGTAAGGGCTCATGTGGAAGTTCTGAACTAGTACGCAGATAATAGGCCCCGAAGACTCCTGCAACCACCAAAACTAATACCTGAACAATAGCTGAGTGAATTAATAAAACGACAACGCTTGCTATAACTGCAACTGTTATCCTTTCTTTATCAGGACAGAGCTTTTTCCCCATTCCAAGAACTGCTTGGGCAACGACTGCTACCGCAACAACTTTCAAGGCATGAAGCCAGTGCTGGTGCTCAGCTGCCTCAAAGTGAGTCATCCCCAAACCAAAAAGAATAAGGACTATTGCTGAGGGAATAGTAAAACCAATCCAAGCAAAGATGGCCCCCCAGATACCAGCACGTGAGAGTCCTATCCCCATCCCGACTTGGCTGCTTGCAGGCCCAGGAAGGAACTGGCATAGGGCGACCAAGTCAGCAAATGCATGTTCGCTTATCCATTTTCTTTTTGTGACGAATTCATCGCGAAAATAACCGAGATGGGCAATCGGTCCTCCAAACGAAGTTAATCCAAGACGAAAAAAAACAAACAATACTTCGAATAATTTCATTGTGACCTCTAACTTTCCTATTCAAGGATCTCACCAATTAACTCTTTTAACTTGATCTTAGCTTCTGCCAGTTCTTTTTTTCCCTTGGACGTTATTTTGTAGTATTTTCTTTTCACCTTACCATCCTGCTCATCTCGCGAAGAAATAAGACCTTTCTGCTCCAGAGATCTAAGCATGGGATAAAGAGAACCTGGGCTAATTTTATAGCCATGCTCCTCGAGTTCTACCATCATCCAGGCGCCATAGATTTCTTCCTTAAGGCAATGATGGAGGACGTGAATTTTTATGAAACTTGAAAAAAACTCGTTTATTTTCATTTAATATCAAATTACGATATCGAAATAAGATAGTCAAACTACTGCCAAGAAGTTTACACTCAACTCATGATCACACTTCACCATCTCAATAACTCCCGTTCCCAACGCATCCTCTGGCTTTTAGAGGAGCTTAACTTACCCTACGAGATCAAGCGCTATGAGCGGAATAAAACGACGATGCTTGCTCCCCCTGAGCTCAAAGCCGTCCATCCCCTCGGCAAATCTCCCATCATCACTGACGGAGATATAACCATCGCGGAATCTGGCGCCATCATCGAGTACCTCGTTGAAAAATATGGAAAAGGTAATTTGCGGCCAGCACCAGGAACACCAGAGGCCCGACAATACACTTACTGGCTGCATTTTGCAGAAGGCTCGGCCATGACACCACTACTCCTTGCTCTCATTTTCCACAGAATCGAAACCTCACCCATGCCTTTCTTTGTGAAACCCATTATCAAAGGAGTAGCATCGAAGGTAAGAAATCTTTTCATCAATCCCAACCTACAAAATAATTTTGGTTATATTGAAAGCGAGCTTTCAAAATCAGAGTGGTTTGCGGGCAAAGACTTTACTGCCGCTGATATTCAGATGAGCTTCCCTATGGAGGCCGGTGGAAAGAGTAATCTTCTAGGACCAAATTCACAGGCCTTCCTGGAAAAGATCCACGCCCGACCTGCCTATAAACGGGCATTGGAGAAGGGTGGCGGGTTGGACCTCTGAGAGAAATATTTCACAAGACCAACACTTTTCTTTAATTCATCAAAGATGCTGGACTTAAACTTGGATCATCTCCTCAAATGAACATGATGTGCAATCATATGGGACAAGGTGCACCAGGTTTTACGCCAATGGCGCTTAAAATGCACAGTGAAGCCGATAAAATCGTAATAGCGGCCGAAAAGAAAGATTTTAATGCCGTCGTTCTTGCAACAGAGAGAACGTTACAGTCATGTACTGCCTGTCATGCAAACTATAAGCAACAGATTGTTTCGGAAGAAGTATGGAACAAAATGATAAATAAGAAATAACACATTTCAAAGTTGGCAATCACTACCACCTTGAATAGGTTATGCATTTTTATCCAAATACTGCTTCACTTCAACTGCAGTAAGCCTGGCCACCCGTTGGACTCCAATTAAAGTGGCAGAGCCAAAGACTAGAACAAGCAATTGAATGGGAATCCTTGGTATCAACCTTCTCTTCAGTCCCATCCGCCCATACGACTGAATGAAACTTAATCTCAGCATCAATGCCATGGCCTATTGTGTATCGATATTTACGATATACAATAGGTCCATTATTATTGGCTCAATGATTTTATGAAAACTTATTCTAAGTTGATCAGTATTTCCATTTATTAGAAAGTTTCACCAGGGAGAGCATCACAGGAACTTCAATCAAGACACCTACAACGGTAACAAGAGCAGCTCCGGAATTAAGGCCAAACAAAGCGATTGCAACGGCCACAGCAAGTTCAAAAAAGTTACTAGCACCGATCATAGAGGCCGGAGAACAAATACAATGAGGAAGTTTCATTCCTTTCCCAATCCACCATGCCAAAAAGAATATGAGATAAGTCTGAATTGTAAGCGGTATAGCAATCAATAAAATATTAAACGGTGAGGCAATGATTTTTTCTCCCTGAAAGGCAAAAAGAAGAATCAAAGTTGAAAGTAGCGCTACGATTGAAATTGACTTTAGTTTAGGCAAGAAAACAGTCGTAAACCATTTCTCCCCTTTAGCTTTTATCAACACACGGTTTGAAATAAATCCAGCAACTAAAGGAATGACAACAAAGATCAGAACTGAGGAGAAGAGAGCATCGAACGGGATCTCGATATTTGAAACACCTAGAAGAAATTTAACTATCGGAATAAATGCTACGAGAAGAACCAAATCATTAATTGCCACCTGTACTAAAGTGTATCCGGGGTCTCCATCTGTAAGATATGACCATACAAAGACCATCGCCGTACAAGGAGCTGCCCCTAGAAGGATTGCTCCAGCAATATACTCCTGGGCTAGTTCAGGTGTTAGATACGCCGAATACAACTTATCAAAGAAGATCCATGCAAAGAAGGCCATGGTAAAGGGCTTGATGAGCCAATTAATAATAAGGGTAAGGGCCAAGCCTTTGGGATTTGAACCGACTTTGGTAATGGAGCTAAAATCAATCTGCACCATCATAGGATAAATCATAAGCCAAACGAGAATGGCGACAGGGATATTGACTGTCGAAATATTGAGATCACTCAATACCTTGATCGAGTCCCCTGTTAACTGACCGATAACGATTCCCACCACAATACAAAGACCAACCCAAACAGTTAAATAGCGCTCAAAAAATCCCATATTTATTTCTCCAACACAGTTTTCATATCTTTTACAAATGACTCTATTTCATCTCTTACTCGACGATAGACAGCTAGTATTTCTTCTTCATTAGTCATGTCTTTTGTGAGTGCAGGAGGATCTTGAAAGCCAACATGAACCACTTTACCACCTGGAAAATAAGGGCAATTTTCATGGGCGTGGTCACATACTGTCACTACATAATCAAAAGTGACCTTTGGAAGTTCTTCAGTCGTTTTAGAATAATGAGATGAGATATCAACACCTGCTTCTTTCATCACTTTCATGGCCCGCTCATTCATGCCATGCTTTTTGGTGCCAGCAGAATAAACATTAAACTCATGTCCCCAATATTTCCTGGCCCAACCTTCGGCCATTTGCGAGCGACAAGAGTTACCAGTACAAAGGAACATTACATTTTTCTTTTCCATTACTATCTCCTAGCAGCAGCTTGTTTTAGTAGTCGTTTTAGGAGGACAACAAGCACTTGCAGTTGCTTTTACTTCTGTCTGAGGCTTTCCATTGAAAGTTTCTGCATCGGCCATGGTGTGGTATGTCTCCCAAGCAATCCCCGCAGGATCTTTTACCCAAGCTTTGCTTGATTCAGCGTAACAGCAAGTTGTTGACCCCTCATCGAACACCCCAAGATCTGCTTTCTTAAGTCGCTCTAAAATTTCTATTAGCTCATTACTCTCATCGACTTGCATTCCTAGATGGTCAACGCCTTCCTTCCCGGAACGAGTTGAGATCGCAAAATTAACTCTAGGATCTTCCAGCATCCATTTAGCGTAATCATCTTTTACTTTTTCGGGCCTTTGCCCAAAAAGTGTTGAATAAAATTGAATTGAATGATTGAGGTCTTTTACACCTACATGAATGTGAAAACGTTTCATAACTACTCCTTAGCAGTCACAGTTAAGTCCAATGTCAAAACACTCTTGGACTTTATATTGTTTATAATTGTCATGTTTAGAATCACATGCACCGGAAAGTTTCTCTAAACTAACTTTCATTTTTTGAAGATCAGCGATCTTCTGATCAATCTCAGCTATTTTATCGAGCGTTTTCTTTTTTACTGTTCCACAGGTCACTCGGGGCTTAGTATTCAACTCCAAAAGTCCCTTCACCTCTGCCAGCGAAAAACCAAGTTCCTGGGCCTTTTTTATAAAAATGATCCTTTGAGCATCTTCTTCGTTATAAGTACGTACTGATCCAGGAGCTTCGGGCTCGCGCAAGAGTTCCTTCCTCTGGTAGAAGCGCACAGTTTCGACACCGACTCCGGCCATTTGGGCCAATTTACCAATTGTTATCTTTTCCATGCTCACATCCTAACATCCGTACCGCGGTACGGAGTCAATATTTTTCTTGGAATTGTCAGATTTAAGTAAAAAAGTGCACTATTTTTCCAATTAGGGTCTTATGGGCGGAAGCAATTCTTTAACATGATAGGTTGGGACGGGATCTAAATACTTTTTGAAATACCTTCTTGTATTAAGGTCGAAAAACTACTCGTCTTTTGAAATTCGGATTTAATAAGGTTCAACCGCTTAGCTGCCACCTCTCTTTCACCGGCAGGCATTCTACCCACTCTACCTTCAAGTGCTTCAATCATTTCTAGGCTCTTTTTAACAAGAGTAGTGGAAAATCTGCCTATAATCCGCGTTTCAACCATGGAAAGGAGAAGAATCTCTGTAGGGCCGCTCGGGGTGAGCCAATGAATGGGACTAAAATCAAAGATGCCTGCCCTCGTCTTTTCTGATTCGGCCAATAGTTCATGCATTCGTTTTAGTAGCAAAAAACCATTTTCCAATTTTTTATTTTTATCTTCGGCAATTTTACTCGCTGCGACTGCAGTAAGCAGAACAAGCTCTGTCGAATTAAGCTTGGAGCTATGTTTCAGTTTATAATCATCTAAGAATGGAGTTTCTCTCTTCACAACCTTCTTATAATTAATCAGATTGATCGCATCATGAGTGACATCGTTAATAAAATAGTGAGTTGGAATCGAAGTCCAATAAGAAATGCTAGGGCTTAGAAATTGCAGAGCAATCAGTGGAACGATGATGAACGATGCATACCGATAACTATAAAATAATTTCGGCGGAGCTGATTCTTCCCAAGAATCTTTGAGACAAAGAAAAATCGTGAAAGCAATAAACATGGGAGGCACTAATCCCAAAAACAATAAAAACACCATTGATACATTATGCCGAGGATAAATATCTTTAAAGCGCCCCCGATAATTAGTTAAATCAAAAAAGGTGCCAGCTACTAATATGTTAATCAAGATGAGAAATAAAAATGAATAAGAGGCCGGGGTTTCTAGTTTCAACACATAGATAAAAAAGGAGAATAAACCCACAATGAAGAACTGAGCTAGAAGTGAACGCCGCAAATGTTTTCTGAAAGTGAACTTACTAATTGGAAAGGGCTCTTTTTCTTTGAAGAATTTCATAAGAACCTTGTCGTCATTTTACCCGGCCATATTTACTTAAGAATTCTTCTTCATTCCCCCTGCGATCACATAATCTCAAGTACTTACTTTACTCCCAATCATTGACTTCCCCACTTCCCCTTAGCTAAGCTCAACTTCATGAAAAACCTCATCCTTACCTTCTTTGTTCTCTCACTTAACGCTCAGATCAGTGCCCACACCATTAACTACTATCCCGGCGGTCCCCTTGAAATCATCAAGATCGGTCACCCAACACTGACCATGGTCGCCCAGGAAATACCTTTGGATGAGATCAAAACCCAGAACATTCAAAAACTCATTGCTGATATGACCGAGACCATGAAGAAGGCCGGCGGCGTGGGCCTTGCGGCCCCTCAGGTCAACGTCAGCAAAAGACTTTTTGTGATGAAGCCAAACGCGCTAAAGAAAGCCGAGGCCGTGATCAATCCCGTAGTGGATTACCATGAAGAGGCCGGCACCAAGCTCTCGACTGAGGGCTGTCTTTCTATTCCAGGCAAGAGATTTAAGGTCAATCGCTACAATAAAATCAACGTGGCCTATTACAATCAGCGCGGCGAATACGTCACTGAACTTGCTGAAGGCTTTCGGGCCGTCGTCTTTCAGCATGAGTATGATCATTTGAACGGGATTTTGATTGCTGACTTCTTTATGGAAGAGTTTTATAGTGCCGAGGGTGTGGAAGAAGATGTTCCAAGAATGTAATCAAAGGAAATATGAGAAAAAATTTTAAACTAACCGATCCCAAAAAAGCTCCTGCCCGTCAGGTAGAATATGTAAAACACGAGATCAACAAATACCTTGCTCGCGAGAGAAGAAAAACTCCTCAAAAAGGAGCTGACTATTGGGATTTTGACTGCCAACTAGGGATCGATAAAGAAAGTGCTGAAATCATTCACGTCGCTGAAATCAATAAAGGTATCGATAAAATTGTGGCCCAGGGTGCAGAGAATTTTTATATTGAGGTTCTTGCGAAGCCTGGTTACAGAGCTAAAAAGCCTGAGCAGAAATAAAAAAAAGAGTCCTAAGATACTCGTGAATCAAATCAAGACTAATATATTCAATTTTCGGAGCTCTTTCTCTGTATTCAAACTTGGCCACACAGAAATCGTAACGAAAAAGATGATCTAGATCACCAAATCAGCAATCATAAGAGATTTGTTTGAACCACCTAACAAATGTCATATGCGACTTCTACCAATTCCTATAGAAGTACTCCCTATGAAACTACTTCTTCTTCTACTCTTGGGGTTTTCCACCTCTACTCAAGCGAACAATGTTCAATTAGATACTATTGAGGTTCAGGAGAGCTCTGCTTTAGAATCAGAGTTTCTTAGTCCTGTCCCTATGAATGTTATCACTCAAGAAGAGATAAAAGAGCAAGGGGGAATGAGGCTTCAGGACGTGCTCTATTATGAGCAGGGTGTGAGTCTTATGAGAAGTGGAACCAAGCTCGCTCCTTCGATCAGAGGATTAAATCCTGAGCACACGCTTTTTCTGATAAATGGTCAGCGCTTGGCCAATGAGCCCACTAATCGATATGACCTTGAACGTCTTGATCTGACAAATATTGAACGAATAGAGATCATCAAGGGCCCTCTTAGTACAATCTATGGCGCGGATGCATTAGGTGGTGTCATTAATCTTGTTACCAAGAGGATTCAGAAGGACAAGGTTTCGGTTAATTTGAGAAACAGTTCCTATGACTTTAAAAGTCCCAGAAATTCGGTGAGTGCTCAGGTTGATAAGAAGCTTGGGGCCTTTGGTCTTGGAGTTTTTGGAACTCATATGAATGAAGATCCTCTCTTCTATAATAAAAGAGAGACTATCGACGATAGTAAGGAAATCAACTCCTATGGACTTATTCTGGAATATAAGAAGGGCCCCTTGGAGTTTCGAGGCAGAAGAACTTGGTCCGAGGATCATCACAAATCCCTTTACTATAATTTTTTAAACTCAAGCTATGTCTACGATGATGACCAGCATAAGCGTCAGCTGACTAGTGGAGAATTGATCTATGATGAGGGCTTCATCAAGCATGTGACATCCGCCACCTTTACTTCTTATAAAAAGAACGGGGACACTCATCTTCAAAACAATGACAATCTCCTCATGAGTAAGAGAGCACGAATCTATGTGACCGAAATAAAGCATCGGAGTGAATTTAGCTTAGAGGAACATCAGTTTACAGCAGGAGTGGGTCATAGACGGGAGGATTTTTATGGTAATGCCTTCAATTACCAGAACCGGTCTCGCTACTTGCCTGAGTTTAATTCATTTTACGTACTGGACCAATGGGCAGCAACAGAGCGTCTTCTGATCGTCCCCTCTCTGCGATATGAGAATATCAATTACTTTGAAGATAAAATTCTGGGACAGTTAGGTGCAACTCTTTTTCTTGATGAGCGAATGGAGAAGAATATCAAATTCAACTTTGCTCAAGGTTATCGAGTCCCTACTCCGAAGGATCTCTACGTAGACGTTATGATTATGAAGGGTAATCCAAATCTCGTTCCGGAAACCACTAATTCGTACAACTTGGATTTCAACTTTCTTAGCAGGGACACAAGTCTGCGTGCTGGAATCTTCTATACCGATATTAATAATCTCATTGAAGAGCATTTTGATGATGGTCTTGGAAAACATACCTTTAGAAATGTCTCCGGAGCGCGAGTTGCGGGTACCGAGGTGTATGCACGAAAGCGCTTTAGTCATCATGAAAACGGTATCGGTCATACCTATTTAGACGCACGATCAGAGGAAGACCGTTTAGCTAGCCGACCAAGGCATCAGTTCCTTATCAATACTACCATCTTCTTTAGGGCCTTTAATTTTACCAATGATATCACTTGTAGAAGTGAAGAGCTTCTTTACGATGAGGATAATAAGCTAAGAGAAGAGTCTTATTGTAGTGTGGATGCAGGATTCATCTTTCAGAGACCCAAATATCAACTTCTACTCAAGGGTATGAACTTATTAAATGATTTCAAGCGTGGAGGCCCTCAGCGCCCAAGATCATTAACCGTTGCCCTCAATACACAATTTTAAGGAGGCATTATGAAAATAATCAGCTTGATTCAAATTATTTTTCTCTCACTACTCACGCTTGGATGTGAGGCGGCCGTTATTGACCAGGAAGGAAAAAGTATTCGGGACGATAGCCCTGCCATTCAAAACATTGAAGCGGCCAAGAAGGCCATCACTGTTAAAGATCTCAATGTGAAGGGCGTAATTCCCTACATCGATATGGAGACAGGCAAAGTCACTTACAATAAAAATGAGCTCACTGGGCATGAGTTTTCAATCGAAGTAGACTTCAGTGTATTCCAGGTCTTCGTCAAACTCGGAGAAGATTATAGCAATGGGATGCAAGTAGGAGCTTTGAACTCAGGAATTAAAGACTTTCATGCCGTAGAAGTGGCCCTCATTCATGGCTATCAGCAAGATTCAGAAAATAATGGTCTGGTCATAGGCAATAAGTTCTATGACGGAGGCAATGGATGGACCGGGTTTCACATGACTAATAATGTTTATCTCATCAAAACCCGCTCCGGTAAGTATGCCAAGTTGCAGTTTCTGAAGGCGAAGCAGGGAAATGTTGATCTTAAATTCTACCTTCAGCAAGATGGCAGCACCAACCTTAAAACAGAAGAATAAAAATGAACTCAGAAAAAAGATGGAAGACCATCGCAATCGTATCCCTCATCCTGTGCTTTATGAGCATTTCTACCTTCGCTTATTTCTTTTATTATGGGCGAGGCCATACTGTGGATCGCCGCCAATACATTGAAGTGACAAAAGAAGAGCGCCATATGATCCTGCGTGAAATGAGAGGGCTTTTAAAGGGAGTCCAGGGTATCATCAAGGCGGTCAGTGAGCAGAACTTTAAGGAAGTAGCCATTCAAGCACGCAGTAATGGAATGGTTATGGCATCAGAAGCTAAGGAACACGCTGCCCTTGTGACCAAGCTTCCCCTGGCCTTTAAAAAAATGGGCTTCGGCACTCACCGCAGCTTTGATCACCTGGCGGACAGAGCAGAAAAAATGAGTGGAGATGAAATTCTTAAGGAAACGGCTACCATCATGAATAACTGTGTTGCTTGTCACGCGGGGTATAGGATAACGGAGTGATTTTGGAGGCAAAGTAAAAGAATTCCAAACGTAATAAGAACAGAATCAAAGTTTAAAAATAAATCGTTATTAAGATTTATCTTTAGCATAAAAACTGCTCGGCCCCTATAATTCAGCAATGATTATATTCATTATTTGTATTTTAGTTCTTATCCTTGCCTATAAATTCTATGGCCCATTTGTTGAAAAGCAGGCCGGCATTGATCCTAATGCTCAAACACCAGCTGTACGCTTTGAAGACGGTGTGGATTATGTGAAGGTCTCACCAATTAATGCCTTCTTGATTCAATTTCTAAATATCGCAGGAGTGGGGCCAATCTTTGGGCCTATCCTAGGTGCGCTTTATGGGCCAATCGCCTTACTCTGGATCATCCTGGGAAATATCATTGGTGGAGCTGTTCATGATTATTTCTCAGGTGTCATGAGTATTAAAGAAGATGGTAAAAGCCTACCTGAGATCGCAGGTCACTATTATAATAAATATTTCAAAGGTGTAATGCTTCTATTTACGGCGGTATTATTATTCTTCGTGGGTGTGGTCTTTATCATGAGCCCGGCAGGACTGATGAGTAATCTAGAGGTATTCAAAGGCACATTCTTCTCAAGTAATGAGTTTTGGGTTCTAGTTATTCTTGGTTACTACTTACTGGCCACTCTACTTCCGATTGATAAGATTATCACCAAGCTCTATCCTGCTTTCGGACTTTTAATGGTAGTTATGACCCTTTCCGTAATGGTCGCCTTATTTATTTCTGCACCAAGATTACCTGCCATTACAGATATCTTCGCCTACTTCGATCACTCAAATCATTTGGCGCTTGAGCTTTTAAATAGAGGACCTGATTCTCCTCCGGTTTGGCCTCTACTATTTGTGACAATTACTTGTGGTGCCATTAGTGGTTTCCATTCTACTCAAGCTCCTATCATTGCCAGATGTCTTACAAATGAAAAATATGCTCGTCCTGTTTTTTACGGGGCAATGCTGTCCGAAGGTGTGGTCGCTGCAGTTTGGGCACTGGCCGGAATTGCTGCTTTCCCAGGCGGCTATGTTGAACTTAAAGCCCTGCTCGATCAAGGTGGTCCAGGACTTGTAGTCAATCAAATTTCGACAACGTATCTCGGTCCTATTGGAGGAATCATGGCCATCCTTGCAGTTGCCATTTTTCCTATCACTTCGGGAGATACGGCCTTCAGATCCCTTCGTTTAACAATTGTTGATGCTTTTAAAATTCCTCAAAGTATAAAGAATCGCCTTCTCGTATCAATTCCCATCTTGCTCATTGCTTACTTCATGACCAAGATCGATTTCTCACTCATCTGGCGCTATTTCGCGTTCTCTAATATGCTTCTATCTACGAGTGTGTTGTGGTTAGCAACGAAATACCTCTTCGACAGAAAAACATTTCACTGGATTGTGAGCTTGCCCGCCATCGCGGGAACTTCGGTCACTGTCTCGTATATAGCGACATCAGGAATTGGGCTAGGTCTTCCTCAGTCGGCAAATGATCCGATCGGGGTTGGTTGTGCGGTTGTTTGTTTGGTTTTATTGATTGTTTGGCATAGGAAGAAATACTGAATATTTTTAGTACGGGGTCAGTTATCAACTCATAACCGCCTGAATCCTTGTTCCATCATCACCTATAAAATAGGTATTGCCACCTATTTTATAGGTGACAGCACCTACAATTCAGGTCATAATAGAGGACATGATTGAAACAATATTTGGAAACGTTACAGCCGCTAAAGTCATGCTCTATCTCTTTCATAACGGAGAGGCCTACGCCTCAGGAATCTCCAAGGACATGGGAGTAACTCTTAGCCAGGTTCAAAAACAACTCGACCGTTTTGAAGAATCCGGAATTCTTGTCAGCAAGGTCATGGGGAAAGTAAGGATCTATTCTTTCAATTCAAAACTTGGTGTGACGAAAAAATTAAAGGATCTTATTCAGGTTTTTTACGATGCTATTCCTCTTGAACAAAAAGAGGAAATGTTTGCTGAAAGAAGAAGACCACGTCGCAAAGGCAAGCCGGTCATCTCTAAAGTAGATAAAAGTGATGAAGATTAATTTCAAAACATGCACAGAAGAAGAACTCTGGAAGTATGTGGCCAGCCATTTGAAGTCACGAGGTATTGATACTGTCCTCGTCGGAGGTGCGGTCGTTTCAATTTATACTGAAGGCGCCTATG
Source organism: Bacteriovoracaceae bacterium UBA4096 (assembly GCA_002381945.1). Lineage (GTDB taxonomy): Bacteria > Bdellovibrionota > Bacteriovoracia > Bacteriovoracales > Bacteriovoracaceae > Peredibacter. The sequence continues at coordinate 138,938 of DFXY01000004.1, forward strand.
AGTCAGGTGATCTTGACTTCATCCTCACGAATTTTTTTGTCAAAAACTTACCTCAGACAATGAAAGAAATAGGTTTCGAAAGAAAAAACAGACACTATGTTCATCCTGAATGCTCCCACCTCTTTATTGAATTTCCTAAAGGTCCACTAGAGATCGGAGATGACTTTAATGTCATCCCCGAAGAGATAGAGGTTGAAGGTAAAAAAATCAAGATTCTCTCCTCGACTGATTGTGTGAAGGATCGACTGGCGACTTATATTCACTTTAAAAATCGAGTAGGCCTTGAACAGGCATTGATGGTTGCAAAAAAGCATCCCGTTAACCTTGCATCAATCAAAGACTGGTGTGATAAGGAAGGTCATGCCGCTGTATACGCTGAATTTAGTGCACACTTAAGGCCAGTCTGAAGAGAAATGTTAAAGCTCTCCTCGTTTTAGATATTTTTATCAAAATCAGCCAAGCACACATACTCGAAATCCCATATCAAATAATATGTTTTTAAGACTTAGATTATATAATGTGATTTCAAAATGGTGATCTAAAGAATTGTTGAGAACTTCGTGTAATAGACTGCCGCTGTTAACCAAGCTCAAAAAACTTGCTCTAATCCTCATCTTCATAAATTTTCGGAGTCATATCTAAACTTAGAAAAGTTACAATGCAATTAATCTTGTGACCATAGACAGCATAAAACTTAAAGCCTTTCCATTCTAACTTAACAACACTCCCATGACCTTTTTGCCACATGACGAGCTCAACATCTGGAGCATGAACTAAAGCAGTGATCTCTTCAAAATCAGCATCAGATAACCCATGATTGAATCTTCTTCTGAAAGATTTCTTTGCGTGTCTAATTTTCTCTTTAAGAATTTTCTCTGTAACCGTCTTATCTAAAAAAACCACATCTTTAATAATCTTCTCTGACATCGCTAAGCTCCAGTCGAAAACAGCAAAAAAAGTAAAAGCTAATTACGACTACAATTATACTACGTGATTTCAAATAATTGTGATTTTGAAAAAGTGTTTGTCCCAAAATTTAATTCTTTTTTTTATTGCTGTATTAAGAGGCCAGGGTTTTGAGACATACGCTTTAATTGATGTTATTCAACTAAGAACTGGTGGAGGTGGTGACGTTGATTAATTACAAAAGCTTAGAAAGCATTTGTAGCCAAAATAGCCACGGCCAATAGATTTCAATTCATCTTGTGAATTCCGCAAAACTTATTACCTCACAAGACCTACTCTGTTTTACCAGAACACTTAAACAGATAATAAGACTATTTTGAATTGTAGTCCATACAATCTAAGCATAAACCTAAAATATACAATTGAATCCCATCATCTTCCAGGATAGATGAAAATGAAATTTCGATTGGTGAAATATTTATCCATCAATCCTTGTAACCTTGCGAGATAGAACTCATAAGAAACACTATCCACTCGGGCGCTAATGACGATGAGTAGATCATCAGGCTCCAGGCTTTTCCCGATCTCTATTGGATTAAACATCAGTTCGTAGTTTTTAAACTCAATATCTATTGATAATTTTAGAGTGCTGACTCTTGAAGTGACCCTTTCTTTAAGTTCATTCGAAGCATGAATAATTAGCTTTACCCCAAGACCTTTGGCGAGAGAGATCACGGCCAAGAGCCATTGTTTGAATCCTTCCTCTTCAGCTGCCAGACGAGGGGCGACTAAGACAATTCTTTTCGTGGTGTTGATGTTATAAACGATATTACTTACTACAACCATCTGATTGGTTCGACCTAAGATTTGATCCAACTTAGTTCCAAAGAGCATGTCTGAAGTGCTTGCTCGTCCCTGCCAACCGAGGACAATAGTTGAAGCATAAAGCTCTTTAGATGAATTGATGATACCATTGGCGATATTCATATCTATACGTGTAAAAGATTTTGCTTTTACTCCGGATGCAACCACATGATTCTTGGCCTCTTCCAGCATGTCCTTGGTGTTTTTAAGCTGAAGAGGCACTTCAGAAGTATCATCTACTACTGACACGATATGTATGGAGGATTCAGGTCCATTACCCTTCATAAGAAGTGAAAGGTCTAGTAGCCCATACATGATTTGAGGGCGATTGAGAGAAACGAGGATTTTTTCACTCTCTACGTCTTTTTCAGGAATTTGATCGTGCTCGATGGTATGTTGAATTTTGCCGTACTTCTGCATGACCATGGAACTCACGACACATGTGACCAGAATCATCATAATAGTTCCATTCAATACGCTTTTATCAAGAAGTTCTAATCTGTATCCAACGAGGACAGCAGCGAGAGTTGCCGCCGCTTGTGCATTACTCAAACTGAATATGAGATTTTTTTGAATCGAAGTATATTTAAAGCATTTCGCAGTAATAAATGCGGCAATATATTTGGCAACCATTGCAGTGGCCGTCATGACTGCGGCCACTTTTAATGCTTGAAGGTCTCGAAAAAACACCTTCAAATCTATGAGCATACCAACGCTTATCAGGAAGAAAGGAATAAACAGTGTATTCCCCACAAATTCCAGTCTATTCATTAGGGCCGATGTGTGAGGTATGAGTGGATTAATTGCAAGTCCCACCATGAAGGCACCTATGATTGGCTCAATTCCAGCAATCTCTGCCCCAGCTCCACCTAAAAATACCAGAGACAAAACAAAAAGAAACTGTTCTGAACCTCCAGTCTCAAACCTTCTAAAAAACCAATGGGCAATTTTTGGTAATATGAATATGACGATAAAAAAGAAAATGGATAGTGAAGTTCCAAGCCCTCTCCAGAACTCCCAGTTCAACTCACCGGAAGTCGAATTGGCGATGATTGCAAGAACGATAAGAGCGGCCGTATCCGTTATCATCGTTCCACCAACAGCTACTGTAACAGCTTCATTTTTATTGATCTTAAATTTGCTCGCTAAGGGGTAAGCAAGAAGTGTATGTGAAGCATACATACTTGCTAACAATATTGCCGAAACCCAGGATAAGTTTAACAAATGATAATTAACGTAAGTTCCCAGAACCATCGGTATAGTGAACGTAAAGAAGCCGAAGGTGATACTTTTAAATTTGAATTTCTTAAAATCAAGAATATCGATCTCTAACCCAGCTAAAAACATGATAAACAGGACGCCAATAGTTCCGAATAGTACTATTCCTGAGTTACGTAAGAGAATGTTAAACCCATGCTCTCCAACAAGGGTTCCCATGAGAATAAGTCCCACAAGACTTGGAATCCTTATTTTCTCAAAGATATAAGGCACCATAAAAATAATCAGAAGCAACAAGGCAAATATGATTACCGGATTTTTAAGTGGTAAGCTGAAGATTTCAGTAATTGTATGCATGCCTTACTCCTCTCATGGTCATTAAACTTTATTTTTCAACTTCATCCCAGAATGTTGAAACGAACTTGAAACATTCATCCATCTCAATACCAAGTTCGAAGTTATTAAATGGTTTCAGCCAGCGCTCTGGTGGTGCTTGAAGCGTTGAAGGTACAGAATGAGTATCTCTTCGCTTGAAGGTATCCTGTAAACATTGCTTCAATAATTCAGTATCCAGCTTCTCATTTTTAGCTATCAGATAAAGATCAACTAAATCTTTAACTCTGGAGTTCTCACTTTCTCTAGGAACAGTGTATGCATGAATCTTTTCTGCAAAATGTTGCTCAACATTTATGACCCTGATCTTTGGAGCTTCAAACCCGGTAAAATCCAGATGACTTTTAAGCTCAAGTTCATCGTGAGGCTCGATCCACACGTCGCCGATCCCTACATCCAGATCAAAAATAGTAAACCGCTTTCCATCGATGAGTGCCTCAACCTGAAACCTCGCCCCTCCATAAGGAGCGGCATCAAGTTCCATTTTTGGTCCTGTGACTAGAAATTCGAAAAAATCTCCAAGATCAATTCGACCCTTTTCAATGATAGCTTCTTTTATGGCCTCAATTCGTTCTTTCTCATTCCTGGCCAGAAACTTAGTTTCTTTAAGAGCAAGATCTATGTCTTTAGTCGCTCTTGATTCTTGGAGTCTCAATTCTAAGGCGTGTCCGCCTTTCAAGACCCAAGGGACATTTCTATCTTTAAACAGTCTTACAAGAAAATGAGTATAACCAACCTGGCGATAAAGCCTCATGATGTCTATGCCCTCTTTCCTTGAGATCAACTTAAGTTTCTCTTGGACAGCACTCCTGAAGTTTTGAGCAAACTTGTATTTATCAATGGGCTTCATATTGCATACCTGGCCAGCTTTTCGTTCTTCTTAATATCGGCCTTGGAAATATGACCTCGCTCTAGGGCCTGTTTAGTGGCCTGCTCGATATATTCATCAGAAATTCTATTTTCCTTAATTAGGTCAAGGAGGGTCCTAAGGACAGTTGTCACTCTAAGGCCATTTATGGTTTTTGTATCGGCTTCAGTAATGTCTTGTTTATGGAGTGCGAGAATTTTGGGGGTATCACTACCCTTCCTGAATTTCTTTGGAACGGTCATATGAATCTTAGATGGATTTACATCCGACAGTTCGTACAGCATAAGGGCCGTCTCATGAGAAAAAACGGCTTGCGGCTTTTTATTTCTTCCTTCAGACCACAAATACCAAAGCCAGTACTCGCTTAACTCTGATTCTATCGGTTTAAATTTATAAATGCCTCTCAGGATCTTTTCCCATTGGCCAGTCTTTACGTAGTAATGGTGGTTCCTCTGGTCATAACCACATTTGATGGCCTGGTCTGCAGTAAAAAGTCCCCCCTGCTCTAGGGCGATTTTCATTAGAAATTCTCGGTTTGGTTGGACATTTGTCTTTTGCATAAATACCGAATAAATTAAGTTTTTAATACGATGAACAGATAAATTGTAACATAATAACCGTAAAATTTAAGGTAAATATGCAACACTCTTGATCTACAGAATTTCAACTAGATAGACTATTAAAGGTGGAATTTCTTCTTCTGTTTGTAGCTTCGCCAGGTCCGATCCAGAGTACTATGCCCCATCCAGATCGAGATGTTCTCAATGGTATTTCCTTTTGAGAGCATAAGGTCGGTAAAGCCTTTCCTTCCTCCGTAAAGATCAATGTCCTTCGGGAAGTAATGTCTCATGGTCTTAAGGAGGGGTCTTTTAAAATTTCCAGACTGAATAATCCTTACAGCAAACTCCTGCTCCTTATACAAAATAGGAACAGGTTTCCATCTATCCTCTGGAGGAAGCGCAATAATCTTCGTCTGAAAGATCCAAAAGACTTTCCGGCCAACGATAGGATTTTCAATTCTCCAAAGCTTCTCTTCATGGAGATTATCTATCTCCTGAGGTCTCAACCCCAGCCACACAGAAATAAAGAGCCAATTAAAGTTCGCTTGATTGAGTTTTCCCTTTGCTCTATTCAATTCTTCGGGAGGAAGTGGGTCAGAGGCCTTGCGACTATTCCGATTTTTCTCATAATGAGCATCCAAAAGCCTTTGCCTTTCATATCCACGTGGACGAATTACTGGAAGAAATGGCTTCGCAAGCTTTCGGCAGATAAAATATCCCCATGCATTTACCAAGCTTAAAATAGAGGTCATGTAGCTCATGCTAAGCTTTTGCTCATAGAAATAATCGTAAATTTCTTTATTGTAATAGTACCATTCTGATGGATCGATTTTCAGTGCCACTATCATACGTTGAGCGGCCTTCCACTTTGATCGAGCATGAGAAGTCCTTCGCCTTCCCTTCCTCGTTTCTGAATCTCTGGTCTTTAAATATCTGGCCTCAAATTCTTCGACAAATTCAACCGGCAAAACAGAATCATATTTTTTCTTATTATTATTTTCTTCAATAGTTATTTTTCTGACTAGCTCTTCTTGCCTCTTAACAAAATCCTGTGCATTCAGCTGCCTGGCCCTCACTTTCGCTTCATCGAGTGTCATCATTTTGTGGAAGCCAAGTGAGCGCCAGCGATCAGGATCAACGTCCCATTCTTTCTTGGCCTTAATGGCATTGGATTCTTTTGTGTCTTGTGATTTATAGGAAACGAACTGAAGCTTCCACTTTGGATCAGATTTCTTCCAAGGTAGTGCACGCACATAGTAACCCATGAGGAACTCCCATTAAAAAAAGTCATGAATGTGTGTGGAAACCCAAATGCGTCCACCACGTCCATATCGGACGTGGTTTTTCTTTCTAAATACCTGATAAAGGCGGCGGTGGTGGAGTGGTCCTCCCGAATATGATCCATACATCATCCTACATTTTCTTTCGTTGCGAATTTTATCAGTAATACCGAAAATGCATTTAGTTCACATATTATCTTTTTAGTGCTATAATGTTTTGGTGTTTAAAAAAATTGCTTTAACGAAAGAATGTGAATCCCCCGAAAACCCAGGTGCTCTCGAAACAAGAGTTGCCCTTATCCCCGACGATATTAAGCGTCTTGTTGATTATGGTCTTGAGGTCTATGTTGAACCTGGTGCCGGTGAGCGGGTTGGGTTTAGTGATGAGGAATATAAAAATGCTGGCGCAATCTTACAAGAAGCACCATCTATATATAAAACAAAAGATCTAGTCATAAAATTTAAAGGTCCCTCTATTGAATCAATTGATTGGATGGATGAAGGAACGACTCTATTTTGTATGGCCCATTTTCATTCCTTTCCAGAGCGGGCAAACAAACTTAAAAATAAAAGAATCACCGTTATTGCGATGGAACACATTGTAGATTTTCAATCAGTTTCAGACGAAATACTCCTAGGAAGAATGGCAGTCACTGGTAGCTTAGAAGAATTCATCGATAACAATAAATATGCTGATCTTCATGTACGCCTCATCGGTTACAGTGAAAGGCTAGTTGGTGCGATAAGAAGAATTTCTAGCTATAATCCCAAAACAATTCAAATATTGTCGTCCGGCATAGCACTTGAAAAATTAGATTTTACTAAAGAGGAAAGTTTTTTTTATTACGATTCCTTGAGTAATCATAGTGAAAGTCTCCTTAAACATTTAGAGGCCAAAGAACGTTTTGTCTTTAATATGGAAAAGTATGCTCAAGAACATGGTGAGAAAGCCTTGGATTTTGTAAAGTCGACCCATATTGGAACAGGCCGACTTTTTAGAAGAATTCAGTGTTTACATGAAACTGGTCGGGCCGGGGCAAAGTATGGAGTTTCTCTCATATTAAATGAAACTAAAAAAGTTAAAGAAGCTAAGGACATCAACGCAGTCGTATTGGGCTATGGTAATGTTGCAATGGGAGCCATAGATCAATTAATGCTCGAAGGTGTTCAGCGTATTTTTATTCTTACTCGCAGACACACAAAAGCTGGTGTTATTGACAAGTATTTGAAAAATGCTGATCTAGTAATTAATGGTGCCGAGTTACCTACTGAAAAACGTGGTAAGACATACTTAATCACTAATTATCATGTAGAACATTATTTAAAAAAGGGCTCAGTTATTATTGATCTCATTGGCGGAAGTGCAACAAATAGATCACCCGTGGAACCAGCAGTGGAGTGTACATACTTAACTAATCCTCACTTCGAATTACACGGTAAACTAATTTCCGCTCTGTGGGGATGGCCGATGATGGGTATGCAAAAAGAAAGTTGTTTACGATATTCTGGCCAAATTACTGATGTCCTAATTGGAAGAGAGATGTTTATTAATGGCTTTGACAACTTAGCTGAAGGCATTAAGCCGGCGATAATGTGCGGGCCTTATTAAACCTCTTTTGAAACTGGTGCCAAATAATTTTACAACAACCGGCCAGCACCTCTTCTCTGTAATGACTAACGGCTACTCGAAATTAAAGGCAAAACCATTTCAAGGCAGTCTGAGCAATCCTTATTTTATTTAAAAGAAATATGAGACTTCTAATTCATCACGAGTAGGCTTCGGTCTAAGTGGAACTCCCTTTAAGAAAAGTCATGAATGTGTGTGGAAACTAAAAAGCGTCCACCACGTCCATATCGGACGTGGTTTTTCTTTCTAAATACCTGAAATTAAAGGCGGTAATGGTGGAGGTGGTCCGATGAATAAGAAAAATTCCCAGTTCTAGCTACAACTTGCAACAAGTTGCATCCACCACCTTCTGAGGTTCACGAACGAAGCAAAATCTACTCAGTAACGATCAATCTTTTAAACCATAGAGCAGGCCTTCCTGATTCTCCGTCTATCATTTTTTCTCCAGTACAAAGAAACAACTTCTCTGCCAACCTAATTGATGGACTGTTGCCTACATCTATAACAGCTTCTACATAAAAACTTTTTACTTTTGATTGGGACAAATCTCTCTTCAATTCCTCTAATCCTTTGCGAAATGCCTCTACAGCTAATCCTCGCCTTCTATGCCTTTCACTCACTGCATAACCAACAGCCCAACACTCTATTCCATCAACTGGGTCTACAAGTCCAAATATGGACAGTGCTTGGATCTCACCATTAATAATTTTCGCAAAGACGTGTCTTTTACCTATCGAATTTTCGATACTCCAGGTTTTATAGCCTTCACCCAGCTCAGGAACATCAAAGGGCGTTTTTGCGTTTAAAGCTTGTTGAATTTCGACAAGTGCGTCCATAGGGTCAGCCATTGAACTCATGTATCAGCCCTCCAGACCTTATTAATCATTCTTCCCAACAAAGCCAGCTCTTCAGGCACCTGCCACAGAATGTCTAGGCTTTTAGGCTCGTGTGCAAGTTCATTTCTTTTATCTAAAAAATGTTTGTAGATAAAATCGAGCAATTCTTGATCTCTTAGTATTGATATATCTGATACAAAGAAAAAGTCGTTTTTTAGTAGCCACCCTTTATCAAGGGCATATTGCAATTTTCTTTTCAAGCCTTTCGTCTCTTTCAAAGCTTTCGTATCCTGAATATCCTGTTTAATTCTTTCGGCTAAGGAACGCTCAAAAACTGAATACGCATAGGACTTTGCAACTGTACTCATACGATAGGCAAAAAATGAATAAAGCAGAACATTCTTAGCTGTTTCAAATTGAATCTTTATTTCTACTGGCACACACTCATCTAGAACAATGCTTTTAATATTCTCATAAAATAAATTTAAATTTCTATCTACTCCCCCCGTCCAATAGGTGACTCTAATATCGGGCACATGAAGCTCTGAGATGTCTTTGAAAGCGTCGACTGGATGGACGGATGTCGTTTTGGTCTTATTCATATTTAATCATATTCCGTTTTGTATTTTCCATAAGATCAATTGAACTCAGGATCCATAGAATCGGGTTCATAAGAAGGTTTACGTATACTAACCACCAAAGGAAATGGGAGTTTGAAATTCGTTATCAAAACTTCACCTTGTCGAAGCAATGGAAGTTTTTCCAGCATAGATCTGTTCATTTCACTGATGTTGAATTTAATTAAGTTGATGTCATCTTCGTTTGTTAACCTGTGGCATAGTATTGCCCCAATTTGGCTCATTGCCCCAGACGGAATATCTTTTGGTCTTTGGGTTCCGATCAATAGTAAAAGACCAAACTTTCGCCCCTCTTTTGCAATTATATCTAAACTGTTCAATGAAATTATCTCTGACCCTATTTGAGCCTTAGCTTTAAAAAAGTTATGTGCTTCATCAACTGCAAGAACAGTTGGCCTGTCTTTGAAAGATCCTTTTCTGGCTTTATTCATAAGAAAACGAGTTAAAGCATTCACTACTATTTCTCGAGTATAAAACTCAAAAGGAAGATCTCTAAGCGATATCCTTAAAATTGTTTTCGTTCCATCTTTTTGAAAATCGTCTATCTTTTGAGTAACTGATGATCGACCCCTTGGCTGAAACATACAGGCAAATTCGACGGCATTCAAACGACTTTCTATTCTCATAAGCAATGTCGAATTAAAATTTAGTAAGCTTTTATCAGGTGCCCATACATTCGTTATGCATTCATACTCCACTTGATCTTTTAGCGATGAAATATCAAAATTACAGAAGGGACTAAATATATCACTACCGGCTTTTGCTAATGCTGTTTCATAGGCAGTACGTGACGAACCAGTTTTTTCGAAATTTTTACCACCCTTTGCATTACCTACTAACACCCCAGAAGAAATCATCTTTAAGGTTTTAATAGCCTCCCTTAAAACTGAAGCTTGAGCTTGTTGACTTGGGGTGAAGAACGCAAAAAGATCTTCGACTGTTAAGTTTTTGTAATCGAAATAAACTAGCTCACCTTTTTCATTTGAAGTGTTTTCACTGGTCAATACAAGATGTTCTGTTTGCTCATCTGGCAATCTATGGAACTCACCTGTGGCATCCAAAAGAATTGTCTTAATTCCACCCTTTAAGTTTTCTTCAATAAGGCGGCTTAAAGTCCAACTTTTACCACCACCAGTATTTCCAATCACAATGCAATGACGACTGTATAAATCCCTAAATGGTATTTTGAGTTCAATGCCATCAAGAGATTCCAATGTCCCAATATCCGCACACTTCTCTTTTGATTTTGAAATGAACAATTCTGCAACGTCTTTATTTACATAATAGACAGACTGGCCAATTTTCGGATGCTCGGCAACCCCTCTTTCAAGGGACTTATTTATAAATGAGTAGCTACCTAAAATCTGACATTTAACAGTCGTCCCGTATGGACTATCATCTTCTGACTGCACATTACTTCCAACGAAGTAAATCTGAGCAAGAGTTAAAGAACGAAGATTTTCAGTAACCACATATTTACCAATGTCAAATGAGTTTGAGTTACTTCCATACTTCGTTGCATATTTTTTAGATTTTGAATTCGAGACTTTGAACTCAACTGTAGAAGCCGAAACCATCGTTACCTCTCCTACAATTTGTGAGTCCTCTAATTGCAGGCTACTCATTTTTAATGCCTTGTTGAATTGTAGCAAAGGCTCTTAACAATTTTTCTTCCTTGCTTTGACCTCGCCCCTCAGGAAGTATAGATTTAACAAAATGATCAAAGGTAGTTTCGATAAATGAAATTCTCGAGTCGTTTAAGTCCGAAGAGAACTTCGTAAAACTTAAAAACTTTGGATTATCTGATATAACTTTATCTACGAATATTATTTTCAAGTCGAAATTTAGTTGTAATGCATTTTCTATAATTGAATTAATATGCTCATCCCCGCATGAATATCCTACGACGACTAGTGTTGTTGCCTTCTTCCTTAGGTTGTCTTTGAATCGACTTACCATTTCTATGAAAGGGTGTTCATAAGAGTTTTGAAATTTATCCTTGGTTGGGAAGATCAGCAAAGGTTTCGAGTGAACTCCATCCTTCTTTTCAAGATGCCCCCTTTCTGTAGACCAATTTAGCGAACCGTGCATTTTATAAAGGTGGATTACATTTTCAAGTAGTCTTTCCTCGCCTTCTTCTCTTTTTATGATGTCATAATCAAAATACGAAGGATTAAACTTATAAGGGAATGAGAATGAAAATCCGTCAATTAATGTAACACCTGTTTTGGAGGCACTTGATTCAACACAAAGGTCATAGTTTAGAGTAAAAATTTTACTCCTCGTTTTTTTCACTCCCTGGGCACATAGCTTTCTAATAAATCCATCAAAAACTCCAATATCAGATTCATTTGTTAAGAAATTACATTTTTTCGATATGATATCTCTCGCATCATCTAAGAATTTTTTTACCACAGCATCTTCATTCACTTTTTGGGAAAACACACATTTTGAAAGGAAGGCTTCAAAATCTTTGCTCTCTTTATCGACATTCAATTTTTTAGTTATGTCTTCATATGACGCGTGCTTTTTTATTTCATCAAAAATGTCCCCCATTAGTGGGACAACCCCCTCCTTTAACTTAACTGACCTGGAGGCCCCAGCCGCCAATAAAAAAAGTAAGTTTTCTCTCTTCGTGGCCTCAGCAATCATCTCCCTGAACTTCTTTTCTTGCTCAGTTTGATTCTCTTTAGGTGCAGGTTCTAATGGTAAATCCTGCCACGAATAATTTGTTGCAGGACTTAAAACTTTAAATGTACTCACTTTACCTCCACCCTATCTGTTATTTAGTCTTGTTCTGATTTCATTTATCCATTCCATATTTAACTCTAGTTTTAAGATCGAAAATGTCCCTTCAAAAACAAGCGGAACTGAAATCTTGGAAAAATATTGTTCTTTCATGTTAAGAGCTTCATTCTCCCCTAGATATCCATCTCTAAGAAAGTTCTTGAGAATTTCTTGTGGGACAAGAAAATGAAACAATTCATTCCTCATTCCGTTCGTTCTAATATGCGTTTCAATTCTAAATACGAGATCTCCACTTTGATTTGGTTGATCATTCCACCGTAGAACAATAGGAACGGGAATACCTGCCAAAGCTAACTCTACAAGCTGTAACCAGATCTCATTACCAAAGGCTGGGATCATCATTATTGTTAGTCTGTTATCAATTGTTCCAAGAAACAATTTATCTAAATCGATTACAGATTGAATAATCCTACGAATCCTTTCATTTGGATTTCCTTCATCTGCAATTTGTGGCCCTCCACGAAGCCTGGATCTAAAGCTGTCTCTAAAACCACGTATACTAAAATCTGCATTTCCATCGACATTGAAATCATCAATCTCTAGTTCTCTAATTCGATTTACAATGTTCATCAAGTTTGGACCACCGTATGCAGAGATAAGATTAATGTCATGTGCATAAGCCATATCCTGGGCTTCTTCGGAGAAGCCGGTGGCCGAGAAGAAAACAGATTGGTAAGAAAATCGACGAGAAATATTGTTGTTGTTGCCTCTAGAGAAAAATTCTGAAACATCTTTCAACAAGCCAACAGCATCCCTTATATCTCCGATCCCAACTTTATTAGGAGAACCATTGTCTCTAATTCCATAAAACTTTGTCTCTCCTAGCAATCTAATTGGATTACATAAAGGAGGAGTGTAAATATAATCACCAATGCAATCTACCTGATGACTACTCCCTCTGCCCTTAACTGCAATTCCCATTCCTGCACGATGAGCTTCGAGTGTATTATCAAAAGGAATTCTGTCTCGTCCGACCTCTTTGTATCCGCATACTCTGATGAGATACAATAAGCTTTCCTCGAGAATCGCAGCCTGAAAATCGCTTAATCTAGCCATTAGAGGTTCCTTTTATCCACTCTCTCCAAGCCTCATAAATCATCACCATGGCTAAAGTATCCAGCTCACAGTATTTTAAAAGAGCTTGAGAAAGCTCATTCTGCTCGTATTCACTCATTTCACTAAACTGCATTCTTGCATATGCCGTCAGAGCGGCTCCACCATTTCTAAGCTCATCCTCAGCTGTCAGCAGCTCCAGATTATGATCAGACACATCCTGAAACATTTTAGGCAGCTTCTTATAAGGATCGATTACAGCTCCACCAATCTCTTCAATCCAAGCCCAGTTCTTAAAGTTTAAACTTTTAATTCCTTGATCAGCCCCATAAATAGGCTTTGAGTATTTTTCTTTCAAAAGCTTAGATGAGTTCAAAATTGCCGGCAGGACAAACTTGATTGAATTTGATCCTCTTGTAGAAGGATCATAATAATACCTCTTCACCAAATCCCATAAGTCGACCATCGATCGTTCGCCAGTCCACTTTTCAGCACTAGACCCAGATGAATAGGTGATGGTCTTAATGAATGCCATTAATTCATCTTTATCAGATAGACCTGACTGATCTTCCCGTAGTTGGCGGTATATCAAGTTAAGAAATGTATTTTCATGGGGTGAATATCTAAAGATAGTCCCCTCGTCCTGATCCAACTCTTTCTTCAAGGCCCTGAGGAAGTCATAGTTTGGAAAATGGCCTTTCTTAGTACTAAGAAATTGCCCTGCATGCTCGACCCTACCGTCTTCATGGACAACATGATGGGAAAATTGAAAAGCAATCCCTTCATATGGTCTTCGGCCTTTATTGAATGGTATGGCCACCATTGAAGTCTCAAAATCAATAAAGTGCAGTGGAAAAGTCCATGAATCCATCTCCAATTTGATCCCGTGAGAATCAAAGAAAGGCTCTGTTGTTTTCTTTTGAACCAATTCAACTTGGAGCCATTGTCTTTCACTTGGTGATATCCCTGGATCACCATCAGGCTTAGGCTTAATATCCTCTTCACAGAGGTCTGTTAGCTTTGCCTTTCCTTCTTCAAGCCACTTATCTTTTTTTCTGGAATTCCAAACTTCTAGAATATTAGATTCCAAGAAATCCTGGTCCTTCCAACCAAGAGCGTTTGACCAACACTCTTTAAAACCATTCTTCAATCCTGTAGACTCATCTTCCGAAGAACATCTGAATTCACAGTCTCTGCATTGCGAACCTACTGGTGAAACAATTTTTATATCCTTCTCATACATGGAAGCTAAATAATTGATCTCATCGACAAATGCTCTTGCCTTGGGCTCTTTAGTCTCCCTTCCTTCATAAATCTGATTCACAAACTCATTCACAGGGGCCAACGTTAGTAGTCTGGGATTGAGATCCTGCCCTGTAACTGAAGAAGATACTTTAACGCCTTTTCTATTTGAGGCGTCTCTAACAATCTTGAACTTTTGATTCAGACCATCTGAGGGACATAGAATTGATTTATCAGTAAGCATCAAGTAGGAATCAATCTTTGCCTTAGGATGTGCCGACGACAGAACATAATGCTGAAAAGAAATATCATAGAGATATGAGAGCCATTCTGAAGAAATTGTTCCGTTCTTATTTGTAAATGGACTCTCTTCAGTTGGATCAAAACTTTTAGCTTTAACTTCTATGAGATCAAAATGAAGTCCATCCTTTACTAAGATGTCGATTCTCACAAATAAGTTATTAAATCTTATTGCTGGTTCAAAAATTATCACCTTATCGAGTTTTAAAAGCTCTAGCGTTTGTTTCTCAGCTTCATCATAATCCAAAGTAGCGATGTCGTGTCCGCCGGGATAATAGCATTTAGCGAGTTCACCTACTTGGAACCCACCTTCGGCCAATGCTTCCAGGAAAGCATCATCTAATTTCTGGTTGGGGTATTGTTTATTGCTGGTATAAAAAAGCTTTGTAGGACATTCCAGACCTAGCTTGAATCTTGTTTTTGTTAAGTATCTTGCTTTCATAATCAATATTCCCTTTAAAATAAAAGGGCCAAGCCTAATAGGATTTGTAATACAGCCCTATCGGCTCAGCCCGTAGTTAATTTATTGAAATCAAAGATGAAAATACTAATCGTGGCCAAATTTTTCTAAAACACTTAAGGAACCTGAAATTTGAATCCCTGATTGATCAATGTACCGCTGGAAGGATTTGGTATCTTTCCAACCGCCCATGGCTCTTACTTTCTCAGCAGCTACACCAAAGTTGAGTAAGACGGTACACCATGTGGCACGTAGGTCATGAAATCTGATAGAAGGTAATCCAATAGATTTTAGAAATTTTCGCAATACTTCTGCTTGGAGATTAGAATCCCATTCCTTTGACCTTGGTAACATGAATTCTCTTTGGGGATTCTCTTCCATAAGCCTAAGAAAAATCTTTTTAAGTGGCGGAGCGAGATCTATAAACCTGTCATATTTGCCCTTGGTCATATCCACGATCTCCTTTCTGCTAAAGGAGCTGCATACATGGATCAGATTTCTCTCAAAATCAACATGCTCGGGCCTTAAGGCATACATTTCACCACTTCTCATCCCTGTATATACTCCAGTTGCCCAAATTTCTTTCCAAAGATGATTCTGGGAGAATGCTTCTGCCAGTAATTTTTTTACCTGGGACTCACTTAAAGTTTTGAACTTTTTCTGATTGATCTTGAAGGATAGCTTTGGATAAGGAGTTTCCCTAATGTAACCTTTCTCTTTTGCAAAATCAAAAACCTGTCGTAAATGTTTTAAAATATCTTTCCGCCTCGCCTGAGTTACATCCGTTACACCCTCTAATACAAGTTGCTTTACTTCGAATGTCGTAATCCCATCTATTGCTCTTCTACCCCATGCTGGATTCGCATGCTTACTAATTACGGTTTGAAGGTCGTCCAAATATCGAGTATCTCCTTTTTCTAGACGTAAATTCTCTAGACACTCAGTCGCAACACTTGACCAAGAAGGATGAATTGCATCGTTGAATTTTAACAATAGCTCCTTCATCATTTTCTTCTCTTCTCTTTCTGCCTCGGCTTTAGTTTTAAACCCGATTCTTTTTAGGCTTCTTGGCTTTTTTGTAACTGGGTGTCTTGCACTGACTTGCACAGTGTAGAAATCCTTCTCTTCATTATATTTTATAGACATATGAATTCTCCAAATAAAGATTGAGGGACATGGAATTTACATGCCCCTAATAAGCTAAACACTTTTAAGTCCCTACTCTCTGTTTCAAAATAAGTTGATCAATCTCAGATTTAAGAAATCTGTTTCGTCCCCCGATTTTGTAGTAAGGAAGGTAGCCACTAGACGTCAGGTTATAAATTACTCTTTTAGATACCCTAAGGTGAATAGCTACTTCCCCAACCGTCATCCAAGCAATTTGATCTTTTAGTTCTTCATTAATTGTTTTCATTGAATTCCTCCATAAGTTATAAGGAATAATGAAAATGAGAGAGATTTTAGTGAAAGAGAGTATTCTAACTTCGACTTACATTTTAGTAGTAGATGAAACTTATTGAATCCTATTCATCAAGTTCAGGAAGTGGCTGCTGTGAAAAACGACCAAGCTGATTTAGTTTTTCTGCATCTCCACGAATTGATTTCTCTCCTCTGTTAAAATGGTTCATTGCTGTTTTTAAAGCATCGTTTGATTTATCTAATGCTAACTGTGCCTCTTTTAGCTTTTGAACAAAGTGAACAAGTTTTGTGTACATATGACTTCCTAGTTCTGCGATCTCTTCTAGATTTTCAACTTGCCTTTCTTCTCTCCAAAGGAACTCAATAGATTTCAATGAGCACATAAGAGTAGTTGGTCCAACAATCAGTATACCTTTTCCTAAAGCATTTCTCTGAATATCAGGATCTACATCCAATGCTAAAGAAATGGCTCTATCGCTACCGATAAACATGAAAACGTAGTCCATGCTTTTGAACTGTGTGCAGCTGTGATAGTTCTTTTTTGAGAGTTCACTTACATGAGAATTGATCCGCTTTACAAGCTCGGAGGAATGGATCTTCCCCGAAGCATCATCCTCACTTTCTAAATACTTCATGAAGCTATCCAGAGGCATTTTAGCATCAACAAAAACGGCACGTTCCTGAGGGAGCTTAATTGTAAAATCAGGTTGAATGCTTCCCTCTCCTGTTGTCAAATATTCTTGCTTAAGAAAATCTGTACCTTCATTAAGTCCAGAAGCAAGAAGAGCCAACTCGGCTTTGTCTTCACCAAATTTCCCTAAAGCACGTATGTCTCCCCGCATTACTTTTGAAAACGTTTTTGCCTCTTGGGTAAAAGCAAAATTTACCTCTGTAATACTTTTCATCATTTCTTTCATTTTGGTTCTTTCTACAGTTTCATTGTTAATCATGTTCTCCATTTTGCTTTCATAAATCTGAAGCTTATCTTTGATAGGCTCTAGTACTTTAGATAACTCTTTGAACGATGAATCATGGGCCATGTCTAAACCATCCAAGATGGATCTGTTCGATAAGTTCTCCACTTTAGAAAGTATATCGTAATCAAATTTAGACAGCCTCTTATCAATCCATGTTTTAAGCAACCAGATTATCAATGTGAAAGATATCAAGAAGAGTAAAGCAACGTTTATTGTATTCATAAATACCTCCAAAAATAAAGAAGCCGCATTATTGCGGCTTCTTTTGTATACGAATTTATGTTTTCCTTTTAGGCAACATCGCCAGTGCACATCCAATCCAAATCATCTTTTGTGTTATCAACTTCTGGATCTTCATCCATGTGATCATTAAAAAACTTCGCTTCTTTAAGTAGATTTGAATTAAACTGTTTTAACAGTTCAGTGTTCTCTGATGTAAAGCATGTCTTCTTACGACTTAGATAATCTTTCAGGAGCCATGTGTCCCACAAATTTGAATTAGCAGTAATGTCAACTTTGCCAACAATTGTACTCGGAGCAATACTAAAATATTTTATTGGCGATGAATCAGAGGGAAGCTTCTTTGCGTATATCTTCATGGCCATACTCAAGTCGGAATGCCCTAGCCTGACCTGTACATCAGAGTAAATAGACTTACCGTAGCCTCTAAGCTTAGTACAGTACGCCAGCATTGTGGCACAAGTGGTTCGCAAGCATCTCTCGTGGTAATCTACAAGTTCAGGATTTGATCTGAAACCTTTCTTCTTATCTCGAAAGAACAGTGTTGGTACGGGCATAGGGTTTTCATAGAATAAAATCATTCTAGAAATGATCGACAAGCGGGGATTCGTAAGACCAGAAATGTCTCTATCGGCTGTCTTCTGTATGAGATACTCAACAATATTCTTTCTTCTCCTCGAGTTATTGTAGTCAAGTGTGCCGTCTGAGAGAACAAAGCTTTTTGGATGAGCAACTAACCTTCGCATCTCTTCTTCCCTGCCACCCACTGATAATGTGAGCACAATGAAGTAGTAAAGTGATGAGCTTGTCCTCCATGCTTCATCTAATATTATCTTCAGGTGGTCTAATGGGATAAAGGGGTTATTGTCACTATCGGCAAGTCCTATCTCAACATTACGCTTCTTCTTAAAGCTATCTAAAATCTTGATCTTTGACTCGCTTATGACACTGACCATCTTCTCAGGAAAAAACTCATCATAGACCCTCGGGAATTCAAGCATGATTTTTAATACATCTTGAAACAGATCCACTTTCTTTTTACATGAGGCAAGCTTTACACTGTTTCGGTTCATCGCCAGAGTTTTTTCGATAATTAGAGAGATACTTGACTCAATGATCTTCTTTACCTCTTCTCTGTTCTGGCCTTTTTTAAAGACTAAGTCCGGAAAGAATGAAACCAACTCTCTTCTTCCGAGATGTCTTCCTGACTCCGTAGACTCCGCTACATTCTTTTTCAGCTTCCTTAGCTCTCCTTCACCTTGAACTTCAACAACCTCATTAAGCATGGCGATGAATCTAAAGCTGTAATACTCATTGCCCCACAAAAGATCTTTCTCTTTTCCATCGCTATATGCTTTTAGAAACTCAACTACCTTAGCTCTCATGCTATAAAAGCCAAACCAAAAGGGCTTGCGAGTATCTCCAATGACATTATTGTATTCCTGAGTCGCTTCTGACTGTTGAAGCTTGTCTTTGAATGTTACAGACGTTTTTTCCGAAGTCGGATCATAAGATCTGAGGAAGATTGCATACATATTTGATTCGACTCTCTTACAAAGATATACAATCTCATTACAGCTCAATTGTTTATAATCCTTTCGTTCAAACTTTTTCCTACCTTCAAATCGTGACTGTGCTCTGGAGATTTTTCCAATTGCTACATCAACTTCAACTCCCTTGAGCTTTTGACGATCACGACAGGCTTTAACTCTAGCCCTTGTCCTTTCCTTCTCATCTAGTCCTTCATACTTCCTTTTTCTTCCCATTATTCACTCCATGTAACATTATTTTTCTTCTCAAACTCAAGACGTATCATTTCAGCTATTTCGTTACTCACATGCCCTCAGAATGGCCGTAACGAAATCTGAACCACCTCGATGATAACTCTGCAAATTCTTTGGATTGTTCTCTGACTCTACAGTCTGGAACACCTTTGCTGGCATCAAGTGATTGATGTAACGAAACAACTTTTCTTTTTAAATTGCTAATAGTTAGCATCGACACTTATGCTGTTTATCTAATGTAACGAATTACAGAATAAAACCCCTCATTGCGATGAATTGGTGAAAACCAGGCAGCAACGATGAATCAGACCTGAGTCCCAAAACATCTAAAAAACTTTTCACTCTTAAATGGTCCCAATTAAATATGTAATTCATCTTCTTGGAAAAAAGCAAATTGGAACGAATCTGTATATAGGCCTTAGCGACCCAAAGCATTTTACGATAATCGAGATAATTTGCTAATTTGGGATCTATTTTTTTTAAGCTAGTATCAGGAGGAATCTTATTTAGAACAATTTTTTCATAGATTAAATTTGAAGCTTCAAGGCATGAAAGATTTAAAACTTTCCGGGGTTTAACTGTAAGGTAATCTGCCCCCCAGTTTTTTTCTAAAAGATACTCCAGTATCGTATTTGTTTTACCACAAAATATTTTTTGATATAAAAATCTGTTTTCATGCCAACACTCTTGTCGAGTTTGAATATTCTTGAGACGTAAGTATCGCTCAATATTCTTAGGAGTTAATTCGAAGAACTCATTGAAAAACTTATCTCTGCCTGCATTATAAGCATCCATGACATCTTGTCGGCAACGCTGACCACAAAGAGTCTTTACCACTAGTTTGTGCAATCCCTTCCTAGCAAAAATCAAATTTATGTAATCAATCCGATCAATATCATTTATCTTTTTTATATTATTATCTAATATAAAACTAACCACTTCCTCATCTGATACATATTTGTATTTTTCCTCTATCGCTTTCTTGATTGCTTCTTTAGTCCTACTCTTAAAATTACCAACAGCTATTTTAAAGATCCCAGGAAATGCTAATCTTAATTCACCAACACTTCTGAATTTTTTTCGTAAATAAAGCTCTGCGATTGCTTTAAGACTCAAATTTAAAACGACTCTTGTCGCTCCTATACGTCTTTGTTGATATCCAGGTACTTTCAACTCACAAAGGATAATCTCTGTAACTCTCAACTTATGCGATACTTCTAATAACTCAGGCTCATTGATGAGCCATTCTTCTGCAGACGCTACGTTTAATAGTTTCAGGCGTTCCATTATTTCAGAAATCTCCTTTAATTCTTCTTCATTCAAATCCTTCACAACTTCCTCCTAGATTAAAATTTATCTAAGAGGGGTATTAATAAATTATCGAGACACTTTTAAGGTGTAGCCCCACGACTGCCTCTGTCGCTATGCTTCCCTTTGTATTAAGTCGTAATTGCTTGTCAAAAGCCGCATTTGTATATCTAATTAACCAATGATTTTGGAATGTTAGAACATAATTCGGAGTGGCATTATGGCTGATGCTGAACGTTGGCTTTCTGTAGAGGAAATAGGGACCCATTTGGGAATTTCCAAAGAAACAGTATACCGCTGGCTGGATAAGAGAAAAATTCCTGCTCATAGAATAGGAAGACTTTGGAAATTCAAAGTGAGTGAAGTTGATGCTTGGATCATTAACGGCGGAAGCGTTGATGAATCAAATAGATTAGAGGTTCATTATGAGTAGTATTACCCCTCACCAAGCTAAGTATTTTGCTTATGAATTAACTAAACAGAATCCATCCAACACAATTGAAAAGTTTGCCTCTACACTTGCAAATATCCAAGCTGTGGTTGATCTAAATCCTCATCAGGTAGATGCAGCTTTATTTGCATTTCGTTCACCGCTTTCCAAAGGAGCAGTACTGGCCGATGAAGTCGGCTTAGGCAAAACGATAGAAGCCGGCATACTTCTTTCACAGAAATGGGCGGAAAGGAAAAGAAAATTAATTGTCATAGCTCCAGCGACTCTCAGAAAACAATGGGCACAAGAATTGGCAGATAAATTCTTCCTTCCTTCAATGATTCTAGAGAAAAAATCATTCGATCAACAAATTAAAGCTGGAAATTTAAATCCATTTCACCAGAAAGATGCCGTTATAATTTGTTCTTATCAGTTTGTACGATCAAAAGATGCTTACATAAAACAGACACCATGGGATTTAGTTATTATTGATGAAGCTCATAGATTACGAAACGTTTACAAGCCTACAAATAAGGTCGGAAACGCTATCAAAAATGCTTTAGATCATGCACCGAAGGTTCTATTAACCGCTACCCCACTTCAAAACTCCTTACTTGAGCTTTACGGCCTTATCAGTATTATCGACGATCATACTTTTGGAGATATTAAAAGCTTTAAGCAACAATTTGTGGGGACACAGGATACAGAGGATTATCAAGCTTTAAAAAACAGACTCAAAACAGTTTGTCAAAGAACTCTCCGGAGACAGGTATTGGAATACATAAATTACACAAATCGTATTCCAATGACCCAGGAGTTTTATCCCTCTGAAGACGAACAAACACTATACGACTTGGTTTCTGAATATTTACAACGTGATAAATTGTATGCCCTTCCTAAGGGGCAAAGAAAACTAATGACATTAGTTTTAAGAAAACTCTTGGCCTCATCAACTTTTGCTATAGCCGGGACTTTAGATGCCTTGGCTCAAAGACTACAGGAACTAGAGATTTCACAAACCAAACCGGATGACCCACTTGATTTAGAGTTAGCGGCACCCGGCTTAGAATCCACAGGAGAAATAGAAGAAGAGTGGGATGAAGATGAGCACGAATCGGAAGATCCCGTACTATTAACAGAGTATGAATTAGAAGAACTTCGTGAAGAATTAAGATTGGTTAATGGGTTTAGAGAACTTGCCTCATCAATAAAAAAGAACTCTAAAGGCGAAGTACTATTGCAGGCCCTAAAAAAAGGGTTTGTGAAATTAAAAGAACTTGGGGCAGCCCAAAAAGCAGTCATTTTTACCGAATCTACTAGAACACAAAAGTATCTCTTAAATGTTTTAGAATCGTCTGACTATGAAGGAAAAGTTGTACTTTTTAATGGGTCAAACTCTGATCCAGGTTCTAAAGAAATTTATAAAAAATGGTTAAGCAAGCATCAAAACACTGACAAAATAACAGGATCGCCATCTGCTGATATGAGAGCCGCTCTTGTTGACCATTTTAAAAATGATGCCGTTATTCTAATCGCAACAGAAGCAGCTGCCGAAGGTATCAACCTGCAATTTTGCTCACTCGTTGCAAACTTCGATCTTCCTTGGAACCCTCAGAGGATTGAACAACGTATAGGACGCTGCCATCGATATGGACAAAAGCATGATGTTGTTGTTTTAAACTTTTTAAATAAAAAGAATGCAGCCGACCAAAGAGTTTATGAACTTCTAGATCAAAAATTTAAATTATTTGATGGCGTTTTTGGAGCGAGTGATGAGGTCTTAGGTGCTCTAGAATCAGGTTTAGATTTTGAAAAGAAAATTGCAGAAATCTACCAAAGATGTAGAAGCCCAGAACAGATTGAATTTGAATTTAACACACTTCAGAATGAGTTAGAGGACAATATTACAAGCCGGCTTGCTGACACAAAAAGAAAACTTCTTGAGAACTTCGATGAAGAAGTTCAAGAAAGACTAAAATTAGGTAAACAAAAGGCTGAGGAAGCTCTATCCCGTCATGAAGCATGGTTGTGGCAGATTACAAGATATTTTCTTGATGACCATGCAGACTTCAAAGGGGATCAAAACAACTTTACTTTAATTAAAAACCCATTTCCAGATGAAAAAATACACCATGGCCCTTATCGCACTGGCAAGAATGTTGAAGATGCAAATCTATACCGGGTGGGCCATCCACTAGCTCAGAAAGTGATCGAGTCTTGTAAAATTTTGGAAACTAAGCCAGCCGAGATTACTTTCAATCTCACCAACTCAGGCAGAAAAATCACGGCACTAGAGAGTTTCATTGGTACCTCTGGCTTTATGATGATGGACCATTATCAAATCCGCTCACTGGAAACTGAGGACTATATTATTCCTCATGTGGTGGACAATAAAAACATCGAGCTAGATTCTGATATGGTTGCCAAGCTTATGACCCTCCCTGCGGAATTTACCCTCGTTGATCTGGTGGAATTGCCTTCAATCTTTAAAGAAAAGATAGAAGTTAAAATTGGATCAATCAAAGAAGAGGCTGTTAATAGAAATGCCAACTATTATGACGAAGAATCAGAAAAGTTGGATCTTTGGGCAGATGACAAGCGAGCCAGCTTCAAAGCTGAAATTAAAAAGTTTGAAGATGAAATCAAGGAACTTAAGAAACAAGCCCGTGGAGCCTCAAATCTTCCTGAAAAATTAGAAATAGAGAAAAAAAGAAGGGCCACAGAAAAGAAATTAAACGAGGCCGAACAAGCCTTTTTCGCCTCTTCGAAGCAAATAGAACAACAAAAAGACTCACTCATTGATGAGCTTGGCAAACGGCTTGAACAAAAAACGGAATTAATTAATCTTTTTAAAGTAAAATGGAAAATTATCTGAGGTAAATATGAAAAACGATCAAAACATTAAACTCGACCTACATTCGTTGGTTCCAGCACCAACGAAAATTGAAAAACTTAGAGCAATTATACCTGAAGCTTTTTCTGAGGGCAAGATCGACTTTGACAGATTGAAGCAAGCTCTTGGAGAACCAGCAGAAGCAGTAAGAGAGAGATATGCAACTACATGGGCAGGAAAAAACAATTGTTTTAAAAATATTCAAGAGCCTAGTGTTGGCACTCTTAAACCGAGCCAGAAAGAATCTGTAAATTACGATGAAAGTGGGAACATTTTTATTGAGGGAGATAATCTCGAAGTCTTGAAGCTCCTTCAGAAATCATATTATTGCAAAGTTAAAATGATTTACATCGACCCTCCTTATAACACAGGTGGCGAATTTATCTATCCAGACAATTTCACTGAAAATTTGGATACATACTTAAAGTATACAGGTCAAAAATCCGCAGAAGGCACATTCTTTTCAACTAACGTTGAAACCGATGGCAGATTTCATTCTAAATGGATGAATATGATGTATACCAGGCTTTATCTTGCCAGAAATCTACTGAGAGATGATGGAGTGATATTCATTGTTATAGACGATCATGAATTGATTAATCTAAGAAAAATCTGTGACGAAATCTTTGATGAAGACAATTTTGTATCCCATATCGTTTGGCAGCACAGCTTACAGCCAAAGGGTTATACAGATATTTTCTCTGTTCATCACAACCATATTCTTTGCTATAGAAAGACTGATCATTTCGAAATAAGTCCACTTGAAAGGACTGATCAAGACAATATCAATTATTCAAATCCTGACAATGATCCTAATGGCTTATGGAGAACTGGAGACGTAAGGAATGCACTCTATAGGCCTAATCTGATTTATCCGCTAAAGACGCCATCAGGTAAGACTATCCAGCCACCAGATAATGGCTGGAGATGGTCAAAAGAGACTATGGCACAGAAAATCTCTACTGGTGAAATTACATTTTCTGCAGATGAATCAAGAATCATTCGCAAAATTTACCTTAACAATCAAGACGGACGAGCACCAGAAACAATCTGGTTTGGAAAAGATGTCGGTACAACCAGGGACGGCTCAACAGAGCTGAAAGATTTATTTGATGATAAAGCACCCTTCGATACCGTTAAACCTATAAACTTAATGAAGAGATCATTTCAAATTGCTGGGATGAAATCAGGCGACATATGCCTAGATTTTTTTGCAGGATCTGGTAGCACAGCAGTTGCACTTTTAGATTATAAACCAGAAGCAAGATTCATTACTGTTCAATTACCAGAAAAAATAAATACTGATACCCCGCATGGAAAAGTCGCCTCAGAATTGGGCTTAAAAAACGTAGCGGAAATCAGCAAGGAAAGGATCAGAAGATTCATCAAGTCTGACAAAAAATTTAAAAACCTTGGTTTTAAGGTGTTTAAACTCGCTCCATCCAACTTTAAGGTTTGGGATACCACACATCAACAAGACATAGCAGAGAACCTTAAGCTTTTCGCAGATAACATAGACCAGACGGCTACTCCTCAGGATATATTATTTGAAATTCTGCTAAAATCCGGCTTCGACTTAGCTACTAAAATAGAAAAGATTACTTTGGCCAATCAAGATATTTATTCAATTGAAGAAGGAACAATGCTTGTTTTCCTGGGTACTGATGTATCTAAAGAATTAACTTATGAAGTTGCAGAGAAAGTGCCTGCTCGTTTTGTATGCCTTGATCAAGCATTCCATCATAACGATCAGTTAAAAACAAACACGGTACAGCTAATGAAAACTAGAAACATAGAATTCAGAACTGTTTAAAGGAAGATATGAAACTGAAGTTTGATCCAAATCAACAATACCAAACAGATGCAATATTCTCTATGTTGTCCGTTTTCGATGGACAGCCATTATGCTCGGACGAGTTCAAGGCTTCGATAAATTTGCCTGACTCTCTCATAAATGATGACATTGTTAGAAATATTCTAGTGCTTGATGAGAAAAGTATTCAGGCAAATGTAATTAAGACCCAGGACTTAAACGAACTGGAAAACAAAGTAGATGCACCTGCCCCGTTCTGGAATTTTTCTGTGGAAATGGAAACGGGAACAGGCAAAACCTACGTTTACCTTAAGTCAATTTTCGAACTTAACAAAAAATATGGATTTAAGAAATTCATTATCGTTGTACCGAGTGTTGCAATTCGAGAAGGTGTACTAAAAAATCTAGAGATCACACAAGAACATTTTAAATCGCTTTACAACAACACAACTTATTCTTTTTTTGTATATAACTCAAAAAGAGTAACCGCTCTTAGAAGTTTTGCCAGAGATAACACTATTCAAATCATGGTAATAAATAAAGATGCCTTCACTCGAGACACAAATATCATAAACAGAGAAGAGAATGAAAAGAGTGGCGACATTGCTTTAATCAGATATGTACAGGCCACTAACCCTATCGTTCTGATTGATGAGCCACAAAGCCTCGGCGAAGCTGGTGAAGCAGCTGTGCAAAACTTAAATCCTTTGTGCTGTTTTCGATTCTCAGCGACACACAGAAATATTTTCAACCTCATTTACAAGCTAGATCCTATAAAGGCTTATCAACTTAAACTGGTAAAGAAAATTGAGCTATCATCTAGCTTAAGCGATGAAAGTCATAACGGAGCTTTTGTTAGATTGGTTGAGGTTTCGAGCAAAAGTGGAAAGATCACTGCCAAATTAGAAATTAATGTGAATAGCCAAAATGGCCCGAGCAAGAAAAAATTGAGTGTTAAATATAAAGACGACCTTTACCATAAGTCTGCTGAAAGGGAAGAATATCAGAACAATTTTATTGTAAGTCAAATTGACGCCATTCCTGGCAAAGAAAAAATTAAGTTTTCAAGTGGACTCACGATTAAGCTAGGTCAATCTATCGGGGGCTTTGATGATGACATCAAAAAAGTACAGATTAAAAATACTGTTCGAGAACATTTCGACAAACTTAAAAATTTGCAACCAATGGGCATTAAGGTTCTCAGTCTATTCTTTATTGATAGAGTAGCTCATTACAGATCCTATGATGACCAAGGATCAGTTGTAAAAGGTAAGTATGCTGAATGGTTTGAAGAAGCCTTTTGTGAAATAGCCAAGGAGAAGGAATTCAAAGGACTCCTAAATTATAAAGCCGAAGAAGTTCACAATGGCTATTTCGCCACGGATAAAAGAAGTGGGCAATTCAAAGAATCCCGTGGTGAGGGATCAAACAAAGATGATGAGGATACATACTCACTTATAATGAAGGATAAGGAAAAATTACTTTCTCTTGAAGAGCCACTTAGTTTCATTTTTAGTCACTCTGCTTTAAGAGAAGGATGGGATAATCCTAATGTGTTTCAAATTTGTACTCTCAACGAAACCGTGACTGAGATGAAAAAACGACAAGAGATTGGTCGTGGTTTACGGCTCCCAGTAAATCAACAAGGCATGCGTATATATGACGATTCAGTTAATAGGCTTACGGTTATTGCCAATGAAAGTTATGAAGATTTTGTAAGCAAACTACAGAAACAGATGAAAGAGGATGGCATCGAATTTGGGATAATTAAGAAAAATGCTTTTGCAAAGGTTGCGACCGTCTTAAATGGAATTGGCCAACCACTTGGGAAAGATGTTTCAGAATCTATATGGAATCAGCTAGTTCAGGCTGGCCACCTAGATACCGAAGGGAATGTCTCAAAAACATTTAATCCTAAGGCAAATGACTTTAAGTTGGGTCTAGCAGAAGAATTTGGGAAAGATATCCAGACGAAGGTAATAGATATTATAGAGAAGAATAAGATTACTAATCATATTGTTGACCGCAGGGAGAGAAGAACAGTGCGTCTCAATAAAGAGGTTATGGCAAACAATGAAGACTTCAAAATCCTTTGGAAAAAGATTAGCCAGAAAACACGATATTCGGTCATATACAAGTCTGAGGATTTAATCTCAGCGGCTTCCAAATCGATTAATAGAATGGAAAGAATTAGACCGCCTAAGATTATTACCAGAAGGGATAGATTGGACATCAACATCCAGGGAGTAACTGGAGAGATGTCTTCTATTTTTGAAGAAGAGGTTCCTTATACGGGTTTACTTCCTGACATCCTTGGCTACCTTCAAAGAGAAACAGAATTAACAAGAAGTACTCTTGTGAAAATACTTATTGAGTCTAAAAGGCTAAATGAGTTTAATATTAACCCTTCTCGTTTCATGGAGCTAACCAACAACTGCATAAAGAGTGAGTTGCACTCGATGATGGTTAATGGGATTAAATATGAAAAAATAGATGGCGAATCATGGGATATGAGTTTGTTTGAACAAGAAGATGAAAGAGAAATGACGAGGTATTTAAACAACCTTTTAGAAATCAAAAACAAGTCTAAAACAATTTATAATTTTATTGAATATGACTCTGATATTGAGAGAGAGTTTGCAAAGAAACTAGACGAAAGAGACGACATCAAACTCTTTGTAAAATTGCCTTACTGGTTTGTTATTGAAACCCCGATTGGTGATTACAGGCCTGACTGGGCTATCGTTAAGAAAGTCGATGGACGTGAGGACAGACTATATTTTGTAAGAGAAACAAAAGGTACTACGGACACAAGAAAACTCCGGGGTTATGAAGCTGAAAAGATTTTTTGTGGAAAAGCTCATTTCAAAGAGATCAATGTTGATTACGATGTTGTAACCAGTGTCGAGCAAATATGACAGAGATGAGTACACACATAATATCTTTTGGTAAAAAGCCTCGAAATCTTATTTTGTCTCTTGAACATAATATTATTGGATCGTTTCTAAGAACAGCTTCTGAACATATAAATCGAGGGAGCACTGTTTTATTTCACTGTAATGCACTTATATGGGGTTCTGCGAAGATTGACTCAGAATACTTCTTTGATGATCAATTATTCATTTGGAGAGATAAAATCTATCCTCATCGATTTAAGATCAAAGATGTTAGACTAACCTCAATGCCCATCAGCCTTATTCAAGAAGGTTATAACAACATTTTTCGAAGTGATCATGGCCCGGGGTGGGCATTTAAGTTTATTTTCACTCCGAAGCCTATTCCAGATAATATTTCGAATAAACTCTTAGATGAGCTAGCTCGAAGGCCGTCATCAACTTTTGAAGAACTACGTCTAAGTCTCGATAAAATACCAATCAAGAAATTGCGGAATTAAAATGTGCCCTCTTTTATGCCTATTCATAGTTTAGGCAACTCCAATTGCTGGAATGGCCCGAGTTTACAAGCTTAGAACTTAAACAGAAATAGTTTTAGAATTTGTAAAAGTTAATGCGTTGAAGAATCTTAGGGATGTTGATTGTATAAAGAAAATGTTTATAGCTTTCAGAAATTCCTATACGACAAAGCAATTTTTTTATCATTTTGTATACCACCACTTCAAACGCACAAATTGTGTGCTTAAATGCATTGTTCTGGCTTGCCCTAGGTTGTTCATATACTAAAACCATAAATCATTTTAAAGCCAATTATAGCGATCATTTAAAACGTGCTGTTTGAAACAGCCTATTTTAGACATAAGTATTTATATATATAATTTCTTCTTTTTTTATTAAAAACAAAAAATGGGTTTTTATATATTATATTTATGTACAAAAAATGAGCTGCTTCAAGCAGCACGTTTCTAAATTGAAATCCAGTGACCTAAAATAAACCTATTGAAATGCATCATGACAAAATGAACTGTAATGAATTCTCTAGTGACAACACATCCACTTTATCATTTTGGTAAAGACGAAAGACTGGAAGTGAGTTCTGAAAACTTAGACCAATTCCTACGATGTTTTGATCGGTACGATGTATATCATTACAAATCACGTTTTTATTAATTCTAAGGAAACATCTTCGATCTCTAACTGCATAGCTAAAATCATCTATTTGACAGACGAGCAGATCCAATCCAATTAATACTGAACTGTTAAATAAAATTATCTCATTGTGTCCAATCCCACCATAATACAAAATCAAATCATCAGGTAAATAATCGTCATATACTTTTGAATCTAGCTCGATTAGATCAAAGTTCAGACTAACAACTTCCCCATATTTGGCACACTCGGAGCAGGGAGGGTCATATTGAAATCCATCTGGATCCGGAGAAGATAGCAAGCTTGAGTCATATTTATTCAAACCTATAACGATGCGATCCTTTTTTATCTTCAGGCCACGATAATCGCTAAACTGAAAAGTCTTTATAATTTCTGACTTTTTCGAGTTTAGATTGAAAACAATCAACTTAAACGAAAAGATATCTGGAATTTGTCCCGTGAGTTGTTTCTCGACAAGTAAAACTTTTTCTGAATTAAGTACATATCCTTCTTGAAAACAAGCACTATGCGTGAACTTTTGAATCTTTCCCCCAATATTTAGGATCATCATTTTGTAGGATAAATAGCAGACACCGGCTTCTTCTTCACTCGCAAACATGATCTTTTCCGAGAAAGGATACTTTAAGGTTTCATTTTTCATTCGATACCTCCCAATTAAAACCACCGGTACACGTTATGTGTCCGGCCTGATCGTTGAAGCATTGGCTTTTGAATTAAAATTGTATTTAGATATTTAAGAACTTCAGCGTAGGTTTTCTTTCAAATCTTCTAAGCAAGACTTACAAGTATTGTTCTGACTGTTTCCAATTTTTCGTCAGGAATTTTATCAATAAGGCCTTTAATTTCTTCCCTTGGTGTCATTAACAGTTGAGATTCACGAACCTCAGAAACTTTATGCCTAAAAATTTTGTATGTTGAACCGTAAATGGAAAAAAACTTATTTAAGACCATTCTTTCGGGAATATCATTCCGTCCAGTTTCGATGTGCCGAAGAAATGATTCGCTCTTTCCAAGACGGCGACATACTTCTCGAATAGAAAGTCCTGACTTCATTCTAATTTCCCTCAAAGCAACAGCTTCTGGTGTTAAAATGATTCGGTAGTGTCTTTTCTTTTTCATGAATCCTCCTTATGAAAACTTTCGCTAACAAGAAAGAAATTCATTCGACAAGTAAAACCTGTATCTAACCTAGCCTTACCTACCTTTACCTAACTTCACCTATCAGCATTTAAATCAAAATGGTAAAGTGGAAAGTTAAAACTCAAATTCAAAACTTCTAACCGAGCTTCAACCAGTTTATGCATGAGATTTGTTCCCACGCACGTATTCCAATGCGTAGTAAAACGTAGTCACATTTTTGTGATAACTACATTGTTGTTACGAATGACATGATTTGATGTGATTTCGTGTGATTAGCGAGAAGTAGAAATAACAGTAAGAAAGCAGTTAAGTTCCTGCTTTCTTTGATTTGAATCACTGTTACCGATTTTTTGAGAACATACCATAAGAATGGTGGAGACTTCCCAACTCTAAAGCTTTCATTGGTTTACAAGGCAACTAAGCCAAGAAAAGCCAAATCAATTAGAATTGCAGTTTCAAGAAGAGAATAGAGTTCTTTAAATTTCCTGAAGCTTGCCAAGTATCTTCAAGTGCGTTTTTAACTTACTTAAAATCTTATGGAGGTTGTCTCCTGATACAGTTTTATATTCATCAGCTTCGTATCTTGCAATCGTTCTAAGAGGTATATCTACTTCTTTAGCGAACATTTCCTGTGTCATCCGTTTAGCTATTCTATATTTCATCGGCAAAATCATCAATTCTGCCAGATCATTAATTTGAATTGCCTCCACACCTTTAGACGTTAAGGCTTCATACTCATCCACATTTGCTTGAAGGCTTTTAATAAGTGCCTGTGTCTGTATTAAAGCAGTCTTTCCAAAAGGTTTATTTTTGGCTGAACGTTCTATATTCTGTAGTTCTTCTCTTAAAGAAGAAATTTGCTTTTTAGTAGTTTCAAGCTGCCTGCTATTTGAAATCATAAAACCTCCAACATACAAATTAATCCGACTCCAGTTCAAATTTTGATTTGAACAATACCTTTTGGCTCCCCATCTCGATTCACTTGAAAAAAATCAGGGAAAGGTTTCATTGATATTCCCTCTGTGTCTTCGGCCATAAAGAAATCAACGCCAAATTCCTTTTTAAGCTGATCCCTATTTGCTTCAAATTCTTCGACATCTTTCCAGTCCCAAAATCGTTTATCTAATTTATCTGGGTCGGCATTTTCATTAGACCAACAGCCATCAATATCATTTGGATCTTCTTTGTCTGTGGTAAAACTACCATCAACAAAGATTTTGCCAACTCCTCCAACTTTCAACACATCAACTGCTCCGTAGAGGCCCTTCATTAAAAGCTTTCGTCTATCATTACTAGATCCAAACATTTGCTCTAGTTCTTCCAGTGAGGCTTCGTGTACTCCAGGGGGAAGTTCCCCATTACTAGCTAAATTAGGTATCGGCATAATTACCCCACAACATGACAATTATAGCATGCCAAGATTGGCATGTAAAGAAATGGTCTTAAGTTATTGATTTAAAAGAGGCTTTGGGGGGCATCTCCCACCCAAAGCCTGCTTATTTTATAAACATCGAAACGACATTACCCATTACCTCTGAATCAGAGGGAAGTATTCGAAGGCAATCTGTTGCCCCCTTCTCATCCACCCCCGCAACTCTCACATAAAACTCCATGGTCTTTAAATCTCTCCAACCACAGATCTTCATTACAATAGCTGCAGGAGTGCCTTTTGCTAAAAGCTGAGTAGCAAAACAAGCTCTCAATGCGTGGAATTTTATTTTGGGTAGCCCAATACCGGCCAAAAACATCTTTAAGGTTTTGCATTGTTCACCTCTGTCCCAATCTCTAAAGCGAGGAAGGACATACGGTGAATCGCATTTGACCTTTAATGAAATGAATAAGCTCCGAAGTTCTGGTGATAATGGAACGTTTCTCCAATATCCGGCCTTCGTGCATTTTATTTCGTTAGTACGTTTGTTGAAAGATTTTGAGACCCTGATGAGATTTGATTCAAGATCAATATCATCCCATTCCAATGCATATAGCTCTCCTGACCTCAATCCTGTTAATAAAGCAGTGGCCCAAATAGGATACCAAGGATGCTCCATTCTTTTAGCCTCATAAAGGAATTTTTTTATTTCTTCATTGGTTAAAATGTCGGGAACCTTCTCGGTCTTAATATTAAGCTTAATACCGTGCACCGGAGACTGCTGGGTACCTTTGATAAGTCCTTCTTCAATTCCATAATTGAAAACTACGTTTACGGTGTTTTTCACTTTTTTTATGAAGCTTACAGATTTATCAGCATCAAGCATTCTTTTTACAAGGTCACGTCCTTCAGCTTTGCCAAGTTCAGGAGCCGATTTTTCTAACCAGTCGCTAGTCCAATTATAAAGACAAGCAACATGGTCCATAATCGTTGAAGGACTATATTCCCCAAGGAGCCCTGATTCAGCTTCAGCCTTCCACCGATTAATTACATATTCCCAGGAATGAGCTTTGCCCTCTAGCTCAAGCATTTTCTTGCCAAGCTCTAGGTTAATTCTATTCTCTTCTCGTCTTGCTTGTGAGAGCGACTCTAAATCGGAAACTGTTTTTTGAACTCTAAGCTTTGGGTCTATTTTGCTTCTCGCATTTACATAAACCTGAAAAAGCTTTTTACCGTTCTTTTCATACGATCTGATAGCCATTTTAACCTCCTACGGTTGTAGAGGTCTCAATCAGCTTATCTAGTTCGCTCCGCTTGAAGTAAAGTCTCCGTTTGAATTTTCGTGCAGTAATGTGTCCTCTACATACAGCAGTTCGAATTGCATTGGAGGATTTCCTCAAGTAAGTTGCTGCTTCACTAGTTGTCATCCATTTATAATTTTCAAAGAGCATTACAGAGCCGTTAGACTCCGTTGGACTACTGTAGCATGTAGTCTTTGATTTTTCCTCCAACATTATAGCTTTTTCTGCCATAGAAACTCCTTTCAGGTCTTAATAGCATTAACCTAAAGGCCTTTTGGCCCTGCACTAGTACAATTAATTCACATCAGGTTTAATTAATACCCAGCTTGCGTACTAAAAATTCTCCGAGCGTAAGATTTGCTTCATTCTTCTTGTTGTATTCTGATAATGCTCTCTCCACTTTTTCCATTTCAGAGAGACAAGATTCCTGAAGCTTCTCTATGTCTTTTGGAGTTATCTTTGGGAGTGCTATAAAAACCAGATCCTTAAAAGTAATTTCCCTTCCTTGTTCTTTATTATTTGCTTGTGCCAAAAAATTTAAAATAAGTTCTTTGTTCTCTTGATCTTTTGACACATCGACAAAGAACTTATTTTGATCTTTCGGATTCACCAGTTCCACTGGTTCATCTTTTCTTCTTCTTCCTCTTTTCTTTTTTGCTTCTGCCTTATTTTCCCCTTCCCCCCTCATTATTTCATTTCTCTCATCCTCTTCTTTTTTTATTCCCATCCCCGTCCTATTACTTCTTACTTCCATCTCATTACTATTCATTTTACTCTCCTTACTTTCCCCGCCTCCGCCCGTATTTAGTCTCAGTTTCCTGACCCCTTTCCACCAACTCGTTGGGGGGGAGGGGTCAGGAAACGATCAGAGACGTTAAGAATACGGGCGGAGGCGGAATCTTGTTAATTTTATTGCTGAAATTTGACCAATCGAACAGAGAAGCGATTTGCAGATGAAGTCGGTATTACGACCTCATCTGCGGCTACATCAACAAAGAATCAGATTTGGCTCTTTGGTGTGCAAACATCGGCAAGTTTCAGGGATCGTCCTGCAATTTGTATTGTTGCCAGAGAAGGATCTTTAAACCAATCCTGGGCATCTACAAATGCGAGTCTCGTTTGAAGTCTCAATCCACCAACATGCTTCATGGCACGGATGATTCTTTTTTTGATCTCGTCGTTTTCCACAACGTAAAGAATCATGTCCAGAGAACTTAAGCCATTATACTGCCAAAGAATGGATTTATAGCGGCCATAAGTCTTGCCAGTCCTCTCGTATTCTAAGGCGATTGTCCGTTCTTTTCCATCAAGCACCACTTTGAAAACAGCATCAGGATACTTAATCTCTCTGTCCTTGCCACGAATCATGAAAGCTTTCGATTCCTGGGCCTTCAATTGTTTTTCAGTTAACCATGAATGACAAAAGGTCTTTAGCTCAAGCAATAAAAGGGTCTCTCCAATAAACTCATCGTGTATGAAATGTTGAGGAGCAACTGGAGTCACTGGCCTGAACTTTAACCCTTCTATGGTCTCCTGCCCGACTGTCCCTAGAACCCATCTTCCTTCAGATACAGCAGTATGCTTTTTCAAGAATTTTTTGTTTTCCATTTTCTTGAGTTGTCTTTGTTTCCACCTCAAACAACCTTTACCAAAATGCTGATGCCACTGAGATGTCGTCAGAACACCCACCTTAGAAACGTATTTCAGGGCCTTGATCACGTTTTGGGGAACCTGTCGGCCGCATTTATATTTAATCATCTGATGACTCCCATCTGGCTGGTTGGGTAATTACATACTCGTAATGTCCATCAATGAATCTGTTACCGACAATCTTTCCTTCAACCCATTTGGCCTCTACCTCTGGCTGCTGAAGAGAAGGCATACTTCCACCAGATCCGCTTTTGCTCTTAGACTCTCGTCCTTTATAATAGGCAAGCTCCTTTTCTTTTTCAGTATTGTTGTGAATTGCTGCTCCAGTTACGGTTCCGGCCAATCCACCCAGCGCTGCTCCTATAACAATGTTTCGAGTCCGAAATTCTCCTTTTTTACCTGGGTCTGCGATTCCTCCAAGGATCGCTCCAGTCCCTGCTCCAATGGAGCCACCTAAACCCATACTTTTGCCTTGAGTTGCGCATCCAGATCCGAAGGAAAGAAGTGCGACAAATCCCAACAGTGTGAAACATTTATTTACCAGTGACTGACTATGCATTTATTTCTCCTTTTGAATGGAATGCTCCCTCTTCACCTTGATCACTTGATCTGACCTTGGAGTCATTCTCCTCGGCCTTGGCAACGACTGACGATTCCTTTAACTTTAATAGCGGGACAGTGATTTTATTCTTCATGGGTAATTCTTCTGGTATTTCCAGGTCTTCCATCTTGTGAAATTTGATTCTAATTGTTTTAGAACCTCGCTCATGAGGCACGATCATTACTGCTTCTCCAACTCCTAAGTTCTGCTTGAAGGTATTAGGATGAATAATAAATTCCTCTGCCTCTCTTGCAGAAACATCCCCAGTTTTCTGATTGTTAAAAAGTCCTGCTTTCTGTCTTTCTGTAAACTTCGTTGATGTGAGTGTTCCAATCACCTTGGAAAAATATTCGGCAGAATCAGGATCATTGCCCCTCATGAAGATCTTAATGTTTGAATTCGTTAAGATAGAATTAGCAACGGAGTCACCCAACTCTGTAATATCGCCAAGAGCCTGATGTGCGAAGGCCACTCCAACGTTTGCAGACCTGGATTTGTTCAAGATTGATACAAAGCCTGGATAAAGGTACTCAGTAAAGTCATCCAGAAAAACCGAGAAGAACTTCTTCTCACCAGATGCCCTGTGCCTGTTTGCCACTGCTGCCTGTAGAGATTGCAATACAAGTTTCCCTGTAGCTTTCCCTAGAAAAGGCGATAACAGAACGGGAAGCTGAAAATAGACAATCTTATTCTCTGATAAGGCCTGATCTATCGTTAAGGCATCATCAAATCCGTTAAAAAGCTTCCCCGGAGCACCATGAGAGAAATGTCCTAAGGCCGTCACTAAGCCGCTTGTTCTATTCTCTCGATCAGTTTGAGAGAGTGCCCGAAATCTTAGAACCCATTGTCTCAGCTCTACATCGTCGATCTTGTCTGACAAGTCTTCCAACAACTCCGGCATAGTGATCGCTTGATAGAGACGCTGAAATGTTGGTTCCGTTTTGGTGCTCTCAAAAATCCTCATAATCTGCTTCATAACTTCGTATTGCAGATTTCGGTAATGCGGATTTTCAAAATCGAATGCATTAAAAACTCTTTCAGTTATTTCTTCGGCCGCCCCACCTTTTAAAGGATTAAACTGTATCGATTGATCCATCTTTCCAAGACTGAAGAGTTTAAAATCATCCTTCCGGCCGGCCCTAACAGAATACGACCAAAGCTTATTAAAAAGGGAATGGTCTGCCTTTCCATCAATTATTAAAAGTCCTCTTCCGGCTTCGATATCCTGAATGGCCCAAGGTAAAATTACGCTTTCTGTTTTACCTGCATTCGTTGTTCCCACCACCTGGGTATGCATAGCCCTTTGCCGCGTTTTGATCCAGACAGATTCATTGTGATTTGTTTCCCCACAATAAACCGAGTCCTTTTCTTTACCGAGAATGGCATCGTCAGCCGCCCTTTTTAACAAATTTTTAGCCCTCCACCTCCATAAAAGCCAAAAAGAAGGCAATAGCAGCAGAAGCAGAATTACTGCAACGGTGAGCAGGTTGCCAGGAGAAGTCACCCAAGCTTTTATCCACAGAAAACCTTTTATTAGGAACATCAAACCCATAAAGGTAAAAAGAAGATATTCTCCACCTCCATTGCCTTTATCCATTGTTGCCGCCTGGATCTCGGAACACAAAAGGCTGATTTAGAATTGCCGTAATCTCTGATCCGCCTCTTAGCTCAATCCACTTACTTTCTTTCTGGAGATCTTCACCAAGTGAATTTGCTCTGTCGGTGGCCGTTGCAGCGATCGCATTCTTCATACCATTTCTGTGACCTCCTTCATTGGCCCCAAACACACCAGTATTCATAGAGCCAGCAGCATAAGCCCCTACAAATCTTGTTAATGTTTGGCCAACCGAGTTCTTAATGGCCTCTGAACGAACATTTCCCTTCACTCCTTCCTGTGAGTCGCTTCCTACGCTAAGTGCAGAAATTGCTCTTTCTCTACCATCTGGCATAATAACTGATCTCCAGGTCACACTTGCTCTTTCAGTGGATTCATTAAATGAAGCCTCACCAAGAAGTTTTGCACCTTTGGGAATCGCTAATACGGAATCACTATGCACATCAGCGGCGACAAGACCGATAAGAGGAACTGCTTGACCAGAAACAACCAGATCCTCAGCGAGTTTAACTTTAATTCTGGTGCCACTAGATAACCTGCTTTTCGAATCTCCGCCTCTGGTTATAATCATTGAAGAACTTCGATCAGCCGAAGGGTTTCCTCCTCCGGTTGCCATCGATCTTCCACCAGAACTCGCATACAGATGATCTAAAGAGCCATGGACCGAATTAGAACCAACCTGAGCCTCTTCGAGTTGTCGGACTGTATCTTGAGTAGGATTATTTTCAAGATTGTTACCAGATGATCCACCCGTGAGAGATGCCTTTTCATGGAAAACAATTTGTTCAGGCTTTGCCGAGGGCATGACAAGAATACCAATGATTACTATTCCTAAAATACCCCCAGCGATCCAGCCCAGCTTCTGCCAATGTATGTCCCGCTTAGAAGTAAATGGCTTCGGCGCTTTTAGGAATGATTCTTTCAAGCCTTCCAAAGAATACAATTTTGCTGTTACTTCCATAAATCCACCTTCTTGATAGTAAGATAAGAAATTTTTCCCCTTCTCAACTCCATCCTTAAAGGAAGTTCTTTTTGTAGGTCCTGACTTAACAATTGAATAGTTCCATGTGCAGGAACTCCATTTTTAATATCTAGGCGAGAAACAAAAAGATTATGGATGGGTATGGTTTTCCCATTCTGGGTCATCCAAAGCCATTCAGGCTTGATTGTCTCTTTGGAGCTTGATGAAATTGTAAACTCAACCAACAGAACGCCGCTTTGTGTCCGGCCCACTCGCTTAATCTCCAATCTTATCGTTGAATTTTTTAGGATGTTGGTAAACTTCGTCCAAGTCACATCAGATCTAGCCTTAGGTGATTTCTCTTTCTTTTTCTCATGCTCAAGATAGACAACGTAATCCGCACTTAGCTCCGGTCCCGTTACTAATTCGACATTGTACCGGGCCCAATCGGTGTAAACATAAAGGTTACTTTTTGCGCCTGGAACGAGCGGCTTAATTGTAATGGCCTGATCGAGGTATTCAACTTTGAATGCATCTTGGTCGCCTACTACAACGCTGTTGGGTCTGTCTGGAACTTCAATAATGGTAGCAATCCCAAGACTAGTTCTTACGGTGACAATCTGGTCGCGCTTTACCTGCACGTGTCTAACTTTGTTCGATGCTATCGCAGCAAAAGAATTTAGAAGTAAAACCACTGATATTAATAGGTGAAACATCATTCCTCCTTCTCTTTACGAATGTAAATTCCCCAAGGATTGGCTTTTGTTCTTGTGCCACTCCCAAAATGCAGCTGGAGCTTAAGTCCTCCTGCTGCTTTCAGTCCTTGAATACTTGTGATCCGTTCGCCTTGAACTATGGCTAACTGCTTTTCGATATCCACGTCAATTTTTTCAGGGAACACTTTTTGTGAAACAAGTTTCGCCGTTGAAAATTTGCTAATATTCGAAGCTGCCTCTTTAAAGGCCTTAAGACTGTCCGGCATGATGAAACTTTCAGACTCTTTAAGCTTCTTGATGACCGTATCAGGTTCCCACTGATATCTTTTCTCCAAGTAGCTTTTGATCCCCTCCTTTATTTGATCTTCAGCAGAAGGGGTCATAATTTTCTCTAGTGCCTTACCGTCTGGTCCGAGAGTAATTACCAGTGGTTCTTTGCTAAGCTGCATAGTAAGAACCCCAAGCGTAAGCAGACTCAGGACCATTGCCGAGATGGCAAAGATCTTCAGAAACTGATTAGAGTGAGAAAGCTCTCCGATAAATTTTGGGACGCGACTCGACCTTAAAGCAATAACCTGTGCTTGTTGCATAACTGATCCTTTTTTAGGTTTTATTTAGTTCGACTTGTTTCTACGTAATTGCCCAGCTTTGCCTTGGACAAAAGAGCCTGCGGTATTAATCGCATTTCTGGAAGTTCGAGCAACCATCATAGATTTAGCGGGAGTTGCTATTATTGCACCAGCCGCTGCTGCTCCAATGGTAGAGGACATTGACTGAATTCCGCTTCCTACTAACGATTTGACCATCATTGGAGTCATTAACATTGCCACCGAGATTACGAAGTTCATAACTATCAAAGTAAGATAGTTCCCCTCCGCTTGGTAGGCGTCTCCAAATGAAAGCGCTGAAAGCATAGCTCCTAAAATGGCCCATACGATCTTCCAGCAAGCCACCTCAATCATTCCCTTGAACAAATTTTTCGTTATCTGCGAAGTTCCTTCAAAAATGTTAAACAACAGCATTAATGGCGCAGCTATTAGAAAAAAGGTCCAAAAGAAGTGATACATGGCCACGGTCAGATAGCGAGCAACATACAAAATTAAAAAACTGATGAATGACAGAACGGCTATAATTAGATCATTAAATTGAAGAAGGATACTTGTTGGAGTTACAGAATAATTTTCTGATTTCTCTTCTGCCATCCTGATGATGGTATCCAGACTATTCAATTTATCGACCCGCTCAGCGATTCCATCGGCCACTGATACAATTGCCTTAGCTATGTCTGGGAATGCCACTAGCAATATTGTTGCAATTATAGTCCGTTTCAGTACATCAAGAAATTCAGGACTTCCACTTGGAGACTTGAACCATGTAACTGCGATAGCTAGTGAGAAAAAAACAGGCAAAAGCAAATAGTACATTAAGACAAAATCTTGATGCAGGTCACGCATCAAAGAGCCGAGCAATTCAAACTGCGGCATAATTGCTCCTTACATCTCCTTTAAAGATGGTAAATTGGTTTCTTTCGGCAGAGTGCTTAGGGCGCTACTTAAGCCTTCATACTGAGTTTTAAACTGTGCTGACTGAAGTTTTTCTTTTCTGGTTGCAAGCGCCATGTTCTGGCCCATCATTTTTAACATCATAGAATTAGTTCTAAGAACCTGTGTGCTTACTCCAATAAGAACAGCTAAGGACTCAGCCGTTAACTTTGCTGCTCCTTGTGGGCTTACATTCTGTGCATGGGCTATAATCCGCTTGGCCTCAATATCAACGTCATCTGCATAACGAAAAAGAGTTCCATTCATGGCTATACTTTCAGAGGCTGCTTTGTCTTGTGCCTCCTGAAGTCTGGACTCACTACTATGGGGTATCTTCCCATAAAGTTCTTCAATAGCTCTTTGTACACTGGCCGCGTCCTCTAAGTTCCCAAAAATACCTGGATTAAACTTTGGATTAATAATCCTTAGAATTTGCAGCCCATGTCTGATTCCGCTGTTCAGATCTTTCATTAATCCAAGATGATCCTTGCTGCTCTGATAAATCATCCTTAATTCATGCAATTGTTGAATTGTCTGAATGAGAATCTTCGTAAGAACAACAACATCTCCTCCAAATAAATCAGCCCTGGCCGGTGTGCTGAATGAAACCCCCAAGAAAAGAAGCAGGCAACAGAGAGTTCCTTTAATGTATTTCATGATCTTTCCCCCCCGGTTTGCCACGAGCTACGCCGTTCGGGTATTCATCGGCAGCTTTCTGAATAGCATCTTCTAACGTAAGACCCTTGCGAGAAAGTTCTGATAAATATTTATTATCGGAGGCATCACTGGTTGAGAGCCAATACTCATAAGGACTCGGATAGATCCTGACGACCTGTCTGTGGTCTCCTTCAATCATAAATCCTTCAGAGTACTCACCCTTTTTTTGCTCTAATGAGCTAATCAGGGCCAGCTCCTGTGAGTTCAATTTAAGGGCCTTCCTGAGAATTTCAGAATCTCCTCGTTGAAGCATCACGAACTTTGTTGCGGTATTGTTCAGAATTGCAGATCCGATTGGACTTGCAATAATTTCTTCAACTCCTTGAGTGATGAAAGTTATTCCTGAACCAGATTTTCTGAGAGTCCTCGCACAATACTCCATGAAATTTGCAGCAGCTTGAGACTTCAGCAGCTCCCATGCCTCATCCAAGATGATCCTCTTCTTGTTAACCTTGTCACCTTCTACTTGAGTGAGAATAAAATCTGTAAGGATCAAAATCATCACACTCTGAAGATCGGGGTAACTAGAAAGCCCTTTAAGATCGAAAGTACAAATTGCAGCATCGGTTCTCAAAGATCCAGGACCATCCAACAGCTTTCCGTATGGACGACTGCCGGTCCACATATACAGCATTTTAGAAATTGCTTTCATAGTGGGCTCTGAAGATTCCTTTAACTTCTCTGACAAATCAGAAAGTGTGGGGGCAATTTTCAGCTTCCGTTTATCTTCATAAACTTCAATAATGGCCTTCTCTAAAAGAACTCTGTCCAGCTTCGGAAGCTTTGAATCATTATTTTCAGCCACCATACTTTCAATAATAGCGAGTAATGACTTAAGCTTTTGATCAGAAGGCTCTTGTGAAGGGTCCTGCAAATCAAACGGATTCAGCTTATATTGGTCCGAAAGATTTACATCGAGATACTGCCCTCCCAAGGATTCCGTCAGCTTTTTATAAGATCCACCGATATCAATAATAAAAACTCTTAAGTCTCTCGCCAGCTCTTGTAGTAAGATACAATTGTTCAAAAAGCTTTTACCTGCGCCCGATGAGCCCGTTACTAAAGAGTTATAGTTCGGAAGCCCAGGATCAAAAGGATTAAAACTCACCAGTCCATTAAGTCGATTCCTAAAAATCACGACCGGATCATTGTCGCCCTCCCGCGGACCATAGACAGGTAGAAAATCGGCCAGGTTATTGGTCTTAATCTTTCTGGCTCTTTCTTGATACATAGGGGCAGCGGGTAGTGTGCCTTTAAACACCTTCCAAGCTCCCACAGTCTCTTCAAGTCCTTCTGCCCCTTGGAGTGATCGAAAACGCGCTAAAACCTCTCTTACGTGCCGATTGAGGGCCTTAGTTCCTTCAGGAGTGGCTGGCTCCCTGAGGATGACTGTCATTTGAGCTGCATAGATCCTCTGCCCGGTATTTAATAGCTCTCTAATCAACTCCTCAGTGGAAGATAACTTACTTTCCGACTCAAGATCTGAAGCTTTATTTCCCTGAGTAACTGCCAAAGAATGTGCCATCTTTCTTTTTTGCTGCAGCTTTGACATTTCATTGGCCTGGGGAGGCACCTCTACGGTTAAAAGCAGATCATAATGAAACGGCAAACGAAGAAAATTTGAGAGCTGCCCCGCAAATGTAGTTTCAGGCAAAGTTTTTAAAGTGATCACCCTATGAAAAAAGGAGTCCAGGGTAAATTGCTCATAGCCGAGAACTAAATCACCAAAAACAATTTGTTCTCTCGGTGATGAAGAAGCCAGCCACTCCACTTCTGAAATCGTCGCATTATCTGAAACCACCTCTGAAGGACTGAATACAGCAGGAGCAGGTTCAAACCTAGACCTTTTAGGATTTAAGTAACTGTAAACTTTTTCTAGAATATCTCTTCTGCTTAACTTTTGAGAATTAAGTCCAAGAGACCCTAAAGAAGTTTGTAGAACATCCACGTTCTGCCAAAGGAGTTCAAGAGTTTCTTCATAAGCATTTTCGGCAATACTTGTGAATATCTCTGGCTTCTTAAAGAATGAAGGTTTCTTTGCACCAACAAACGGAACCTTTAAAAAGACCATAAGCTGTGGCCTATAAAGATCACCATTCTCTTCTGCGGTAACTAATCTCAGCTCGCGGAATTCCGCAATCTTTCTAACAATAGTATGAGAATCCTTCTTCCTCCCATTGATGTGGGTATCCAACATTTGAGAAAAATCTGATCCAACTCCTAAAAGAAATTGAATTGTGACACCTTCAGAAATTGAATTCAGGCAGGATCTCAGGCCTTGGGTGAAAACATTGATTTCATTTTCATCAAAACATTCGATATCCACCAGAGAAATTCGAAGTCCCGCAATTAATGAGCCATCATTTAGTACTACGTGAGCTCGGGGCTCTTCGTTGAATTCCCAGTAAGGGAGTTCTTCAGCGAGGCTGGCTTCGCTTGCTTTATTTTGTAACATTTTTTACTCCCTTAAATTTTCTGTAAAAGCGATCCACGCCCCCCGAGCAATAGTAAGCAGGGCGAATAATAAATTCCCCAAAATGCTGGATATAACTATCAGGTCTGCCTCTCTTCACGAAGAAGAGAAGCAGTGCCAATGATATTGTTGTTCCCCAAACAAGTGGATAACGAAAGCTGGTAGAGCCAAAAATAAGATTGGTCATCCCCAGATTAAAGAAAATAAGCAATAAGTCTGGGAGTTCGTAACCAAACAGTTTGCTTTTCATCTCGAGGGCACGAGGCACCTTAGTTGTTAGTAGTCCTTCATCTTCCATATAAACCTCTATCTGACAGTCTGTGCAATGAAGTCAACGATTCCTTGGGCCCCAAACCCAATCATGCAGCCGACAACAGAGTAAGCAATGTGTTGTTTCGCATTTGGATTTCCAGTGAAAAACGAAATCCCAGCGATAGCAATTCCGATGACGGACAAAAGTGGCAGAATAACTCCCGTTAGCTTGGTTTTAATTCCCATCAAGCTTGTTTCTAAT
Source organism: Bacteriovoracaceae bacterium UBA4096 (assembly GCA_002381945.1). Taxonomy (GTDB): domain Bacteria; phylum Bdellovibrionota; class Bacteriovoracia; order Bacteriovoracales; family Bacteriovoracaceae; genus Peredibacter. The sequence continues at coordinate 183,517 of DFXY01000004.1, forward strand.
CCTGCGTGAGCTAGATCTGGGCAAAAAATCGCTATTACAAGGGCAACACTGAGCAGAAGATGCATTTTTTCTTTTTTCATAAAAACTCCTTTAAACTTTAAGCGACATTGCTTTTAATTTGATTATCTGTTCCTGATGTTTCAGGAATTAAATTCATAAATATAATCTTCTCAAAAAGATCAAATTTGATCGCAAGGTGAAGTTTGTCTTCCGTAGTAGAAGCATTTCCAACAACATTCCAAAGATATTGTGTTTTCGGATTCGGAAGCCTGTTAGCTTCTCTGGTCATAATCAAGAATTCATTTGAACTTCCACGCTTTGGCACAACATAGAACCTTTCATTCACAAATGACCAAAGCCTCAGACAGTAGGAGCTGTTGTCATCTTTCATAAAGGCAATACCAACATTTCTCTTTGTCTTCTGCCCTTGTTCACCCAAGAAAGCCTGAAATTTGTAATATGGTTTAGCATCTAGCAATTTTGTAAACTCATTCATAAATTCTCCAATATGCTTCATGGTCTAAGCTGCAAGCATAGGACAAAGGGTTAGACTGAATCCAGGGTGACGCAAGCAGAACCTACGAAGTTCCTCTTGTGATCTTTTAATTGCTACATCAACTTCGATCCATTTCATTTCTAAAACTTGGGCGATCTCTTCAATGCTCATATTCTCCCAAAAGCGAAAAATCAGAATCTGCCTATCGACTAAGTCCAAAAGTTGCAAACCGGTTTTCATAATCGAAATATCAGTATTAGTAAATTTCACAACGTCTCCTTAAAGTTGGTGATAATGAAGCGCAAGAAGTTTAATAAAAGCTTCGTCCTTCAATTGTTCCAGTGTCTTTACGATTTTTGGCTCTCCACTGCGTGGCTTGAGTTTCTCTTTGATATAGTTAAAAATCTTTTTCATGCTGCTCTCCCTGGTGGAGACAATTGCCTCCACCTTTGTTTAAAGTTGGTAATTATTCGTTGATGATCTCAAGGCCTTCGACATTGATTGAGTTTGGATCTACTTGCCGTGTATAATATTGGACCCAAGTGAAAACATCATCATTGAAGGCTTTGATTGAATAGAACTGGGACTCTTTAATATTCGAATGTCGTGTGAATATTTTTGGCTCACGGTTATCGCTGTATTTGGTAATTCCTGTCATTTGCACGAAAGAATCTTTCTCTTTATATTCAGCAACCATGAAGCGTGAATCAAGCATGTTTAGATGCTCCTCTACCGTGAAAACTTTATTCCACTGTAGATATTCATTCTCTTCTCCTTCGACCTGGTGTCCTCCACAGTCATTAAGGTTTTTCGTTTTTTCGTGGGTTAGATATTTTGTGCCATATACCTGCATCACGGTGCTCTCAATGGCCTGACGACACTTGAATTCATTTCCCTGTTCATCAGTGACAACCGACTGCACTCCAACAGTTAGAGAAAACATCCCTGGAAGCACGTATTCATAAGCGGTACGATTTTCAATCATCATTTCCCGATATTTCTCTTTTGAAATTTCTCCTGCTTGTGTTGATGAAAAAGCGGAAAGGGAAATAAAAGCTACTGTTACAAAATTCTTCATTAGTCCTCCTGAGACTTTTGTTGTTGAGATCCCTCCTATTGCAAGCCCATGCCAAGTGGCCCAAAAGATTGAGATTAACGCAAGGCCGTGAAATATTGGACTAAACCTCTCCTCGAGGAGTCTCACGATTTGAGACTATGAGACTGAGAGTCTCAAAAAGAGTCTCAACAACTACGAGGAGAAAACTCGTGAATGATGATTAAGAAAAAATGAAGTGTCTGGAATCGGCTACTTCGCTGTAACCGATCTTTTGGTAAATGCTATTAGACGTGGAATTTGAAAGATCAGTATATAATGTGCAAAATTTGTAACCGTTTTTGAGCATGAGCAGACTGAGTGATCCCACTACCGCTGAAGCATACCCATTTTGCCTGTATTCTGGAGGTGTATATACAGCCCTAATTGAAATTCCGTTTTGAGTAGGTCTTCCTGTATGCGCAACTGATACAGGAGTTTCACCATTCAGCCATAGGAATGCCGTTTTTGCTTGAATAGCTTTATCGGCCCATTCATTAGCAAAGGGCAGTTCAAATTTGTCTTTCTCCGGTAAGGACTCGCTACTAAACTCGTATAACCATTTCGCGATCAATGGTTTATCTCCGGAAAGCGCTGGTCTAAGGTGACCTTTAACTTTAGGCAAGAGAATATTATGAGCTTCGTAGATCTTCTGAACCATTCCTAGCTTTTGATTTTTGCCAGTCATCTTTGACCACTTGTCCGCAAAAATAGATGCCGACACTGTCGGCCCAACTACTCCTGGAAGATCCAGACCACTATCAAAAATGTGATTTGCCAAGAGTTCTAACTCTTTTTCTGATGCCTGAGTAACGATTAAATTATGTGGAGGAGTTTGAATTGCGGCAGCAGTTGTCCTTCCATCATTTGAAATCCGAAAAAGATGAATCGTGCCCTCAAAACTTAACATCGAAGTACACAATCCCAGCATCAGACTATATTCAGCCTCATTCGTATAAAGAAGAGAACTGGCCTCTTTTAAGAAAATCTCCGCTGAAGAATCTGTTAATATCTTAAAGTTCAAAAATTCATCCCGGCAATGAAGAATAGTTGATCTTGGCAGAGATAGGAGCCTTGATCCTTTCTTTGACCATACCTAATTCTTTTAAACGTCTGAAGAAGGTTGCACGAGAAAGACCAAGCTTCTCTGCGGCTATTTCCCGATTGCCATTACATTCCAATAGCACTCTTTCATATCTATCTCTTTCAAGGCCTAGAACTGAAGCTCCAAATCTACCCACTAGGTTCTTTGTCGATTTATTTCCAAAAATATTTGCAAGCTGCGGAAGGGCCTGGCATAAATCTTTCTCTCTCATGACTGATCCAGAAACTTTGCTGGCAGCTCTTTCGATTGCTGACTGAAGTTGCCTTACATTTCCTGGCCAATGATAAGCAGCCAAAAGTTCTAGGGCATCATTAGTAATAGAAAGGTTCTTCTTTATATTACTATCCTTTAAGAAATGGTTTACAAGTTCTGGGATGTCTTCCAGTCTCTCTCGCAAAGGTGGAATTCTAATTTGGGTTTTTGCTAGCCGATAGTATAGATCTTCTCTGAAAGTCTTCTTCGAAATTGAATCCTCAATGTTGACGTGAGTTGCAGAAATAGTTCTAAAGTTAACTGCGATTTCTTCGTGTGATCCTACTCGTTGAACCTTCCGCTCCTGCAAGACTCTTAACAATTTAGCTTGTTGATTAAGAGGCATGTCTCCTATTTCGTCTAAAAAGACGTAACCACCGCCAACTGCTTCAAATGCGCCAATTTTGTCTCTGTCCGCTCCGGTAAAAGCTCCCTTAACGTGTCCAAAAAGTTCCGACTCTGCAATGCTGTCAGAAATAGCGCCACAGTGTATGGGGACAAATCTTTTAGAAGGATCGAATTGGCAGGCAATGCTCTTTGCTACAACCTCTTTACCAGTTCCTGTCTCACCAATTAGCAGAATATCTTTAATTCCTGCGCTTACGGCCTTATTAATTTCAGCCCTGAGATTCTGCATTGGAAGTGACTTTCCAATAAGTACAACTCCAGAACATGATTCTTGCATTTCAATTGCTCTTAACCGCATCTCGCGTTGTTCGAGACCGCTACGAACAGCTTCTCTTATTTTTGCCGGTGTAACTGGCTTTGGTAAAAAACATGTCACCCCCGCATTCATAATCTGGATTAATCTTTCGGGCCTTGTTTCTCCACTTATAACAATTACGTCTGCGCCTTTATCGGCAGCCTGAATAACTCTAAAAATATCGATCCCACTGCGCGGATCATTCTCAAAGTTCATATCCAAAAGAATAACATCATAGAATTTGGTTTGAATTGCCTGAATTCCTTGATCTATGCTGGCAATTGATGTTACCTCACATTCATCCTCCAGGATTAAGGGAATCTGGGATAACCAACTGTTGTCATCATCAAGTGCTAATACTTTTCCAACTCTTTTCATAAAACAGCCTCTGTTCTATTATTTGGTATCGAAACAACCATCTGTGCGCCGCCAAGTTCGGCGGATTTTGAAGCAACTATTTTTCCGCCATGAGCCTCTACAATTTTCTTTGTAATTACTAAACCAAGGCCAGTTCCTCTTGCCTTAGAAGTTCTGAAAGCTTTAAATATTTTGTCTGGGTGCCCTGAAATACCACATCCACTGTCTTCTACCGATAATCGAATTTCCGATTCAGATTCCTCAGCCGAGATAAGAATGGTTTGTTTATCCTTAGAATCAGCTGCTGCTTCTATCGCGTTTTTCACAAGATTATTAACAACTCTCATGAACTGAGTCGAATCATGTGGAATCATTTTTTCACATGGGAGTTTTCTCAAGATTTCTACATTTCGGAGAGCAGCCATTTCCTCATTCTGCTTGATTGAACTTTCTATGGTTTTTACAATGTCATCAGTATGCTTATTAACCTTAATCGATCTGTTTCCATCCAATGTAGTTTCAATAATATTGCAAATAATCGGCAGATTTGTCTTACTCATAAGATGAGCATTTTCGAGCCTCGATAGTCGTTTAGGTGAGCTAGCTTCCTGTTCTTCAACCAAATACATTGCAGACACGATGGACTGGAGTGGTGTTTTAATATCATGCATGATCCCGCTGGTAAGTTGACCTATGATCGCTTGATCTCGTGAGCTATTGTAGCGATCTAAAACTTCAGAGATTTTTATTTTGAGATCTTCTAGCTCCTTGAATGGCAAATCTATTTTATCAGCCCTCATTCCGTTAATATCAGCTTCAATCCAAGAAACTAAGTCATCCAGGGCCGCCGGAAGCGTTCTTGAAAGAAGACGAGAAATAAAAATATAAATCCCAACAAAAACTACACCCAGAACAATTAAACTGAGGAAAGCGACTTGAACAATTTCTTTCAGATAATTTGGAGATACGTTTTCCTTTGACTTGAATAGATATCCAAATAACTCATTAGACTCTCTGAGTGGCGCTACGACAGCAGTTAAACGCTGGTCTTGGGATGTGCATGTCGTGATATCTGTCTGAGAAATCTTACAGTGATTAAAAGGAAAATCGATATCAGACTGGCCTTTAACAATTTTTGTCTCTTTAAGTCCCTCGTTCTTCTTTATCCTCTCAAGAAGTAGGTCAATCCCTTGCTTCTGTTCTGGTAAGAGAAAAGATGGCAAAAACTGATTCACCTGGCTTTCAATATTATTAGTTAATTCATTGATAACATGTTCTTCTGCAAGCTTTGCTTTTTTCATTGAATATAAAGTAAAGCTCGTAAACATAAGAACTATTGTTACTAGAAAAGTCCCAATAGAAATTTGCCAGACCCTGTCTCGAAGTGTTGGTGTAGGCTTCATCGCTGTCCCCTATGAAGAGACACTGATTGATCAACTTCAAATCCAGCTTCGGTAGTTTTAAGGATTAAAATGTCTTTTTGAGGAGCTTTGTTTGGGGTCATCAAATACTTACCAGTAACGCCAGTAAATTCCCTTATTTTCCGAAGAGCTTCTTCTAATGATTCCCTGTCATGGGTTTTGGTCGAAAGTATAGCCTCAATCAAAAAGCTCATGAAATCATAGGCCAGAACTGAAGAGTCATTAGGCAAGTTTTTGAAGTTCGCTTTATATGCGCTTACAAACTCCATTGAGGATTTGGTTTTAAGTCTTGGGTGCCAATGGGTAACTGAATATCCGTCAAACTTTCTACCTTTTAAAACATTAAAGAATTCTGATCCTTCATTTCCCCACCCATCAGCACCAAGGAAAGGTTTCTTAATTCCAGCTTCCAACAGTGAAAGAATAATTCTGGCAGCAGTTAATTCCTGGTTTGGAATGAATACGGCATCAAAGTCTAGTCCTTTCAAGTTTTGTGCGGCAGTTTCAAAGTTTTTGTCTTCCTGAATGACAAGAACTTTTTTAACAACTGTTCCTCCGAATCTAATTAGTTCTTTTTCGAAGGTATCAGCAAGATCTGTGCAATATGCACAATTGCCTGCTGGTATAACCACAATCTTTTTGGCCTTAAGTCCTTCTACGGTAAACTTTGCCAAGACCTGGGCCATATATTGATTATTGAATGATCCTAAATGAATGTATCTTCCAAAACTGCTAAGCCTATTTGCAGACGCACTCGGGCTTAGCATGGGAAGTTTTAATTTTGCATGCACAGGAGCAGCCATTAAGGCATTAGAGGAATAGTTATAACCGATAACAGCGGAAACCCTGGAGAGATCAGCTTCTCTAACTGTTTTTAAAACATTTAAATCGTCCGCTCCATAGTCAAACTCTTTCAGAACAATTTCTATTTCCTTATCAGCTAGCCGCTTTGAATAATGTTCGAGCGCTAGTTTAACTCCATTTCTGAAATAGCCACCGTATGGATTAAAACTCACAGTACTCAATTCGGAGAAATTTGAGGCAAGACCAATATGTACTTTCTTGGTTGCACCAAAAGTTATTTTAGATAACAGAATTAAAAGAAGTACTGTTAAAACCTTCATCCAACGGCTTCCTTAAGATCGAAACCAGAGGCAAACTTAGATTTTAACTCCCCTTTCAGTTTTCCGGATACTCCTATAACTCCAAGAACTGGTTTAATGAGTTCTTTTTCTGAGGTTGCCTTTTCTTGAAAAATGAATTTACTGTCCTCTATCCATGTCGCAAGTGCCTTAGTCTCTGAAAAGTCCTGAACAGTCTTTTCAGTTATAGCGATCAAAAAATCTAGGTTTTGCGTTTCTAAGAAAGAAGTCATTAGGTTCAACTGTTCAGCTTTCAGGCCATGCATAGAATCAAAAGAGATTTTGATAGTGATTGAGTTTTCAATAGCCGCCTGTATAAGAAAAGAATAAGTTTCCCTGTTCTCTGGTAGAAGCCAGCGCCCATGAGTTTCAAGAACCACTTTTTTCCCAAAATATTTTAGCAATTTTAAAATTGCAGGTAAGTCAGGATGAAGAGAAGGCTCTCCCCCTCTGACACTAATTACATCTGGTAATCGTTCTTCCCAAAAAATGATTTCATTCTCCAAGGAACGAACATTTAAGAATAAGCCGGGCTCTTTCTTGATAAGTTCTTCTGCTGATTTATTTGAAACGACATTGGGAGCATAACAACCCGAGCATGACCTATTACAAGCCGAGGTAACTTCAATAATCAAATCCGGTTGAAAGCTTCTCATTTCGTACTCCGGAAATTTTTTTGCTGAGAAAGCCATACTCCTGCCATGACAAGAATGGTTCCTAAAAGAATTTGTGTGCTCAGAACTTCATTCGCAATCAAAACGCCTATTAAGACAGCAGTTGGGGTCTTGATGTGCATTGATGATGCAATTTCCTGAGGGGATGTTCGCGCAAGCGCCGCATTCCAAATAAAAAAGCAAAAAGCTGAACAAACTAATGCTAAGAAAATCAGCGCAACCCAAGATATGACACTGGCATTTGTAGTCAGGTTGGCCAAAACATTTTCTTCAAAAACAAATGCAGCAATTGTTAATTCCAGGAAGCCAATTGCCATTGTCCAGAATGTCAGTGATGTGCTGGAAAAATCTTTTGAATACTTTCTGGTCAAAATGACAGAGATGGCTAAGCAAGATGCAGACGCAAGAGTTAGTAACGATCCATAAAAGAAATCAGAGGAAAGAGCGAGGCCCGAAAGGTTGGTGTTAGAAAACAGTAGTATCGAGCCACCCATTAGCCCCAGGAATAGCGAAGTCCACTTACTCGAGGTTAACTTTTCTTTCAAAACAACTTTCCCTAAAGCAAGAACCAGCAAGGGAGATGTCAGCATTATAGCAGCAGAGACGCTTGAAGAAATATACCTAAGGCCGGCCAATTGCATGGGATATAGTAGACCAAAAGCAGAAGTACCAATGAGCAGAATACCAAGCCACTCACCAGTGTTTCGAGGAATATCGATTTTCTTTCCTAAAAAGGTTATCACTGTAAAGAGGCCAATAGTCGCTATTCCAAAACGCAAACTTGATGCCGTAAAAGGTCCCCAAGCTTGAAGAGTGTACTTGGAAGCCAAAAATGATGCTCCCCAAAGGATGTTTGCTAAAATTGCCAAAAGAAAGCTTGGGTTCAAATTGAGTGCAGTGCTTAGTCCAAGACTACCTCGAAGTGCTGCCGCCCTTTCCAAGATGAATGGATTAACTTTAAAAATAGTGTTCATGCTCACTCCCAGTCTCAAAGAGGTCATGTGATACTATGAGACTATACCTGCGTCAAGTAGCTAAAAAGATTGAGACTGCTGTCTCACATTTGAGACTAGAGTCTCAATCCTCTAAAGTATTTTAAGCAAGTTGGGCCAAGCATGAATTCAGAATGCACTGTAATCTTTACAAGGTTTAACTCATCAGCTCAAAAATTAGGATTTAGAAATCATTTGATGAGTAAGAAGTTGCTAACCAAAACTGAAAGGCTCTTGGTTAGCATTATCAAAAGAAGTGTTACAAACTAACGAACGAGTAAGACTGGTTTAGTGACAAGACTTAGGATTTTCGAGGTTAGGCTTCCCATAACTAAATCTCGTAACCAGCTATGGCTGAAAGCTCCCATACATAGAAAACTTATATCATTAGAAGTTAAATAATCATTTAAGCTCGTCCCTACATCACCTTCCAGAAAAGCAATTTTAGTTGCGATAGAAGCTGTCTCTAAGTATTTTTTAGCATCGTTCAAATCTGATTTTATTTTATCACTTTCAGGACCAACAAAAACTAAGTGAACGGACAACCAGTGAAAGCTAGCGTTTCTGGCAACAAACTCTAAAGCTTTCTTCGCGCCATCACTACCATCAAAGGCAAGACATAAAGTTTTCGGTTCTTGATAGTCTTCGGTTACGATCAAGACTGGTTTTTCTAAGGATCGTATTATTGATTCAACTTTATGGCCGACAACTGATTTGTCGTGTGAATCTTGATGCTTTTCTCCATATCTTCCAATCACAGCTACCGAAATTTTATCTTTCAGTTCCATTATGTTTTCTACGACCTTACCTTTACGAAGGCACTGATCTACCTCTGAGACACCATTGTTCTTAGCTCTTTCTTGCCCGGCTTCTAAAATAAGCTTTCCTCTTTTTTGAAGAAGTTTATTTTGTTCGTGTTCAGTATTAACGAATTCTTCCAGCAAATCTTCTCTCGCCCCAAGACCAATACTGCCAGAGAGGTCAGCATCATTTGTATGGTTTTGAGTATCAATTGCATGAAATAATTTTAGAGTTATATTTGTCTTTTTAGACAACCAAGAGCCGTAATCAATAACGGCTTCACTTGGCTTAAAACCATTGATACAACATAAAATATTCTTAGTTTCCATTAGTGGCCTCCCATAATACGATCAATTTCGGCTGGATTATCATAGACACCAAAACGATCAATAATCGTTTGGCTGGCGTTATTAAGTCCCTTAATTTCAACTTCAGTACCTTCTCTTCTAAATTTAATAACAACCTTATCTAAAGCAGCTACAGCTGAAATATCCCAGAAATGCGCCTTCTCTAGATCAATTACGACTTTATCTGCAGCTTCTTTGAAATTAAACTGTGAGATAAAGCGTTCGGAAGAATTGAAAAAAACTTGTCCATGTATGCGATAGATTATTGCGTTTTGATCTTCTCTAAATTCTTTTTCAATATACATAAAGTGACTGATTTTATTCGCAAAAAATAAAGCTGCCATTAACACACCTACAAAAACGCCATAAGCAAGATTGTGAGTATAAACAACGACAACTACAGTCGTAATCATGACAAGATTAGTAGATAGAGGATGTTTTTTGATATTTTTAATAGAGCGCCAACTAAAGGTACCGATAGATACCATGATCATTACCGCGACTAAAGCTGCCATCGGTATCAGGGTCAACCACTTACTGAGAAAAACTACCATAATCAATAGAAACACACCTGCCAACAAGGCAGACAATCTACCTCGACCGCCTGATTTGATATTAATAATTGATTGACCAATCATTGCACATCCTGCCATACCACCAAAAAAACCAGCGACGATATTAGCAATCCCTTGTCCTTTGCATTCACGGTTCTTATCCGATCCTGTATCCGTCAAGTCATCTACAATTGTTGCTGTCATTAAAGATTCTAAAAGCCCAACCATTACTAAACCGGCTGCATAAGGAAAAATGATAGCAAGCGTTTCGAAGTTGAATGGAATGTTTGGAATAGAGAATATTGGAAGTGAGTCAGGAAGTTTTCCCATATCTCCTACCGTTCTAATATCTAGACCTAGGTATGTTGATACAACTGTAAGACCTACGATGCAGACCAATGGTGCAGGAATTACTTTTCCTATTCCAGGAATTAAAGGGAAGAGATAAATAATCCCTAAGCCAGCAGCGGTCATAGCATAGACGTGCCAAGTAACATTTGTTAACTCAGGCAATTGGGCCATAAAGATGAGAATACCGAGTGCATTAACAAAACCAGTAACAACTGATTGAGAGACAAAGCTCATCAAACTGCCTAGTTTCAAGTAACCAGCTACAATTTGTAATAAGCCTGTTAAAATCGTTGCAGCTAATAAATATTCCAGACCGTGATTTTTCACGAGTGATACCATTAATAATGCCATAGCACCTGTAGCTGCAGAGATCATACCTGGTCTGCCACCAACAATAGATATCGTTACGGCAATTGCAAAAGAGGCATAAAGCCCTACCTTAGGATCAAGGCCTGCTATAATAGAAAAGGCAATGGCTTCAGGAATAAGAGCAAGAGCGACGACTAAACCAGCGAGGATATCCCCACGAACATTGCCGAACCATTCGGCTTTCTTGGACAAAAAAAGCATAGAACTCCAAATAAAAATAAAATAACTGAATGTGATATGAAAAAAAATGGAACTTAAATTAAGGCGGTAAAATTGGAAAAAACATTAAATAACTCACTTTGTACTTCTAAGTTTATATAAAAACCACTTAAAGTCTATTACGAACTGCGCATTAACTAGAAAAGCCTGGCGCATCGGAAAATATCAGTTGCCCTTCACGCCCTATAAAACAATAAGTAAGTGCTCCATCAGCAGTCCCAGAGGAAGTCATTACTGCAACATCATATGTTATCAATTCTGAGTCTTCGATAACTTTGAACACATGAACATTCATATCAGAACTTGTTTTTTGCGTTTCGCCAACTTTGACCCCGTTATAAAATATACGTAAGCAACTTTTATCTTTTTCAACACTTATAGATTTTCCATTATGCGTGAATGTTTTTGAGTAACTCATATGCAATCTCCCTAAACTGTATCCTCATAATTCTTAACCTCATATCCTGAGCAAGGCCTACAAAATATTCTCTCTGGTGAAGATAGGAGATCTCTGTCCGGAATTTTTTTCTTACATGTTTTACAAATGCCAAATCGATCTAATTCAATCCGCTTTAAAGCCTCTTTCAAATTATTAATTCTGCTCTTGGCGACATCTATTCGAGGTTTCTCGAGACGTTGAAACAGAAAACTTTGAGCTTTTACATCCGAATCGCAAAGCTCGGATTTATGTATTAGCTCTTCGCACTCCATGATTTGCCGCTCAATTATAAGTTTATAATCAATCTTACTCACTTCAACTCCTCAGCACCACGACTCTACCATCTGACCTAAGAAGATCTTTGAACCGATAGTGTTTTTTTATCCATTCAAAAGTTCTCATTCTATAAAAGGACACATGAGTTGGATCGCGGTGATAATACCACTCATCAAAATCAATAGAATCATTATACAAATCAGTCATGATTGCGAGATGACCATCTGGCTTTAAGAGAAACCTCAATTTATGGAACTCATCTGCAGGAGAATAAAAATGTTCTACCACTTCACATGAAACGATAAAGTCGTACTCTTTCGTAAGAGACCAAACATCATCCCAAAAGTAAGGATCATATAAATTCATCTCATATCCTCGGCCGACGAGAATTGATGAAATTACTGGACCGGGTCCGGCTCCGAAATCTAGTCCTGTACTTGGAGGTGGCACATTATTAAGTACATAATCTACTATTGGAGAAACAAAGCTTTGGTACCGTGAATCTGTAATGTCATTGTTATGGGTCAAATAATGAGCTCTCTCTAATGAAGGACGTAAGTGAAATGCTTCGTCTAAAAAAATAAGCCCACAATAATAGCAGTCCCAATATTTTTCTTTGGTGCGTTTAATTAATTTGAATGTAATTTGGTCGTTAAGACACAAGAGACATCTCGTCTCTGACATGGTTCATCCTTAATCTAAATTTCGAATGGGAGCAGTTTAAAGAGCTGGTGCGCTTGAAAAAATCAGAAGAAAATTATGGAGGTGTTATTTGATTAATCATTAAAACAACTATATATTAATTTTATGGAACTTTCAACCCCGACCACTCGACCTTAACTTCTCCTTACGCAATTGCCTTCTTAGTCGCATTATTACTGACTTTTTTCCTATTATAATTAATGAAAACACATCCAAAAGACCGCTGCACATTTGCCATTATCTCTCACCCGGATGCGGGAAAAACAACTATGACTGAAAAGTTACTATGGTTTGGTGGAGTCATTCGAGAAATGGGGATGGTTAAATCGAAGTCTGGAGATTTTGCAAAATCGGATTGGATGGAACTCGAAAAGCAGAGAGGTATTTCAATTACTTCAAGTGTCATGAGTTTCGAATATGCTGAACGCGCCTTACATCTGTTGGATACTCCGGGCCACAAAGACTTTTCTGAAGACACATATAGAACTCTAACCGCTGTTGAATCAGTTCTGATGATGATTGATTCTGCCAAAGGTGTAGAATCTCAAACTATCAAGCTTATGGATGTTTGTCGTATGCGAGACACTCCAATTGTGACTTTCATGAATAAGTTTGACCGTGATGCTCTAGACCCCTTTGAATTATTGGATAATATTGAATCGATATTGAAAATCCAATGTATACCAATGACTTGGCCTGTTGGCAGCGGAGTTGACTTTAAAGGGGTATACGACCTATCAACAAAAAAAATCATTTCTTATAAAAATGCAAAAGATCCATTTTCTCCAGTGCTCATCGATGCAAAAGACTTAGAGAATGAAAATCTTCAAACAATCCTGGGTCCTGATATCTTAGAAAAATTAAAGTCGGATCTGGAAATGCTAGCAACTCTGATTCCACCTTTTTCCAAAGAAGAATACTTAGCAGGAATTCAAACACCTGTGTTTTTTGGGTCTGCACTTCACAATTTCGGTGTGAAAGAAACTCTCGATATGATCTGCAAGATAGCTCCTTCGCCCAAGCCTCGAGAAGCTTCTCTCGCCCCTTTTGATTCTAATGCTCCGAAGATTACTATTCTTCCTACAGACGATGAATTCACGGGGTTCATTTTTAAAATCCAAGCAAACATGGACCCGAAGCACAGAGATCGTATTTCTTTTATGAGAGTATGTTCAGGAAAGTTCTCCCGGAATGATAAGATCTTTCACGTCAGATCCGGAAAAGAGATTAGAATCGCCACACCACTAATTTTTCAGGCAAGAGATAGAGAAATTACAGAAGAGGCTTACGCTGGAGATATTATTGGCCTTTATGATACTGGAAAATACCAAATTGGCGATACTTTCACACTCGGAAAAAAACATATTCGTTATTCAGGCATACCGAGCTTCTCACCAGAATTATTTATGAGAGTAACCTGCAAAGACCCTCTTAAAGCCAAACACCTAGAGAAAGGATTAGCACAACTTTCCGAAGAGGGTGCAACTCAACTTTTCTTAAAAAGAAACACTAATGAAAAAATACTTGGAGCTGTTGGAGCACTTCAATTCGAAGTTGTTAAATACAGATTAAAAGACGAGTACAGCGTTGAGGCAGTCTACGAATCTGTTCAACTTTCAACTGTTAGATGGTTAAAGTTTGACGGTAAAGATCAAGAGTATAAGTTTTGCTCAGATTATTCGAGTTCAATTATGACAGATAGAGAAGAGAGAATTTGTTTTGCAGCAAGAACTGAGTGGGATTTAAAGCTGGCAATGGAAAAGAATCCTAAGACGAGATTTTACAAAAATTCAGATTATATCGAATAACCGTTAACGCTGGCATTTTGTGCAAAAAGCAGCTTCCGGTTTGGCCAATAATCTTTTCTGATCTATTTCTTCATCACACTGAAGACAGTATCCATACGTGCCTTTCTCAAATCGTTCCAAGGCAGCATCAACAAGTTGGAGATTCACTTCTAATTGCTTTCTAGCATTCAAAATCATTTGTTGCTGTTGAATAGCATCCATCCTCGATAATCTGCCAATTGGATCATTTAGATCGACGGGTTTAGACGACTCTTTCATCGAAGATAAAGATTCTTTTAAATCATCAAGACGAGCAAGAAGTAATTTTTTATAGTCCATAGTCTCATGCTAACAGGTAATGTTGTAAATGAAAACTGCTTGTAGAATAGCCGTCAAGGGAGTATGGTTTAGGTATGTCTACTCTTTCATCTTTCAACACACCACCTTAATCATTCACTCAGTTACACATTAGTTTTGCTTTACTCAAAATCTCAAATCTCTCTTCTGAGGTGCTGATGAATATTGTCGATAAAAAAAATCTTCTTAAAAGAAGATCCGAACTTGAAATAGCTCTAATAAATCTAAAAAGTAAAGAAGACACACTTACTGTTAGAGACAATTCTGAGCAAATTAAAGAGATAGAGACCTCATTAGAGTTAGTTAGACTCGCAATGGATCGTTTGGATAATGATATGTATGGGTTTTGCTTGAATTGTGATGATGAAATAGACCGCAGAATTCTATCGAGATATCCAGAGACTACGAGATGTAAACTTTGTGATAAGTAGAAGGCCTATTTTATGCGAGAGATACTACAAACAAATCAGAAGGCACTAAGAATAAATCTTAATCCTCACATCTATGGATCATTTGCTGAGATAGGTGCAGGACAAGAAGTTGCAAGGCATTTCTTTCAGGCTGGAGGGGCCTCAGGTACAGTCGCGAAAACTATATCAGCGTATGATATGATTTTTAGCGATAGTATCTATGGTAAAGAGCAAACTGGCAGATATGTATGTGAATCCAGACTTAATAAGATGCTCGACAAAGAATATGACTTGCTAATTAAAAGGTTGGTTAATCAAAGGGACCCCAAAACAACTTACTTTGCCTTCGCCAATACCATCTCTGCCATAAATTTTCATAAAACAAACAAGGCACATGGCTGGGTGGGAATTAGATTCCAGCACAATCCAGGTTCAACATCCAACACAATTACTCTACACATCAAACTTCATGATCAACAGAATGTCCTTCAACAAGAGGCCATAGGTAAATTAGGGGCCAATCTTGTCTATGCTTCCTTCTATCTTTTGGACGATCCCATCGTATTTTTAGAAAGTATAATGGATGGATTAGATAAAGAAAGAATTGAAATTGATTTCATCAAAACAGAAGGAGTTGGTCTTGAACGATTTTCCAACCAAGAATTAAACATTCATCTAGTGAAGGCTGGTTATACTTCCGCAATTATGTTCGATAAAAATGGCAATCCAGTGCTACCACAGGACAAGATCTATAAAAAGACTGTGCTTCTTGCAAGAGGTAGCTATCGCCCTCCTACTCTTATCAATTTTGACATGATTGAGAAGAGTCTTGGAAGGATGGCAACTGACTTCAATGAGTCCTCCAAGGATGTTCAGATCCTGGCCGAAATTTCAACCTCTACTTTCAATGAAGAAAAATATGAAACAGACGATTATCTGGCGCGGATCTCTTTACTCAATAAATTAAATTATAATGTCTTAATTACAAATTACACACACTTCTCAAAACTAAACATTTACCTAAAATCAATAGGCGTAAAAAATATCGGAATCGTCCTTGGGATTTTTAATTTTGTACAAATGTTTAATGATGCCTACAAAGAAGTTGAGGGCGGTGTTCTAGTTAGCCTGGGTGAAATGCTAGAAGGTTCCGTTAAAATATATGTTTATCCTTCTTTAGAAGATGAGCAGCTGGTCACTTTGAAAGACATTCAATTAACTGGGAACTCCCGACATCTACTCAATTATATTCTTGATTCAAACAAAGTTGAAGCTCTTGCTGATTATGACCCGAATTTAATACATATTTATTCCAAAGCTGTAGCTAATTTAATTTCTAGTGGAAATAAAGAATGGAAAGTAATGGTCCCAAAAATTCTTGTTCATGAAATTGAAAACCTGAGGATTTTTCATGAGTGATATGAAAACTAAAATCTTGGAAGCTCAGATTTATAGCATCGAATCTCATGAAACCTTTAAATACGACTGCTTGATCATAATTGGGGGTGAGTTGAATGGAAGAGTCTTCGAGTTATCCCAGTCAAAAATGTCGCTAGGTAGAAGTGAAGA
Organism: Bacteriovoracaceae bacterium UBA4096; assembly: GCA_002381945.1. Lineage (GTDB taxonomy): Bacteria > Bdellovibrionota > Bacteriovoracia > Bacteriovoracales > Bacteriovoracaceae > Peredibacter. The sequence continues at coordinate 199,933 of DFXY01000004.1, forward strand.
AAATGACATTGTCATAGACATTAAAGGCGTATCACGTACTCACCTGGCCATCATTATAGATGGCCAAAAAATACAATTAATTGATTTAGGATCTGCAAATGGAACTTATATCAATGAGAAGAAGATTGACACAAGAGTTACTCTTCGGTCAGGTGACCTGATAAAGATTGGCCATGTAACTTTAAAATTTCTCACTAAAGATTCAATCGATATGAAGGCCCATCAAATGCTGATAGAACAAGCTACTAAAGATGGCCTTACAGGATGCTTCAATAAAAACTATATGTTCAAGGCACTTGAACGAGAAATAGCTAACGCCAAAAAAGGTAAAGAATCACTTTCATTGATTGTTCTTGATATTGATCATTTCAAAGTCTTAAACGATTCTAAGGGACACGACGCAGGAGATTTTGTCCTGAAAGAAATGGCAAGAATAATTCGGAATGACTATCTCAATCGAAGGGATATTTTTGCTCGATATGGAGGTGAGGAGTTCATCGTTTTAATGCTTAATGCAAATGCAGAAACGGCTTTCTCTTGGGCCAATATTATTAGAAAAGCTATCGCGGAACACGACTTCTCTTATGACAAGGAAAATCTAAGAGTAACTGTTTCCATTGGTATATCTGAGTTTTCATCTGATCTCGCTATAACGGCCAATGAACTTTTCATACAAGCGGACAAGGCCTTATATCATTCAAAACAATCAGGCCGGAACAAAGTCTCATGTTATCGAGACTTAGAACAAAAGAATAATCATGAAACGTAAGGGGAAGATTGCTTTCAATCGTATTCCTGCTGATTGGAAATATGATCTTTCAATGGAAGGCATACGCTCTGCTGCCGATGACTTTATCCTACCCTATTGTCAAAACAGTGGTCTTGGCGCTCTTAAACTTCTTGAAATAAATCCTAGCGAAGGCTATCTAAAATATTTTTGTGATACTGGAAGTATTAAATTCTATGCAGCAGAATCAAAGAATACGAGTAGAGAAATTTGCCAACGCCTCGGTTACACATTACTAGATAAGGAACCGGGCTTAATAGACCTTTCTTTGATAGAAGATAACTTTGACATCTTAGTACTCAATCATTTTCTGGAAAGTCATCCTAATCCTTCTCTTGTCATGAAGGAAGTTCATCGGTTGCTAAAAGAAGATGGCATAGCTATTTTAAAAATCCGTACATATCCTTTTTTTATTGCAAATCTAATTAACTTCACAATCAATATCTTTCCGAAATCTTCTCTTCGTCCTCATTACTTTTCATTAAGAAGTCTCAAGAAACTACTCCAGCGATTTGAAATCAAAGATATTCGTGGTTTTAGACTATTCCCTTTCTATGTTAGCACCAGACTCGAAGATAACTTTCAATATTATTATATAAATACATGGTGGGGGAAAAAGTTCGCCTCATTAACACCTGAAGTAAATATCGTTTTACAGAAACGTAATGCCTAACAAATAAAGAGGATGAAATGCTAGAAAAATCAATTCAATTTATTAAAGACAGAATTAGAGAATACTTTGAAAAAATAATCAAACTTGGAAATCAAGTATTACCCAGGCCAATCCCGGTTCAAGTGAATACTAGGTTCCAAATTCTTAAAAAGGGAAGAGGTTCAGAACCCCAGAATTGGGGTTCACTTTGCCTCAAAACAAGAGGGCCAATATGATTAATTTAAACAATGAGAAAATTAATAATCTATATATTGTAGTTTCAGGTTCTGGCCTGGAGGAAGTAGATGGTCTTTACGTCCCTTCAAAAATCTCTTCAGTTAAATCTGAATCAGGTACAGAATCTAGCCCTGGTCACTGGAATGGCAAATTTGCCTGGGACCGCGCCGATGGAAAGTCTGCCAGAAGTCCGGCTATTTCATACTCTAATAGCTACAAGTCATGGAGAATCTGCCGTCTGGATGGCCACCTCGCCTATGAAATAACCTGTGATGATGAGTTGCCACCAACTGGACGAGAATGGAATGTTTACAAGATGGGAATTGCTCCTGCCCCAAAAATTGAACTCCACAGCTCTGATCCGAGAAGGGGTTTATAATTTTTTGTTTTTAAACTTTATGAAGTAATTCTCGGACAACCATTTCAAGAACCACTGTTTCTCTCTCAACGGATAAACCTATCGATGCTTCCTTGGATTCCATCACTCTCCGATTGTGCTTAATGGCTTCATGAATATTTATCCATCTGGCTTCCATACCATTAGTTATTTCATAATGTTCCATTTTTGATAAACCTAGATCTTTATCTACTTTACATAGGTAGAAGAAAGATAACATATGGATGAGATCAAATTCAGTTTTATAATGAGGTCTGTATTCATCCACGTAACCATATTCTTGCAAAATCTCTATATTTTGAGCGCCTGTTTCCTCGATCAACTCTCGCTTAAGAGCACATGCATAATCTTCTTCATCTGATACCCCTCCACCTGGAAAACTGAAATCATTATAGCGTTTTGTGTATAAAAGAAGTATTTCCTCTCCATCAAGCACAACTGCCCTAACTGCCTTTCTTGCAAAGACATTGCCTGATATATTTGTAAGCGAGGGATGTATTATTTTCTGCAAAAGTCTCATATTAGCTCGTTATTAAATGGTATTTTAACGGTTGCAATTGGTTCCATTTTTATAACAAACTCGAAAAGACTTAGTAAGACTTAGGCGACTTTTAATTTTGATAATTCTTCAATTACGGAATTGAACCATTCTAGCTGTTCTGGAACAGTTACTAATTCTCTAACTTTATCAATTTTTGCCCATCTGAAGTCTTTCACTTCCTCAGCTTGGAGTTGAATGGGAGTATTGTTCGATATTTCAATCCAAAATAAACTTGCGATTTGGCCGTCATAATCAGCGTTTCTAGCTTGCTTGATTTTCTGTGAAAACTCATACCAAGGCCTAATTGCAGACACTTTTAATGAAATAACATCTTCAATTCCAACCTCTTCTTTTAACTCTCGCCTAATGGCTTCATCAATACTTTCTCCTTCTTCTACTCCTCCTCCAACGAAACTCCACGAGTGGGCTTTGTAAGAATGGGGTTGAATCAATAAAAAATTTCCATCCTGGTCACTGATAATAGCCCTTACTTTTCTTCGAAGTTTTTTTCCATTGTGAATTTCAAATTTAGTGGAATTTTGCATGATGATCCTTTTTAAGTGTTTCGGACAGATTAGAGATACTCTTTAAAATAGATACTCTTATGCACTATCTTCAAAGACTTAGCGGACGATCTGTAATTTGTAGATAGATAATAATAGAGACCCAGGTGTTCATCTTTATTCAACGGACTAAGTTTATGAACGTTTGATTATTCATAGCTCTTCTCTGTAGAACACTCGCTACCCGTACACTATCCGTAACAGCAACTAAAAAAACGTTCTTCGTTACCGTGCACAACTCCAAATCCGGAATAAATCCGTCAAAAAATTGGCAAACCTCACTAGATCTAGTTTTTGGTTTTACGTGTTAAGGTATTTTTCATAGCCTGTAGGGGCGATGTAAAGAGGAGTTTAAATGAACTATGAAACCAACACTTTTAGGAACGCGGGATTGAATCAATTTCTTAACCTAGTCGAAAAAGCCGACAAGACGACTGAAGCAAAGTTCCGAGATTTGCTTGATAAAGAAATAAACATTTCCAAAAGTGTTCGATCTGAGGCTTCTACAAGTCAAAACAACTTAAGAGATAACCTCACCTCACAATCAACTCGTGACAAAACATTTCCGAGGATTATGAGCTTGGCCGATAAGGACTTCATTGGAGGCTCTTTCGCACGTCATACAAAAATCAAGCCCCTCGATGATATTGATATCTACTTTCCTATTGATGGTCATGGGCTCACCTTTACTGACGATGATGGTATTCAATTTTCAGTTTTCTCAGATGGAGTACTCACAACGAATGTCATTTTAGGTTCTCGCTGGGGAGACTTAGGAAAAGTATCCTCGTATAAATTAATTTCGGAATTCTGTAAGACCCTGAAGAGTTGGTATCCAAACTCTATCGTCAAACAAAATGGTCAAGCAGTTACCGTAAGGCTGACTTCTGTAGCTGTCCAAAATCAAAACGACCCAGGATTAGGATTTGATGTAGTACCGTGCTTTTATATTAAGCAGACAGATCCAAATCAGCATAACTTCTATGTCATCCCTGATGGCAAAGATGGTTGGATAAGAACTAATCCACGTGTTGATACAAATGTGAATGAGACTCTTCACGATTATCACAACCATTTCTATCGTCCCATCATCAAACTAGTTAAATACTGGAACGCTGTTTATTTCAGAGGCAAAATAAGTTCATATTACATCGAGCTTGTAATCGCTCGAGCTTTTTGTACGCGGGGATCTCCTATTACATCCTTGCAACAGGGGCTCTTTGAAGCATTTTCCGTGCTTGGTAAGGCAATCTTATTAGAAGAAAAGGCGTACTCGTGGATTGCGAAAGCCCCAGCGGTGGAAGCAAATGAACTCTCTAAACTTGATAGATATGAGGCTTATGGTACTGCCAAGATTGCTGAGGAAGCTATGAAGCTTTTCAATGAATTCAAATATACTGAAGCATTGGAGAAGTGGCGAAACATCTTCAAGGGATTAAAGTGAGTGGTGATTACCTTAGACATGGAATGCAAAGAGCTTTCAAAAAAGCAAAGCTCTTGCGGGCACTTTTCCTTTTAGCAGGTCTGCTTATCGTCCTCCTGCCTTTTTTTCTAAAAAGCCAGGTGACTATCGAAGTAAGTTTACTCATATTATTTTTTGTACGCGGTGGTCAGTTCCTTTTAAATGTCGGATGCCGTTCTTGGATCAGCACAGGCCGCAGATATCATCAGCAAAATCTCTTTTTCGATGGATTAGGAGAAAGGCCATCTCCTGGTACAATCCAGGAAATCGTTAGAGATTTTGGGGAGCCTACTCCTTCTGCAAGCCCTTATTTCGCAAGTACAGAACCTGCAGGGCCCTTAAGACTTATTGGAAATACAGCTGAAAGTGCATTCTTCACCGCATCCTATGCAGGCATTTATAAATTCATAGTCTTATTGCCAATAGTGACTCTCCTTTCATATATGACCTTCATTCTGTTTATTGGGAACAACCACACTCAAGATGAACAAGGATTGAAACTTATTTTAGCTCTGGCTGGTTTTTTTTTATTTGGAGATGTCGCAAATAGGTTTCTCGAGCTTCATGCAATTGAAGAAAAGTGCGATCAAATCGCGAAGGAAGGATTGAAGATTATGGCTGATCTCAATACCGAAATCGACATAAAAACAGCCAAAGACTATTCATTCAAATACATTCTGAGCCTAGGATCGGCTTTACCGCTTCCTAACTGGCTACATTGGTGGAAAAATTCATCCACAACGAAAGCTTGGCTCGCAGGACTTAAAGTTTCATAGCCGGGATTTAGAAGATGAGTCATTCTGAAAATTATATTAGAGAGCAGTTGAGCCGTAAGAGTTTTGCTTCTGCAAGATTTTCTAACGTTTTCATTGAACAGCTAGCGGACTTTCTCGAAAATAGACGATTTAACATTTTTCAAATTTTTGATGTTGTAGAAGCAATATTGAATGGTAATTTAAAATCGAAAAAAGGGATAAGGCAATTCAAGAAATCTTTGTTGGAAGGTTATTCTTACGTCCATTGGTCAGATGCCGCTTTCATTCAGAAAAATCTAAGCAATCATAGGGGTGTTAACTCTAAATATCGAGACGACAAATTGTCGAACCATATCTCTGGTTTTGTTGCATCAAGCGGAATAGTTAAAGGCGAAGACATACCTCCAGAGCTTACTGGTGCAATAGCTCACACAGTAGTTCATGAAGCCTATTTTCAAAGAAAGCGAGAAGGCAAAATGACTGATGAATGGATTATTTTTAATAAAGTAGACCGCTTTTATGAATTTTACTCCATAGCCTTTCATTCTGAAGAAGATGAGGTTATTAAAGCTCGGCTGTTAAAAGCAAATTTCACTTGATTCAATTTTGAACTAAGACAGAGACAGACAGTTATCTGCCTTAGTTCAATTAATTAATTTAGTTGAAATGCTTTCGGCCAATTAGATCCTTTGGATTCCTCAAGAAGATACAACCTTTGCAGATGCACTTGCTTGATAATTGAAGGTAGGCGAGTGCTTGCAATCCCTAAAATTACTATCGCAGTAAAAATTTTGGCTAACGTATGCATTACCTGCTCCCTCAAAAGCTTAGTAGTATAGCTTTAACAGTTTTAAGTTTTTCGGGTGCCATTCTTTTTAAAAGGCTTATACAATCTTCGAGCTGATTCTCGGGTAACTCGATTTTGCCTTCAACCATTTCCTTAAAATATCCGTACTCAAAGCCATAAGCGTTGAGGAACCGAAGAATTATGGTCGGGGTTAAGTCAATTCTTCCGTGCTCAGAATGATTAATAAATGCCTCGGATGTCCCAAGAATCGCCCCTGCTTTCCTCATTGATAATCGTCTACGCTCCCTTAAAAATTTGAGTATCCTCGCCTCTTTGGTCATGACCTTAATGTCAGATCTTCTGTTCTTCTTCTTTTTAATTTTCATAGCAGTTCTCCCAAAAATTGGTTGAATGCTCTTTAAAAAATACGTGCGTAGTCCCTGCTAAAACAAAAGCTTAGTATTTGTTTTTGCCTCTCAAACTACGCTGCGTAGTCCGTGGATGACGAGGGGTAAGCCACTAGTGAGCCACAACTAAGCCAACGAGGGAAATATTGGGACATTTCCAGACATGATGGCCAGAGTGAACAAGATGTAACTGACTGAAACCTAATTGTTGTGATTATAGAAACTTAGATTTTAGGGAAAAGAAATCCACCAAAATTCTTGGGAATTTTGGTGGAGGTGGTGGGAATCGAACCCACGTCCTAAGAACCTTCCAATAGAGAGTACCACGTGCGTCTCTGGTAAGTTAGTACCAATACTATTTTTGGTCTTTACTGAACCAACAAACAGTCGTGGCTTTTAAAGAGTAACCACACCTGAGCTCTTCGCGGTTTAGTTTACGGACGTTCCGCCAACGTCTTTACCAGCTTTTTGTTATCGGTGCTGGTCCCTCAGGTACCAATTAGTTAAAAACTAATTAAGCAGCCATTGCATAATCGTTGCCGATTAAAATGTGATCGATTTTTAAGAGGCCTTCGATCAACCTCTGCACGCACTCAATCCTTCTAGTTCCCAGTCGAAACCTGGGCACCCCCGGATANNTGTTAGAAAATACTTAATAAGTCAGTCTTGAAACCCTGCTACTTTATAAACATCTCCATAGGATGCATCCTTTAAGCCGAGCTAAGGAGGCCATATGGAAAGATGTGATAAATGCGGAAATGCCTATGATAAAGCGTTTAAGGTGATCATGAATGACAAAACCTACACTTTTGATTGTTTTGAATGCGCAATTGGTCTTCTCTCACCTGTTTGCGAAACTTGTGGAACTCAGATCATTGGCCATGGACTGGAGTCAGGTGAGGACTTTTTCTGTTGCGCAGGCTGCGCCCGACAGAAAGGAATCACCGAGCTGAGAGACCACGTTCCTATGCCATAAAATAAGGATTTTTTTGAAAAAGTTGCTTCTTGGTGTTCTCTTGTCTCTTCCGCTAACTGCTATGGCCGCGATTGAAGATAATTCATTCTTGCTTGAAGAAGCCTTCAATCAGGAATGGGGTATTGTTCAGTTTATCCAGAAGTACCAAACTTCGGAAAATGCCCAAGGCTATGAATACGTATTCGAAAATGAGATTCCAATTACTGATAAAACTCATCAATTCTCGTACGCTTTGACTTTTGCCCGTCAGGACGAAGAAGGTCATGGCGCCCTTAATGACGCCGTCTTGAACTATCGTTGGCAGGCCCTGAATAAAGAAGGCGTTCTGGTCACAGAAAGATTCGGTCTGGTCCTTCCTACTGGTCGCGTGGATAACAACGCTGGAAATGGCGTTTACGGCTTTGAGTTCATGAAGTCGGCCTCAATCCAACTCTCCGATGATTTCATCAATCACTGGAACTTTGGCTTCAGTGTTCTGCCTCACGCTAAAACGGCCGACATTGATAAGAGAAGAACATTGACTGGTTTCACGGCCGGAACAAGTTTGATTTATCTATGGAAAGATAACTTTAACTTTATGCTTGAAACACTTCTTGAGTCTGGTCAAAGTACTAATCCGGATGGTTCAAAGTCAGCTGATACAGCTTTGACTATTAACCCGGGTTTTAGATTTGCTGTTGATATGGACTGGAAAGAAACTCAGATTGTTCCAGGGATCAGTTTCCCGACAGAACTATTAAATGGTCCTACTGAGCACGGTGTTCTCGTGTATCTCTCAATAGAACCAAATTTTTTAAAGTAAGTTAGATTTAAATATCTTCAAAACGGGAGTCATCACTTCTAGGCGCTTCAAATTCCAACCCCGAAACTTTTTTAGTAGGTGCAGGGGTTGATTTTTTAGGCTCAACAGCTGGTGGTGATGACTTCTTCATGTGAACCACGTTATCCACTGCCACAGCTTTTTTCTTCTCTTCTTTTCTCTTCGGCATAACCGAGTTCACACTCTGCCCACCGGTTAAGCGGGTTAGCTCTGCCACTAGAGAGTTCAAACGCTCGGCCTGAAGGTTAAGTCCATTGGCGGCCTTTGAAGAATCATGGGCAATGCCAGAGTTGGACTGAGTCACTTGGTCTAGTTCACTCATCGCTTTATTAACTTCCACCACTCCCGTTGATTGTTCCTGAGAAGCGGTTGAGATTTCTCTAACCATTTCATTCACTGAAGACACATTTGCCAAAATCTCATCCAGGGCCTCTTTACACTGCTTGGCGGTCTCAGTTCCGAAGTTCACTTTCTCACGGGACTTACGGATTAGATTATCCATCAGTCCCTTGGTGCCATCCACAATATCTGTTACATGTTTAATCGAAGAATTTAGCATCGAGGTAATCTCGGTCGCGGCATTTCCTGACATGGAAGCGAGATTTCCAACCTCTTCTGCCACCACGGAGAAACCTTTCCCATGCTCCCCTGCTCTGGCCGCTTCTACGGAAGCGTTAAAAGACAGAAGTTTGGTTTGGAAAACGATGTCGTTAATGACTTGGGTTTTCTGGCCAATATTCTGAATGACTTTTACGATATCCGAGATCTGCTCGTTTGATTTTTGCATTTGAAGAATGATCTCGTCATTGCCTTCAGCAATCGAGTTAATCGATTCCATCATGATCTCAGTTTTCTCTTTACCCTTCTGAGCGATCACTGTCGACTCTTCAGACATTCTCGCAGAAGAGGCCGCACTGTCAGCGTTTCGGGTAATCATGGCCGAAATTTCATCCAGCGAGGCCACTGTTTCCTGTAAGCTCGCCGCCTGCTCAGTTGAGGCCTCAGATAATCTGCCCGCCACAGTTGCCATGTTTTTAGAAGTATCCACAATCTGGGTAGCTTCATCTTTAAGACCACTGGTGATAGTGGCCAGATTTGTTGTGAGTCCTGAGATGAATTTAAAAGCAAGGAATGAAACAATGATTGAAATAAGTAATCCAGCAATCACCATATAAAGAGTGAGCTTCGTTAAATCGGCCGCATACTTCTGGCCTTGCTCAGACTGCTTAGTTGCTTCAGCTTCAATCATCTCACCTAAAGTCTCAAGCCTGACCTCGAGCTCTTCAAATGACTTCATAAAAGCTGGCATCAGTAAGTTTGCTCCATCCTTATCACCTGACATGGCCGTCGTGACAACTTTAAGTCCAGACTCCTGAAAGTTCACAATCGCCGGATGACTTTTTTTAATTTCATCATTTAATTTTTGATCGAGTCCGAGCTTTTCAATGTTAGCGATATAAAGAGAAATATTTTCACTGAACTCTTTATATTCCTCTTCCACCGAAGCCTTCTCATCAGTGCTGGCAAGAAGTGAGCGGTAAACCACTGCTCTGACTCCATCATGCATCATATCTACCAAGGTCATATTTCTTACTGCCGGCAGTGACTGCATCGAAACTGTCGTGAGTGATTTACCCAGATGATCAAGAGCATAGATACTCACACCACCAATGGAGATAAGCACACCCATTAAAATAGTTGAAAGAAAAAACGTCTTGGTTTTGATGCTTAGATTTTTGAACATAAAATTTCCTTTTATAGATCATCTTTTCGGAAAGATTTGATGATTATTAAAGGAAATCTTAAGAATTATTCAGATAAACTTACTTCTACGAAAAATTCCCCGGCAGTACTGGAAAATGGAATGATGACCGTAGGCCCCTTAGACATGGCCGACAAGGAATGTCCCTTACCTGAAATCACTTGAGGTAATGCAATCTTGATCCCATAGCCCCGTTCATTCAAAGTCACTTTCGCCATCCCAAAGATCATGTTGGTGATCTCTCCGGCGCCATCTAAAATGTCTTTAGTAAGTTCGGTATAATCTTCCCCAAGCATTCCGCTCATGACCTTGAGAAAAGTCTCCTCTGGAAAACTGATCACTACGGATCCATTGAAGGTATCCGAAACAATTCCAATCACTCCTGAGACGTCACCTTTTAAGGCATCATCATTTTTTTTCAAATAAATTTTGCCCGGTGTGGCCTCCACACTGGCCTGAATTTTTAGAACTTTTAAAGTGGCAGCGAGGAAGGGATTTACAAAATTAATATCGATCATGGATTTCCTTTGATTATGGGAAATCCTATCGGCTGCCTGAATCTTTAATCTTAAGAAAACTTGAATAGAGTTTTAAGAAGCTTTTAATTCCCACTAGTTCACACCAGGGGAATCTCCATCACTAAAACTTCAGCTTGTGCCAAGGCCTTAAGTTCCATGCAGGAGAGGTCATCTATCCCCACTCCGTCTCGGGCGTGGAGTTTAATACCGTTTAGACTAATTTCGCCGCTTAAGATAAAGAGATAGGCCCCATTACCTGATAGTTTTGCTTGATAATTGAGTTCAACCCCTTCTTCCATATCCGCTAAAGAAAAGAAGGCATCCTGATTGATCACCACCGATCCTTCCCGTCCATCCGGGGAGACCACTAAGGAGAATTGATTCTTGCGACTCTCCGGAGTAAAGGACTTCTGCTCATAACGAGGCTTCACATTTTTAACCTTGGGATGAACCCAGATTTGTAACAGCTCTGAGAGTTCTGAATCAGAAGCATTAAATTCTGAATGGCGAATACCTGTTCCCGCCGACATGATCTGCACTTCACCTTTTCTGATAACACTGGAATTACCTTCGGAATCCTTGTGGGCCAAGGCCCCAGAGGTAGGAATGGTGATGATTTCCATGTCCCGATGAGGATGAGTCCCAAAACCCATTCCAGGAGCGATGATATCATCATTGATGACCCGAAGTGTGCCAAAGCCCATGCGATCAGGATCGAAGTAATCGGCAAAACTAAAGGTGTGACGACTTTTTAACCAACCGTGATCGGCCTTACCGCGAGAATGAGAGGGATGAATAAGCATAAAGACCTCCTGAAAATTAAGATCATTATGCCAGAAGCCTAGTTAAAAATAAATTATATATATTTAATCAACTTGATAAGTTTTACTTAACTCTAAGATGAGCAAGAAACTTCATAATGTTTATGCTCGGCCGGAGTAGGAGCTGCATAGGCCTCAAATTCCGGATGCTCATCAAAGGGGCGATAAAGCACATTAAGCCAGTTAATAAGTTTTTCATTCTGGCACTGCTCCACATCCTGGATGATTTCCTGAGCGATATAATTTTTTAGCACATACTTAGGATTAGTCTTTTTCATCTCCCGCTGGCGCGCTTCATCTGAAAAAGTTTCACCTGTTAATCGGTCATCATATTGCTTAAGCCAACTGATGAGTTCCTGACGATGACCATAATAGTCCCAGATGGCCTGTAAACTTTGAAGCTGGCCTTTTTGATAGTGGGCCAGCTGCCGAAAAAAGAAAGTGTAATCCATCTGAAGTTGCGCCAGGGTTTGAAGGCAATCAATCAGTAACTGATAATCAGATTCCTGCTCGGTTTTTAGTCCCAACTTTTTCCGGGAAAGTTTCAAGTACTCGGCTTCAAAATAACCGGGATATTCATTCAAAATTTCCTGCAGTTTCTCTTTTGGTACTTCCTTCATAAAACACACCATCAAACGCTCCAGATTCCACATGCCGATGGATGGCTGTTGATTATAAGCGTAGCGTCCGCGATGATCGGAATGATTGCAGACGTAGTTTAAGACGGTGTCTTCCATAAAACCATAAGGCCCATAATCAATAGTGAGTCCTAAGAGTGACATATTATCTGTGTTCATCACTCCATGACAAAAACCCACATTCTGCCAATGAGCAATGAGAGTGGCCGTGCGTTTAACCACTTCCCGCAGCATCTCTTCCACTGTGCAATCCGGGAAAAAAGTTTTTTGCGCGTACTGAATCAGCGCTTTTAATTCTTCATCTTTTTCATAATGAAAACACATTTCAAAATGACCGAAACGAAGATTAGTGGGAAAGACCCGCGCCACCACTGCACTCTTTTCTACAGTCTCCCGATAAACCGGATCTTCACCGGTCAAAAGGGCCAGAACCCGCGTAGTGGGAATATCTAATCCATGCATGGCCTCTGAACAAAGATACTCCCGCACGGATGAACGAATGACGGCCTTACCATCTCCCATCCGGGAAAATGGAGTCAGACCCGAACCTTTGGTTTGAATTTCTTGCCGCCCTTTGGGAGTAAGAAGTTCTCCGAGCGAGATAGCGCGCCCATCGCCTAATTGACCGGCCCACACGCCAAACTGATGACCAGCGTAGCGGCTTGAGAGGCGCTGTTCACCGGGAAGAGAACTCTCGCCATTTAACCACTGGCAAAGTTCCTGTTGTGATAAATCAATGCCTAACTCATTTTTAAGTTCTGAGACATGCACAAGTTTAGGGGACTTAATGGGCGTGGGTTTTACATCCTCATATAAAAAGGGCGGCAATGTTCTGAAAGTATTATCAAATTTCATCATGCCACTACTATAGCTTCTCTCTATCAGGCCATCAACACTAGTGATTGGAACCGGACCGCCTGACATACGATAATGCTTTAAGAGGAGATTGATATGAGCATATTACTTTTATCGACTATAGGTGGAGTCATCTCAGCAGTAAGTACCAGTGCCGGTGCTGGACTTGCCCCACTCTTTACCCGCTTTGAACGTTTAAGAAAATACCACATGAGTATGGATTTTGCTTTAGGTGTGATGCTCTCAGCAGTTGCCTTCTCTTTAGTGGGACCTGAAATCATGAAAGGTCAGAATCATCTTCTGGTCATCAGTGGTCTTATCTTCGGTGCTCTTTTTATTTATCTGACTCACAAAATGATTACTTTTTTTAACCGGAATCAAAAATTTAATAACTATAAAATTCTCTTGATGGCCGCTTTGATTTTTCACAATTTGCCGGAAGGCATGGGGGCCGGGGCCTCGCTGGCGGGAATGAGTTTAAGTGAGGCCATTCCCCTTCAGGTAGCACTCTCGGTGCAAAACATCGTGGAAGGCCTTCTACTGACTCTGCTTTTACGGGGACTGGGATTAAATCTGAAGCTGGCCGTTTTAGGTGGCGTCTTATCTGGTTTAATAGAAATGAGCGGAGCGGTGATGGCGGGATTTCTCATGGAGAAATCGGTGGTTCTCCTGCCATTTCTCCTCTCGCTGGCCGGTGGCTCAATGATGATGTCTGTGGGACTGGAAGTGCAAGAGAGCATCAGTCTGGGAAAAAGAATTGAGCGCTCCCAATTTGTCAGTGGTCTTCTGGTGATTCCTTTAACTAACCTTCTGCTGGGATAAGTTCCAGGTATGGATTAGGGAGGATCACGGGCAAAGTGGAGCGAGGAATCGTCACATAAAAAGTAGATCCTTGATTCACTTCACTTTCCACCCAGATCCTTCCTCCATGGGCCGCCACAATCTGCTGAGAAATAAATAATCCTAAGCCTAGTCCACTGACCTCCCGGGACAGAAGTCCCCTTTCATAGCGCTGGAATATCTTTAAATGATCCGACTTGGGAATCCCCAGACCCTGATCGGTGACCTTGAATTCCACCTGATCACCCTGACCGGTTAAAGATAAAGTAATGGGTCGCCCTTGTCCGTAACGGATAGCATTCATGATGATATTGGTTATCACCTGCTCCATTCTTAACAGATCCCAAACACCTGTGACGTTTTCCATCGAGAGAATAATTGGTTCTCCCGAACCTGAGGCCAGGAACTGCTCTTTAGTGCGGACAATGATCTCTTTGACCAGGGAACTTAATTCAAAGGTCTCTTTTTTAAGGGCAAGTTTCCCGGTTCTGATGCGGGAGATATCCATCATGTCATCCACCAGTCGAGTCAGTCGATCAATCTGCCGGGAATTTTTATCCAGCAAGCTCTCAAATTTCTTAATCGGAAAATTCTCCGGACCATCTTTAATAAAGGCCCTCTGGTAGAGTTGGTTTTGCAGCTTCAAGGAAGTCAGTGGGGTTTTTAATTCATGGGAAGCTATCGCCATGAATTCATCTCTGATCGACAGGGCATGCAGAAGATTGGCTTCAGTCAGACGAAGCTTCTGCTCGATATCTTTTTGCTCTGTGATATCAATATTGATCCCGATCATTTTCGAGACTTCGCCCTCGCGGATCATACGACCTCGGGCCAGAATCCATTTAAGTTTTCGGGACTTCGTCATAATTCTAAACTGATAGTTAAAGTCCACGCCTTCACTTTTAATCCGGCAATTCTCCAGAATGACATAATCCAGATCTTCCGGATGAATTAATTTTTTCCAGTCTTCAAAGTTTTTAAATTCACTGGAAGTCACTTCATAGATTGCACACAACTGGGCACTGACAAAAAGCGACTGAGAATTCAAATCCCACTCAAAGGCACCAATTTGACCCGCTTCCTGGGCAAAGGCCAGGCGATCTTGATTTTCTTTCAAAAGTTTCTGAGTCCGAACTTGCTCAGATAAATCATGCAGCGAAACGCCCACGGCAAAAATCTCATTGGTGGTGGGATGCCTTACGGGATAATAACTAATCATGCCACAAATAGTCTCGTTGGCATTCTTAGGCGAAGGCATCGAGAAAGGTATGTTCATCACGGAGTCTTCTGTTTCTAAGACAGTCATGACCATCTCTTCAACTTGCTGGGCCGAGCGAGGTAAGATATCCCGCACTGAGCGACCTAAATGGAAGCGACTTGGAATACCATTGATGTTGGCGAGGGCCTCATTAATTCTTAAAAATTTAAAATCCCGGTCAATGAGAGCAAAGCCCGCCGGGGATTTATTCAAGGCCTGATCAAGAATGGCGAGAGCTTCTTCAGCAACTTGCTTGTGTTTTAGATTAAGAGATAATTCTCTTTCTTTGTTTTCCACCCGTGCATCAGCTTCCACCACAGTCGACATGAAGTAACCGACTACCGCCATGCCACCGATAAAGAATTGGATCCATAATAAATCAACATCAGGCGAAGTGGAGAAAACGCCCCATAAAACGGTTGAGCGCCAGATGGCAATCGGTCCCACGATCATGGCCGCAAGACTCACTCCCCGGTAACTAAATCGTAGGGCCGCCCAGGTGATGAATGGAATGAGGATGAACTTCCTGAAACTCTCTCCTTCAAAGGCCCAGTAACTTGCAATGATAAGTCCAGTGTAAAGGATTAAGGCCTCATGAATATTGTCCTTCCTGGAAGACTTATGGAAAAAACTCAGGGTAAATGGAGTGAGAATGAGAATACCCAGACCATTGCCCATGAACCATTCCAGCCATAAAATCGGAACCCGCGACAGCTGAACCACTCCACCTAAATAGAGAAAAGCAACACTTATGACATTGCCGACAAAAGGTGAGAACACTACGGCGAAGATGAGAAAGGCGGTAATATCGCAGGGCCTTTTAAACGAGAATTTTCCTTTATTAATAATTTGCAAAAAGACAGTGGCCATAATCGGCTCAAACAAAAGGGCGATGACTGAACCCAATGAAGTTAAAAGAGGCCAGGAGGCATGATAGGAAACCATAACTGAGCCCAGGATAATTCCCGGGATGACGTGCCTGAAACCAAAGATCAAGGCCATTGCTAGGGCCAGACCACTGGGTGGCCAGATAGGAGTTGAGCTGGAATTAAAACTTTTAAACAAGAGCCCAATATTTGATGCCACTACATAGGATAGGGCAAGCCACAGGTTCAGAGAGACCTTTTTCTGCCAGGTAAGGGTATGAGAAGCTTCAGGTGAAAACATGAAAACTCAAATAACAAACTTTGTTATTTGGGTCAAAGCGTTAAGAAAATTTTAAGATTGGCAAAAGGTCACGGCCCCAAACTTAAACTGAACTAAGTAAGGACTTCACACCTTCGGCATTCATCGCCCCGGCCTGTCTTTTTACTTCCCTGCCATCCTTGAAAACGATGGTGCAAGGAATGCCTCTTATGCCAAGGCTTCCCGATAAGGCGGCCTCCGTTTCCGTATTCACTTTTAAGAATACGGCCTGGTCATTTCCAAGAGAGGCCTTCTCAAATTCAGGGCCATACATCTGGCAAGGGCCACACCAGGATGCCCAAAAGTCGACGATCACCGGTTTGTCACTGGCCTTTAAAACTTTTTGAAAGTCACCACTTGTGATTTCGCTTACCAATCCATGAAAAATTATTTGGGAATGACATTTTCCGCAGACCGCTTCTTTAGCACGAGCAATCTGAATGCGGTTAACGGCATGACAATTTTTACAAGCAGCATAGGTATGACTCATCATGTTTTCCTGGGTAAATATGTCCTCCTCTTATCAGATACATTTTAAAAAATATCGTCAAGTGCTGAATACCTATTCTGATTGAATGGCCTCGACTTTGCTTATCCTCAGTAAGTCACTTTTGAACCAGGAGGTCATATGAATCACAAAACGTTAGCGCCTGTATTATTAACTGCGAGTATTCTGCTTTTGACTGCTTGCAGTCATTATAAGGGCAAAGAGAATAAGAAGCAGGAAGCTGAAAGCACCGCTGCTCAAGTGATGCCCGTCACTCAAGAAGGGCTCACAAGCATGACTGAATCTTGGCCTGAGACGTCTAAAGCGGCCGTGAATGCCATGAATGCAAAGTATGGTTTACCTGCAGCTGTTTCAGATGAAATGGTTATCTGGAATAATACTGCGCCTTTTAAACGGACTATCGTTTACAAGGAAGAAACGAATCATCTCTTTCCTATGCAACATGCGGACGTTCTTCAACAAACAGTCAATTACCGGGTTCCCCTGGATAAGGTTTCACACCTTTCAAAATTTGATGGCTCGTTAATTGTTGATAGAACCCGTGGTGAGTTATCGGCACGGAATGAAAAAGAAGAGATGAACATTCTGGCCCTAAATCTTGCCGACAAGGTCGTTCGAGGTGAGATGACTGTCGAAAAAGCTCGTCGTGAATATAGTCAGCAGGCCGAAGCTTTTGCTTCCGGTACCTCGAGTCCCTTGATTAGCAGTCTGAACTTTACTTCAGAAGGCAATACCTCGGATCCGGATACCATGATGCAGTCACAGACTGAAAGGCAACCGGCCGTTCGGAAAACCTTTGAAGCAGAAGAAGTTCAACAGGTGATTGAAGAACAAGAAGAGTAAGATACGGATCCGGGCCATAACCATCCTATGGCCCGGATTTTTAGAAGCTAATTCCCGTCAGTGGACACTCAAATTCTTCCAGATTTTTTTTATACAAATCTTGAAACTCACTCTCGGGAAGTTCAGCAATCCTGGCAAATGGTGATTTTTTAATTTCTGCCACCACATCAAAAGCAATATCCGCTTCCAGTGAATCAAGTCCCCGGGGAAGTGCACCCACTAGCCCACTAAAGGCCCTGGCATAGCCACTGGCCTGATTTTGCCTTTTATAACCGTCAAAGAGATGCCCGACAATCTCCCCTTTCTCCGCCAGGGTTAAGTCTTTTGCCTCACCCAGAGTTCTTCCCCAGCCGTCCATAAAAGGACCTACCGGAATAAGAAAACGATAAGAGCGTCTAAGACAGCGGGCCTGTCGCATGGACATGTGTCGGTGATTTTCCACCGAAAGAAATTTTTTATTCACCTGTCCTGCGTAAGCGAGAATTGGTGAATACTGAGAATTAAGTTCATGGCCTAATTTATAAATCCTGATTCTAAAAGGATCATCCAGAGGCATGCCCCACTGATCAATTACCCGATCAAGGTCCCCAAAATTATGGGCCATAAGAGCAGTTGAGCGCAGGAAATTTATATGATCTCGCTTTTCACGAAGCTCGATCAGGAGTTTTTCTTCCTTATCAATCTCGGCCAGGATCACATCGGCCACTTCTTGGGCCAGTTCTTTTTTCTTGTGTTTCACCAGAGCATTATAGGCCCCGATAGCAACCGAGAGCCAGGTGCCCTCATGGGTACTCATGACCTGGCCGTTATCCGGATTATAGGATTTACGATTAGTAACCTGTTCATAATTCCAGGTCCAGGAATCAATCGTGATCCGTGCCATCTTTTCAATGTGCCCGGGAATGTCTTTATGCTTCCACAAACCTTCACGGATTTGATTGTCCACATTGGTAGGAACAAAAGTTCCGGCAGTGGCCCAGTGGGCGGCCATGCAGATATGAAAGTATTCAGTCAGATTAATATGTTTTAGAGCATTGAGATTTTTCTTATAGAAAACAAGTTTCGCCAAATAGGCACGATCCTTGCCTTCCAGATTGATTTCACCTTTAAAAAGAAACGGGGCCGTATTCTCCACGTCTTTTAAAAGTAAGTTGGGAGCAATGCCACTTAGTTCTAATTCCGATCTTAAAACTTTTTTTGCCATTTAAGATTCTTTCCTGAATTCAGCTTCAATCGCATCATCCTTATCAATCACCCGATTATCTTTCCTAAAATTCTCTTCCGGAGCATGATACGTTCGGAAAACAAAACGCTGGCGGTTACTGATTCCTGCCTTCTCCATGGTCTCTCCACCTAAGGCCACAATCCAACTGATGATGACTAAAATCGGATTGGTATGAAAGTAGGCCACGGTTGCAAGACTTGCCACCAGGATCCGAGGACAAAAAATAAATCCCAACCACCATAAGAAGCCACCAGTGGCGACAGATGAAAAAAGAAGAGTGAGTCTGGGGAAGATCGTGATAAAAATGAGAAAAAAGATTCCATGCTTTTCAAAAAAATTAACGGAACCAAACTGAGTTTGCATCGCATCCATCATGATGGAAGTTGCAACCAGCAAGATAAAAAAAATAGCAGCACCTTTAAACAATAGGGTCTTCATAAAAATCTCGTTTTAAAGCATCTTTTATGAGGGCCATTCTACTATTCAAAGATCAATCTGTCTCTCTTTCTGGCAAGACGGCTGACTGTATTAATCAGGCCTACATGACTGTAAGTCTGCGGAAAGTTCCCCCACTGACCTCCATCATGGGAACTGAGATCTTCACTCAAAAGCCCCACATGATTGGCGTGAACGATGATATTGGCCAGGCTCTCTTCAGCTTCATCTAAAAAGCCCAGGCACACCAGGGATTCGATATACCAGTAGGTGCAGATAAGGAATGTGGCATGGGTATCACCAAAGTCGTCATGGGCGCGGTAACGATAAATCATCCCTTCGGGGGTCAGGAGTTCTTTTTGCAGTCGTTGAAAATGACGTTGAGTTCGCTCATCATCAGGATGAAGATAATTTAAGATGATTAATAAAAAGGCGCTGGCGTCAAAAATTTCCTGAGTCTGATCTGACATGTAACATTCGTATTCAGAATTATAACATTTTTCAATATTCAATTCTGAGAGTTTAAGAATACGTGTGGCCTGTTCATGAAGTTCTTCATCCTGGTAGTGCTCGGCCATCTTTAAACTGGCCTTGGCCCCTGCCCAATGAAAGACATAGGTCTCCAGATGTTTTTGTTTTTTACCACGAAACTCCCAGATACCTGCATCTGGCTCATCCATCCGGACTTCAATTTCATTTAAAAGATTTTTAATCGGATCCAGAGAGAGCATCTGCTCCCGATGGATAATACGTTCATCCATATACAGCGGCAGGAGGGTCAGGATGACCTGACCGAAAGAATCGTATTGTTTCTGATAATAGGCCGCATTCCCAATTCGTACGGGAGTTTCTCCCGCGTAACCTTTAAGTGGAATCTCCCTTTCTGGAATTTCCGCCTCTCCATTAATTTTATACACTGGCTGCAGGTTCTTGATGTCATAGAGAAGGTTGTTGATAAAATGCAAAAACTTCTCGGCCTCTTCAAAGTGACCTAAGCTATTCATCGCTCCCAAGCTGAAATAGGAATCCCTGAGCCAACAATAACGGTAATCCCAATTGCGGGTACTCCCCGGATACTCTGGTAAGGAAGTTGTGCCGGAAGCGATGATGGCACCGGTATCTTCAAATTGATGAAGCTTAATGGTAATGGCAGAACGGATCATTTCTTTCTGAAAGATACCGGGAATAAAAGTATCCTTTACCCAGCCTCTCCAGTAACGGACAGTTTTGTAATAAAACTCTTCAAAAGTTTCTTTCAGCGGTGCTTCGAATGGATCTCCTCCTGAGAGCACCATGTAAATATCTTCTGTCAGTCCAAAAACTCTTTCTTCTTTAATGTAAGATTTGGCAGCATTGGTGGTGAGTCTTAGCGGATAGTGAAGACCTTTATAGTTAATGTGATTTGATCCCACACTAATTTCAGGAATAGATTCTCCATAATGCCCGCGAGGATCACAGATGATTTTGATTCGCGGCTGACCTTTCAGGCGCTTGATCTTTCGAAAAAATTGTAATGGTTTATGGTATCGATCATGTATGGCAAAACGAGGAGCAAAATCAATGACTTCAAAATCACCATCTTCACAATAGAAGTTCGTGATGATGACATCGGTATTTTCAACATAACGCTGCTTCGTATGAAATGCAGAATCAGGAACGACTTTAAAGGAGCCACCTTTTTCATCATCCAAGAGGGAACCGAAAACAAAACTTGAATCCATATAAGGCCAGCACATCCAACTGACATCACTCTGATCATTCACATAAGCTAGATAGTGGCAGTTTCCAGTAATGGCGAGATTATAGCGATGTGCCTTATTCATAGTGAAATTTTAGACTATATTGCATTCGACTTCAATGCTTGAGAGGATTTTAAAATGCCACGATGCCTTCTTGTCAGTAATCGATTACCACTTGCATATAACTCCAAAGTGAAAATGTTCTCACCTAGTTCTGGTGGTTTAGTTTCTGCCATCAAAGGTCTTGATCCCACAAAAGTTGGATTCGATTTTGAATGGATGGGGATTTTGACTGATGACATTAACCGGGAAAATGTTGAGCAATTAAAAAAAAAACCAGTGGGCAACTTGCCATGTCATCCCATCATCGTTCAAAAAAGTGTTTATGATAATTATTACAATCTTTATTGTAACAATGTGCTTTGGCCACTTTTTCACTATGAAAGGAATATGGTAAGGCACTCCCAAGAAGGTTGGCACTCTTATGTTGAAGTGAATCAAATTGTTGCCAATGCAATTTTAGATGAGGCCAAAGATGATGACATTGTTTGGGTTCATGACTTTCAACTTTTACTGGTTCCAGGTCTGGTTAAAGAAAAACGGCCTGAATTAAGAGTTGGATTTTTTCTTCACATTCCATTTCCAAGTTCCGAAATTTTCCGTGAGCTTCCTCAAAGAAAAGAAATTCTATTGTCACTATTAAGGTGTGATCAAATCGGCTTTCATGATTTGTCCTATCTGAATCACTTCAGAAGTTCAATTCAAAGAGTGCTGGGAGAAGTGGCACCCAATAATAATATGTGGGGAGTTTATCCTATTTCCATTGATACGGAACACTTCAAACAACTGGCGGCCGCTCCTGAAACTCATGAATACATTAACAAATATCAAAAGAGTAAGAAGAGTGTTAAATGGATACTGGGAATTGACCGATTAGACTACATTAAGGGTCTTTTACTTAAGCTTCAGGCCTTCAGGGCCTTCTTAAAAAGATATCCCGAAGAAAGAGAGAAAGTTCAGCTGGTGCAAATCGTGATTCCCTCTCGCACAGAAGTCTCACAGTACAAAAGTTTAAAAAAAGAAATTGAACAACTGGTTTCCAGTATCAATGGTGAATTTGGCTCTCCCACCTGGATGCCCATTCAGTATATTTACCACTCGGTTTCCGAACCTGAACTCTCCGCCCTCTATCAATTAAGTGAAGTGCTCTTTATCAGCTCCCGCCGGGATGGGATGAATCTGGTTTCCCTCGAATATGTCATGTCTCAAAACGATGACTATCCAGGAGTGGTTTTACTCAGTGAGTTTGCCGGGGCCCACTCCACGTTGAGTTATGC
Source organism: Bacteriovoracaceae bacterium UBA4096 (assembly GCA_002381945.1). GTDB lineage: Bacteria > Bdellovibrionota > Bacteriovoracia > Bacteriovoracales > Bacteriovoracaceae > Peredibacter. Next base: position 222,281 of record DFXY01000004.1, read on the forward strand.
CATGTCCATTAATCCCTGGAATGTAACCGATACCATCATGCGCATGAAGGATGCCCTTCATCATCCTGAAATAAAACGCCAAAAAGAGATGATTGCCATGAAGGATTTCCTCACAAAGTATACCTCCTCTGACTGGGCGAAGATTATTCTGCGCGACCTGGTGACTGATACCAAGAAAAACGAAACCACAATGTCACTGCCTGACGATGGTAAATTTAACTGGATGCTGGATTTAAAGGGTAAAAAGATTTTATTCTTCTGCGATCTGGATGGAACACTCGCCCCCATCTCTCCCCACCCTAAGGATGTTAAGTTACCGGGAAATACCATCGATCTCTTGCAGATGATTTCGGAGAGAAAAAATTGTGAGTTTGTGGTGGTAAGTGGAAGAGATAAAGAATTTTTAGAAGAGCAATTTATTGATAATGACTTTAACTTCCCCCTGGCAGCATGCCACGGGGCCTACTCTTTTTCTCCGATTGATAATCGTTGGCACAACCTCATTCCCCATGATTCAACGAAGTGGAAAGGCCTGGTGATGGAAATTCTGGATCTCTACACCCTCAGGACTCCCGAGAGCTTTATTGAAGATAAGGGCCACGCTGTCACCTGGCATTACCGAAACTCACCGAGAGAATTTGCCGACTTCCTGGCCAATAAATTATTCTTCGAACTGGAAGAGGCCCTGACTGGTCAACCGGTCCAGGTAAATTGGGGAAAAAAGGTCATTGAAGTAAAATCCATTCACGCGAACAAAGGTTATTTTGTTCAGAGCTGGATTCAAGGCCTGTCTAAAAAACCTGACGTGGTGGTGGCCATAGGTGATGATACGACTGATGAAGACATGTTCAGTGTTCTGCAAGATAGAAAAGATATCACTCCTTTTTGCATTAAAGTGGGTAAAGAAAAAACTCACGCTCATTATTTTATTCGTGAGCAAAAAAGTGTGAACTTGTTCCTGGAAAATTTTCTTGAGAGTGTAGGACACTAAAATGCGAGACCTATTACCAAATCCGTATCTTTTGGGTCTGGGAGTAGGTTTACTATCATATATCCTCATTTGGGGATTAAAGACCCTGCTCTCCATGAGGCTTGGAAAATTTACCGGTCTGGCCAAGAATAGCTGGGATGAAGTGGTCGTTTTCCTGGCAGAAAAAACCACGCAATCATTCATGTTTCTGTCGGCCGTTTACATCGGTTTCAGATTCATTAAGCACACTAAGATTGTCAATTTGTACGCCGACCGGATTTATTTTGTGGTTTTCATGTGGCAAGTGGCCATCTGGTCTTACCATCTGCTGGATAAGTGGATCTCTTCACAAATAAAACGTAAGACTCTGAGAAACCCCAGTGCCGCAAGTTCCATTAGTCTTATTCAACTACTGGCGCGATTCATCCTTTTCTCCATTCTCTTTCTCTTCACCTTAAGTAATCTGGGTATCCAAATTACCACGATCATCGCCGGTCTGGGGGTGGGAGGTATTGCAGTCGCCCTGGCCCTGCAAAAAATCTTAGGCGACTTATTTGCCTCACTCTCCATAGTCCTTGATAAGCCCTTTGTTGTTGGGGACTTTATCATCGTCGACCAGTACTTAGGTGAGGTCGAAAAAATTGGTCTCAAGACCACGCGTATCCGCTCGCTCTCAGGTGAGCAGATCATCATTTCCAACTCAGACCTTCTGGCAACTCGTATCAGGAACTTCAAGCGGATGCATGAGCGCAGGATTCCCCTGCTGCTCTATCTCCCTCTCGACCTTAGTACCGATAAACTTCGAACGGCAGTCAGTTTGATTACCGCGATCATCCGGACTAAAAGCATGGTGCGTTTTGAGCGCTGTCACTTCATGGAGATCAGTAGCTATACCAAGATTGAAACGATCTATTGGGTCTTAAGTGATGACTACAACATCTACATGGATATTCATCAGGATATTTTAATTGATATTAAAGAAGCTTTTGAGGCGGAAAAAATTAGTTTTGCCTACCCTACTCAAAGCATCCATGTGGCACCAACGGAAATCCTCATGACCAATGCGTTTAACGAAGGCCCCGCAGGAAAAAGATCAGACGATGTAAGCAGTATAAATTGAAAAGAATTCTTCGTGTTTCCCTTCGTACTTAAGTTCTAACCACGGATGAAAGTCACTGATGATCTGTTTAGTGAATTTACCTCTAACCACGACCTTCACCGGACGTTTATATGCAATCTTTTCAATTTGTCTCAGGGTATGGTCGATATGTTCAACCTGACCGTAGTCATAAATAAAATAAACATCCGCCATGGGTAATTCAAAATTTTGGGCAAAAAGATCCTGCTGCAGAAGCTGGCAGCGTGAAAATCCCAGTTCACGGTATAACCGATTTCCTTCATCCACCCGGGACTTCACATACTCATACCCTGTGAAAGAATTTTTGATGTAAAGCCCACCAATGACAATCCCCATTCTTCCGTAGGCCGCTCCTAAATCAATGATGTGCTGATAAGGTTTAATTTTTAAAAGTTGAAGGATTCTAAAACATTCTGAGTAAGGGGTTTGCAGGGTCTGCAACTCAAGTCCAATCCAGGTTTGTACACCCTGATGCAGGGTCGGTCCCCATGTTTCATGAGTCCCCTCTGGCTCAAATCCCTGGGCTTCGGCCACTAACATTTCTTCAATGTACTTAACCCTAAGCCCCAGAATCTTATCCACCAATTGGGCATGCTGACGGCGGATAATATCGTTGGCCTTCGGGGCCTGATAAAATTCCGGATAATAGGCCAGTCGTTTTCGATCNNCTGGGAAAAAACTCTAATTGCAGCACAGGTGATTACTTTATTTTTTCAGGACTATAACCAATTTCTTTTAATAAAAAGATGACCCGGTCGTCAGTTAGGTTTTCAACCGCTACAGTTTTATCTTTTAGATTTACATCCACCTTCACTTTAGGATCACCTTTAGCGAGCTCAGTCTTGATCGCCTTCTCACAGTGGCCACAAGTCATGTCGGAAACTTTAAAAACACCCATATTAACCTCTAATGGTATTGAGATTGTTTTTCAACGGACTCCAAAAACTGCCTGAGCCTTTGAACTCCTACAATCAATGCTTCTTCAGCGCTGTATTGATTATAAACGATATCTACATGCTTAAAAATTTTATGTGATTCTTTGTGGATGATATCAACTTCGGCGTGGAAGTTTTCTTTGACCTGATTGATGCTTATCCTACCTAAAAGGTAGGGATTATTTTCTAATTCAATGTATTTTTCTACAGGAAATTCAGTCATGGCCCTCATATGTCATCGCTAAACAGCCGAAAAGTCAAAAGTTAAGAAAAAAAATTGGCCAGGATCAAGAAGACTGCTGGGTCAGTCCTGTTAAGATGTCCCCCATTAATGACCCCCAAGGGAGTTGAGACATGCATGCATTACAACAAATGTTCCCGAGCCTCACTCTTTTTTCAGATTTAGATTGGGATGCCGTGACCCAGGAATACGAAGGTCAATATATCGATCTGTCTTTTCCGGAATACCTTCAACAAAAAACCCTGGAAGGGGATTGTCCTCCCTATTTATTTGAACTGGCCTTTTATGAGCTGGCCTTATTTGATGCTAAAACCACAGATGAACCCTTTCCCCATGTTCCGGGAATCTATTTAAATCCCACGGCCCTCTTTCTGAGCCTGGAATTTGATATACGTAAAATGTTGAAAGAGGCCCATGAAGGAAAAGTGGAAATCATTGAGTATCCTCATGTGCTTTGTTTATACCGTGATTCACAGGACCGAATTCAAAGTTTAGAAATGACGGATGAAGAACTGGATCTGTTGCAGCATCTGGAAGACGGTCCGCAAACTGATCGCTCTTTTATTGAAGATAAGAATCAGGCCAATTTTAAAAAGTTTACTGAAAGCGGTCTGATCCTGGATCTTCTGAAAGCTTAAGACCGTTTTTTGACTTTGACGATTTCAAACCACTCCATGCCTATGTTTTCATCATTAATCCGCCAGCCAAATTCAGTGGCCTCCCCTACTGGATATAAACTTCCGAATGCTTCAAAATCAAAGGCGGGATCGATGGAAATCTTATGCTGAGTGGCCCCTAAAATAAAAGTTCCCCCGACCTCCAGCTTCTCCCATAAATTTTTCCGAATGGAATGTTCCCCAAAAATAATCATCTGATCCGGTAACCCCTGAGGTGCCGGTATGCCAGAATCTTTTGGCACATATTCTTTAAGATACTTGGCGACTTTAATCTCGTCTTCACGATGGATAATAGATTTACCTGTAAATAAAAAAGCACCGACTGTGCCTAAGGGTCCGAGATTTTGGGTTAAAGTGGTGGACTTGGGTTCTAATAAAGACAATAAAAAGGCTATTTGGGCATTTAAAATCAGATACGGGGATAATCCGAGTGGATCAGTTGCTTCCATCAGAGAGCTCATACTAAAGCGAGGACCCATGTAGTAACAGTCTTTCGACCAGAAACTCTGGATGATGTCCAAGTCCTTCAAATCTATTTGGGCCAGAGGGTTCTTCACCAGCACTTGCATACTAATCTCCTGATAAAAATAACCGATCAGATGGAAGTAGGAGTCCATATGATGAAAGTAATTTTTGTCTTCGTTTGTATTATATCCCTTTCTTTGACTACGGCCTATGCAAAAAGCCTGGAACTCAAAAGAAATACCCGCTCAATCTTTATTGAAGAGAAGTCCAACTGGAAACTAGGCAAAGACCTTTTTGGCATGCCTTTTATTTATTTCTCACCTGAGGCCAACGGGCAAAGGTCGAATATTTCTTTTACCGACACCGGTGCCGATCTGGAGCTGGATGTTAAGTCACTGGCCACCTCTCAGAAATCCTATCAATCCAGCAGGAAAGAATGGGCCAAGACGGTCAACGCTGATGTGATTTCATTTTTTCCTTATGAAGTTAAAGTCAATCAACATGGCCATAAGGTTCACAAGATTGGACTGCGCTATGCCCACGAGGGAAAAACTTATCAGGAACAGTCTTACTATATTGAATGCCGTGGAAAGATCCTTTTTTCTAAGTCGTTAAGACTCAGTAAAAATGAAGCCCATGAAAAAGACTTCTCTGATCTGATCAATGGCCTTGATTGCGGAGGCGTTTAAATGAAGTCACTGCTCGCCTTAAAACTGGCCTTCCTCCTCCTGGCCTCATCGCTCACTTCCTGGGGACCCATCTCAATTAGTTATGCCAAGACTTCATCCTGTGAAGATGGCGAATGTATTGAAAAGCTGGTTGAAAGACTGGAAGATGTGGGAGCGCTTTATCAGAAATCCTGTTTGCCGGCGGCGGTGGAAAAAGGACTGACTGAAGAGTGTTGGAAATTTCTGACCGAAATCAATCACCTGGAAACTGAACTCAGTAAACACCAGAACCTTCTTCAAGAACGCCTGGGATGTGAAAGCGGCGATTGCAAACTTCCTCAAGCTGAGCTCTCTCTTAATTCTCAAGTCAAGGAGCTGAACCGGGCCGAAGAAACTCTTAGTTGTACAGAACCAAAAAAATTGGCCATCAAAAAACAATGCCCATCTGACATGGGCTGTGTCCTGATATCATCTGCCATGGGTGTGGGTGGATATCTGGCCGAGCTTATGGTTCCGGAGAATGCCAAACCCAAGGGCTGTCACTTAGGGGATGATAGTTGTGCCACTCAACTTGCCACCGGTTTTTTAAAGGCCGCCATCTCTTTTTTTGAAGGGGCCTGGGATCTTTTAAAAATGGCGGGAAATGCCGCCAGTAAAAAAATGACAGAATTCTGGGACTGGGTCAAAGGCGGCGAAGACCACGCTGCGACTTCTCAACTTGCCTTGGCCCAGGCTTCAGAAAACTCCGGAGTTTTTGACAGCCTTGTGAATGACTTTCCAGGGACCATGAAAAAAATCTGGGAAGCCCTGATGGGGTCAGTTAAAGAGTGGATGAAAAACGATATCTTCTGCCAAAAATGGGCAGGGGTCCCTCATTTTAGTAAGTGTGAAAAGCCAACTGAGACCTTCGATTGCATGTCCTGCAAGACCTGGGCAAATGGTTTGTGTGCTGCCACCGGAACCTTAGTTGCAGAAGTGGTTCCTGCCTTTTTAACCGGTGGACTGGTCACGGCAGTAAAACACGGGGCCAATGGCGCAGTTAAAATTTCTAAACTGTTTAAAGTTTCAGATAAAGGCATCGCGGCCATTAAAAATTCCAGGGCAGCAAAGTTAGCAACTGAATCTTCCGCTAAAATTGATAATGTTCTTAAAATCTCCACGGGAGTGAAGGCTTCCAAAGCAGCCGTTGAGGCGGCACTAAAAACTATTAATAAATACCTGACTTCTCCCTTGAGAAAAGTGCTTAAAGATTCATACGCCAAATTCGCCAATGCTTTTAAAAAAGGCGGAACTTATTTGGTTGAATCTCCTGCCGGTAAAGTTATCCACTTTTCAGGCAAGGCCCTAAAGACTACCGGTAAAATTGTTATTTATCCGATTGAAAATCCTCTCACCACTATGGCATATAAGGCCGGTGGTCGGAGCTTTGATAAAGTTTTAAAGCTCGGTGCTCCACAACTGGCCGTGACGACAACGGTAACCCAGGCAGTGACCAGTCAGCAAAAAAATATGGACACACTGCTGGCACGAATTGAAGAAGCTAAAGTTAAAAAAACCAAACAAAAAGATCTTCTCAAACTGGAAGAAGAGCTTCTTGCCAAAGTTGAACCAAAGAGACGTGAGCTGTTAAAGGGCCTTCTGGTAAATGAGAAGACAGAATTCTCAGATATCATCAGACACCTTTATCCGGAACTTCAGTATGGAGATCTTGCTAAGAAATTAACTCCAGAGAAAATCTTACAAGCTGAAAAAGAGCTTTATCTTGAAATTGCGGCCTTGTCAGACGGTCCGATTAAAGATGCTCTTACCAAGAAGTATCACGCCCACGTCATTCAGGGTGTGGCCCGTGCTAAAGTTGTTGGAAACTCCTCACCTACTTACAAACAGATTATCGATAACGCCAAACTTCCTTCAGAGCAGCGCTTTGATGAAGCGATGAAACTTCTCAAACGAGAAAACATTTCACCGGAAGAGAAGATCAAGATGGCCCGTTCACTGGAAGAGGCCCACCTGGCCGGTCCGGACAATGGGGTTTTTGAGTACAGCTGGAGAGAACTCAGAGAAAAATATAAAATTCTGACTGATGGTGGTTTCACCAAAGATGAAGCCGACATTCTCATTCGTGCAGGCCTTGCTGGCAGACCGCCGGTGCGCGAACTCATCCAACCTGGAGACACACTCTTTAGCGGATTCGCAGAAGATGTGGTCGATGGCAATTATCTTGAGAAACGGGAAAAACTGGCAAAACTCATTGATCAAAAATACACCAAGAAAAACACTAATTTCATCACGCGCGCCATCTATGGAGCGGAAGACAAGAAAGAGGCCATCATTATTGCCGATAATGTGGACTCCCTCTACTTCGTCGATTACCAGCATACGATTCCAGAACTTGATACCTTCATTCAAGGCGAAAAAACGGTTAATAAATCGGCCATGGCCAATAGGTATGATGCTGATGCCTTTCAAAACTTCAAGAGTGCCCGAACTTATCTTCTGAGTGAAAAACCACCGATGAATAAGAACACCCTGCTGGAAGTTCATCGTAAGATGATGAAAGGCGGTATTGAAAAAGTTCCTGAAAAAGATTTGGGGAAAATTCGCGATGGCCACTGGTATGGGAACGTGCCATCTCACAGTCCAATCAATGCTTCAGTTCTGGAAGAGATCCAAAAGAATCCGTATCTCACGTGGATTGAAAAAGGCAAGACTGCAGATGGTAAGGCCTATGGTCAGATCATGTATCCCAATGTGGATGATGTTCGCAAAGAAGGGCTCGATCTCATCCGGAAAAATCATCCTGCACTGGTCATTGAAGTAGAAAACTACCAGTCAGTCAGTAACCGACTACTAAAACTGCAAAATGATTACCACGGCCGGGATTCAATCTGGAAGGCCGGTCCTGAGGGAGAGAAGTACCGGGATGAGATCACTAAGCTCAATGCCGAGTATGCCAATCTTTCCCGCAACAAAATGCAGGTCACCAAGAAGCTGGTTGATGCCATGGTGGACGATCTGATGGATTGGTTTACTCGTGAGAGAACCCTCATCGGAGAAATTAATTCTCCTGAAAAACTCGATGAGTTTGTTAACCTCGTGGCAAAATTCCAGCGGGACCTGGTTTCCATTCATCCCCTGGCCAACGGCAATGGCCGAAGCACCCGAGAATTTGCACTCTCCTACGCCTTGATGCGAGAAGGTTTTCCACCTCCTCGAATCATTGAACCTGACTCAGATATTTATAAGAGTCAGGAAGAATGGCGAAAAATCATCAAACACGGAATCCTTGCCAGTGATTTTCTGGTGGATGACTTAACTGAGCGCTTAAGATTCGGTCTTCCAATTGAAAATTCTGTCGATCTCATCACTCCTTATACAAGACCACCGGTTAAAGTAGCTCTGAAGGGTGAAAAGAAAGTGCCTCAGATGGACGGGGTGGAATACATTGATCCCCGACTCTATCGGGAAATCATTAAACGCGAAATTAAAGATGATCCATCGTTAAAAATTTCTCTGGCAAATGATCCGGTTAAGAGTTGGGATATCATCCATAAACGAGTGGATGAGGTTTTTGCAAAAAACAATATCTATTACAAACATCCTAAAAAAGGTATCGAACGGGTTGAGATCGGTTATGTCGATGAAGACTTCAAGCAACTCTACGGTAAATCCAGTTATCATGATCCGGAACTCTTTAATTTCAAAATGAAGTCATGGTATTCAGATGACATTACCTGGCGGGGTCTGGCCTCCAAGCATGCGGTCAAGAGCGAAGAAGAGATTATCTCAATGTTTAAAGAACTCAATACCCATATGGCCTCAAATGCAGTGGTAGGAAAAGTCCGAGGCAATGCCTCACCGGAAGATATCCGCAAAGCGGCCCTGGAGGATTTTGAAAAATACAACGACAATGTCTTCAATGATGGCCTGGTACAAATGGCCCGGGATCATTCGGAAACAGGGCCGATGTATGGAATCAGTTATGGCTACTCAACTTCTAAAAACCGGGATGTCGGCAAGGCCTTCGCCATGGGCGCCATGGTCGTAGGTGAATATGGTGCCCATAAGGCACCTGAACTTCAGGCCCTCTTAAAGTCGCGGGTATTAGTTGGGGCAAGAAAGGCCAATAAAGATGTGGATCTCACCCGCCTAAAACAGGTACGGGATGAATTCTCCTATAAATATGGTCGTCAACAGGAAGTCATGGGTGTTGGGGCCAGTGACCCTGATTCCATCTCGATTATTCAAACCATTGATGCGGAAGGAGGAGTGGAGTTAACTTACCTCCGGAATAAAAACAAACCTAATGAGATTTGGGTGGTCAAAGGTGACATTGATCCCCATGAAATTCCTGGGCCTGGTCAAATTCAGCGAACCATCGAACTCAAACGCTAAGACAAAAGTCAAACAAACGAATAAGGGTCCTGTAAAAGGGCCCTTTTTTTGAGACACTGTTTTCATGTCATCCTTATGTTGGATCCGAAGAGATTTAAGGCCCCATGACCACGTGGCCTTGTCCCATGCACTGGAAACCGGTGAGACAACTTTAGTTTTTGTCTTCGACACACATATCCTGAATAAGCTCTCAGACAAGCATGATCGCAGGGTGACTTTCATTTATCAGTCCTTGCAGGAGATGGAAAAAATCCTGCAAAAGCACGGCTCTTCCCTCTTAATCAGATATGGTAGGCCTGAAGAAGAAATCCCTAAACTTGCTTCGGAATTAAAAGTAAAAAATGTCTTCTGTAATCGTGATTATGAACCTTATGCCAAAGCTCGAGACCTAAAAGTCGCCAAGAAACTCTCCCACATGGGAATAAACTTCGAGCAATTCAAAGATTCAGTCATGTTTGAAAAGCAGGAAGTTCTGACAAATAGTTTTGGTATCTACAAAGTATTTACGCCTTATAAAAATAAGTGGCTGGAGACTTTTGAAAAAACCGGAAGGATTGTTTCCAATTACGATTGTCCGCTTGAAAATCTCCGTCAGTTTCAGAACAAAAAAAATATCCTCGACTTTGATTGGTATAAAATCATCGGTTTTTTTAATTCACCTCCTCTTCTAACTGGAGGATCTCCAGCGGGCCTTTGCCGCTTAAAAAATTTTAATTTGACTATTGATAAGTATGCTGAAAATCGGAACTTCCCCTCCCTTTCAGGAACTTCTCTCCTTTCAGTATATCTGCGCTTTGGAAATATTTCTGTCAGGAATATGGTCCAGCTGGCCCTTGACCACTCTTCCGAAGGTTCCAGAACCTGGTTAACGGAAATTATCTGGAGAGATTTTTATCAGATGATTCTGGATAGCTATCCTCATGTTGAGAAGGGGGCCTTCAAACGGGAATATGATCAGATTAAGTTTTTGGGATCTGAGAAAGAGTTTAACGCCTGGAAGTCAGGACAAACAGGTTTTCCTCTGATTGATGCGGCCATGCGCTGCTTAAATGAGACAGGAATGATGCATAATCGCCTCAGAATGGTGGTGGCCTCTTTTTTATGTAAGACACTTTTAATTGATTGGCGCAAAGGTGAGAAATACTTTGCCCAAAAACTTTTGGATTTTGATCTGGCCAGTAATAACGGAGGATGGCAGTGGTCAGCGAGTTCCGGTTGTGATTCGCAGCCTTATTTTCGTATCTTCAATCCTTATGCTCAAAGCGAAAAGTTCGATCCTGAAGGCCTATTCATTCACCAATGGGTGCCGGAATTAAAACATTTAAAGGGTAAGGGCCTCCATCGTCCCGATGCCCTCCTCGCTCCGGATTATCCTCGACCCATTGTGAGTTATGAGCTAAGCCGAAGTCGCTGCTTACGAATGTATGATGTGATAAAAATCAGCAAATAAAACGACTCTGACACTTACTGTCAAAATCTACCGGAAAAATAGTCATTTCTCGACTGACAACTCGTGCAAATCTGGTAGAGTAAAAGACAATTATTTCTGCGACTTAAATCCGCTTTATTTTTCAATTCGAAAGGGAGTTCTTTTGTATGATGACATCAGCTGTTAATCATTACTTTGGCTCTTCCATTGGTAGAAAACACCTCGTTGCGATTACTGGCCTGCTTCTTTGTGGGTTCCTGGTAAGTCACCTCTTGGGAAATCTTCTGCTTCTGGTAGGACCTGATGCTTTCAACCTCTACAGCTACAAGCTGTTCGCATTGGGGGGTCTTCTTTATGTAATCGAGGCAGGTCTTGCGCTGGTTTTTCTAGTTCACATGTACCTGGCCGTCAGATTAAATATTGAAAACATGCGCTCTCGCGGTAAGTACGCCATGAAAAAACGTACTGGTCGTGGAACAACCTTGATGTCGGCAACAATGCCCTACACTGGTTTGGTACTCCTGGTTTTTTTAATTCTTCACCTGATGAATTTAAAATTCGGAACAGTCTACACAACTGTGGTTGATGGCACTGAGATGCGTGATATCTACAAAACCACCATGGAATATTTTGCAAACCCTGTCAGCGTTGGCTGGTACGTGTTTGCCATGTTCTGCGCGGCCTTCCACACTGCCCATGGTTTCTCATCGGCCTTCCAGTCTTTGGGTCTGAATCACGGTAAGTACTTTGGTAAAATTAAAATCATCGGCTATCTATATGCCATCGTGGTCGGAGGCGGTTTTGCTTTCGTATCAGTTTGGGCCTATATGAAGGGAGTGTAATATGACTCTTAATCTTGACTCAAAAATTCCAAGCGGTCCCCTTACTGAAAAATGGGCAAAACATAAATTTGAAATGAAGCGGGTTAACCCTGCCAATAAAAGAAAATTCACCGTAATCGTTGTCGGTACCGGACTTGCCGGCGGCTCGGCCGCTGCCACTTTGGCCGAACTCGGTTACAACGTGCTTTCATTTTGCATCCAGGATTCCCCTCGCCGTGCGCACTCGATTGCCGCTCAAGGTGGTATCAACGCCGCTAAGAACTATCCTAATGATGGTGACTCGGTTAAAAACCTTTTCTACGACACCATCAAAGGTGGCGATTACCGCGCTCGTGAAGCTAACGTTTACCGTCTGGCCGAAGTCTCTAATAACATCATCGATCAGATGGTGGCCCAAGGTGTTCCTTTTGCCCGTGAATACGGCGGTTATTTAGATAACCGTTCATTCGGTGGAGCTCAGGTAAGTCGAACCTTCTATGCCCGCGGTCAAACCGGTCAACAGCTTCTGTTGGGTGCTTATTCAGGCATGATGAAGATGGTGGCCAAGGGTAAGATCAAACAATACAACCGTCGTGAAATGATGGACCTAGTGACCATCAATGGAAAAGCTCGCGGTATCATCGTTCGTAACCTTTTAACCGGTGAATTAGAGCGCTACGCTGCTGATGCTGTACTTCTTTGTACTGGCGGTTATGGAAACGTTTTTTATCTTTCAACCAATGCTCAGGTCTCTAACGGCTCTGCCGCCTGGAGATGTTATAAGCGCGGAGCTGCATTCGCGAATCCTTGCTTCACTCAAATTCACCCGACATGTATTCCTGTTCACGGTGACTATCAGTCTAAGTTAACCCTTATGTCTGAATCTCTTCGTAACGATGGCCGGGTTTGGGTTCCGAAAAAAGAAGGCGATACTCGTAAGCCAGCTGATATCCCTGATGAAGACAGAGATTATTATCTGGAGCGCGTTTACCCATCTTTTGGTAACCTTGCTCCAAGAGACGTATCAAGCCGTCAGGCAAAATTCCGTTGTGATGAAGGTAAAGGCGTTGGTTCAACCAAGATGGCGGTTTATCTGGATTTCCGTGATGCCATTAAACGTGATGGTCGAGATACCATCGCAGGTAAATACGGAAACCTTTTTGAAATGTATGAAAGAATCACCGGTGATGATCCTTATAAAACACCAATGATGATCTACCCTGCTGTTCACTACACCATGGGTGGTTTATGGGTCGACTATAACCTTCAGTCAACCATTCCAGGTCTTCACGTTTTAGGAGAAGCAAACTTCTCAGATCACGGGGCCAATCGTCTGGGTGCCTCTGCTCTTATGCAGGGTCTGGCCGATGGATATTTTGTTATCCCGTATACTCTCAGTAACTACCTGGCCTCAACTCCGCTGGAAAAAGTAACGACTGAAGACAATGCTTTCAAAGATGCTGAACAGGCAGTATTGCTTCAGACTTCAAAAATTCTGGGCATTAACGGTAAGAGAACAGTTTCAGATTTCCATAAGGAACTTGGCCACATCATGTGGGAAAACGTTGGAATGAGCCGTAATGAAGCAGGTCTTAAGAATGCTATCGACGGCATCAGAAAACTTCGCGAAGAATTCTGGCATGACGTGAACGTTCCAGGGGAAACAGGAAACTTTAACCTTGAACTTCATAAGGCCACTCGTGTTGCTGATTACCTTGAACTCGGAGAACTCATGGCACTAGATGCTCTTGAGCGTAGAGAGTCTTGTGGTGGTCACTTCCGTGAAGAATTCCAGACCCCGGATAACGAAGCTAAACGTGACGATGATAACTTTACTCATGCCGCTGTATGGGAATATACCGGCCAGAACTCAAGTCCTATCCGTCATCAGGAAGAACTGAAGTTTGAGAATGTTCAACTCGCTACACGTTCGTACAAATAAGGAGCCCTATTTATGGCATCTACAGAAAATATGACGCTAAATCTTAAAATCTGGCGCCAAAAAAATGCAACTACAGAAGGTAAACTCGTTGATTACCGCGTGGAGAATGTATCTCCCGATATGTCTTTCCTCGAAATGATTGACGTCCTTAACGATCAATTAGTTCGTAAGGGTGAAGATCCAATCGCCTTTGACCATGACTGCCGCGAAGGTATTTGTGGTATGTGTTCAATGGCCATCGACGGTAAAGCTCACGGTGGTTTCAAGAACACGACGACATGTCAGGTTCACATGCGACATTACAAAAATGGCGACAACATCGTTGTTGAACCATTCCGCGCTTCGGCCTTCCCGGTCATTAAAGATTTAACTGTTGACCGTTCTGCCATGGATAAAGTGATGGCCGCTGGTGGTTATGTTACTGCCAATACTGGTAATGCTCCTGATGGAAATGCCATGCTTATTCCAAAGCCTATCGCTGATGAGGCAATGGATGCAGCGGCCTGTATCGGCTGTGGTGCTTGTGTGGCCTCTTGTCCAAATGGTTCAGGAATGCTTTTCATGTCATCAAAAATTTCTCAACTGGCCCTGTTACCACAAGGTCAGCCGGAATCTCCTCGCCGTGCCTTGAACATGGTTTACACTCACGACTCACTTGGGTTTGGTAACTGCTCAACTCACGCTGAATGTGAAGCCACTTGTCCGAAAGGAATTTCTATCGAGCATATTGCTCGAGCGAACCGTGAATACATGAAAGCTGCTTTTACGTATCACGAGAAAAAACGATCCGAAGGTGGAGCTTAATTGAAAAACTCTAAGGCCCCATCCGGGGCCTTTTTTTTACCCATTTTTATTCTGATGTTGGCCATGTGCTCGATTCAGTTTGGAGCTTCTCAGGCCAAACACCTTTTTCCTATTCTGGGAGTCGGGGGAACATCCACTCTGCGGCTGCTCTTTGCGGGCATCATGATGACGGCCGTCTTCAGGCCCTGGAAAATCAAATTCACCCACGGCGTTTTAAAAAGCCTGCTTTTTTATGGGCTCTCACTAGGTCTGATGAATTACAGTTTTTATTTTGCTCTTGAGCGAATCCCACTTGGTATTGCGGTCGCGCTGGAATTTACTGGCCCCCTGGCCGTTGCCATCTGGTCTTCTCATAAAAAAGTTGATTACCTGTGGGCCCTCCTGGCGGCCGTGGGAATTATCCTGCTCTTGCCGTTAGAAATTACTGACCATGCTCTGGATCCTCTCGGTATCCTGTTTGCCTTGATCGCAGGTCTTTGTTGGGCCCTGTACATAATCTTTGGTAAAAAGGCCGGCGACACCCTCTCAGGTGGAGTGGCATCAAGCATGGGAATGCTGGTCGCTGCTGCAGCAGTACTCCCCTTTGGCATCATGGCCGATGGTTCTAAATTATTTAATCTCTCCGCCCTGCCTCTGGCACTTATGGTGGCCTTCTTTGGAAGTGCTCTGCCTTATACGCTGGAGATGTTTGCTTTAAAGAAAATGCCAACCAAGACCTTTGGAGTCCTGATGAGCATGGAACCGGCCATTGCCTCTCTCATGGGACTTCTTTTTCTTGCAGAACGTTTAACAACTTTTCAGTGGCTTGCCATTGTTTGTGTCATTATCTCTTCGCTGGGCAGCTCACTGACTCAACGAAATAAGTGATTCGTGTCATTCCATTGTAAAAAAAGAATGTAAAGATCAACCTCTTTTCTCGGGGGGTGCGCATGAAATGGATCACTCTTTTTTCCTTTCTCTTCTCTTCAACACTCTTGGCAACCAACCATGAAAGACTCATGAGTTTAAAGACTGTCACCCGATTTGTCTTTGGCTCCTGTAATGACCAGACAAAAGCTCAGCCACTGTGGAAAGAGATGCTTAAGGTCCGTCCCGATTTTTTTATGTGGTCCGGTGATAATGTTTATGCCGATCGTGAACCCGGTAAAGATTTAAAAATTGCACTGGATAAACAAAATGCCATCCCTGACTATCTTAACTTCAAAAAACAAGTGCCCATTATGGGTATGTGGGATGATCACGATTACGGGGGCAATAATACTAACGGTTATTTTAAAGATAAGGTCCGAAATCAAAAACTCTTTTTGGATTTTCTGGAAGAACCAATGGGCTCACAGAGGAGAAAACAAGAAGGGGTCTATACCAGTTACACTTTTGGAAAGATAAAATTTATTCTTCTGGATAACCGCTACTTCATGGATCTTGATCCAAAAGCCCCCATGTTGGGTGAAACCCAGTGGCAGTGGCTTGAGTCACAATTAAAAAACTCCCAGGCGAGTGTTCACTTCATTATGTCAGGGTTATCTATTCTTTCACCTCTTCATCCCCTCTCTGATGGCGCCTGGCCAAATTATCCAACAGAACGGGACCGCCTACTGGAACTAGTTGAGAGACTCAACACCAAGGGGGTGGTGTTTCTGACAGGAGACATGCATTTTTCAACCATTTTCAGAAGGCATGGACATCTGGAATTTCTTTCAAGTGGAATGACCCACAGGGTACCCCGCATATTCTGGGGGTACCTGGGGCGAAGATATGAAACTTCTTTTTTTGGAATTGCTTATGGTTTAGTGGATATCGCGTGGGATCAGGAGACTCCTGTGCTTTCTATGGCCATCCGTAATCGCTTCGGACAAGAATTCCATAGAAGAAATTTTCGTCTTGAGGCCAATCGCTGGGTTTTACAAAATGAATTAGATTTTAACCTGATGACAGAGAACTCGGGCGGCAACTTCATTGACGGAGTCAATTAAATTACCCTCAAATTTTGCTTCAGTGGTGCAAGATTCCAGCACAACCTGATAGCCCAAGGCCATTCCGTCGAAACGAATTTGACGGCCGAAATTTCCACACTTTACTCGGGATTTATCTAAAGGGATTTCTAGTTCCTTATTAATGATCAAGCTCTCATCATTTATTCGGATGGATTTAATTCCTTCCATTTTATCTCCCTTAAACTCGCAATTCAAATCCTGGGCAAAAAGATGGTTTTGAAAGCTAACGAAGAAAACTAAAAATAAAGATGCTTTAAGCAGCTTGTTCATCCCTTCCTCCTTCATGTGGCGTGGAATATATTTAAGGAGTAACATGCTGAAAACAATTAAGTAATGAGTGCATTTTGGCACTATGTATTTTTTTTATTTGGAATCCTTTTGACACCAAAAGTGGCGTTTCTAGAGTGAAATCTTTAACTTCGTCTTACAACCTGAAGTTGTCCTTTGACCTTAAAAGGCCTAAAATGTGGCATGTTTATTTATGACAATACTTCGATTGCTTTTATTAAAAAGACTGAAGCTTTTTTAAGAGAAATTCTAGAAAAGGCCGGCATTACAATTCGTAAAAGCCGATTTGAATTTAACCGCTACTTATACCCAATAAATGTGGTGGTGTTTGAAGGAAAAGAATGGGGACACTTTAATGCTCCCTACTTACAAATTGGACTCAATCGCAAACTGATCTATCTGGCCAAAGATAGTGTTATCCGAGACATCCTCAAGCATGAACTGGCCCACTATTTAACTCATCTGATTTATCAGGATGTCCGTCCACATGGCCCGGAGTTTAAGGAAGTTTGTGAACGTTTTGGTTTTCCTGAAGATGTCTCCCGGGCAACCATGAATCTGGATGAAAGCAATTTATCCAAAGAAGGTGATCTGGTATCTGAGCGCATCCTGGAAAAAGTTAAAAAACTTTTTATGCTTGCTCAAAGTTCAAATTCTCATGAAGCGGAACTTGCAACCCTCAAGGCCAATGAGCTTCTCTTGCGCCATAACCTGGACTATGTAACTAACAAGGAAGAGCCTATTTATCTTGAGCGGGTTCTTTTACGAAAAAGAAAAGACACTAAGATCACAGCGATTTATGCCATCTTAAAGCATTTCATTGTAAGACCCGTCATTAGCCAGGGGAAAAATTGTTGCTGCCTGGAAGTTTCTGGTTCTTTAACCAATGTTAAGCTTGCCACTTATGTGGCCAACTTTCTGGATCAAGAACTTGACCACCTGTGGGAATTGGCAAAAAAAGAACATGGTCTCTCGGGTCTTCAGGCGAAGAATTCTTTTTTCCTCGGTGTCTCTGATGGATTTCATGAAAAAATGTCCGCGGCCAAAAAAAATTACAGTGAAGCGGATAAAAAAGCTTTAGTGGTGGTTCAGAAGAAACTCGATTTTGACACACAGATCATCTACCGAAGGCTCGGCAATAGCCGCTCAGGCAATCAAACTGACTACAATGCTAGTCAGCTGGGCCATGCAAAAGGACTCTCCCTTACCATTCGTAATGCTGTTGAGGGCAAAGGGAAGAATCTTTACCTCACGGAATGATGGGCGTAAGCTTATGCCTATGAAAAATTTCATTGAGCTATTTAAATCTATTAATAAATACGATCTTGATAATGGCCTGGATTTTGTCATTCATTCTCCCGGGCTTATCACCTACAAGATGACGGTTCAGGACCAGCACCTGAGCTCTCCTAACACCGCCCATGGAGCGGCGATAGCAGGGCTTATGGACTGCACTTTAGGTTTATCCGCTCTCTCTGAGGCCATCACTCGTGATAATCTGACTTCCACCGTTGAATTTAAAATCAATTATATCCGCCCCGCTAAGCTGGGCGAGATCCTGGTGGGCACTGGTAAAGTGATCCATAAAGGCAAAAGCCTCATCATAAGTTCAGCTGAGATTCGTATCGAAGGCTCAAATGAATTAGTCGCCATGGGGCAAGGAACATTTAACACTTATCCGTTTTCTAAAAAGGACTTTCTTCATGACTTTACATCCGCTGGCTAAAAAATCTCTGGCGTTGGGTTCGGGCCTTCTGGCCCTGGCAGTGTTGATTGGGGCCTTTGGAGCTCACGGATTAAAGAATCTGGTTGAACCTGAAAAACTCGTGACCTTTGAGACTGGTGTTCGGTATCACTTCTATCACGCCTTTGGAATTTTGTTCTTAGGTGTTCTTCAACAACTCTTTCAAAATGTGCGTCTTAATCTTTCTCTTTATTCATTCTTTGTAGGAATTCTGCTTTTTAGTTTCAACTGCTATCTGTATGTCATCACCGGCATTAAAACTTTTGCCATGATCGTGCCAGTTGGCGGCCTGTTGTTTGTTCTGGGTTGGATTGTCTTGTCAGTGAAAATGTTAAAGTTGAGGTAAACCAAATCCGCAGTGCTGTTTAAGATAGAGATCAAATTCTTCATCCGTAGGAAATTTAAACTCAATGGGTGTTACATCCAATGGCTCCCAAAAATCACTCTTAGGACGGCGGCAGCGCTGGCCGGATTGGCCATGAATAATCAAGACATCGGCCGAACCTTTTATCCCATGTTCCATATCAATCTTAGTATTTTCAAATTGACCCAATTGAGGTGATTGTCCTCTGGCATTGGCCCTGAGAATCACGCCCTGTCCGCGATATTTTAAATCTGCATACTGACGTTTATGACGATCACGGCTGACATCAACAGGACCTTCCGTGAAAACTCCATCAACGATCTCTTTGGAGTCTCTTTGAAAAATCATTTTCTCCCCATTCGGTAAGGTCACATTGATCGTGCCCGAGAGCTGCTCAACAATGGGAAGGCGTTTTCTGGGGAAGAACATAAAAACAGAATGCATGGTATGAGAGACTGTATCATTGGGAGAATCATCGATTTCTAGGGCCATATTTTGTCTGGCCTGTTCCAGGTAATCAAAATGAAAACCCCTCTGGGAATAACGATTACGGGTAGCATCGACTATGGGGTTGTCACCCATGTTCTCAAAAGAGAAGCCTTCAGTTGCAGTTTCTGGAAAAGCGCTTCCACGACTAACCGAGATTTCATCCACGCTACGAGACTGCGAGTATTCATGGTTAAGCGGAAAGACACTATTTTTTAGAGGCGCTTGTGTTGTTTTAAGAACAATCTCCTTGGAGAGAACTTTTTCCTGCCAGTCAACTCGCATGCGGATATTTTTACTTTTCACGCGGGGTAAAATCTGGGCCTTATACACGCCTTGCTTTAAGACAAAGGGCTTGGCCTCAATGTCTTCACTGGTGGAAAGCGTCAGGTCACTAGGGTCAACATCCGTGAGTAAGTTCCCCTCTTCATCAAAGAGCTTCACTACCAGCACGGTGGAATCAAGACCACTGGCAAAGATCAAATCAACTTTCACTTCACCTTCAATTCGATCGACGCTGATATCTTCACGAGTAAGACTCGCAAGATAGCGCTTTGAAGACGAGTATTTGTACTTCAAAGGAGCTTGAGAACAACTTAATAAAAGGAATAACACTAAAAAGCGCATGGACCGCTTATCGGTTGAATGATGGGGAAAATGAATAATTGATTAAACTAATTTCGCTTCCGGGCCATAAACCCACTTATGCTGCTGGCCGATCACTCGAAATGGTAGTCCAAAGTTCTCGTTTAGCTGCACAACTTGCTGAAATCTATTCATCGGAAAGGCTTCCCCCGGTTCAAAACAAGGGGTCAGGCACCAGGGAGTAGTTAAATTAACCGAACCTTTTATGAAATGATAAACGTCATAAACAGCTTCGAAGTCTTTTTTGTCTGCCACTACTGCCTTAATCTGAGCTTTGTGTCCGTATTCCTGAATAAATCTTAAAAGCAGATCTTTTGAAGTCCGAACTTGGGTAGAGGGAGTCTTGAAGTCATAAGAAATAAAGTCAACCTGGTCGAAAACCTCTTTCACAATCCGGGTTCCAGCAGCTTCAATGTTCAGATAATAGTTTCTCGCTTTAAGCTCTTTAATCAAAGCGACTAAAGATGGTATATGAGAAGGATGAAGAGGATCTCCACCAGTGATTGATACACGCTTGATGATATTTTGTGAGAGTGTCTCAACTTGTTCCATCACTTCGTCCAAAGACTTGGTGAAAGCAGGATCAAATTCCCAGGTTTCCTTGGAATCACAATTCACGCATCCAATATGACACCCTTGAAAACGCACAAAGATCTGAGGGATTCCAATATGGATTCCTTCACCTTCAGTGGCCCGATAGACAGAGTTAATTAAGAGTGTGGTCATGGGCGGGGAGTATAACATGCCTCATGGGGTGTGAAAACCATGAGTTTCCACGACTTAAGTGAAGAGTAAAATTTACAAAAACTCCCAGTATTCCTACTATTAAGTCAGGGATTTTCCTAGAATAGTCCAATAGGATCAATTTATGAAATTAAACGCTTTTCTGTCGTACGCTCTTTTTTTAACTCTTTTAGTAGGTTGTGGCGAAGATGTTAGCTCTAACCGAAAAATGGGGAGCCCCATAGTTGACCGCCCAACTATTGAAACCGGTGGTGATGTGGTTTTGAGCTCTCAGCTCCACCGCGAAAGAGGGGCCCCGGTTCTCACTTCGGCCCAGGAAATTTCCCGTATTTCTTCCAATGATTTGCCGGTGGTCTCTTACCGGACAATTCCTTTGATGGAAAAAGATGATGAGGGTTCCAAGCGAAACGTAACGACCAGAAATGATCTGGGAAGACCGACAGTCACTTGCGGCATTGCCACAACCTTGACTGGAATTGATTCACGTATCAATGATTGTTTTCAAAAAAATGCTGATAAATCCCTTTGGGAAGGTTTCCGTTTTGGTTCGGCCGGTGAAGGCATCTGGAAACTAGTTTCCAGGACAGATGCGGGTCTTGAGATATGGCTGGATAATCGAACTGGTCTGGTGTGGTCTGATCTGGTTAGCACTAGTGAGAATGTAAATACTTTTAACTGGTGCAAGGCTTCCGGTAATGATGATCTTCCGACTTCGCCGGCAACCATTAATTGCAGTGAGCTTATGGATCAGACCCGGGTTTGCCAGGATTTATTTATTGAAAGTCTGGGAGCAAATGTGAGCTGGCGTCTTCCAACCCGTAATGACTTTCTTCAAGCAGATATTAACGGTTCTCGTTTTGTTTTAAAACGTGAGAACAGTTCAGGTTTGTGGACGGCCACCATGAGAGCGGCCGCAACTGGCAGAACTGAGGCCTGGGTCTACAATTCAACAGACGGAACCTTATCAGCAGGAAATCTCACGAGTGAGCGTCAGGTAAGGTGTGTGGGAGCGGCCATTCGTTAATGAATATCGATGAGACCTATCAAAAAATTCTGAAAGAGATAGATCAGGGTCATCGAGGTCTTGTGAGATTTTCAGAAGACGATCTGGAAGAGCTTAATCACCTCCTACCAATCTTGACCCGGGAGAAGAACTGGGAAAAGCTTGAGGCCCTTTTCTGTATCATTGAACATTCCTCATCCCTTTATTTAAAATTTGAAAAGAACTTACTCGAAGTCCTCTACTCTCCTATTCCTGACGCTCTATTGGTTTTTGGTCTTAACTGTGCCAGAAAACATATAGTCGAGGCGAGGTTCCAACGTGGTCAGCGCCTGGACTATGAGTTTCTTGAACTATTAAAAAAGCTTCTGTTTCATTCCAATCCGGAAGTGATTGAGTGGACTCTTCGGTTGATTGAATCCTGTGGAAATCAAGGTATATATTTTTTGAGGGAATTTGATAAAATCAAACCACCCCCTTGGAAATGGTTTAATCCCCATCAAAGGGCCGTGAGAGAAATTATCACATTGCTTGAAAGACGATGGAGTCCTTTTGAAAAACCCCGTTCTTGATCCTAATAAAGCTTTGGAAATCATCCGTGAAATTGAAAATATGGCCGGTCAGCCGAATTTTGATCTCATCCAACGAGAAGACATTCAGGTAAAAATCAGAGTCAATGAAGACGTGGGACCTGCGAAGTTTCGTCCTGACCCCTTGATTCCCGGCGGATATATTGCAAATTCCTTAACAGTTCGGGCCATGCGTCCTGACATCTTCGTTCTGGGCGAATCACTTGAAGATTTTTCTGCGCCCTATGAATGTGCCTGTGGTGAAAGTCTTGATGTTCAGTTCTGGAAGTTCTGTCCATTTTGCGCAAGGGAAATTAAGGCCTAGCTTTTGACTACCTAAGAAAAAAAGTCCACAATTAAGACATGCTAATTGTTCAAAAATTTCATTCGATTCATGAAATTGATACGGAATTCATTCCGAACATCGAAATGCTTCTGCAGGAAGATGTGGCAAGTTTTGCGACCTTAGTGCAACGGCATGATTCAGCACCAACTGGTAATGTGTTTACTTATTTTCTCTTTTTTGGCCCCACTCAAAACGCTCCTATTGGATTTGCCCAACTCTGTTTAAAACCGATTCCTGCCCGTGATCTTCTGCCTTGGCATAAACGTCTCGCATTCTGGGATAAATCTCAAGAGCACTGGAAGCAAGTTACCTGGGAAGTGGGAGATGGCAGTTCAGGACTGTGTGTTTTTGACCCACGTTTTTCCCGCTCAGGCCGGGAGAAAATCCAAGAACTCATCAGGGAATATGAAAACCGCCCAGAAGTGATGGCCGAAGAACTTTACTGTATAAAAGGATTGCAGGATTTTACTTTATCAGTGAACCCTGAAACAAAATGGTCCAAGGAAATGTATGTTCTTGAGCCACTCTCCAAGGCCTTTAAAAACTATCAGGATTATCTAGGAAGCCTGGATACTGAAGTAAGGAAGGCCATCAAAGAAAGCTGGAGAGAACTTCACCAGAAAGGCCAGATAGAGTTGGGTGACTACCCTTCTCCCTTGGATACTCCGAAAACTCTACCTATCCCCCAGGAACAGATTGAGATCTGGGCCAAGTGGGGTGCCCAGGTTTTAACATTTGAAAAAGATCTTCAGGTGCTCGGCTGTCTACTGGTACTTAAAGGTAAAAATGGAAATATCTTTTTTGAGCCGTTTCCATTTGAGCCGGAAGGAGAAGTCCTGGTCGATGATGAACTTTATACTCAATATGCCTTGCTAAAATTTTTTGAAATGCCCGATGCTCGTAAGTGCCATTTAATGAAATTTGGTTCCAAGCTGGTTTTTGAAGAGAAAGAAGATCTTAAATTTTTTCAAACTCAGGGCTTTCAGTTAAAAACAGTCGTAAGGCATTTTCAATCCCGCCTCAAAGAATTAACCAGGCCACTCCTATGACAGAAAATGAGTGGATATTCAGGGTCGTCGATTCATTTTATCAAAAGGCCAAAACCGATATCCTGATAGGTTATCATTTTCGGGTTATCAAGGATTTTGATGAGCACATACCAAGGATTGCAACTTTTTGGGAACTGCAGCTTCTGGGAAAATCAAGCAGGCCTATTCATGAACCTTTTGATGTAATGAGACTGCATCCGGCGATGGGAATTAAACGTGGTGAACTGGGCCGCTGGCTGGTCTTGTTCAGAAAATCGCTGGATCACGAAACTCTTCTGCATCCTGAAATGAAACATCTGCAAGAAGCCTGGGAAGAGAGACTGACTTTTTTTGAGGGCGTATTTTTAAGGTTTCTTGGCCTTTAACTCTTCTACCACAAACTTTTCTAAAACTGGTTCACCCGTGACATCATCCAATAACCAATTATAAAAATAATAACCTCGAAACTTTTTTGCCCCATAAACAGCATTTGCCTGAGAGTCATATTCTACAGCAATGAGCTCAAGGTTTTTAACTTTCACGATATGGGCGGACAAACAGCCTTCTGAATAGTCGCTACACTTGGCCCCTTCATTCATGCTTTTAGGCAGGACCACAGTAACAGTTGAATCGGCCTCCTGGGCCCGGGCCAGCAAGGCCTCTTTGCTATACTTGACCTCTTTTGTGCAAGATGCGCTTAGTATCGACAAAAGCGTAACAAATAGAGGAAATAGAGAAGTTTTCATAAGTAGAGTTTAAACGAATCTCGTTCAAGGACAAGTATGTTTCAATTACCAGATCACCTTTCACTCAAATTCACCTCATCACGGGGGCCGTCTCATCAAATATTCTCCCCCAATGACGGCAAACTTCTCACCACCGTTCAACAAGCAACCATGGATGATATCACTGCTCTTTTAGAATCCACTCCCGCCGCTCAAGACGAGATGGAAAAGCTTAAGCCTTATGAAAGAGCTAAAATTTTAAAAGCTGTCGCCGGGTCACTCAAAGAACAGATTGAATTTCTCGCCTGGGTGATTGCCAGTGAAGGTGGTAAGCCTTTAAAAGATGCCCGAGCGGAAGCACAGCGTGCGGTTGCAACCATAGAGCTGTGTGCAGAAGAAACCTTGAGGCTAGAAGGAGAAATCGTTCCTATGGAAAGAACGGCTGCCGGTAAAGATCATCTGGCCTTTACCATCAAATCTCCCATTGGAGCAGTCCTGGCCATCTCAGCTTTTAACCATCCCCTAAACCTCATTGCTCATCAGGTAGGATGCGCTCTGGCCTCAGGCAATTGTGTTCTGTTAAAACCTGCCTCTTCAACTCCTATTTCCGCCCATCTGTTATGGGAAGCTTTCCAAAAAGCAGGAATTCCTAAAAACGCTTTTCGTGTAGTAAATGCAGAAGTTGATCTGGTCGAAAAGTTAGTCGCCTCCCCTCAGTTTAGTTTTATAAGTTTTATTGGTTCAGCTAAAGTGGGATGGGAAATGCGCAAAAAGATCGCTCCAGGAACCAGATTATCTTTGGAGCATGGAGGGCAGGCACCGGCCATGATCAGAGAGGATGCAGATTTAGAAGCTGCTGCCAGCGCATTGATCAAAGGGGCCTTTTATCACGCGGGCCAAGTTTGCATCTCAACTCAGAGAATTTTTGTTCACGAAAAAGTATTTGAAAGTTTTTTAAGTCACTTTACCGAGAAGGCGCGCTCCCTGAAAGTCGGTCCCGCCACTCAGGAAGAGACTGATATCGGCCCTCTCATCCGTCCAAGTGAAGTCATTCGTCTTCAAAAATGGATTGAAGAGGCCATTTCCCATAAGGCCAAACTCATTATGGGTAATACCGTATCAGGCAATGCTCAACAGTATCTTTCTCAGACAATCCTCACCCATGTACCAAGAGACTGCGCCTTAATGACATCAGAAGCTTTTGGTCCAGTTATTTGCATCAATCCTTACAATGATGAAGAGGAAACTCTTAAATATTTAAATACCAATCGTTATGTCTTTGAAGCCGCTCTCTTCACTAAAGATATTTCCCACGCTCTGAGACTCGCGACCGAAATGAAGACGATGACTTTTGTGATCAACAATCATACTGCCTTCCGGGTTGATCAGATGCCTTTTGGTGGTCACAAAGAATCTGGCCTAGGCATGGGTGGAGTTAAATACGCTATGGAAGAGATGACCATGACCAAACAAATCATCAT
>DFXY01000050.1 GCA_002381945.1 Bacteriovoracaceae bacterium UBA4096
TAAAGACAATAGTTGGCTGCATGTTCATATCAATTCTTTCTTTTACTTCCTGAAAGAGTTTTTTGTATTCCTGATTAGATTTTTTGCCTCCACCCAGGCCGGTCTTGAGACCCTGCCAGCTCATGGCCTGAGTGGAGGCAAAAAATCTAATCAGGAATACAAAAAACTCTTTCAGGAAGTAAAAGAAAGAATTGATATGAACATGCAGCCAACTATTGTCTTTACTGGCAGAGGTTCAAAGTTTTTTACCCACGCTACTTTAGTCTCTCACTATGAGACAATGCCAAATGGCCAGTTGAAGCTATGCTTAAGAGACAACAATAATCGCGAAACCAATGCTTCAAACTGTAAAGATCATATGACTATTCATCCTGAGAAAGGCTTAGTCTATTCTGATCCTATGTGGGGACCGATAGGAAGTATTAATGTTGCCCATAATGAAAACGCCGATTCCAGCGCTCAAGCTGAATCCTTAAGGAAAAAGTGCCTGTCCGAGAAAGATTGTCCTTTGAAATAATCCCCGATTTTGAATTTTGATCTGTATAATATTTAGGTATAAACTTCATATCAAGGAATGTGAGATGAAAAACCTTTTTGTCGTTCGTAATCAACCGTCTGATATTGGACTGGTGCTCCTCCTGATCCGGGTGATTACAGGGTATGCCTTCATTCTTCACGGCTGGGGAAAAATTCAGAATCCCATGAGTTGGATGGGTCCTGAATCACCAGTTCCTGGAATCTTTCAGGCCTTAGGTGCCTTATCTGAATTTGGCGGAGGCATACTTTTGATTCTTGGCCTTTTCACTCGTTTAGGCGCTTTGGGTCTTATGCTAACTATGCTCGTTGCAGTTATCATGCACGCTTTTATTATGGGTGATCCGTTTGTGAATCTTACCGGAGGTGGTTCTTTCGAACCAGCGACAGTTTATTTCCTGATATCGCTCCTCATTCTGGTTATCGGACCCGGTCGTTTCTCATTGGATCATAAATTTTTTGGCTCCAAGTCTTAAGTTTTCAGAAGCTTCAGGCAGGGTGTAAGGCCCCTTTCTGAAGCTTCTGTTAGAATATAATATAAAAAGCTGAGAATCCAAATGATTCAACAAGAAGCAGAATTTCCAAGCAAAAAAGATCTAGTCTCTCTCCCTCTTTTTATAAAAGAAAGTATCTCCAAATTACATCCGGTCTATTTTGCAATGGTCATGGCCACAGGAATCATTTCCATTAACTTTGAATTGTTAGGATTATCTCAGGCCGCCATACTTCTTTTTATTATAAATATCATCATCTACAGCTCACTTTCACTTATGTTTTTGGGCCGAATATTTCTTTTTACTTCAGAATTCATAAAAGACTGTTCTGATCATCAGCGTTCACCGGGTTTCTTCACCTTGGTAGCGGCCAATAGCGTCTTGGGAGTTCAGTGTTACCTGATTGCCGACTCTCCTCAAATGGCAAAAATATTTTTTGGTTTAGCAGTATTCTTTTGGATCATCACCATATATTCCATCTTTGTTTTGTTGACAGTGAAACGTAATAAGCCGGCATTTGATGAAGGTATTAATGGAGGATGGCTGGTTTCCATTGTCGCAACCCAATCAATACCTGTCGCAGGGCTGATTTTTTTGAATCCTGCGGAAAACAATGAAACCATGCTCTTCATTCTAACATCATTTTGGATGTGTGGAGGCATGCTCTATGTCTGGATCATCTCAATAATATTTTACCGTTATATGTTCTTTCGTTTTGACCCCAATGACCTCATGCCGCCCTATTGGGTCAACATGGGTGCAATGGCAATCTCTGCATTGGCAGGTTCTTTACTGCTGATGAAAGCGGAAGGTTCAGCTTTGTTAACACCTCTCCTTCCATTTATTAAGGGACTGACTTTAATGTCCTGGGCCACTGCCACCTGGTGGATACCTATGCTTCTGGTCCTTGGAATCTGGAGGCATGGTATAAGGAAAGTACGTATCACTTATAGCCCGCTTTATTGGGGATTGGTATTCCCACTGGGCATGTATTCAGTTAGCACCATTCGACTAACACAAATATTGGCAGTTCCAGAATGGCTAATATTAATTTCAAAAATATTTGCAGTTTTTGCGATTTCGGCTTGGGCCCTTGCTTTTTTAGGAATGTTTACCAGAGTTCTTCATGCGATTTCACTTGCCTTACATGCTGATAGCACGGAAGTTAAATTCCTGAGAGGCAGTCAGATGAAAATAGTCATCGCTGAGAACAAAATCAAACGCGGCAAGAAGATGGTGATTTACGGTCTGGTGATGATCATAACAGGTATAATACTTTACTGTATAAATGGTTTTATATTTGGAATTCAAACTGAGATCAGTGAATATTTCACCAATAAAAGTTCATTGATTTTTTACGTATCCCTGACCTGTATACTGGGAGGTACAATACTCTGGATTACAGGTCTCATGAAGTATTTAAATGGGATAATGGAACAGTATCAAAATGAAGGTTAATGAAGATGAAAGATTCTGCCACTAAAGATCCACTCCATGGAAAAACGCTTGAAATGATATTAAAGGAACTAGTAGAGTTCTACGGCTGGGAGCAATTAGGAAATATGATCACGATCAGATGTTTCACTCATGACCCAAGTATAAAATCGAGCCTCGCCTTTCTCAGAAAAACATCCTGGGCTCGCACAAAGGTCGAGGACTTATACCGCTATATGATCAAATGCCGTTAATTATTTACGATTACGTTTTAGATTTTCACTATTAAGTATGGTTTCTGCGAAAAGCCCCGTATACATGGCAAATAAAGCGGTTCCCATCAACATTAAAAGAATTCCTAGAATCTTTCCTCCAGCTGTCTGTGGAGTGATATCCCCATAACCAGTCGTCGTTGCTGTGGCAAAACTCCACCAGATAGCATCTATAAACTGAAGTTCAGAATTATTCTCTTTTTCAAGTAGATAAAAAAAAGTGCCACTCAACCAAATCAACCCATTACCTACCACCGTCAATAGAATAAACACTGGTGAAGAAATCAGTTGAAAGATTTCCCTGGAAAAAAAACCAAAGTTTCTGAAAATTTTATTAGACATAGCTAAATTCTAACTACTTCCAGGCCCTTTAGACAAGCTTCGAAGAATAGATTAAAATAAAATATGCCTAAACCTATCCATGAAATCAAAAGATATCCATTACGTAAGAACGATCTCTTGCAAGGTTGGGATAGCGCTGACGAGTTAATACTCCAGCACATGCAAAATCTGGAACTCGCTTCAAAAAAAATACTCATTATCAATGATCAATTTGGTGCCTTAAGCTGTGGTCTGGAAGATTTCGACTGCACAACTTATACTGATTCTTATGTCAGTATGAAGGGCATTCAATTCAATAGTGATCAAAGAATTAACCCGATTCACAATCTTAAGAATCTGGCCGGCCCTTACGATTATGTCCTGATTCAATTACCAAAGAATATGTCTTTTTTTGAAGATATTCTGTGTCATCTCACCCACCATCTTCACTCGGATTCAAAAATCATCTGTGGCTCGATGGTTAAGCATATGGCCCCTGCAAGTTTTGAGCTTTTACAAAAGTACATTGGACCAACTTCAACGAGTCTGGCCCAAAAAAAGGCCCGCTTAATTTTTGCAAGTTTTGAGAAGACACAAGTGGTCTCTCCCTATCCTAAGACTCTAAAGCTTGATCATTTTGAAGTTCCATTTATTAATCACTCAAATCTCTTCAGCAGGGATAAATTAGATATAGGTACTCGCTTCTTTCTGGATCATATCCCCAAGGGGCCATTCACTAAGATATTGGATTTAGGATGTGCAAACGGAATCATCGGGATTAAGGCCAAGATGATAAATCCGGATGCCAAACTATACTTTAGTGATGAATCGAGTATGGCCATCGAAAGTGCCAGCAGTAATTACAAAAATTATTTTAATGATGAAGCTGAATTCCTTTGGACGAATTGTTTTGAAAATCGACCTTTGGCGCTTTTAGACCTTGTTTTATGCAATCCACCCTTCCATCAACAAAATACAATAGGCGATTTCATTGCCTGGCAAATGTTTCAAGACGCTTTTCATTCATTAAAACAGGGAGGGAGCATTCGGGTGATTGGCAATTCGCATCTGGGATATCAGGTAAAACTTAAGAAGTTATTTGGTAATAGCAAGATCGTTGCAACTAATAATAAATTTGTGATTTGCGAAGCGCGAAAATCACTCACGTAGCTTCATTGTTAAACCCTTCAGGAAATTTCGAAGGAACTGATCTCCACAGGGTCTAAAATTTGGATGACCTTCTTTTCGAAAAAAGGCGCTTAATTCAGTTTTTGAAATTTTGAATCCCGCTTGATCTAAAATCTGAATAATATCCTCATCCTTAAGCTCAAAAGCGACTCTTAGTTTTTTCAATACAACATTATTTGTAGGCAATTCATAAGGTAGAGGTGGTCGGGTCTCATCCTTTCCTCGTTTAAAGTAAATGAGGCCATTTAGGAAATGAACCATGGTTCGTTGATCACACTCAACAAAACCAGGTTCTTCTTCACGTTTAATATATGCGTTTAAAGTTGCCTGAGAAATATTTCCACCACCCAGTTGGATTATTTCTACCAGCTTAAACTCGCTGACATTAAGCATGTAACGAACACTACGAAGTACATCATTATTTATCATAAGTGGGACTCTACGTTATTGGGATTAACTTGGTCAATGCTACAGATTCTAATATAATCAAGCTATGAATTTAAGAATGCTTAGATCAGAAGATTTCAAGGAATTGGCCATTCTCTTTCATCAATCAATCAGAAGAATCAGTGCAAAAGATTACTCAGATGAGCAAGTAAAGGCCTGGGCCCCGGACGAAAGGGACCTGAAAGAATGGGCGCTATCCTTTAATAATAAACTTGTTTTTATCGCAGAGAAGGATCACAAAATCGCAGGCTTTGGTGAGCTAGAAATAGATGGTCACATAGACCGCTTCTACGTCCATCCTGATTATGCCGGCAAAGGTGTGGGTAAATTTATATATCAAGGATTAGAAGTGGAAGCCAAAAAAATGAACATTTCGTCATTGTTTGTTGAGGCAAGTATCACAGCTAAACCTTTTTTCGAAAAAATGGGCTTCGCTGTGATACTTGAACAAACCGTATATAGAAAGGAAGTCGCCTTTATTAACTATAAAATGACTAAAATCTTTCAGATTCCGGCCACGGATACTCCATGAAAAATCAAAGGTACTGAGAAAAAAGACTCATCAGTTGAGGCCAAGAGTTTATCCCCTACGACTTCAACATTCTTTAATAATTCCATCAAATTTCCGGACAAGGTGATATTTCCAAATGTTCCAACTCTTTCCCCTCTTTCCCAGACATAGCCTTTAATGGCGACGGAAAAAGCACCTGTAACCCGATTGGCGCCTGAATACAGCCCATCCATCTGGATCACTTCAAGATACTTGTCTGGTAAGGGTTTTACATTTTTCCCTTTTATCAGCAAGTCAGTCCCATATACACCCAAAGGCCCGCCAGCGTTTCGCGAGGCATGTCCCGTTGTCTGAGTTTTGAAATGACTGGCCGTAACTGAGTTATGATAGAAGGATTTAAGCACACCATCTTCAATCAACGATAGAAGCTTCCTTTCAACTCCTTCACTGTCAAATTTACTAGTCCTAAAAGAACGCTCAAAAGAAGGATGATCAATGATGGATAAATCCTTGGAGATCACTTCCTCTCCCAATTTATTGGACCATGGATTCATTTGATCTATGGAAGCTTTGGCAGAATAAAAGTTTGAAAAACAATTCATTAAACTTTCTAATGAGTCCTCTGAAAAACGAACATTGTACTTCCCGGTAGGAAGGGATTTTTCTTCTAATAAATTCCTGGCATGAAACAGAGCTGTCTCAATTACTTTTTGGAACTTAAGATCCTTGAAAACATGGGCGGTTTGAAAATCATAGAAACTTGATTTTTTTCCCTTGTCATCCATCACCGCGGAAGAAGTTATTGAATAACTCTTATCCTGGTAAGTCGTAAATCGCCCCTTGGAACTTAGATAATGTGAAAGGTAGTCCTGTTCAGAATAGGAATTATAAGGAACCGAAGAAACTCTTGGATCAAGCTTTTTTACACCCTCCTCCAGTTCCAAAGCATGCTCAGTTTTTAAAGCGATACTGACTTCTTCTTCAGGAATGGAAAGTTCATCCGAAAGGCTACCTGAAAGATTCAGTATCCTTTCATGTGCATTAGGCTCAGTGGTCTCAGTATTTTGCAAGGCTTGTTTGACTAGAAGATTTAGTGACTCTTCATCCATAGATTCTGTATAAGACAGGCCAACACGTCCGTCTTTAATGACTCGAATCCCAAGGATCTGGGTGCTCGAGACATTATATGTCGAGATGGCCTTCTTCTGAGCACTCATCTTTAAAGTTTTAGAACTGGCAAACATTAAATCAGCTTCGGCCTTCTGATCAGTGACTTGATTGAGGACTTTTTCCATTAAATTTTTCATGCTTCACCTCCAACCAAAATTTCATCCACCTTGATTGGTGGTTGTCCCACCGTCGTTGGAATACTGCCGCTGACTGATCCACACATCCCTGCCATAAGCTCCAGGTCCTTACCTACCATTGAAATTTTTGACATAATGTCCGGTCCGGTTCCGATTAAGGTCGCGCCTTTTACGGGTGTGGTGATTTTACCATCTTTAATCAGATAGGCTTCTTGAACGGAGAAATTAAACTGACCAGTTGAAGGATCAACTGATCCTCCACCCATTTTTTTTGCATAAATACCATTCGGGACAGAGCTAATAATTTCGTCCAGCTCATAGTTGCCACTCTGGATAAAAGTATTTCTCATGCGTGAGGCAGGAGCAAATTTATAGGATTGTCTTCGTGCTGAACCAGTTCTTTTATGTCCCGTTTTGCGTTCTCCAAGTCTGTCCGATATGAATTGTTTTAGAATACCGTTTTCAATCAAGGTGGTTCTTTGAGTAGGCATACCCTCATCATCAATGGATAAAGATCCCCATGCACCAGGTACAGTTCCATCATCCAAAGCAGTGACTGCTGAATGAGCGATTTGTTCGCCCATTTTATCCCAGAAGACACTGGCCTTCTTTTCCACGGATGTTGTTTCAAGCAGATGACCACAAGCTTCATGAAAAATTACTCCACCAAAGCCATTGTCAATAACAACTGGCATTTTCCCAGCAGGACAAGGAGATGCGTATAAAGTGGTTGAGGCCTGTCTTAACAGATTGGCGCAAATCTCTTGAGTATTAAGTTTTTCAATAAATTCCCAACCTCCAATAGCTCCTGGCCCATAAAATGCTTCCGTTTGGAGATTTCCATCCTTCATCACAACTTGATGAAAGAGTCGAATGTAAGGCCGCTCTTCGGTCGCAAATAAGCCTTCAGAATTATAAACTTCAATCAATTGTTTTTTCTTGGTGAAGTTCAACATGACTTGGGAAACTTTTGAATCCGTGCGAAGGGCCTCATCAATTTT
>DFXY01000014.1 GCA_002381945.1 Bacteriovoracaceae bacterium UBA4096
TTTTCTCTTTTAGTTTCGTGAAATATTTGACTTCATCTAAATCAGGAGCTGAATTGGCCAATTGATTAAGAGAACTGCCCGGAAAGGCCTTGTCGAATAAATTATCAATTGTAGAGTTTCCGTTAATAGCATCATAGACTGCTTCAGGATCGGTTGGATCCTTGGCGACATTGGAAATATTTTTATAAAGCTCAGTTAATGACTCCGGAGTTGCGCCATCCACAAAACTACTGCCTTCAGTATTGATGACTTTAGATATGAGAGTTGTGATGAAATCCAAATCCTGAGGTTCAAAGAATGAAGTCACAATCCTTTGATAATTAGTTTCACAACCATTGGTATGTAAAAGATAACGAGTAGGAGTCTTGATTTCTAGTTTTAAAGCGATAGGATCAAACTCAAAACTTGCCTCACCACGAATGATTTCGTCCGAGATCGGATTGTCTAACAGGATAGACATATCTTTTAAATCAAAGAGCATGATACGTGGATCAATACAATTATTGGCAGCATAAGCGGACTGGATGAAAGGGTTACTTGAAAAGCTTGATACCAGACCAACCAGAGGTTTTACTTTACCATGGAGACTGGGAACAGGTTCCTCGGCAGGCCCAGGAGCTGATGAATCCGAATTATTTTTAGGGACTCCCGAGTCAGCTCCACTGGTTGTCGTTGGTAATAAACTTCCACCAGCAAAACTTGTTCCATTTGAAGAGCTATCATTGGTCTTAGCTGACTGCTGAGAATTGGAACCGGAGTTGGAGTTGGATCCATAGTCACCTCTTCGTCCGTTATCTCTCCCATAATCTGCGGCAGGCCTGGACTGGAAAGGGCTTTTTGCATTTGAACTGACACTATAAGATCCGTCATTTCTCTCGCTATAATCCTGAACGCGGCTTCTTAAGCGGGAGCTATCAAATCTATTTGCAGGTCTTTCTGAAAGTCGGGCCACAGCAGCGGGACTACGATAAGTTTTAAGAACTTTTTTTCCAACTTTTAGCGAATGCTGATATGAAGGGGGGGCCTCCACACTGGTTTGAACTTGGGTCCTCTCTTGCGGACTATACTTGTATCCCAGGAAGGCCAGAAGGCCCACTACGACAACAGCTCCAGTTTTTAACCAATTCTTTGTTTCATCCATTAGGTCTTACTTTTCGATCTTATTAAGAGATATCTTGAGAGTTTAACGACTTCTTATCTGAGAGCGAAATAAGGGGGGTTAGAGAGGGGATTAAGGAGGCAAATAGGGTCATTAGCCGATTATTTTTGGCAATCTTCAGGCAATCTTATGGAAACCAGCACTTAGGTCTCTGACCAAAACGGGCACCTTCAATCAGAGTATCCAGACGACATTGTCTTTCCGGATAGCTATCCCGGATGAGCACCGTAGTCACTTTGGGATCATGAGATTCAGACGAGATCGGAAAATCGCGGACCAAGTTTAAAAAATCGAGCCCTCCAATCGCAGTCCTTAAGCATAGATTATCTGCTCTACATTTTTGAAAGAGAGTTGGCCCAACCCGGTTCCAATCAACACTGGCAATTTCCTCACCTTCCTGGAACTTAACCAGTTCACGAAAACAGACATAGCTTGCATAATAATCGGCCTGTCCTTCGGCGCTCATGAAGCTAAATCCATCTTCATCGATTGGGCCATCCCATTCCATCGGGATATTTTTTCGAGGCTTTCCACCAAAGAGATGGCCTAATTCATGACACACAACCATCCGGAGAGCATCTGGTGAAAGTCGGGGAGAATTGAGAAGGCCGGTATTGAGAACAACAGCTAGTTGTGTAGCTTGATGTTCAGCACTACCAGCAATGACCGGGTTATCAAGAATTTTAAACTCAATGGGCTTTTGAAAGTGGGCGTATGCAATTGGTTGGTAGAGGTCCTGGGCATCCTGAATGATTTTCTGTTTCCAGTTTGCCTGGACTTCCCATGAAAAGAAAAAAAGAATACTTAATAGAAGGGCCATACTAGAAGTATTATCATGTCTTGAGATTGATTTTTAAAGGGATTTAATTATGAATAAAGATTTTGCCACTCTTGTACGTATGCTTTATGAAAAGAATGTGCCCTCTATGGCAAGACCTGAAGCAAGAGATACAAAGTCACTAACGGATCTGCCATTTCTATTTTCCCTGGAAGCTTTATTAAATTCCTGGCCCGGAGTCATCTCGGCCCATCTCCCTGATGTGCGAGATGAGTTAAGTTCAATTGATACCACAACTAAAGATGCCCAGAAACTCTTTGATAATGGTATGGGTTTACTCTTTAATGAGGTCCAAAATATTTCTCCCCTTTTAAGTGAGTGCCTTCAGAAAATAAGAAAAGAGCTTGGCTTACCCGCCATGACCTATGGAAGATGCCTGATTTATGCCACTCCGGATGGAAAAGGCACAGCTCCACATTTTGATCAGAACATCAATTTTGTGCTGCAAATTCATGGAACTAAAAAATGGAAAATTGCCGCTAATGACGATGTGATAAATCCTCTGACCAGACATACGATGGGGCAACCGATTGATCCTGAAATGATGAGCTACCTGGAAGGGCCTCTTCCTCAGGGAATGCCTAAAGATGCTGAGAGTTTTGAGCTGACACCTGGGTCTTTGTTATTTGTACCAAGAGGTTCCTGGCATTCCACGGAAGCTGAAGGGAATGCTCTTGCCCTTAATTTTACTTTCACCGCACCTACCTGGTTGGATCTCTTCACAGCAGCTCTCCGGAGTCGTTTGGCCCTATCCCCTGAATGGAGGGAGACTGCTGACGGAGTCTCAGACGGGGATCGTCGCCATGAGGCCCAGAATAAATTCGATTACTTGTTGTCTACACTCACCCAGGATCTTCCTCATTGGAAGGCCTCTGAGATCCTGGAGGCCACAGATCCGGAATTTTGAGGCATTTAAGTGGTCCCTATGTTACATTCGGCCCATGAAAAGACAGAACGATCCCAGCGCCCCATCTAAAGCTCTCTACAATTGGTATCCAGGCCACATGGCCAAGGCCCTTCGCGAGATTAAACAAAAACTAAAAATGGTTGATATTGTGCTTGAGATCCGTGATGCCCGTGTGCCACTGGCATCCGGCAATCGTGCCTTGTATGAGGGAATTGGCCAGAAACCTAAGCTTATATTTTTAAATAAAATGAACTTATCTGACCCTGAGATTGTGGCCAAATGGTCCGAGTGGTTTGAAAAACAAGGTGAGCCTTTTTATTTTGTAGACTGCTTTGATAAGGCCGCCATGAAAAAGGCCATCAGTATGGCCAGAAATATTGTCGAGAAAAATCGCCGGGAGTGTAATCCTGAGTTAATGGATTCCAAAGCGAAACTCAAAATGATGATTGTAGGTCTTCCTAATACTGGAAAATCCACCATCATTAATCAGCTCGCAAATAAAAATGCCACAAAGGTTGCCGATAAACCTGGCCAGACGCAGATCCAGCAGTGGATCAGTGTGGATGATCATATCGAGCTTCTGGACACTCCTGGAGTCATGCCACCTATGATTGAACGGGAAGAACATGGGCTGTGGTTGAGCGCCATTCATGCCATTCCTGATGATATTGCGGGTGAAGAAACCGTCGCCGTTTTTATCGTGAAACATCTGCTGGCCCGAAAGTCTCAGGAATTTCTTGAACGCTTTAAGCTTGAATCTTTTGATATCAGTATCGATGATGCTCTCATCGGTATTGCTAAAGTTCGCGGTTGTTTGAGGCAGAAAGGACTGCCGGATCTAGATCGGGTATACAAGATTGTCCTGGCAGAATTCAGAAAAGGTGAGTTAGGAAAAACTTGTTTTGGATTACCACCTAAATAAGGTCTTTGATTAATTCTGTGAGTTCAGCATGCTTTTTATGATTTTGATGCTTGAGATAACCTTGTAGCAAAACCGGGGCCTTCTTTTTAATCTCCTCTTTGATCATTTCTTTTTTCTCTTGAGAAATATTTGTGCTGATAAGTTTACACATGGACCTGATTCGCCAGAAGTCCATCGCCGGGTAGCGGGTGGAGAGTTGATCATCATGCCCTCCATATTTTCTGATAAGATCCTCAGAGATATGACCCACTTCTTCTCGGGCCAGGATTTTTAACCATAAGTCATAGTCCTCGCAGATCGTAAAACTTTCATCAAAATGGCCATACTGGGAACTGAGTTCTCTTTTCATCATGACAGTCGATGGTGAAATAAGACACAGCTCAAGTGAGCGCTTGAAAATATCAACATTACTTTTATCAAATTTCTTTTTGGGATTTACCCGAACTCCATGACGGATCCAGATTTCATCACTATGAACAAAACGTAGATCAGGATTATCTTTGATGAACTTTACCTGAGTTGCCAGTTTTTGCGGAAGCCACTCATCATCCGAATCTAAGAAAGCAATCCAGTCAGCACTAGAGGTCTTGATGCCAAAATTTCTGGCGCTACTGACTCCTTTGTTGGGCTGTTTTAGATAAAAGATTTTCTCATCCTGGGCATACTTGGCCATCACAAGATCAGTCCTATCAGTGGAGCCATCATCGATTACAAATAACCTAAAATGTTGGTGACTCTGATTGAGCACTGACTGAATAGCTCGATCAAGTATAGAAGCGCGATTATAACTGGGAAGAATAATATCTATCAGCATGTGGCCCAAGTGTACGACGGAGTTCCAAAAAAATGCAACTGATAAAAAGAGACTTATATTTCTTTTGCCTCTCGTCTTGGTCATCGTCGCAAACAAGTCCCTAATAGTAGAAGTGTGAGGAGGAATTATGAATGATAACCGTTTTGGATCTGATCGCGGACCTTCTTATGGAGACGATAATCTTTACCTTGACCGGGATTACAGTGTTGGAGGCGGGGTTAGTATGGAAAATCATGAATGGGACAGGGGATTTAGATATCAAAAGGAACACGGTCATTACGGTAAGGGTCCTAAGGGATGGAAGTATCCGGATGAGCGGATTAAAGAATATGTTTGTGATGCCCTCACCAGAAATATGATCGTAGATGC
The DNA here is from genome assembly GCA_002381945.1 of Bacteriovoracaceae bacterium UBA4096. GTDB lineage: Bacteria > Bdellovibrionota > Bacteriovoracia > Bacteriovoracales > Bacteriovoracaceae > Peredibacter. The sequence goes on from DFXY01000014.1 coordinate 5,010, forward strand.
TTCCGATATTGAAGTCGGAGTTTTAGATGGCACGGTTTTACTAGAGGGCAGTGTCACAAGTCGTGAGATGAAACGAGAAGCTGAGCGCTGCGTGGAGAGTCTGCCGGGTGTTCAGGATGTTCGGAATGAGATTTTAGTTCGGGATATTATAAGAGATTAAACAGCAAGAAGCTTCCGAACCCAATCGGTTAAAAATAGTAAAATGTACGTTTAATTGTTGCATTTAAGGCCTGGTTGGTTTAATGTACCTATCATTAATGCATTAACCGACGAGGTCCCATGTCTATTTTATTTAGTCCTTTAAAAGTTGGAGCTTTCACACTTTCAAATCGCATCATCATGGCGCCATTAACCCGCGCTCGTGCCAGTGGTAATAGTCGAGTTCCTAATGATCTTATGGCCCTTTATTATGGCCAGCGGGCATCGGCCGGCATGATCCTTTCAGAAGCTACGGCGGTTGATCCTATGGGCGTGGGTTACGCTAATACACCTGGTATCTGGTCTCAAGAACAAGTTGAAGGCTGGAAAAAAGTCACCAAGGCCGTTCATGATAAAGGTGGCATTATTTTTATGCAGTTGTGGCATGTGGGCAGAATTTCTGATCCCTTTTTTTTAAATGGTAAGGCACCTGTGGCACCGTCAGCGATAGCAGCTGCTGGGCATGTGAGCTTGCTACGACCACAGCGGGCCTATGTGACACCGAGGGCACTTGAGATTAATGAGATTAAAGACATTGTAGAGGCCTATAGAAAAGGTGCTGAGAATGCGAAGCTTGCGGGTTTTGATGGTGTAGAGATTCATGGAGCTAACGGTTATCTCCTGGATCAATTCCTGCAAGATGGAACCAATAAACGCACTGATCAGTATGGCGGATCGATTGAAAACCGCGCCCGCCTATTACTTGAGGTAACTGATGCAGTGATTTCAGTTTGGGGTGCAGATCATGTCGGTGTTCACCTCGCCCCTCGAGGTGATTCTCATGACATCAAAGACTCCACTCCGAAAGAAACATTTGGTTATGTGGCGAGTGAACTTGGGAAAAGAAAAATTGCTTTCATCTTTGCCCGGGAATATCAAGGGGCCGATAGCTTAGGACCGGAGCTTAAAAAGGCTTTTGGTGGTGTCTACATTGCGAATGAGAAATTCACTAAGGAAAGTGCTGAAGCTGCCATTGAAAGCGGTTTTGCTGATGCCGTTTCATTCGGTGTACCATTTATTTCCAACCCGGATCTTCCAAGAAGATTTGCTGAAGGGGCCAAGCTTAATGACACAAACTTTGAAACTATTTATGCTGAGGGTGAAACTGGTTATTCAGACTATCCGGCCCTAGTATAAGAGTATTTTAAGAATAAAGTTCAAGATGAGATTGGGCCACTTTGCTAAACTTTTTAAATGTTTAAGCAGTGGCCTTTTCAGCTTCAAAAAATTACCCATCGCTTATCAGTGCGAGCAGGCCTGTTTGCCTTGTTGGCGGTTGTATCATCTCTGGCGGCCGTTCTCTTAGATGGTTATGTTCCTGATGGATTTGTTGAGTTGGCGGGAGGGAATGCTGTCGATAACATCTTAAACGTCATGGCCTCTTCCATGTTAATTGTTACGACTTTTGCACTCTCAACGATGATGGCGGCCTATACCGCCGCCACTCAACACACCACTCCCCGGGCCACAAATCTAATTATTAATGATTCTAAATCTCATTCTGCCATTTCGATTTTCTTAGGGGCCTTTATCTATAGCGTCGTTTCGCTGATCGCTCTATCCACTAAGTACTACGGTCCGAGGGGACGGGTCATTCTTCTGCTCATGACAGTTATTGTCCTGATCGCTGTGGTTTGGGTCATTATTCGTTGGGTTGAGGAATTAAAAAATATGGGAAGTGTGCATGAAACAATCCGCAGAGTTGAGTGCGCAACTGCCAAGGCCTTGGCCTATCGAGCAGAGCGGCCAACTTTCGGCTGCATGTCTATGGATCAAATTCCTTCAAATGCTAAACCTGTCAGGTGCCATGATGTTGGTTATATTCAAAATATAGATGTCGATTCACTGGGGAAACTGGCCGATAAAGAATATATTGAAATGTATATTGAAAAAGATGTCGGTGGTTATGTTCATCTTCAGAGTAATCTGGTTTTCATCATTTCAGAAAATGGAGTTTCACCAGAGCTAGAAGAAAAAATCAGGGAAGCTTTCGCCATTGGCGACCAGCGAACATTTTTAAATGATCCCCGATTTGGTCTCTCCGTGCTATCAGGAATTGGGATTAAGGCCCTATCACCCTCGCTTAATGATCCTGGTACGGCAATAGATGTTGTAGGCTCTCTGGTGAGAGTGCTCATCAATTGGGAGAATCAAAGAGTGACTTGTAAAATCCCAGATACCGAATATCGTCGATTATTCTTTCCCGAGATGGAGCTTAATGATCTTTATAATGATGCCTTTTATGGATTGATTAAAGAAAGTGCAAAGCATCTTGAAGTGGTTAAGGCCATGCAGTCTGGTCTGGAAATACTGGCAAAAAGTACGAGTGTTCAGTCCAAGGAAATCGCATTAAAGCAGCTTGAAACATTAAATCAGAGGTCCAGGGAAGAACTAACCTCTGGAGTGGATGCAAGTCTTATTCAGGCCGCAAGTATGATTGGTGAGAATCAGAGGAAGGCCGTTGATAAGCATTGAAATCTGATTGGATTTACTTCTGACATTTAGGACAATAATAAGTCCCTCTTTGCGCGAGAATAATCTTCTTAACAGGAGTCTTCTTACACATCTGACAAATCTTCTGATAAAAGACCACCAGGTGTTGCACCCCTAGTCCCTTTTCTCCTGTTGAATCACGATAGCCACCTTGAAAGGTTGTACCACCTGAGGCCAGCGCCGGGCCAATGACTTTTTTTATCGCTTTCAGAATTTTTGGAAACTCTTCCTTCCTGATTGCCTTGCATTTTCTGGTTGGAAGAATATGAGCACGTGCACAGATCTCATTAGCTATGTAGTTTCCCGATCCAGCAAAGAGTTTCTGATCCAGGAGAGTTACTTTCAAGGCCCGTTCAGGATAACGTTTTATTGCATGTGTTAAATAGTCCAAAGTGAATTCCGGATCTGCCAGATCCATACCCAGTTCGGCCAACTTCTTCTCGGCCTCTTCCGCAGTATAATAGTACATATGTCCAAAGCGACGTGGATCATCATAGGCAAGAGTGTAGGTTGGGCCTTTAAGAGTTAAGTGGGTATGCTTTGAAGACTTTATCGTCTCTCCAATAAGCCAGGTGCCGGTCATACCAAGATGAGAGAGTAGATGCGAACCATCGTCGAAAATGAAATCGAGCATCTTGCCTTTGCGTTTAATGGTGGTGAGGGTTTTGCCTTTAAGGTCTAAGGTGGTGTGGAGGATGTTTTGTTTTAACTCGGGCGTGGACGAGACGGAATCTATCTTCAGAGGGAGATAGTGGGAGAGTTGGAGTTTTATTGTTTCGACTTCGGGGAGTTCTGGAATGGTGCACAACCTTTATGAATAAGAATTCTTAAGACTGAAAATATTATAATACGTTTATAATGTAAGTATTAAAAAAACGAAAGTGAGAACCATTGAAGGAATATATTTCATTTATTCATATTATGTGGGCTGTGTTGATTGGTGGAGTTACTTATCCAGTCTTCGCACTTATCGTTAACTCAACAAATTGCTCGTGTGGTATTCAAAAATTTGTTGCTTCAGGATTCTTACCTTTAGTGTTAGTAGGAACTGGTTCTTTCTTCAGTGTAAATAATTATAAAAAATGGGAATGGAACTTTCTTATAGCCTTTATTGTTATTATCCTTATCTATGCATCCTTAAGAACTTATACGACAGGTAATTTTGATCAAGTATTTGAGGGCGATTTTTTAAAATTCATTATTGCTTCTGGAATCTTCGGATCTGTTGGAGCATTGATTAAAGTCGCGAGTTTAAAATCCAAGCTACCTGAGTTTCAAATCAGTAAAACTCAATCTTATGAGCAAGCTTTAAGCTATCGAATGCATCCTGTAATGCGGTTTTTGACAGGTCTTATGGGAAGTTTTTTTGCCTTCACACCTGCACTAATTATGTTTGCCAATAATAATGAGAAAGAAATCTCTGAACTTCCTGCGGGAATGATTTTATTTTTTATTTTGATGATAGTGAGCTGTGTTGGAATGGGACTACTTTTTCTCTCATACGCAATCCCAGGTAAGACTCCAAAGCTGATACTTCGTTATTTAAAAAAACAAGCAGACAACGAGAGATAATTATATTTTATGGAAAAATGGCTCAGATCATACATTACTAGCTTTTTACCTTCGACGCTGGAATCGAATCAGTTACCCAGTTCAAAGGGAATCTCACGAGAGATTAGCCTTTGGTCAATTGGACTGGTTGGACTTTTAGTAATTGCTACTATTCTTACTTATCTTTTGGCGCTTTACAGGTTCAATGCTGCAACTAGAAGCTTAAATCTACATCCTGCTTTATTGGTAATTGCTGTGATTGGATGGGCCAGTGCATTTGCTTATTATGAAATTGATATCAAGAAAGCGATTGTTTGGTTGTTGCCAGGGATTATAGTTGGGGGAGGATTTTTTCTGGGGCTTGTAAGCTTTACTGCTAATCTTGCATTTCCAATGGTTGTTCTTAATGCAAATATGGCCGCACTTTCAACCGTTCTTGCTACTCATGTGTTAAATTTTCTTGGAGTGCTGGATCGGTTCAAGGGATTAGAGTCAAGATTAATAATGTTTGGCTCTGCTATTATTTTTTTTGTTAATGCGTTTATTGCTTATTTATGTATGATATCCTTTGTGGTTCATGCTCCAACTGAAATTGCTAACCCACTAGGTTTTTATGGGAATACGATCTTAATTTGTACAGTTGTCATTATCTTGATGTCGATTTTTTCATTGTTTCATCTTCGAGAGATGCAAAAATATAGTAGTGAGAAGATTTCTCAGTCGGACAAACTACATTTGGCTGCCAATTCGCTTTTTGTCGTGTTTATGCTTTATCTTTTTTTCTTAGGTCTGTTTAGTATTTTGAGAAAAGGGAAATAATAGTTTAGATCCAAGATGAATGGGGGAAGGTCAGGAACACAGAAAAAAAGACAAGAGACAAGTTTTCACACTCAAATTCATGTCAATACATTAAAGGTTCAAACACAAAGCCCACTTTCAGGAGTTCGGGCATAGGACTTAATCTGTTGGTATACCTATGAATCTTTTTTACACCGAAAATAGCTTCCAGTAATAGTGGTTTTTGATAGTTCCCACGCTGGATCAGGACCAAAAACTACCGTGTCTGCACGATTTTTAGCAGCTTCAATTTTTACATTCTTTTTTGCTTCCCATTTACCTGCCAATCCACCTCCACCTTCTCCTGTCGTTGTCCCCAGGAGTAGGCAGTCAGAAATTTCATTTATCGTCTTCTCTTTTAAAATCTTCAAATATACTTGATCTTCTTTAGTTATAACTTGGTCCTTCTTTTGATGAAAATTCATGGACGGCAAGGGGATGTAAGAAAGAGTTTTACATGACTGGAGGCTAGCTATTGTTAGTAATAGGAAAACAATATTCCGCATATTTAGTCTCGGAAAGCTATTTATCTTTAGTTTGAGTATAACAATTTTAACATAGAATATAGTTGTGGCAAATATCTTAAAAATTTACTTTGAATGAACAAGGAAAAAGATGTCCGTAGATTTAAAGACATGTCAGTTCTGTAAAAAAGAAATTGATAAAGAAGCAATCAAGTGTCCTCACTGTCAAGAATGGTTGAATAAAAAAGAGGTTTCACTTAAGAATCCTTTAATACGAACTTCCCTTTGGATGATTTTCATTGTTTCCATCTTTATCGTCCTACCGAAGCTTTACTTCGCTAAACAAATTCAAAACATCTATAAAGCTCCTGCCTCTTTTAAAGCAGATTCTAAGCTTTTTATTTTGAATCACAGGTTGTCTGAAAACAAAAAAAGTTTTTCCATTCTTGGGGAAATTGAGAATAAAGAAAATTTCAAATGGGAATCTGTTACCATTGTTGCAGCATTTAAGGATGAAAAGGGTGTAATTTCAAGTCTCGGCACTGGTTATGTTCAAAATATCAATCCAGGCAGCAGGAAACCATTTGAGGTTTCATTTGGCTGTTCTGAGGAGACCTACGATCCTAAGAGGCACTCATCTTACACAATTGAGATTGAAGATGCCCGTGGTGAGTTCAGAAGTACTGAAAATCGTTAACTAAAGATTGCTCTGGCCGTGAGGTGGTTAGAGCCGAAAATGCTTTTGTCGAAAATTTTCCAGGTATATTGTGATTTTTTCGACGACTTTGTAATTAATTGGATGCTGGTAGAAAAACAATAAACTCATTTAGATAAATTTAAGGAAAAGTAGAAGTGAATTTCTGGTCAAACGCATTTAGGTTGATATTTGTATTGGTTTATCCAGTACTTTTTTTTGGTGTAATCTGCAGGCCAGTCATAAAGAGCAGATGGGGCGAAGTTACAGGTTGGTCAGCATATATTGTTGTCATTTTATTTACATATCCTGCTTTCTTGTGTTCAAGAGACTTGCTAAAGAAAGCAAAGATTCTAGTGAAAAAGAAGAGATGATATTTTTATTAAAATATCTTTTGCTGTCTTGCTAACATAACCTGAATTTGATTCCTCCAAAGGATTCTATCATTGTAATGTGTATCGAAAATCTTACTAATCGTTTAAAGGGCGCCAAGGGCGCTTCCATAGAGAAATATCGGTAAATTTCGGGAAATATCAGGAACACAGAAAAAAGATAAGAGACAAGTTTTCACTCTCAAATTCATGTTAATACAGTAAAGTGTAATCCTCTAAGCCCACTTCGGGGAGTTCGGGCATGGTGCTTCTATGTATTTGTTTTAATTGTATAAAAAATGTTAATAATTGGAAAAGGCGCTACAAGGGACGCCTTTTCATTCTATTTAATATACCATTTTTTGATATCCGTGACCATTAGGTGCCAATGTGGCGGAAGGGTTTAGTGCTTCTTATGTAAAATATCTCGAGACGGACCTTAAAAAAATATTCACAGAGAATGATTGGATAGAAGTTCCTTTTCATCGTGATTAGAAAGCTTTTCGGAGCTAGAACTCAGACCTAACTCCAAGCAGCAGGCTGGTATAGCTAAGCTCATCTTTCTGAAAAGCATATGTCTTATAGTGTCTGATGCCGAGGGCCGCTTTATAAACTTTAGTCACAGGAATCAGAAATTCTCCTCCCCAGGAAAAAAGCGAAGAGCTTTTACTCAGCTCTGAATTGTAGGCCGCACCGGCGCCACCTACGAATGACATCTCAAAGGGTGTCTGGATTTTATTCAGAAGATTCAAATGCCCTTTGATGAGATGGAACCGTGCTGTGAGCTGACCGAACCAGTCCGGAGTGTAGCTTGTTACCTTGATGTCCCCCGAAGCCTGAAGACGTCTCAGATAATCCTTATCTTCTGTTTTATTGACAGTTATTTCTGCCCCGAATGACCATAGAGGTGAGGCCACATAGTTTAGAAGACCTGAAAACGAATAGACGTTTTCGCTGGCATTATCCAGCGCCACTCCACCATCTACACCCCATTCGAAATGCGGATTCATTTCCCGCTCTTCTATCAAAAGCAGTTTCCCATAGTCCGCGACAGGTGGTGTATCGGCAACAGCAAGGGTAGAAGTGATGATAATAAGAAGTGTAAAAAGTTTAGACATTTTGATCCTCTACCTACAATTTTATACGAAAAGTCCTCCTCTAAACAAGAGGTTATAAGGGTAATTCAGGCATTCATTTTGCTTATTCTTCTCGATATGAAGATCTTTTTGCTCATTCACCTCATCCTATGGTGCTTATCATCCATGGCCGAATCGCCGATGGAAACCATTTCGGCAATGAAGAGAACTCATCCTTCATTCCCGGATGCCGTTGTTGATCTTCAATCCCGTTTTCTTAAGGAAAGGAAGTGGGAAAATGTCATGGGAATCGGCCAGGTCTTCCGATCTCAATTGGCGGCTTCCAAAGAGAGCTTCAGAGTAGAAGCTTTTCTTATGGAAGCTTATGGGCTTATTCAGTACTGTCGTTATAAGGATGCCAAGGCGGTACTCAATCAGGCGAAATATTTTGCGGAAAAATATCAGAACTTGAAAGATCTTCCTAAGATTGAAAAGGCAATGGAACTGGAGAAACTCGCTCAGCTCTATAGAAATGTGAATTTCATCAATCCGCCCCAAATGGAATTTTCTGAAAACCAGATAGAATGGAAAATTGATCCTGAAAAAGAATCTCTGCTTTATATTTTGAACCAGGTCATCGTGAAAACGGAAAACCTATGCCGTTAATCCTTTTTGCCCTGATGCTTACTTCCAGCTTACTTTTCGCTGACACAGTGAAGGGGCTGAGATTAATTCAGGAAGGAAAGCTTGGAGAGGGTTACCAGTGTCTTGAATCATCATTTCAAAATGCACAGTCACAATATGAGAAGGGGAGACTTGCGCATCTCCTGGCCTTTGGTACAGGAACTGAGTCGTCGCAGGTTTATTATGCCAGGTTTGCTCTGAAATATCATAAAGGGCTAAAAAATTCTGAGATTTTGAAATTGAAAATTTTAATTGCTGACAGTTTTATGGATCACGGAGAGTTTGAAAAAGCATTTGAATTCTATCAGGAGTCGTTGAAAGAAAAAGGTCCCCATGAGAATTATGTACAGTATCAGCTTGGATACTATTATCTGAACACTCAAAAAGCTCAAAAGGCTTTTTCGCTCTGGTCAGGTCTTCTGATGACGGATTATAAAGACAGGGCACTGAGATCAATAGGGCGATATTGGGAAAAAATGAATTTCCCGGGAAATGTTCAACAACTCCAAATGAGCTCTTCTTTTATGGAAGGCTTTTCAGTTTCTGTAGATGAAAGGGAAAAAGAACTGACACTTACGGATCTTAATAAGTTTGTTCACCAGAAAAGCGGGCCCGAAATGCTTACTCTTCTGGTTGAGAAAAATCCCATATTCATCAAAAAACCGTGTGAATTCACAAGGTGGTATAACAATAAGCTAAGTCTCAAAAATGATCTCATCTTCCCGTATCTAAAAAAATGTTTTGATACTGATAAAAAAATGACCGGAAAGATTGCTCAGTTGGCATCCGCTATTGCCGCTACAAAAGAAGAGAAGTTATTTGTGGTCTCACTCTATAAGACACTGGGAGAGGATAAAAGGGCCTGTGAACTGGCCTCGAGGGAAAGCATGCATGCTTATGTATTCTCTTTGTGTGAGGAATCTTCCGAGGAAATAGTAAAGTCAATAACAGAGGTTTTGAAGGAAAGTGATAAGACCCTTCTTCCTCTAAGCCGGGTTATCAGGAGTGCCGTTAGACTTCCATTAGATAAGAGAAAAGAGTTTATGACGATAATAGGTGAGACTCAGTTTGCCAGGGAGTTTATTAATCAACCAGACATTTTTATCAATGAAGCAAGAACTCTTGGTTTCACAGATGAGACCAGACTTTTATTTTCAGCTTATCACCGTTTAAGTGAGCAGAGAAAAGTATTTGAAAAAGACTTACAATCAAATGTAGCAAAAGATCTTCAGGGCTATCTATCTGACGGAACGTTTATTAAAACGTCTCCTTGCGTCTTTAGGATTGAAGATTTAAGAAAGATAGCAATCGAATCAAGACTTATCTCGGGGCAGTTTGGACAGGTTGATCAATCATGTTCTGATGAATTAATAGACCACGATGAAGGCCTCTCATTTCTTGCTAGTAGTCTCATTATTAGTAAAGCAAAGCGAATTACTTTAGATACTGGAGTCATACTTGCGAAGGAAATACTTAAAGATGGTGATATCGCTTCAGTTAGACCCATGGCAGGTGACTTTGGAAAAGAAATTAAACTCCTTTTAAAAGTCCAGAATTTTAAAACAAATAAAATTACCACTGCCTCAACCCTTTTGTCGGAACTTAAGAAGCTAAAGAAACTTCGCTTTGAAATCAGTTCAAGGAAATGGTTATCGATGAAAGTTTCACAAAAGGTCAGCGGTCACTATAATGCATTGTTGGATGAGTTTGTAAGGAAAAATGCCGCATCCATGGAACGATTAAATCTTGTATCGAAAGTTTCAGCTTTCATAAAAGAACTGAGGTTGTCATGAAACTTCTAGTTCTATTTATTATCCTTTTAGGAACAAGTTATGCCGATATAATTGATCTTGGAACTTTAGATTCTGGCGATCAATTTCTAGATCAGAGGTTCACGCAAACTTCTTCTGAACAGGACAGATTGAATTCACTTGGCACTTTCTATTCGGATCGTGAACTTGATTTCTTAAAAGATATCCAATCACAACATGAAACTCAATTTATTAACCCTGACGAAGAATGGGGAAAATTACTTGAAGGCCATTTATGATAAAATGGGTGTTTAAATTTACGATTACAGAATTTCACCTTATCTTCGTATTGATTTTAGGAATCCATGCCTCATTTTTAACAGTGAGGTCCCGCCATGCGGAACAAATGGCAGAAATTAAAATACAGGAAGAGCAAAGACTCAATGATAAGAAGAAAAAATATGGCGTAAAAACAGAGGAAGAACTTCTTGCGGCCATGGCAGCAGAAAAATTTGTAAGAGTGCCATTTGTCATTACCTACCTCGGAAATGTTAGGCAGAAACGACATTCAGAACTGCTTTCGCTGCTTGATTCGAAAATGAAGACAACCGCTGTCGTTCATACTGGTGTCGGTCCTTTGGTGGGAATAGTAAAAGGAAAGGAAGTTTCTTTGAGCAGTACTAAGGATGTTGAATTTAAGATATCTGATGCTCAGAAGAAAAACCTCGTTAAAAGACTTATCAAACAAAAACTTGGCGGTGTTGATGTTTGTAAGAAAAAACATCTTCTGGAAGATGAATTCTTAATGGGTACAATCAAAGTTAATATGAAAATCAATGGGTCAGACAACCTCGCCATTCCAAAATTTCAGGGTCACGGCAATCAGAAAGTCATACAATCACTCGAAACTTGTGTTAAAGGTCAGCTTGCTTCAATGAGCTTCCCCCGGGAGCTTAACGATGAAGAAGTTTCCTTTGATCTGAGAGTAAACTGAAATCAAAGGCTTGCTTCGGGCAATTCAGTCAGGGTATGTATCCTCGTGTATAAGAAAAATTAAGTCTGATATTATCCCATTTCACATACAATAGTAGACAGTAAAAAATGTTTTAAGTGACTTTAGCTGGGTGTAATGAATGTTTAGAAGGCATAAGGTGTTCCCGATAATATTGGTTTATGGAGCAGTTATGTATTCTTCAGTATCCTTTGCCACTGATTATTGTCAAAGTTTTGCATGGAATGTTGATAAAGACCTCATTCGCTTAGATAGTTTCTTTGCCTGGGATGGCTCTTCACCTCTAAACCTCTATTCAACTTCTAATTTCTCCTTAAAACCCAAATTTACGCTTGATAGGGAAGGATTTAAAAGTCACAAGGGTTTATTTTGCTACTGGGAAGCAGATAAGAACTCTAAAAAAAAATCTATAATGCTCTCGATTCCTTCATGTGAAGAATATTTGGATATGGCCACATCAGTAGGCACTAGTTGGAGTTCCAGTGGAGAGGATGCTCAAAAATGTAAGGTAATTAAGTTAAGTCATTATGATCTAAATGCAGGGAGTATTGTCGCAAAGGTAAAGTATGATGATGTTGAGTATTTTTTAAATCCAAGTGAATATTTAGAACTCCTTGAACCTGGTAAAATATCTTTAAAAGAAGATAGAGAAAATTATTTAGAAAAGTCCTGGAATCTGTTCACTGGCTGGCCTGGATCTTGTTTTGGATCATGGGAAATTAAAAGACCATCCGAACTTCATAGTAAATCAAAAAACTACTTGTTCTTTTCACTCTCAGGTCTTTTTGGGATGCATTATCGAGAAGTAGAAAAAGAAATGAGATTTTATAAGGAAAAAGATTTTTCTTCTGTACCGACTTATATTTTGGATTCAAAAGGTCTTAAGAGAAAAGATGAAATTGTTTGCAGCTGGAAGTACCCTTATTCAGAAAAAATGCTCTTTAAGAATTACCTTGACTGCGACAAAGAAGAACAAAATTTAGTACAGTTTTTTTCACGTAGTGAAGGGCATTTAGAGCCAGAAACATATTGTGCTGTTCTTGTTCCTAAAAGTATTGATGAAGTGAATGGAATTTTCTCTTTTAAGTTTCAGATCGGGAAAGAGGTCTATTATTTAGATACAAAGGATATGCCCAGAATCTCAAACGGATTTTTCTTATCGACTTCTGAAAAACGAAAAAGGGAAAGCCTGGAAGTTGAATTTAAAAGACAAAAAAAGGTCAAAGAAAATTTAGGCTTGTTAAAAAATCATGTCGATCTCTCAAAGATAAAAGATTGTATCAATACTCAAAGTGAAAGATGCCTAATTCCTTATCTAAGTGATACTTTTATTAGTGAGGTTACGCAGGTTTTTAAATTAAGCGATGATGAAGACAATCCTTGTAAACTAAACGTGAAGTCACAAATGTGCTTAAAATCCGCTCATCAAGAATCTCTTAAAGTCATTATTCGCGCTCTTGAGATAGTAGAGAAAGTAGAAATCGGGAAAATAAGGTTCGTTGAACATAGAGGTAAAAGGATGTTTACAGTTATTTTAAATGAGTCCCTGATTCCAGGGATTGATCCGGATAATATTGTTATTGAGATTGATGAAATAGGTATTTTGAAGCTTAAGGAATATAACTTCGGATCTGGTTGCTAGAATTTTATGAAAGGCAATTTGAAAGGTTTTGACGAATTACTATCTTTTTTTAAACGGCATTGGGGAAAGTTGCTTTTAATTGTGGTTTTGGGTAAACCACTATTCTTTTTGTTTATTATTTTAATTGCATTTGTAATCGCTGAAGGCAATAAAGATCTATACAATGAAACCTCTATCGCAAATTCTGCACATATCGGACGTAAAGTTAGGATTGCTCCTTTTGCTTTTCTGGGCAGGAGGACAAACTACAGTGGGTGGAATGACAAGTATTTATATATCTTTGCAACTCCTCCGAAACGAATGCATCACACCGATCCTGTCGAAACCATCCCTATAAATGACTATACTGTATTTAAGGTCATTGATGTTAAGGCCCTGGTTGGAGGCTTCTTAGGAGGAGGGACAAAAGAAATTTGTATTTTGCAGAATATAGCTGACTTAAAACAGATAGCAACTGAAGATTGTAATGAGCTAGATGCTGTTGAGGAATTAACCCATGTTTATTATGAAGCTGAGGCCGATATTAACAAACTTGGAAGTGCCTTTATTGCTTCAAAAAAAATGGGTTCTGCACGATTTCAAAGACTACTTGATGTGAATTCGTTTTCAATTTACAGGATATCATCAACCCAGGAATTAGTTAGCCTTTTACAAGATAATCTCGGGAGCTTTGATGCCTACAAATATGTTGTCGGATTGAAGGAACCATATATTCTAAAAAAAGAAGAACTTCATGATGAAAGGAAGATTGCTTTGCTTTTAAAAACCAATGGTTTCGCTGAATCATGGGAATCAAAAAAATATGGTGATACTAAGTTTTATAATTATTTGAATAAAAACAGGATACCAGATGAAATTGAAAATTGGATCAGTTTAAATTATTCAAGCTCACAAGATCGATGGGTCTTAAGAACTTTGACTTCATTCTTGCAACGTATGATTCTTAATCATCACGAGATGAGTGCTCATGACGCTAAAAATAACCTGGCCCTTTTTGAAGAAGTTACTCAATGCCTGAAAGTATATTTCACAGATTATTCAAACTATAGTGAGCATATCAAAGCATTGAAGGTTAAATTTTTCAAAACTCCTGATAGACTTCTGAAATATGAAAATATAATTGATCGATCTCGTGATTTCGGAGTTAATAAATTCAAATATTATCCAAATGGATGTAACAATTTTTCGCCACCTACTTGGATTGAATTCTGAAGAACTATTGTTCAGGCATGAAAGTAAAAAATCCTAAAACTTACAAATGATACTAATGAAGCTGTAACTCGATTGGTGAGGGCCTTGATCTTTCTATTTTGTAATAGAATGACCGATCCTGTTCTTTCATCTTAGTCGGGTAACCTAACTGTTTCCAGGCCGTCATACCACCTAACAGATTTGAGACATTCTGATGCCCTTCTTTTAATAAAATACTTACAGCAAGACTTGCTCTATGCCCTACGCTACAAGTAACTACAATTGGCCTGTCAAATGATTGCTGCTTTATAAATCTTCCCAGATCGCCAACGTAACAGTGATTTGCCCCTTGAATGTGGCCTTCGTCTTCAAATTCTGAAATTTCTCTGACATCTAATACATAATACTTACTCAAATTGGCCTTGAGATTTTGAGGTGATATTGTTCCGGAGCTTGCAATTGGAAGTCCGGCGTTTCTCCAACTTTCAAAATTTTTGGTTAGAACGCCTCTTATATTATCCATTCCAATACGAGTTAAATGGTGGAAAGCAGTATTAAGGTCACTGGCACTTTCAAGCACGAGGTAAATAGGGGTCTCTCTCTCTATGAGATATCCACCAAAGACAGGAAGTCCTTCCAGCCAGATGCTATAAGAACTTTTAACATGTCCTCCGGCAAAAGCTTCAGGAAGACGAGTGTCTATAATTATTCCAGCTCTGGCGGCCTCAGAAAATTCTTTGGCATCCATAATCTTTAAAGTATTAGACGAACTGTTCAGTTTTTCTCCACCTTTAAGATTAATTTCTTCCATCAAATTAAAGTATGGAGGGCGAGGAATCCTTTCATGTGCTTTATGCTCAATAAATTGCTCTCGGTCTTGAGTGAAAACTGGATTATAACTTTGTTCATAACCTAAAGTGGAATTGTCAAAATCAGCGATATTACCACCGCAGACTGAACCAGCACCATGGGCCGGATAGATAAGGGTTTGGGGGCCCAGCGGAAGAATCTTTTGATGGATTACATCATAAAGGATACCAGCATTTTCTTTTGTTCGATAGATATCAGGCAAATCTGTTCTTCCAGCGTCACCAACAAATAACGCGTCTCCGGTGAAAACTGCCCAGCATTCTTCTTTTCCATCCTGATAAAAGGCATAAGAAACACTTTCAGGAGTATGCCCTGGAGTGTGAAGAACTTTAATGTGAAAGCTCTCAACGTCAAAAGTTTCGCCATCTTTAAGCTTAAGGTCGCAGTGGGAAAAGATATCATGATTCCCCCCCACAATTTTTGCTCCTAGAAGTTCCTTTACTGCATTGGAGCCTAGGATGAAATCTTCTTGTCGATGTGTTTCCAGAACGTAGGCTATATCTATTCCGTTTCTTTGCGCACTTACTAGATATTCTTCAATATCTCTCCTAGGATCAATTAAAATACCTTTCTGCTTGTAGGCAATAAGATAAGCGTTATGGGCCAGACCGGGAGTTTTAAAAGTTTCAAAGTACATAGGCACTCCAGAGTTTAAATTCCTGACATGAGATCATGGTCAGATCTTTTATACCAGACACACGAGCTAACCATAAATTGAGAAAACCTAAAACATATCGGATAGAATTGATTTAAATCGGATTAATCTTTTGGTGACTGATAATGTGAAGTTATTTNNAGAAGAGTTTATGAGTGAGTATAAAGAGGTTATTAATGTTCTTGGACAATCTGCATGGTCTCCCTATCTCGCAGGTTCACTTATTGGGGTTTTAGCATGGTTTACATTCACACTTTCTGATAGGCCAATTGGTGCCTCTTCGGCCTATGCTTCTTTGGCGGGAATGATTGGGAAATTATTTGCAAAAGAGCACACTCTCAATCTTAAATATTACCAGGATAATCCGCCTAGGCTTAACTGGGAATTTGTATTTGTGCTGTCATCAATTGGTGGTGCCTTCATATCTTCCTATACTGGAGGGGAATTTGAAGTGAGATGGATCCCTAAATTATGGGAAAAAGTCCACGGCACGGACAATTACGCAATTTATGCATTTATAGGTGGAATACTCATGGCCTTTGGAGCTCGATTAGCAGGAGGTTGTACTAGTGGTCATGGGATTAGCGGAACTCTTCAGCTAAGTGTCGCTTCCTGGATCTCTTTATTATGTTTTTTTGTTGGAGGCGTAATTACGATTCAGTTTCTGTACTAGAGGAGAGATATGAAAAAATTTTTTCAGGCATTGATATTCGGCCTTTCATTTGGTTTTCTCCTCCAAAAGGGAGGGGTTACAAAGTACCATATCCTTGAAGGACAACTACTTTTATCCGATTTTACCGTGATGAAGGTCATGCTCTCTGCCATTCTAGTCGGCATGATTGGCCTCTATTTTCTTCAACAAAAAAGTCTGGTCAAACCACACATCAAACCTGTTCAGCTAGTGGCCAATATAATAGGAGGGTTAATTTTTGGAGTGGGCTTCGCCTTGGCCGGCTATTGTCCAGGTACTGGGGCGGCAGCACTAGGGCAGGGTAACTTAAATACTCTTTACTACATGGGTGGAATGCTTGTGGGTTCATATGTATTTGCGGAACTTTCAGAAACATTAAGTCAAACTGTAAAAACCTGGGGCGATTTTGGGAAAATAACTATTCCGGAATACTTAAATGTTTCAAATAAAGTGTTTCTTATTATCTTTGCACCATTATTATTTTTAGTTCTAATTGGATTATCAAAGTTGTAAGCGGTTGCCATGCGTTGTTTTAGTTTTGCTCGGGTGTGAGGAATATTTAACTTTTGGCATGGAAGATGCTTGTTAAAAAGCATTCCAAGGGGGCCACCTATGATTAATCTGACTGTATTTATTAAGAAAAAAGTCGACAATTTAATTGAGGGTGCTTTGAATAAAATCGATCATCTTCAAACGGCCTTAAAAACAAATGGTGATAAGACTGATAATGCAAGTCGATTAAAAACTCCAACCGAAAGGAAGAGAGAAAACTTGAGAAAAAAATTCGACGTCAAAGAAGCTCCCCTAGAGAATATTGAAGCCGCCCGTCAAAAATCAATGCTGGCCTCCCAAGGAGTAGCTGACCATTCAGGATCTTCGGTTCACGGTGCGGGACAAAATTTGGATGGGAAATCCAATTCAAGCATGTGGCAAAGAAATTTCAATAACCATCAAGGAAACTAAAGCTTAAATTTTTTAAAATTGAACAACACTAAGCAAAGAAGAATATACTGGCAAAGTTGAAACTTTATCATCAATGCATTGTGTTTTTCTAAGATACCAATCTTAATAAAAAGTTAGTTTCAGATCACCTTTATGATTACACTGACAACCGAGTAGATTGTAACAGTGGTGAATACGGTCCTTCTTATTAAAAGAAGTTTTGCTTCTGTTATCTTTTTAAGCAAAACTTTAAGTAGGCCATAGGCAATGAGAGCTCCGGCCGCAAGCAATGCCAGTTGGGTAAAAGAGATGAGAGAGAAAGCTGTTTTAAATTGAAAGATGAAAGCTGTTAGTGAGATTAACAAAATGGTGCCCAAGCTGGTCGGGAGCGCCTCTTCATAAGTTTTGCCAAAAACATTGATAAGAATTGGTACAAGAATGACCCCACCTCCCAAACCTGTAAGAGTAGTAATCACCCCTAGGAATGCCCCAGCTATCAAGGCCTTGGAGAGGACTCTTTTTTCTTCTTTTAAAGTGTGTGAATTACTTTTTCTGTCCCAAACACTCCAGATGCTATAAATTCCAATGACTGTCAGAAGCGCTGCTATGACAAATTCAGATACAATCTCCTTTAGGGGTAATGAATAATAATTAGAAATAGCTCCTGCAACACTCATCGAAATTGCAATTTTTTTATTAACTTCGAAGACGCGCCCAATTAAATTGACTGCTGTGCCAAAGACAACCGCAACTAGCGAAAGAACTGTTGCCTCTTTTAAAGATGTACCTGTAAGGTTTATAAAAAGTGGAATAGAGATCATAGCGCCTCCGGCCCCTGTTATTCCCATTATGACACCAACGAATAACCCAATTGTCGCATAGATCATGAAGCCCTCTTGACTTGAATTAAGGTTAACTATATTATGAAATTGTAATATTGTAAAGAGGTAGTTACGCTGGCGGTTAATACTTAACTAAATAATTTGAGGTTATTATATGGATAAAAACTTTATCTTTCATCAGCTTTTTGAAAAAGAAACTTCAACTTACACTTATCTACTTGGAGATCAGAAAACGAAGGAAGCAGTTCTCATTGATCCTGTAGTTGAAATGGTGGATAGAGACTTAAAGCTCATTGAGGATTTAGGACTGAAGCTTAAATATGTTCTTGATACTCACGTTCATGCAGATCATATTACTGCCTCTGGTGAAATCAGGAAACGCACCAATGCTAAAGTAGGCTTAAGTTCTGCCTACGATATGGCCTGTCCTGATTTGCATTTGGAAGATGGTCAGGAAATTCAATTCGGGAATTATACCATCAAGGTCATTCATACACCGGGGCACACTAGTGGATGTCTTTCATACAGTATAGGGGGCATGGTTTTTACTGGAGATGCCTTACTTATAAGAGGATGTGGAAGGACTGATTTCCAGGAAGGGTCTTCTGAAAGGCTATTTCAAAGTGTAAGAGATAAGCTGTTCTCACTTGCAGATGAAACCATCGTTTACCCGGGACATGATTATAAGGGATTTACAAAAAGTAGCATAGGTCTAGAGAAGAAATTGAATCCAAGACTAAAACTTGAAAATTCTAAAGAGCAATTTTGCGAAATCATGAACAATCTTAAACTGTCATATCCTAAGAAAATACAAGAAGCCGTTCCTGCAAATCTTCTTTGTGGACTTCCTTTCAAATCAGAGATTCTTAATACTGGCTTTGTTGATGGAATCCCAACAGTTACGGCAGAGGATGTGTATACTAAACTAGGTCACGTCAAGGTGATTGATGTTCGTGGGAGTGATGAATATAACAATGAGCTTGGACACATCCAGAATGCAGAGCTTTCCACTTTAGGTCCCAAACTTGATAAGAGACTCGATGGAGAAGATAAAAACAATGAAGTTGTTTTTGTATGCCGTTCTGGAAAAAGATCAGGTGAAGCGACTAGAATGGCCTTAAATAAAGGTTTCGAAAAAGTATATAACCTTCAAGGTGGTATGCTTAGATGGAATGAACTTCATTTTCCAATTGAAAGAGATATGGGTGGATCTTAATCTGAAATCTCAGAATATTGCGCACCTAGCGTTCAAGTTGTCTTGTGCGAAGTCCTAACTAAGTCAAAAGGGATAAAATGTGGAACAAGCCTAGAGTTATAAGCTGAATTTTGGGATAGTATAATGCCAAGCTAAGGAGATATTATGCGTTCAAATTTAGTCCTGATTATTGCTTCTTCAATTTTGATCGTCACCATCTCAGGATGTACTACGCCCTATGATTTGAAAAAGAATAAACCGCAATTGTCCTACGTCACCACCCGTCCTGCTAAGGACGTGATGAAGTGTATTCGGGACAAGTGGAAAGCGCATCAGCCGACCGTGTATGAAGAAAAAACCAGTGATGGTTGGATCATAAGACATGATGATGCGAGTCCCTCTGCAACTGTTGCCGTTGCTGAAGTTGAAGGGACAAGGCCGGAAGTAACTGTAAATTATTACCACCGAACCAATAGAATCAAACTTCATCGATTTGAAGAAGAAATCTTAAAATGCAAATAGAGAGTAAATGAAAAAAGTAAAAGTTCAATTTGTAAAATACGATATGACTAAGACAAAGAACCGTAATCGTAAAGATATGCTGGTCGATAATCAAAGTGAGAGTGCGGTCATTGCCCAGCTAGAGAAAATCCATAAGGGAGAAGAAGTTCTTAGGATTCATGAGCTAGTATGGGATGATAATCAAGTGAAAGAAGCTTTTCGCTACAATAAAATGGATCAAGAAGAATTATTTTTTGGCAAAGTAAAATTTTTTGATAATGAGAAAGGCTTCGGGTTTATACAACCAGATGACGATATGGCCGATTTATTTTTTCATAAATCAGCATGCTCCAATGGTATTCCAACTGACAGGGACAGTGTGGAATTTAAAATTAGCGAAGGGCCCAAAGGCTTGTTGGCCATTCATGTCAGGGTCTTGGATTTAGAATAATCAGTCAGCTAAAAACTAAGCATGATAGTTAAGACAATTTTTCCAGTACTCAAATTGCAATTATGAATTGAATTCTTTTCGATGGAGTTGCTTATGGGACCGATGGAATTTTTCGGTATTAGATTGGTCGGTATCAATCCTGATAACGGTCAAAAATTATTCCTGACAATCGTTATTATCACTATCATATTCTTTGTAAAATGGTTGCTCGTTAGGGTTTTGAATCTTATCTATTCTCGAACAGAAAATCTTCGTTTCAGGTTTTGGAGTAGACAAGGGATTAATCTATTTGTGGCGTTTGTGACGTTTCTTGCCGTGCTTTCAATCTGGTTTGATGACCCTAGACGTTTAACCACAGGGCTTGGACTTGTGACAGCAGGACTTGCCTTTGCCCTCCAGAAAGTTGTGACCTCTTTTGCAGGTTATCTTATTATTATGCGAGGGAACACTTTTAGTGTCGGAGAAAGGATTACGATGGGAGGAATCCGTGGGGATGTTATTTCTCTGGGATTTATTCAGACGACAATTATGGAAATGGGTCAGCCACCTTCAGTTCAAGATGCTAATCCTGAAATGTGGATTCAAGGCCGGCAATTTACTGGTCGAATCGTGACGGTAACAAACGATAAAATTTTTGAGAATCCAGTTTATAATTATACCAGAGACTTTTCTTTTATTTGGGAAGAAATGAATTTCCCTATTAAGTACTCTGAACAAATGGAGAAGGTTGAAGAAATTATTATTAAGGCAGTTTCTAATCACACAGAAAAGTTTCGAGATATGAGTGATTATCAGCGACAGATGCTCGAAAAAAAATATGGGATCAAGACTGACGATATGATTCCAAGAGTGTTCTATCGAATGACCGACAATTGGCTAGAGCTGAGTGTGAGGTTTATTTTACCCGAACATGGAGTGAGGATCGTGAAAGATGCAATTACCCGGGAAATTCTTAAGGCCTTTAACCGTGAAGCTATTGAAATTGCCAGCTCAACATTTGAAATTGTAGGGATTCCTTCTGTCAGGATTAATCATTAGCTACTGGTGGCCTGCAAAACTTTTTAACCGTATCTAGGAGCAGATCAATATCGGCGGGTTTCCTGATATAGCCACGGACTTGTTTCGATGTCTCTTCGGCAGATGCTCCTGCGGCAGAACAAATGACAATCGGAAGCGAGGTAATCAGATCCTCACTTCTTAGCTTTAACTGATCCAGAAATTCCCATCCATCCATGATTGGCATAAACATATCCAGAAGTATGAGACATGGATGCTTAATGATCTCAAGAGCTTTAAGTGCCTCTTGACCATTTGTTGCAGTTACTACTTCGTAGCCTTCTAATTCCAGTAGATCCCTGTACGTTTCAAGGAGGGCCTCATTGTCTTCAACAATTAAAAGCGTTCCGCATTTACCTATTTGAGTCACAATAGCTCCTCTTCTTGTCGATTGAAAGGCAGAGTTACCTTAAACACTGATCCTTTTCCTACTTCACTATCAACCTCAATTGTACCTCCTTGGGCCTCAACTGATTTGCGGGCAATATATAAACCAAGACCCAATCCACTTATAGAAGGGCTGCTGGCGCGCTCAAAACGTTGGAATATTTTTGATTGCAACTCATGAGGAATACCTGGCCCGTGATCCTGTACGGTTAATATGGCCATCTGCTCATTGGATCTGACGACAATTTTAACAGGTTTTCCTGGTGCATATTTAAGAGTGTTTGTTAGAAGATTAGTTACCACCTGACCCAGCCGAAAGCTGTCCCAATTACCTTCCACTTTTTCTTGCAAATCGCATTCAAGTTGTATGTTGGCCGAATTAAATGCGTCTTCAAAGTCGTGACATACATCTGCAACAAGTTTTGAGAGATCAGTCTTTACCGCGTGAATCTCAAGTTTACCTGCTTGAATGCGGGAAATGTCGAGGAGCTCGTTAATTAAGTTTTCTAGAATCTTGACTTGTTTCATAGCAATAAATAAGGACTTTTCCAAACGACTAGTATGCTTGCCGTCTGTTTTAAATTCCGGTTCTCTTTGGGCCATTTGAAGCTGAAGTGACAAAACCGAAATAGGTGTTCTTAATTCGTGAGAGGCAATGGACAAAAATTCATCGCGAGCAATGATTGCTTTTTGGAGATTCTCCTCGTTTAGTTTTACAGATGTTAAGTCTCGAATAACGTCTCCAAAACCTCGAAGCTGCCCATCTTTATCTTTAAGTGCCGTGATAACTGTACTTGCCCAGAATTTTGTACCGTCTTTTCTATAGCGCCAATTCTCTTCTTCAAATTTACCGTTAGATATTGCTATAGCAAGATCATGTCCTGGCCTGCCATTTTGCCGATCTTCCTCGCTATAAAAAATACTGAAGTTTTTTCCAATGATTTCGTCTGAGGTAAATCCCTCTATCCTTTCTGCTCCAGCATTCCAGCTGATAACATTTCCTTCTTTGTCCATCATGTAGAGGGCGTACTCTTTGTTAAAGTCAACAAAGAGCTTAAAACGTTCTTCACTAAGAGCAAGAGCTTCTTTGGANNGTATGTAGTTCAGTTTCTTCAAATGGTTTGAGAAGATATCCGTAGGGGTCAACAACTTTCGCTTTTTGTAGTGTTGCTTCATCTGCATAGGCCGTAAGAAAAATTACAGGAATATTTAAAAGTTTTTGGATTTGATCGGCCGCTTCTATCCCATCCATGTCCCCTTGGATTTGAATATCCATCAAAATCAGGTCTGGTTTCGTCGACGTTGCTTCTTTGATTGCGTCCTTGCCATTGTTAACGATACCCGAAACTAGATAACCCAGTCGCTTTAAACCATGTTCAATATCTAAGGCGACAATGTTTTCATCTTCGACGACGAGTATACTTGGTTTGTTTCTGGTTTCAGAGTTCATTTAACTTCTCCTTGCTCAGATCTTTTAAGAAGAATCTTGAACTCCGTTCCTTTCATTGTATCAATTTTAATATTTGCGTTCAGTTGTTTGACAAGGGTATTAACCAGTTTTAGTCCTAGTGTGTCCGTTTTATCAAAGTCGAAGTCCTTGGGGAATCCGACGCCATTATCTGCAACGATTATTGTGATTGTGCCGTCAAGTTCTGAAATACTAATAGATATTTCACCTGCACTTTGATTCGGGAAAGCATGTTTTAAACAATTCGAAACAAGTTCGTTTATGATCAGGCCGCACGGAACAGCACTTTCTATACTTAGGAAGACGTCATACCCCGAAATCTTGTACTGTATTTGGTTTTGATTCACCCCAAATGATCTAAAAAGGAGCTGGGTGAGGTTCTCTGCATATTCAAAAAAATTGATTCTCGATAGGTCGCTTGATTTGTAGAGTTTCTCATGGACCAAGGCCATCGAACGAATACGGTTTTGGCTTTCCGCAAATAGTCCACGTACATGTTCATCTTGAATATAGCCTGATTGGAGTCTTAGGAGACTGGATGTCACTTGAAGATTATTCTTCACTCGGTGATGAATCTCTTTTAGGAGGGCCTCTTTCTCACTCAAAAGTGCTTCTTTTTCGGCAAGGGTGGCCTTTATTTCATTTTCTGCATTTCTGCGATCAGTAATGTCCCTGACAATACTTGTAATAAGTAAACCTTGCTCTGTCTCAAGTGGGCTCAGGCTGATCTCCACTGGGAAGATGGAGTTATCTTTTCTTCGACCAGAGAGCAAGCGGCCCGCTCCCATAGGACGTGTGTGGGGATTGGCAATATAGCTGTCTCTGTAATTGACATGGGCCTTTTTGACTTCATCAGGGACTAAAATTTCAATGGGCTGCCCGATGAGTTCATCTTTCGTATAACCAAAAAGTTTTTCTGTCTGACTATTGATAATGGAAATTTTTCCCATGGTATCAACTACGATGATACCGTCTGGAGCTGATTCAAGAAGACCTCTGAATTTGGCCTCTAACTGTTTTCGTGGACCGATATCACGAATGATACTGATGACTAGTTGCTCGTCTTCACTTTGGATGGGACTTAGGCTAATCTCAACAGGAAATTCACTTCCATCTTTTCGTCTTCCTAAGAGTTCTCGTCCTTCGCCCATGGGACGAGTGTGTGGATTCGCGATGTATCCATCCCGATGTTTTACATGAATTTTTCGGATCTTTTCAGGAACTAAAATCTCTACTTTTTGTCCAATCAATTCCTCTCTGGAATAGCCAAAGATCTTTTCAGTTAGTTCGTTTACCATGACAATGAGGGCAAGATGATTTACAACAACAATGGCATCGGGGGCTGCCTCTAAAAAGGCCCGGAATTTTTGATCAGGTTTGAGTTCATAACCTGATTTATGCTTATTAGTACTCATTTTTATAGGCCTGCACAGTTGAGCTAACTTAAGGATTGTACACCAACCCATTAAAGACCGTTACTGATCTTTTAAAACTTTAGAAAGAATATAGCTTGTAAAGAATTAGTTAATTGTTTTGGAGCGTCAAGCATAAACGGCTACCCTCGTAATTCTTCAGCAAAAACCTTTTCAGTAATTTTCCAGAACTTTTCCTGTTTGCGAGCGATGACAAAAGAAGGAAGACGCAATTGATGCTGGTTTTTAATTACGTCTTTAGGCATTTTTATTTCAATGGCAAGTTCAGGTCTTCTTAGATGGGATCTTAAAAAGTTGATATTAAACTTTTTGATAGATGATGAATTACTAAAAAAATGAGCTTCACTTACATACTGAGCTTCACAATCGTAATACCTAACTTCCAGATAGGGATTAGAGTTTTTATCGAAACGCTCTTCAAAAGTAATTTTCTCTGGAGTCAGCACATGGGAGTTCTTTGAAAGTTTGGCCTGTTTAAGTTTTGAATCAGCATCAATGAGAACTGTCTTACATTCTTCACAATTTCGGGAAGTAATATCATTTTCTTTACCGCAAATATGGCAAAGTTTGTATCGAAAGCGGAAGCCACAAGGGGATATTTCTAAAGTGATAGGGTCATGCTTGGCCCCACGACACTTCCTTCCAAAGTGCTCAATAACTTCGCCATCATAATCAACTAATCCCCAGAAACTATTCTCAAAACTACAAAGAGGACAAGGAACAATAACTGGAACTGTTTCCTTCATCGGTTTTTTATCGCTTATCTCCGGAGTATAAATATCATGTCCCATACCTGTGTAATCGAGTACAAAACAATCCGTCTTCCCCGGTTCCAGACGAAGACCCCGGCCAACAATTTGTTGATAAAGGCTATTGGATTCAGTTGGACGAAGAATAGCGATTACATCTACATGAGGAGCATCAAAGCCAGTTGTAAGAACTGAGACATTTACCAGGTATTTAAATTTTCTTGCTTTAAAATCTTCTATGATTTTATCACGAGTACAAATATCAGTATCACCTATCACCAGTCTAGCTTCTCCGTCTGGCAAATAGGTTAGGATTTCTTGAGCATGTTTTACAGTTGAGCTAAAGATCATAACTCCTTGCCTGTTAAAACGCTCAGTAATATCGATGATATTTTTTACAATCAGGGGAGTGAGGCGCTTTTGATTTTTAAGAAGTTCTTCCACCTCTGCTATCGTGTACATTCGATTTTTTTCAGTAAGCTCAGAAAAGTCATAACACGTCACTGGTATGTCCACTTTAACAGGCTGAGTAAGAAACTTGTTTTTAATCATATAGCTCAGTGGCAGCTCATACACACATTGCTTAAAAAAACGTTTTTGATCTGTTTTGATTTCACCTGTATGAGAATATTCATAGATCCATCCTAATCCTAGCCGATACGGAGTGGCAGTGAGTCCTAGTGTACATAGATTCGGATTACGTTCTTTTAGTTTCTGAATGACTTCCTGGTACTGAGTGGCCCCTTCATCTGCCACACGGTGACATTCATCGATAACAAGGAGAGAAAATTCATTGAAAAATTCTTCTGGGGCCCGTGCCACAGATTGAATACTGCCAAAAATTGCTTTTTGATCCCAATCTTTTTTCCCAAGACTGGCGGAAAAGATTCCGGCGTCTAACCCATAGCTTTTATATTTTTCGAAATTCTGTTCGACTAGCTCTTTGACATGAGCAAGGACTAAAACCCGGCCTTTGGCAATTCTTGCTAACTCAGCGATCACAAGACTTTTACCCGCGCCTGTTGGGAGGACAATCAAGGCGGGTTCCCGTTTTCTTTGAAAATATTTAACAGCACTATCAACTGCTTCTTTTTGGTAATTTCTGAGCTTATACATGCAAGAAGAGTCTATTCTCTTAGAATGGATATGTAAATTCTAGACGGTGGTAGCTATTCCATCTCCTGAAAACCCATTGCAGAAACCACCTCCGCAATATGGGTGAAGGCTTGAGGGAAATTTCCAACCATGCGTTTTAATTCCGGTGCATATTCTTCGGCATACAGACCTACATCATTTTTTATACTTTGGATTTTTCGATACAATTCCATGGCCTCATCTTTTCGCCCCATCATGCGAAGGTTGTCCACCAACCAAAAAGAACAAGCGATAAAGCTTCCTTCACTCCCCGGTAATCCGTCTACTTTTTTTTCCGTAAGATACCTAAGTACATGCCCATCTCTCGTAAGCTTTTTTTGTATGGCCTCTACCGTCCCTATAATCCGATAGTCTGTAATTGGTAAAAACTTCACATGGGCCATCATTAAGAGACTGGCATCAAGCTCCTTGGATCCATAAGATTGAACAAAAGCATTGAGTTCCTGATCAAAGCCTTTTTCACAAATATCTTTATGTATTTCATCACGAACTTTTTCCCATTTTTCTATTTCTCCAGGAAGGTTGAAGTTTTTCGCACTTTTTGTTGCATATTCAAGTGCCACCCATGCCATGACTTTTGAATGAGTGAAATGTCTTTTGCCGCCGCGAACTTCCCAGATTCCCTCATCTGGATCCTGCCAGTGTTCGCATACGTATTTTACCATCTTTTGTTCTATTCTCCAGTTATCTTCACTGATAGCAATGCCATTTTTTCGTCCTAAATGGGCAGTGAGAATTAGTTCACCAAATACATCTAACTGAAATTGATTATAGGCCGCGTTCCCGATGCGTACAGGTTTTGAGTTTTCATAGCCAGGAAGCCAATGTAGTTCTAGCTCTGTTAACCGCCTCTCACCTCGAATTCCATACATGATATTCACCTGCGAGGGAGTTCCGGCTACCGCTCTTAACAGCCATTCTTTCCAGCGAAGGGCCTCTTCTTCATGTCCTCCTTTTATAAGAGCATATAAAGCGAAACTTGAATCCCTGATCCAACTAAAGCGGTAATCCCAGTTTCTAGTCCCTCCTATCTCTTCCGGAAGTGATGTTGTAGGTGCGGCAATGATGGCACCGGTTGGTGCGTAGGTGAGAGATTTTAATGTAAGTAAAGAACGTTTAACTGAAAGCTCATCGAAACCTTTATAATGACAGCGCTTTAACCAGCTTCTCCAGTTTTCTACGGTCGCTTGAACATGTTCTTCTGGATTTTCAATCTTTGGAGGTATGCTTTTATGAGATGGATACCACATTAACTCAAAGCTCTTCTTATCTCCTGCATTTATGGTGAAGGTCGCACAAGTTCTAAAATTCTTACCTCTGAGTTTTACGGGTGAATACAGCACCAGCGCTTCAGGCCCTGCGATGGCATGGATGCCAGTGTTCCCATCATTCCTTCTTACCCAGGGGACAATGCTTCCATACTCAAAACGAATGGCAAGATCCATATTCATCTCGACAGAGCCTTCGAGTCCTTCAACTATTCTGACAAGGGTAGGATCCTTATCATCCTTTAACATGCAGTCTGTGAGTTTGACACTGCCTTGGTCTGTATAAAAGGTGGTCTCGAGTACAACTGAATCTTCCACATATTTGCGTTTGGTGTTGAAAGTTTCCTGAGGACAGATCAGCCAACGGCCATTTTCCTCAGTCCCAAGTAGAGAAGCAAAACAGGCAGCAGAATCAAAACAAGGAAATCCCAGCCAATCGATGGAACCGTTTTTACCCACCAACGCCGAACTATGGCAATCACTTAGGAGAGCGTAGTCTTCTAATCGTTGGCCCATAGGGAACCTCTCTATTGTCCATAAGCAATTGTTGATAGTAAGGCATTCTCTGCTTGGCGGGAATCAAGGCGGGTGTGTTGAACGACGATGGGTTCATCTGAAATAATAGTGCTGGAAAAATCCACCCCTTTGGGGATGGACTCAGGATCACTGAGATTATTGAACCGAATATGTCGCGTTCTTTGGGAGGGGATCATTTCTTTGAAGGGGCCCAATGGATTTTTATCTGAAAAATAGATAGTGATTTCAACATGAGCAGTCTTTGGTCCAGCGTTTAAAATACAAACTGTTTCATGGCTTTCCATCTCAGGAAACTTTCCGGTGCTCTCCGGTGGAATATAACCTTCAGCAATCGCCCAGTATCTTTTACCTAATTCCATAGATACCTCCGCAGTGATCAGGCTAAACTTTTATCCTTTCAATTCCAAGACACCTGGTTCCGTTTCATCTTCCTATTTTATTCTTACAGTTTCATGAGAACAAAGGATGAATCATGGAAATGGCCATCATTGGATTAGGAAAGATGGGTATGGGAATTGCTTTGCGGGCCTTAGAGCAGAATATTAAAGTAGTAGGTCTTACCCGAAGCAATGCACCAGAACAATTAATTGAACAAGGATTAATAGAGGTTCATCAAATTGAGGAGTTAATTGCAAATACTTCATCACCTCGAAATATTTTTCTCTACATCCCATCGGGTAAAGCTATCGACGAATATGTAGAACAATTTGCTCGGCTATTAAATGAGGATGATATCGTGATTGATGGTGGTAATTCCTACTGGGGTGATTCAATCAGGAGATATCATTTTCTAGCTTCTAAAAAGATCCATTTCATTGATTTAGGTACTAGTGGAGGTATTTCAGGCGCTCGAAATGGTGCATGTTTTATGGTAGGCGGAGACAGTGAAGCCTACGAAATGCTGGTCCCCGTACTGGATAAATTATCAACCCAAAATGGCCATGCTTATATTGGCCCTGCTGGTTCAGGTCATTTGGTAAAACTAATCCATAATGGGATTGAATTTGGAATGCTGCAAGCTATTGGTGAAGGCATGGCACTAATTGAGCGCTTTAAAGAATTAATTAGTTTGGATATGGAAGCGGTTTTTAAAACTTATCGTCACGGTTCAGTTATTCGCTCCTGGTTGATTGATCTGATGGCCCAGCAGTATAAAGAACAAGGCGGATTTTCCAGGATTCCGGCTTATGTTGAAGATACTGGTGAAGTGAATTGGCTTTTAAATGATGCCATTCATCTGGAGGTACCGATTCCAATTATAAATCTAAGTGTCATGGAAATATTCAGGTCACGGGATGAAATAAAAAATGACTATAAATCCGTTGCGATGATGAGGCATGCCTTTGGAGGTCATCCTTTTGGGCCAATGGATGAATTAAAGCTTGAAAGAAAGAAGAGCAGAATTAGTTCTGAATTCTCAGAGGAGCAATATGAGCACTGAAAAATCAATGCAAGGGAAAAGGGTTCTTATCACAGGTGCTGCTACCGGGATTGGTAAAGCGACAGCACTTGAACTGGCCCGTAACGGCGCTGATATCATCATTAATTATTTTCCTACTGAAGATCAGGAAGATAAGGCCAGTCAACTTGCTTCAGAGATTTGTGAAGAAGTCAGGGGTGTAGGGTGTAAGAGTCTTCTTATTTCTGCCGATGTCTCAAACGAGCAACAGGTTCAGGAAATGTTCATGCAAATTCTGGAGAATTTTGGAGGACTGGATGTGCTCATAAACAATGCGGGTATTCAAACAAAAAGCCCAAGCCATGAGCTAAGTCTTGTGGACTTCTCGAAGGTCTTTAACACAAATGCCATAGGTACATTTATTTGTTCTCGTGAGGCGATTAAAATCTTCCTTCAACAAAAAGTTAGAGGCATCATTCTCAATAATACAAGTGTGCATCAATTAATTCCTAAACCTGAATATCTAAGTTACAGCATGAGTAAGGGGGCCATACTGAATTTAACTCGTACTCTAGCTCTGGAGTATGCTGAAAAAGGGATTCGGGTAAATAATGTGGCACCAGGGGCCATCATTACGCCAATTAACCCGTGGGCCAATGATGAGTCTAAGAAGGCAAATATAAGTAAACATATCCCTATGGGAGAGGTTGGTAAGGCGGAACAAATTGCCAAGGCCATGCTTTATCTTGCCTCTGAGGCTTCTGATTATGTAACCGGACAAACCTTATTTGTAGATGGTGGACTGACCTTGTATCCGGATTTTGGAGAGGATTGGTCTTCCAGCTAGTTTTCATAAGGTTCCAACACACTTTTACTTATGCGGCGCTTACGTAAAAGTGTGTTGGAACCGTTGTTATTTTTTTAGGAAAGTGAGTAAGGCTTTCCAGGAAGCTTCATCGGCCTTTTTGTTGTAGGCAATTGGGATGTTATATTTTTTTCCAACTTCAGTTGCTTTGGGATTTGTAAAGGCGTGTGAAGCNNACGATCTTTTGCCGGAACCATAGGATCGGCCAGACCATTGATTGCAAGGACTTTGGCCTTAATGCCTTCAGAAGAAACTGTTGTTGTAAGTCCTCCGTGGAAACTTACCACTCCTTTAATGTCAGCTCCGCTACGAGCATAATTCAGAGCTTGAGTTCCACCAAAACAATAACCAATAACATAAATTTTACTGGAATCGACATGAGGATCTTTCTTGGCCATCTCAACATATTGAGAGAGCTTTTCAATCCCTAACTCGGGGTTTTTATAAAAAGGCGTTGCTAAGGCCTGAGCTTCACTGGGAGTTTCAACGGTCACCCCATCGCCAAAGAGATCAACTGCTAAAGTCGCATAACCTTCTTTGTTCAGCATCTCTGCGCGATTCATAATATAAGGAGTGCGACCCCACCATTCGTGAACGATGATAACTAAAGGAACTTTTTCTTTAAATTCTTTGGGTAGTTGAATAGAAGCTTCAAACTTTGTCCCGCCCTGTTCAAAACTGATAAGCGGTGAGTAACTTTCTTTAGGACTCTTTTCTTTTTTTAAGTGTCCACACGAGGTGAGGAAAATACTTAAGAATAATAGGCCCAAAGTCATTTTCATACTGTCTCCTTATTAATAAAAAATAGGTGACAGTATCTTAGCAGATTTTCTATTTTTGTGATTCGCCCTGCACAAGGAGTTCCAGGTCTAATAGTTTCATTTTAGTTTTTATTCCTCCTGCATATCCACCTAATGATCCATCGGATGCAATCACCCTGTGACAAGGAACTATAATACACAAAGGATTCTTTCCATTGGCCGATCCTACTGCCCGGACTGCATTATGTTTTTTTATGCATGAAGCAAGTTTTCGATAAGAGTAGGTGTGTGCATAAGGAATTTTTAAAAGTTCTTTCCATACCCTTAATTGGAAAGGAGTCCCCATGAGCTCAAGTGGAACCGTAAAGTTTGTCCGGCCTCCAATAAAATACTCGGCCAATTCATTTTGGGCCTGAATGAGAATAGGAGTGATGACACTGGCATGTGCAACATCTTGCTCTTCCCAATAAAGTCCACGCAGACCAGTTGGAGATGCAATTATATAGAGTGGTCCCACCGGAGAGTCATACTTCCACTGTTTAAGTTGAGATTTCATTTAATGATCCTTTTGGCATATTCTTTCCAGAGAAGAGTTGTGACATAACCTCTCCAGGGGGCCATCTTATTTATTCCCTCGATGGAATGTTTTTTTAAAGCTCGGGCAATGATGAGGTCTGTGGCCGGGAAAGCATCGGTATGCCTTAAGACCTTTAAGGCCATATAGTTACTTGTCCAAGGGCCGATGCCTTTTACTTTTTCTAAGTTTCGAATGAATTCTTCACTATCCTGAGTTAATTCAAGTGAAAGGTCTCCACTCAGTAATGCCTTACAGAAGGTTTTGAGGGTTTCTTTTCGGGCCTTGGTGGTTCGAACACCATTAAGATTTGATTTAGCGATAACCTCTGGAGATGGAAATAGTTTAATTGATTGGCCTTCATGTTTTCTGCCCGAGTCTTCACCTAATGAATGAATCAAGTCATTCACTAATGCTCGACCAAATTCGACACTGACAAATTGGCCTAAAATAGCACAGACAGCAGTTTCAAAACCATCCCATCCAGATGGCAATCTAAGACCTGGATGCTTCTTTATTATTTTTTTAATTGAGGGATCTGACTCGAGGGCATTGGAGATAATGAGTGGATCAGAATCCAGATCGAACATGGCCCTGACTCGCCCTAGGATGGAGTGGATGTAGGAGCTATCGGGGAAATCGATTTCTACTTTAAGGGAGTGGGTAGCTTCATTATTGGAAATAATCACTTCTCCCACCTTGCCATCAAATTCGATAATACGGACCATCTTATCATCTTCAAATCTTTCCAATAAACCTACTTGATGGGCCTTATAAAAACTTAGAAGTCCCTGGTAGTCATAGGGAGGCCGATAGGCGAGAGAAAGGACCAGAGCAGAATCCTTTTTTAAATTCAGTCGTCTGATCTGTGATGGTGATTTTTTAAACCGCTTTCTAAAAGCATCGTTATAGCGGCGAATGGATTCAAATCCTGAAGAGAAAGCAATTTCAGTTAGTGGTAGCCTGGTTTCCGTAATGAGTTTCCTTGCTAGATTCAGACGATTATCAAAGGCCAGTTGTTTCGGTGTTTTTCCTATCTCATCAGTAAAAACCCGCCGAAGGTGTCTGGCACTCACACCAAATAGTGCGGCAAATTCATTTTCATCAAATCTCAGTGTCTCTTGCAGTTGAATCATCTTGATTGCTCTATTGACCATCGCCGATTTTCCGATCCAGACGGGAGAGCCGGGAGCGCTTTCGGGACGGCAACGCAGGCAAGGTCTATATCCTGCTTTTTCCGCAGCTAGACTAGAGGTGAAGAATTCAACATTTTCTCTTTTAGGTTTAGCAGGACAAATAGGACGACAATAGATACCAGTAGTTTTAACACCCACATAGAACTTTCCGTCAAAACGGTTATCCCGGGTAAGCATTGCCTGATAGTAGATATCTTCTTTGTTCATAGAGGTATATTACTTCTAAGAACAAGAGATGAATGGCCATTTTCGGACTTTGTCGAATTTTACTCTAAAGCTGATTAAAGATGGCTTCGAACAGAAGATCCAATCCTGCCTGATTCGGTAAGGCAAGTTCAGTAGCGCTTGTGACTTTTTTACCCTGTCTTAGGGTGTCTCCCAGGGCCTCAGTAAGCTCACGGTTTAAAGCATAATCAGTTGTCACAGTGACTTTCTCAAGTTCATAACGGCCGGAACGCGGGTGCAGGTTATAACTGCCATACCAACTCAAGTCGTCGGCCCTGAAAATTTTTGTATGAAGGGTTTGTCCATTTTTTAGATAAATTTCGGCCCCATGATCATACATCTCTTTTAAGCTCTTCTGAATGGGTAAACTGACAATCGGTTCATCGACGCTCTTCATGGAGTTGGAATAAATGCGGACCTTAACCCCCCTGCCAATGGCCCCAATTAAGGCACGTTTCAGTCCAGGCGTGCTGATGAAGTAGGCGTTGGCAATCTCAATTTCTTTTTTAGCATTCATTGCTGCATAAACAGTGATATTAGAAACCGCATCGGCCTTTTTAAGTTGAGGAGTACTTAGGAAAGTTCCAGTTTGACCCATAGGTGTCTTTACACCGGTCTTTAAGGGCAACTTTTTATAGGAAAGGTTTTGCAGATTGATTTGTTCATTCCAGAGTTTGGCAAAAAGGTGAGGGTTGATCACTTCAGCAATCGTCCCTTCATGATACACGTCAAGGTCACTCCACTTGTTATCTTGCAGATAAAGATCTCCAATATTGCGGCCACCTTCGATGCAGTAGAGATCATCAACAATAAGAAATTTTGAATGCATACCATAGAATGGGTTTTCTTTGGATTTCCATCCAATGACTTCTATGCCTGAATTTTTCATGCGTTGAAGCTCTGACTTATAGCCGTGGCGCTGAGCTACTTGCGAATCCACCAGAATTTGGACTTTTACATTTCTTTTTCTTGCCTTGATAAGCTCTGCTGCCACTAGTTTTCCCGTCGAATCGTCATGGAATCCCCATGTTGCGAGCTTAATACTCGAGTTGGCATTCCGGATAATCTCAATTCTCTTATCTAAGGCCCGGGAGTTGCTTACCAGAACTTCAGTTTTGTTCACAGTGGTCATGGGCATATTGGTCAACTTCAAGAATACTTGCCTGAAAGTTTCGGATCGAAATGAAGAGACACGTGGGAGAGTCTTTAAGAGGCGTTCTTGATCTTGTGTGATGGTCTTCCATCCTGGAAACTGATACTCTTTTTTGAAATAACCACGATCATATAATTCTGACCGAATTGCCAAACCCAAGGTTTGAACTGCCAACTCCTCACTTACATTTTTAAGGGCGGGGATTATATTTTCTTTTTTGATGTTTCTAATTAATAGCAGAAGACTTGAATCGAGTTTTTTACTGGACTCTAAATACCAGAAAGCTTCAAAAATTTGTTTCTCGGCCTCTTTAGGATCTGAACAGTTTATTTTAAGGCCAGCAATCCCTGGCGTGAGAACTTGTAGCGCAGTGGGATTCTTCATCGCCCCTTTGATTTTCTGTAACCAAACGTCACAGCTTTCATCCAGTGCGAAAGCTTGAGTTAAAGTTATTAAACTTATCAAGAGGAATCTGGTTAATGTTTTCATGGGCGATATTATGTCAGATTTTGAAAAAAACTGAGCTTGCCTTGTACTTTTTACAGCTCTCTATTAAGGAGCAGGGCCTTCTTTTAGGGGTAATGCTATAGTTTGGTAATGGATAGTATGTTTTTTAAAGCTTTTGTCTCATTGTTTGTGGCCATCGATGCTGTGGGGGCCCTGCCATTTCTGGTAGGCCTCACTAAGAATCTAAATGCGGCCGAGAAAAAAAGCCTGATTTATCGGGCCACCGGTTCGGCCTTTTTTATTGGTCTGACATTCATTTTTGGCGGCCGTGCCATTTTTAATTTCCTTGGTATTACGGAAAGCGACTTTCGTGTCGCCGGTGGATTACTTCTCATTGTTTTTTCGATCCGTGATCTTTTAGATTCCTCCAGTCATCAAGGAGCTTCTGCACCAACTCGGGTCGGTATTGTTCCCATAGCAGTTCCCTTAATGATGGGGCCTGCTGCTTTGGCAACATTAATGGTAGGGATCGAACAGTATGGGCCTCTAACTACTGTCTTGAGTCTTACTTTAAATCTTCTCATCGTATGGTTACTGTTCTCACATGCCGGAAGGGTCGTTAAGGTCTTAGGTGATGATGTCAGTGATGCTGTTAATAAGATTTTCTCCCTCCTAATCGCTGCGATTGGAGTGATGCTGGTCCGTTCGGGTTTAATTGAAATGTTCGGTCTTAATTAACCCGGATATAGGATTTTTTCAAGGTCTCAAAGATCATCCTTCCTTCTTTAGATTTAATCATTTCCGGGTAACATGTAAGCGACAATTGATCTTTAAAGGTTGGGCCTTTATTCACTCTTTTTAGGTTCAGCTTCTGGGACTTCACGACCTGTGAAGGTATAATCCCGTATCCTGCACCAGAATTCGTCAGATGAGCAATGAGTTCCAGATTCTGGACTTCTACTGTCTCTCCAGGGGCCTCTTTCCAACGGGAGATAATGGAGTGGGCCTGGAGCATTTGAGGGTTATAGATTAATTTGGCCTGGTATCTATTTTTTGATTCCCATACACACACATCATCTTCACCGATTGATTTAATGATGAGACCTTGAATCTGGAGCGGATTCATAACAATTCCAAAGTCAATCGAGCCCTGGGCCACCATTTTATTTATTTCATTCGAGGATGAATTGATAATTTCCATGCCTACTTCCGGGGCCTCTAGATGCATATATTTCAAGAAATCACCGAGAACAAACATTCCGACAGATGGATGACAGCCAATTCGAAATTTTAGACTTGTTTTCTTACCCTTGATCTTATTCAGAACGGCCAAAGCCTCTTGAGCTTCTGGTAAGAGTTTTTTTCCTTGTGGGGTCAGCTTCACTCCCTCACGACTGCGAATGAAAATAGGGTAACCTAATTCGGCTTCAAGTTTCTGAATGCCTAAAGACAGTGAGGGTTGGGCCATGTTGAGCTTTTCAGAAGCTTCTGAGAGTGTCTTTGACTCAGAAGTCACGATGAAGTTTTCCAGATCTTTAAACGTGATACTCATCTATATGCCTTTACCTATGGGAGATATAGTTAGCATAGTATTAATATATGATCTTGGTCCATGTATCAATAGATAGACAATCTTTTACAAGGATACAGGGATGACCATATTGACCCAAATCAGCGAAATCTTAAAAGAATACTCATTCCATCTTGAAGAAGTGTTTGAGAGTGAGGTTCCCTTATTTAAACATATCGCAACCCGCATGAAGGAAGAACGGGAACTGGTGTTCCTGCTGCCGGCCTTTCCGGCAAAAAGTCCCAGCCCCTTAAAAACCTTGGGGCAACTACCGGACCTGGGTGAAGTACTGGCCTTACAGAATCTACAAAAACTCTGTGACAGAATTTCAAATATCTATAGTCCTGGCGCTAAAATAATCATTTGTTCGGATGGAAGAGTCTTTAGTGATGTCGTTAGAGTCAGTGATGAAAGTATCACTCTTTATCAGGAAGGAATTAAAGATATCATTCAGGAGTTTAAACTTCACAGGTTAGAGATATTTGCTCTGGATGATCTATACCCAGGGCTTGAAGGCAATGAACTCAGAGAGCGCCTTTTAAAGCAGTTTTCTAGACCACAGGAAGAATTAAGACTTTTAGTTAGGAATCAAGAAGATCATAAAAAACTTTTTAATGGTCTCCACAAATTTCTGCTAGAAGATGAAATTGCATTGAATAAGTTTTCGTCTAAAAATCAAATGGCCAAAGAGACTAAAGAGCGAACATATGAACTCATGCGTAGGTCCGATGCATGGTCGGAATTGATTAATCATTATTTTAACAATCAACTGCGTTTATCTATTCATCCCTATCATCCTGAACACGATAAATTTGGCATCAAGCTTGTTACCAGTTCGAGTAAGTGGGCGACTCCCTGGCACAATGTTACGGTAAAAATCAAAGACAGGTTCGAGCTGATGCATCTTAAAGATGCATTAAAACTTCAAGTAGAGCCTAAAATGATGAAGGATAAATATGCATATTTTGAAATCGCAGAATTTTAATGATGAAGCCTTAATTGAATTTGCTCAAGGCCTGAGTTCAAAATCAGGTGAGCTCAAAGATAAGCTTTTACATTGGGAGTTTGGTCCGATTATGCATATGAGGTATGATGTTGAGGCCACTAATTATCTTTTTTCAAATGAGGTCGTTCCCTTTCACTGGGATGGTGCTTTTTATCATGAACCCTATAAACTTCTGTTTTATTGTACTCATACTGAAGGCATTGGTGGTGAAACGCTTTTCACAAACACTGAAAAGATCTGGGAGAGTTTAACTTTAAAGGAGCAAGAGGAATGCAGCAAGATCAGCATGGTTTATCGCACTGAAAAACTTGCTCATTATGGCGGAGAGATTCAAGTACCATTGGTTCAAAAACATCCCTTCACTGGTAAAACCATATTACGCTTTGCCGAAAAAGTTGAAACTTCACTTAATCCAGTTGAACTTAAAATACTGGGATCTGCGAACTCTTCTGGCATTTATCAATTTTTAAGAAAAAAGCTGTATGACCCAAGATTCCTATATCAGCATCGATGGGAAGTTGGGGACGTGGTGATTTGCGATAACTTTACCTATCTTCACGGTAGAAAATCTCTTGGTCAAAACACCGGTAGAAGCTTTAAACGCATTCAAATTCTATAAGGAGATAAGATGTCTAAAATTACCCGAAATGGTGAATCTTTTCTGGATTTTAAGAAAAGATCCAAAACCTCTGATTTTCCCACTTCTTTTTGCCATTATATACAGAGTTTTGGAGAGACTTATTTTTGGGAGAAAGGAAATTTCCATGTCATTACCAAGGCCCACCATGCCCGAGAGGTTTTGACCAGTGATGCTTACAGTGCAGACCGAAGTTCTTTTTTTATCTCAAGAATGCCTAAGCTTGATCTTGGTTTGATTCCAGATTTTTTTGGAGTCGTAAGTAAGATGATGGTGATGAGTGATGATCAGGACCATACTAAAAGAAGAAATCTGGCCGCTCATGGTTTTGAAGATCAGGTCCTCGAAAGGTTTTCGGAAAAGCTCCTTTTGACCGTTAAACTCTTACTGGAAGAAATTAAAGATAAAAAAGAAGTGGAATTTGTTGAAAGCGTGGCAAAAAAGCTTCCTTCATTAATCCTGGCAGACCTTTTTAGCATACCAGCGGGAGAGCGGGAGCAGTTTACCAAATGGTCGAGCACCATGACTGGTTTCTTCGGTGGGGCCTCTCAATACAGAAACGAAGACGGCATTGAGGTCAATCAGGCCGCTCTCTCTCTTAAGCATTACTTTACAAAACTGATTGAAGATCGAAAAAAAACTCCCGGTGAGGACTATGTGTCACTTTTACTGAATTCGCCTGAAATAGAGAATTTTAGTCATGATGAAGTTCTCTCTCAGCTCATCATGATGTTAGTGGCGGGAATGGCAACAACTACAGACCAGGTTAGTAATATTATGTTTCAATTGGCGACCCATCCTGAAATACAGAAAGAAGTCCGTGAGAATAAGAATTTGATTCCTTCGATGATTGAGGAATGTAAACGGTTTGATCCTGCTGTTACCTTTATTTTTCGGGTGGTACGAAAAGAGACGTCAATCGGGGAACAAACCATGGCCATTGGTGATGTTGTGTTTATCTCAACTCATGCAATCAATCGGGATATGAACTCTGACCTTGCGCCCGATATTTTGAACATTCATCGGAAGGGGACTCATTTTGCTTACGGATATGGTGCTCATTATTGCATCGGGGCCAGGTTGGCACGGATGGAAATGAAGGCACTATTTGAAGAATTACTCACTGGCCTACCCCCTTTTGAACTGGATCAGTCTAAAGATTCAATACGAGATCATTACTCCTTATCTTTTTCTGGTTTTCAACAACTTAACCTTATAATCAACTGACTTAAACTGAATGTATTAAGACTTTATTATTAAGGAGGGCAGTTATGATATTTAGAAAGGAATAAAACTTAAGGGCCCAGTATTAATTTTAATTTTAAATTAAGGAGCTTACTGATTCTAGGCGATAAGTATGTATGTCAATTCTCATTTGTGATCCTGATATGGCCTGGGCCGAAAAGGTACGTAAGCACTTTACGCAGCTCAATTTAGTCGCGGACATTGCAAACAATGGAAAAGAATGTCAGCTTAAAATTTATAAAAATAAATACGAATGTGTCATTTTAGATATTGATACTATCCACCATTCTGGTGCTGAGGTTTTAAAGTTTATCAGACTTAACTTCCCAATGATTCGAGTCGTTTTGACTGTATCAAGTTCTAAAAGGCTTGATGAGTTGCTGATTGTTAAAGAAGACCTGGCCAATATGGGGGTTTCAACATTGTTGATTAAACCTTATGGACTGGATAAAATTCTCAGTGTTGTAGAAG
This sequence comes from Bacteriovoracaceae bacterium UBA4096, assembly GCA_002381945.1. GTDB lineage: Bacteria > Bdellovibrionota > Bacteriovoracia > Bacteriovoracales > Bacteriovoracaceae > Peredibacter. The sequence continues at coordinate 44,723 of DFXY01000014.1, forward strand.
AACAGAACTTTCATTCCTCATGGAAGAGCATTATTGAAAATGATGTCCTCGAGGAGGAAGTCGAAGTTACTGTCCAAGATAATGAATTTACAAAAATAGACTTGCATCTCTTGAGCCTGGAGAATGCAGCTATCTTTGACTGCTATGTTAGACTTACAAAGAATAAATACATTAAGATTTTTAACCGTGGTGATGTCTTTAATAAAGAAAGAATCGCTAAGCACTTCTCTTCGAGCAAAGACAAGTCAATCTATTTCAAGACCAAAGATCGTTCGGTTTATATTAACTTTATGAACGACTTCATCTTAAAGACGGTAAAGAGCAATGAGGCGACTACTTCTAAAAAGGTGTTACTTGCCAAGAGCCTGACTGAAAAATACATTGAGGAAGTCTATACCAAAGGTCTCCATCCCCAATTAATGAATGAAGGCAAAAAAGTTTGTGAGAATATGTATGACATCATTCTTGGAAGTAAAGATCTATCAATTCTTATGAGAGATTATAGAGAGAATGGAAATGATGATCTGGCCCATTGTTTTCTAACCTCTTTTTTTAGTGTGATGATTGCTAAAAATTTAAACTGGAAAAGTAGCCGAACAATTGAAGCTGTCGCCTTGGGTGGTCTTATTCATGATATCGGGAAGTTAAAACTTGATCGGAAAATTCGGACTAAAAAAGTCAGTGAGTTAACTGAGTTTGAACTTGCCCAATATAAAAGGCATCCTGAATTAGGTGTTGATTTACTCCAAAACTGCTCTGGAATCAGTGAATCAGTCATTCAAATTGTTTATCAGCATCATGAGTATATGGGAGGGGACGGTTTTCCCAATAAACTAAGTGGGGCCAAAATTTATCCATTGGCAAAAGTCGTTGGTTTGGCCAATTCTTTTGTCCATGATATGATTGAATTGAATACAAACCCATTGGATACGATTAAGGCCCTTATTTCTAATCGGAATAAAGTCCTAAGATTTGATCCTTTGATTGTTAAAGCATTGATAAGTAGTTTTATAAAATCGGAAGAAAAGTGAGCCCGCTTAAAGTACATTATTTAGGGGATGATCCTGATTTTATCAAAAGTATTCAGGAATTCATTCAACTAAAAAAACTGCTTGTTACTTTTTCTCACTCTATGGAGGATCCTCTCTCCATTTGTCTGGATATTTCTCCCCTTATTATTTTTCTTGATTTCACTAGCTTTACATGTTGGGACCTCTACATCCGCCAGACATGCTTCATAAAACGGACTACCCGATTTAAACCTGTGCTGTTTGTTGGCCTGTTTAAAGATGAGGAAGAGTTAAAGAAAAATGATTTTATTTTTGCATCTGGTATTCAGTTCAGTTTTATTAAGGGAGGAGAAAATCAATCACTGTTTCGAGATAGTCTTTATATTGCTTTTGATGAAAAGATCTCCTATCCCAATTATGCTGTGGCAAAAGGACTTCTTCAGACAATTACAGCGGGTATCTGTTCTACAGTGACTGAAATTCATCCTGGTGGAGTGACTATTGAAACTGATTTAGAAACAGGCCAGAGTCAAATAAGCATTGTTCAAAAACTCTTTCCTGGTTTAGTGAAAATCGAGGCAATTAATGATCCTGAACTTGCCGTAAGGTATCCCATGTTATCTTCCATCGAATCCCTTTTTCCGGTGGCCGACCCTTGGGAAGATGATACTGAAAGTTCGATTTTGCCCGAAACGGTTGAGACCTGGATTGATCTTCATAAGGAGCACTTGATTGATAAAAGAGACTCCGTATTTATTGTCGATTCCAATTTCTCCGTTTTTAAGGATGCCTTTAAGATTGATAATGAATCTCAACTGCATACCCTATACTTTGAAGCACTGGCAGATACAAGGGGCTTTATTGAAAAGGTTAGGCCTCCTCTTATCTTTATTGATGTTAATGAACAAGATGAAGAACCCAATTCTCTCCATCAAGCTGAAAAACTTATTGAGTTAATTAGAAATCAGGAATCTTACGTCCCAATTCTTATTCTAAGTAATATGGCCACTTCCTCTTCGGCACTACAGAAATTTTTTAATTATAATTTTGTAATTTGCCTTCCCGAAAGGCTTGCAGGGGGAATGATTGAGAAATTCTCTGACTTATATTTAAAAAAGAAGCTAAATAAGAGTAAATCCTTCACTTATACACTTTCGCCTTCTTCTAATCTTCGTACTCTTGATGTTAATTTTGAAATAACGGTTATAAGACTGACTGAACATGAAATAATCTTCAAGAGCGACGTGTCCTTACCGATGTTTACAGTTCTACATTTTATTCACCCAGTTGAATTTTATGCTACTTTAGTTCCTCATTTCTTAGATAATGCTGAAAGCCGGGACGAACGGATCAGAATAGGGCTGATTCACGGTGTTTCAGAGAAAAAGTTAGAGCTACTAAGACAATTCGTGAATCTCCTGATCGTTAAGCCAACGCTGGATTTTAAGACTGATATTAAGACACATCTAATTCCTGCAAAAGAAGAGAAAAAAGATGAAACGAAAAGTGAAAAGAAAGAGGACGTATTCTTAGAGCTTGAGACCCCGAAAAAAGTTGATAAAGTTATGAATGAAATTCCCAAACGAAAAGTTAGATTTCAGGGGAAATCAAAATTATAGGAGTATCCTTATGCCAAAAGGGAATTTGTTAATTGTTGATGATGAACCTCTTTTGCTTAAAAGCCTGAAGGCCAATCTGGAAGAATATGCTGACAATATATTCATTGCTGAAAATGGTATTGAAGCAATGGACATCGTTGGTAAAGAGGAAATTCATTGTATTATCTGTGATATTAATATGCCTCAAATGAATGGTGTAGAGGTTATAAAACGAATTAGGGAATCGGGGAATGACGTTCCATTTATCTTTTATACTGGTCACGGGAATAGAGATCTGATGTTTGAGGCCATCAAGTATGGAGCTTTTGATTTTCTGGATAAACCTTTATTTAATGGGTTAGAGGAAGTCATCGCTCAAGGTATGAAAAATGGTTTTAATAAAGGTCGTGATACGACTGAGGATGAAAAAGAAATTATGTCGGAGTATAAAAGGCTCTTAAAAGAGCTTGAATGATTTAAAACTGCCCTACTTTTGGTGTTAACCAGTATAAGGGGGCAGTTTTTAGACCTTGTGCTTCCTTCTTGCTTTGACTAAGCTCATGGCATGGATAATGAAGAAAATAATGAATTCATCGCTAGTGTCATAGATCAATCACTTGGTCTTCCTCCTGAAGAATTACCTCCGGTATTTCATAGGGCGGCACAAAGTCTTCCTAGGTGGCATCTTTTGATGCTTCAGGACCGTCGTCGCATGGAATATTATAGTGATGTGATAAGACCCAAGGTCGAGGGTAAAATTGTCCTTGATGTAGGGACTGGGTCAGGCATTCTTTCACATCTTGCCCTTAAGTGGGGAGCTAAAAAAGTTTATTCAATTGAACAGAATCCTGCTCTTCAGGCCGTTTACCGTCATCTTATGAAGATTCCACTTAAAAATGGGAAAGCAGAATTAATTTGTGATGATGCTCAATTCCTGCGTTTGGAACAATTCCATGAAGGTCCGCCTGATGTGGTAGTCCACGAATTATTTGGTTCTATTGGAATGGGGGAGAATCTTATTCCTATTTTTCGAGCATTAAGTTCAGAAGGAATCTTGACTCATAAAACCGATATTGTGCCAGACTGTCTTGAGGTCTTGGTGCGTCCCGTTTGGAGTGAACTGATCGCTAAAGAAGGGGTGGTTCCTGCCTTTGATGATTATCCCCTTGATGCTATGAATGTTTTTGGATGTCAGACTTTTTGGGAACAAGATTATCTGGCATCACGGGCATCCAATTGGCAGATGGCGGGGGATTCCCAACGTCTTTTTAAATGTAACTTACGGGATTTGAATTTACCTGACTTGGTTGAACTTTCATTCAAGGCCAGTCACTGTTCACATCTTAAATTATGGATGAAAATTGAAGATACTAAAACTGGTCTTATTCATGCCAATGATCATCAGGAAGTTGATACTCATTGGGCCAATGCTTTTCTGAGTATTCCAAATTGGCTAAGAGGAAAAGACTTTAAAGTGGAATTTAAGATTTATCCGAATAATATTCAGGTTCATCGCTTCTTTTAATACCTGTCTTTTTCGCTTTTATTACACAGCAACTTTAAAATGGTCCCCCTATTGGTTAATGTTTCTATATGGGCTTTGAAAAAGTCATTTCAAGCATTATCCAGATAGTAGAGGCCACAGGAATCGTAGTTATCCTGATAGGTGGAGTTTATGCCAGTGTGAAGTTTCTGTTAGATTCCTGGAACAAAACACTTGGGGCCTATGAAGTCCTGCGCCGACGCTTAGGACAAGCGATTATTCTAGGTCTGGAGTTTTTAGTCGCGGGTGATATTATTTTCACTGTAACCCTAAAGGCAGATGTTCAAAGTGTCCTGGGTCTGGGACTTCTCATCATCATCAGAACTTTTTTGTCATTCTCTCTTCAGTTTGAATTGCAGAATCGTCTTCCTTGGACCAAAGCGTGAGATTATTACTTGCTTTGGACGTGCATTCTTTTGATCCAGATTTAAAGAAGCTAAAAATAAATTTGGGAAAAGCTAAAAACTTGGAGCATCGGTGGATTCCAAAAGAGCACTGGCATATTCCTCTTTGTCAGTTAGGGGAGATGAGTCAGGAAAAATTACAGCAGATTTATCCCATGATAATGTCAGTGGTAAGAAAAATATCCTCATTTGATTTGAAGTTAAGAGGCGTCTGGGCCTATCCCACTCAGGAGCGCGGAAGACTCCTCTGGATAGGTGTTCAGAACTCAAAAGAACTAAGAGAACTCCAGGCAGGTTTAGTCAAAGAACTAAATTTAGAGAGTGAAGATTACCGTCCTTATTTGCCCATTGTGAGACTAAGAAATTTTCGGGAATTGAGTGATCTGTTGTCACCTTTTAAAAATAGTGAGTTTGGAAAAATACGAATCCAACGAATCAGTCTTTATGCAATGACTTCGGGAGGGGCCTTTCCTTCTTACCGTAAGATAATTAGTTTTGACCTCTCAGAGCTTGGATCTCGTGATTTGCATTTTTAATTTGTTGCCTAACTCTTGAATGGACTCTTCTTTTGATTTTTCTATGGCGCGGTCTTTTTGTCGGAAGATGAGTGGACGCTCCATCACCCAATCTCCTTCTGTCTCTAGTCCCAGATGTACATAGGGTTTTTGAACATTCCATAAAACAGCTTGGGTCACAAAAGTGGACTTCACATTATTTCCTTCTACGAAGAGCATTGGAAGGATAATCAGGTAAGTTAAGGCCTTGGCATTCAAAGGTGTTTCAGTCATGGCAGATCCTTGGACGAGCAGTAAAGCTTCTGCACCTTGCTGGGCCGCCATAAATCTTAATGAGGTAAGGTCACCTTCTTTTCCTATCGTATTGATCATTTCAAAAACACGTGAAGTTCGCTTCGTTTGCGATAATGTTTCTATAAAGGCCTCTTTATCTCCTCTGGACCATTTCCAATTTTGATGATGCTTTTTTTCAGGAGGGACAAAATAAACGGCCATGGTAAATGACTGTGGTAGAGGATCGCGCTTTATGGAAATTTCTGAATTTTCTGTGGCCATTTCTTTTTTAGTGAAGTCTTTCCATATATCAAAAACTTTCTCAGCAAACTGAAACCCTTTATCCTGTGGTTTTTTTGAAGCACAGCTAAATGTTAAGAACATGATGCTAATGCCAATAAAAAGTAATTTCAGAGATACCTCCCTTGGAAATGAAGGTATATCATTTTATTATTTTGGGGGTAACGTAATTTTTCTTATGAAATATTTTCGAGGAGCAAATGAATTAGATCAGTGTTCTGGGGAGGGGGAAAGATACACCCCCTCGAGAACCTTAGCGTCTGCAGTAGGAAGCCGGTACTTCTCGTCGGAATACAGATCCTTTAAATTCGTTACAGGTATTAAACCAAGCAAACCAAATGTAACGAAATTGATCATCGTTAGCGATACTGCTTCCATCTCCATAAATACCATCTTGATGTGTTTGTGTAATAAGAGTTACACTCTCGCCCCTTCCTTCCTGGTTGCCAACACGATTAGAAGATCTACATCTGTTGTCAATGGTAAGATAATCAGTGTCTCCTCTGACCAGTATACCTTCTACCTCATGAGTCCTGGCATTAAACACAGCAGAGCCTGAGTTACCTCCGTAAGTATCAAGATTAGTCACAAAATAGCCTGAATTGTATTTAATACTTCGGATGTGACCGTTGTCTGTAATCTTGGCCGGAAGACCAGATGGATGACCTATCGTGAAAACGGGATCGTTAACGGCAATCTCTAAATTCGTGCCTAGGGTGAGAGGAGTTCTATCAGTAATTTCCTCATCAATTTCTATGATAGCAAAATCCACGCCGCTATTATTTTTTGTCTGACCCAGGATCTTTTTACACAAGTAAATATTAGGGAATTTTCCGAAGTATTGCTCTTTATTGGCCATCCGGTAGTCAAAAATAAAAGCTGTCTTTTCACAGTCATCTAAACTTTCAATACAGTGGCCCGCCGTCATAATTTTATTTGGAGCTATCAGGAAGCCCGAACAAAAAGCGGCCGTAGGTTGATTGAAAAATCTCTCTCGAGTGCAAAGACTCATTTTCGTTTCAAGACTTTGAAAGGGGATGTTATAAAATTTTCCATCCCAGCGGATGTCTGACTTCTTTACTAGGGCCACCGTTGAGCGAGAGAGTTCAACAACAGACTGGTCTGTATAGGTGTAAACATCATGACGGTTATCTTCACCATAAATGATTTTGTCATTGGCCAGTGTTGAGAGGGATAGACTTAATAGAAAGCTCAGCAAATAAAATTTCATATAACTCCTAAAGAACAATTTCATAGGGGATATATACGAAAATTTTGAATTAATCTATATTTTAGGGCTTGATTACATTCTCTTAAGGGCAAATTGAGCAAGACCATTTACAACTGATTGATAAATATTATGTCTGACTAGCTTATCAGTACCAAAGATCTGTATTAGCTGCTCCTGAATTAAAGGAAATTGAGAAGTTCCTCCCGTAAGACACACCATGTCCACATCTGAAACCTTAAGACCGGACTGTTTAAACACATCCATCATGGTTGTCATCACTTCCTCAACGGTCGGAGTCACACTTTGTCGATAGGCACGGGCCTCTATTTCCTGCTCAACCATTAAGTCCAGGAATCCATAAGAAAAAAGGGCCTTAGCTTGCTCACCCAGGCTGACTTTAATTCTTTCAATTTCATTAAAAAGTGGAAATCCCAACTGACATTCAACCAGGGTGAATAGATTTTTCATCCTGGTTTGATCTAAGGGAGAAAGAGCAAATTTATTAATATGCTGAAGAAACTCCCAGGTATCTTTTTCCCGCAGATGCGTAATATGTGCTGGCGAGCAGATTTTCTTTAGAAGATTTCGTGGGAATTGAAGAACATTTGTTCCACCAGGTAACTGGTACTCAAATTGAGATCCAAAATGAGGGGAGATAAAATCCCGCATCATGACCCCATCTAAAACGTCACCAGCAATAAAAATTCCGGACAGGCCCAAAATGTCATCCTGAGAATAGGGTCGGTCATGAAATTTCATCAAGGTAAAATCAGAGGTGCCTCCTCCAAAATCCGTTATGAGCACAATTTTTTCTTTTTTTTCTCCAGTTTGATAATCGAGACCGGCGGCAATAGGTTCCGGACAAAAGATGATTTCCTTAAAGCCTGCCAGCTCACTGGCCTTATGCATTCGGTTTTGTGCGAGCTCATCATGATCTTTATCGAGCGAATAGAGAGCAGGCCGCCCGAGCACCAATCTTTCTACTTTCTCTCCTGTAAAAGCATTGGCGCGTTTTCTCATTTCACCCAAAAAAACGGCAATCATTTCTGAGATGTTGATGTTTCTATTATGGACGGTGGTGCCTGTGTAACCAGGTTCCGGGAGAAATTTTTTGATGGATCGGAAAAAACGACCTTCGCCTTCATGGGCCACATATTCCGCGATGGCCTCAGATCCAAAAAACCAACTGTTTTTCTCGGGCGTGTAGAGTAAAGACTTTAAAACGACACCTGCATGGGGATCAAGGGGAACAGGAGTTATTTTTCCCTTTGATGAAATAAAGGAAAGTAGAGAGTTAGAAGTTCCAAAATCAATGGCGTAGTAAGACATTTATTGATTATAGGAGAAAAATGTTTTTTTTCATTAAAAAATTATCTGACGACTAGTCCCGTTTCAGTTTGTTAAGAATTCTCTAGAGTAGGAATGAGTAATAAACCAGGAGGACTTATGAAACAAATTGATGAACTCATTCGTGGTGAGATGGCAGCAGTAGAAAGTTTTGACTCGGTCTTGGCCAAAATAAATGACGAAGATGAAAAGCAAAAACTCTCCTCCATCAGGATGGACCATGTGCGCGCTGTTGATACCCTTAAAAGATTTGTTAGGACTGATTTAAGGGATGATATCAAGCAATCAGGCCCATGGGGAGCTTTCAGTAAGGCCTTTGCAGGAGGGGCCTCTTTTTTAGGCAATAAGGCCGCTATTCAGGCCTTAAAAGTTGGTGAAGAACATGGCATCCGTGAATACCGGGTGGCACTTGAGGATCAGAGTATAGAACCTGAGCTCAAACAAGTGATTCGCTCAGAACTTTTGCCTCAACAAGAACGTCATATTTCAATGATAGAAGATTATTTGCATTAATGAGAATGATTGGCAGCTGTCAGAAGCTGCCAATCTTATATTTTAATTGGTGTCCAGTGAACGACTCGGTCTACGGATCCAAAGCGCTGGGCCTTCTTACCTCGTGGCAGACTAAGCAATACAATTAAGATACTTACTACGATGGAATTCCATCTGGCCATATCACTCATTTCTCCCATCAACCAGGGGGAGATGCCAAGCCATATCGCCAGTGGGACATTGATGATTCTCGATATTCTGGCAACCTCACTAAAAGCTATGATGGAGAAGGTCGTGATGAGAGAGGCAATGATATAAATATTTGCAGAGGGCGAACCGCTTATACTCAAAACAGCAGGAGCAAACATTAGCCATATTCCTAAAAGGACGCAACCAACTAAATGAAGTAAAGAACCTTGAGGTTTGATATAAGGTAAATGAACTTCCGTTTCTTCCTCTTCATGACCTCCCAACCAGAATATGCGCCAGAAAGCTTTCCCTTGCCGTTTCATACGTCCTAAAAATTGGACTGATGCAATGACCTCATCGACTGCAGGAGGCACCATCACCAGCATTACAAAAGCAGTGGCAAGGCAAATAGTACACCACGCTCCAACACTGATTGGCTGGAGCATGATCAGAACAATGCTAGTGACACCGGCCGGAATGATCATAAACCCAAATAAAATAACTGCCCATGGCATTGTTTTCCATCGCTGCTTATCCCCGATGGCAGCAGCAATCATATCCAAAAGGTAGGTCAATGCCCCTAGGCCCGCATCCGAAATAGGGAAGGCCTTGGAAACTGATGAAGTCAGAACGGTACTTGTGCCATTACCAAAGAACGGTTCCCATATTGTTTCAATATGACCCAATTGATAGGCGGCCAGATATCGGGAAAGAATAAAACCTAAAAAGGCTAGAAACATGATGGGTAATCGTTGTCCGGCCGTAGACGGATTATAAGTCCAGCCAGGAGGAATACCCTTATCGTGTCGTTTCATTAGGGAGGATGGAGTGTAAACGCTTGCGAGCATAATTAGCCCGCCAATTAAAGTATCATTAGAATAGGCAGCAGGACCGTCTTCAAAAATTAAGGGTGAGAACAATAAGAGTGAACCCATTAGAGCATTAACCCATCTTATCCATCTGAGAGTAGGAATGGTCGATAGACCTGCAAGGAAAGTGATGAAAAATCCAACCAGAAATTGTGTCCAGGATTCTCCCGGTTTTAAATTGCCCAGGGTAAAAGAATTGGAAAGTAATAAAATTCCGAGAAAGATGACAAAAATGGATGCTAACCATTGAT
>DFXY01000040.1 GCA_002381945.1 Bacteriovoracaceae bacterium UBA4096
AAATGTCCTTTTGCTCTTTTCATAGCGGCATCCACAGCATGCTCATGAATAGAGCTATAGCAAGCTCCGCCTAATGTTCCATGTTTAATTAACTTCTTGAAAAAAATCTCTGCCCTCATTTGTGCATACTTTTTATCTTTAAATTTCATTTCGGTTGGGAAAGTGTACTTTTCCAGCCATCCCAAAAGAGAATCTTTTGGCATTTCTCTTACATCATCTTGCACCCAATGAAAGTGCATGTCATAAAAGCCTGGCATAATAAGCGAATGCCCCAGATCATGAGTATTCTTATTTGTCATGTAAGAACCGTATTTTTTAACACCCTTCTCTAAAGGAAGAAGATCTTTGATTCTTGCTTTTTTAGCAGTCCCTTCAATAACAAGAAGACCATGAGCGTAGAAATCACACTTTTTATCGTCTTGAGGGTTTAAAATCGTACCGATGAAGAATTTAAGTTTTTGCAATGCCACAGATTGTTCCTTTTAACTTGTCCCCGCTTGTTTTTTTTCCTAACCTTAGAGGACTTATGAGACAGAGAATTTTACTCCTAATTATGGTTTTTGTCTTGGGTGTTTTACCGATTAACGTCAAAGCTAATCCGTTTGAAATAACCGAGATAAGTGTTTTGTCTGTGAACTCGGCCATCACTCCTGCCACTTATGATTATCTCAAGCAAAGTTATAAGAAAATTCCAGAGTCTTCCCTGATCGTTATCCGTTTAAATACTCCGGGTGGTCTGGTTTCAACCACAAAAGACATCATTACTCTGATCGCCAGTGAGAAAAGACCATTGGCCGTCTGGATCACACCTGAAGGTGCTTCGGCTTCCAGTGCCGGAGCGATAATTGCCTCAAGCGCTCACTTTATTTTCATGTCTCCCGGAACCAATATGGGGGCCGCAACTCCCGTGGGTTTGGGTGAAGATATAAAAGAGGGAGACGGCAGGAAGAAGGCCATGAATGACCTGACTGCTTTAGTTAGATCATTAAGCGAATCACGTGGAAGACCTGCTGCCCCATTTGAAAAGATGATTACGAGTGCGGAATCTTTTACGGATAAAGAAGCCGAAAAACTAGGAATTATCGATGGTGTCATATCAAGTGAAAGAGAAATCATTGATTTAGTTGCGAATAAGGCCATCAACCTTGATGGGCGGACACGAAATCTTAAAACAACTGAAGTGGAATTTAAGTATTATGAACCTACCACTGGTCAAAAAATCCTTGAAGTCCTGGCAAATCCAACAACAGCTTATATACTTTTTTTAATTGGTGTCGCACTCATATATTTTGAATTCCAAGCACCCGGTGGATTTATATCCGGTTCTATTGGGCTTTGCTTTTTAATTCTGGCCGGGATTTCTTTTCAGGTGCTACCACTTGACTGGGGTTCAATGGGATTGATCATTGCAGGGGTCTTTCTTCTGATTCTGGAAGTCTTTGTTGTTAGCTACGGAATACTTTCCATTGCCGGCCTGATAGCTTTCATCATGGGATCCCTTTTCCTTTTTCATGGAGAAAGTGGATACATTAGTATTGATTATCCAGTTATCCTCTCGACTCTCCTGGGAGTAGCAACAGCGATAGCTCTGATTATCTGGTATCTCTGGGAAGATAGTAAGAAACAAAAACCTCACCAAGATTTTTTTCTGCCTCATGGGGCCAAAGGTTCTGTCCTCACAAAGCTCAATCCTTTTGAATATCAGGTGAAAGTAAGAGGAGAAATCTGGAGGGCCACTTCAGAAGAAGAATTAAATCTCAATGATCCAGTTACTGTTACATCAGTTGATCCCAACACTTTACACATTAAGATAAAAAAAGAATCTTAAATCTCTTAAGGAGTAAGTATGTCTCTCACGTTTTTGCCTTTTATTATTTTTGCAGGGTTAATCCTCTTCAGTACTTTTAAAATCCTTAATGAATATGAAAGAGGCGTTATTTTCCGTCTTGGTAAATTTTCAGGAGTTCGTGGTCCGGGATTAATCATCCTTATTCCAGGTCTTGAAAAAATGACTAAGATTGATTTGCGTCTGGTCACCATGGATGTACCAGCACAAGACATCATTTCAAAAGACAACGTCACATTAAAAGTTAATGCAGTAGTTTATTTTAAAGTGAGTAATCCTGAACATGCAGTGATTGCAGTGGAAAACTACTACCACGCAACTGCGCAAATTGCGCAGACTACTCTTCGTTCAGTTGTTGGACAATATGAGCTGGACGAGATTCTCGCTCATCGTGATCAGATCAATTCTAAACTTCAGGGTATTCTTGATGAAGTGACGGAGCCGTGGGGAATTAAGGTTACTAACGTTGAAGTTAAGGCCATCGATCTTCCAGTTGAAATGCAAAGAGCAATGGCCAAGCAAGCTGAAGCTGAACGTGAAAAGAGAGCAAAAGTTATTTCTGCCCAGGGTGAGTTTGAAGCTTCTAAAAAATTGGCCGAAGCTGCTCAGGTTTTGGGAGAACAAAAAGACGCAATTACTCTTCGATTCCTCGAGACGATGAGAGAAATTGCAGGATCAAATAATAGTTCAACCACTTTCTTCCCTATTCCTGTTGATTTTCTCAGTAAACTTTTAAATAAATAGAAAATGACGGAAGCAGAAGCCTTAATTAAGTTTCATGATTTGGTCGTCCACCCTGAAGGCGGATTTTTTAAAGAGACATACCGGTCCCTTGAAGTAATCCGGACTCCTCGGGGTGAGCGATCAGTCTCAACTGCAATCTATTACTTATTGAAGGAAGGCCAAAGTTCAAAACTTCACCGGATCCAATCCGATGAAGTTTGGCATTTCTATCAGGGAGATCCTCTGATCGTTTTTGAAAGAGAAAAAGACGGAACAATTAAAAAAACCGTATTAGGTCATGATTTTAAACTGGGACACAAAGTTCAATATACAGTGCCGGCCGGCCGTTGGTTTGGGGCCTATTTACCTCAGGGAAGTGAATATGCCTTCGTCGGTTGTACGGTAGCACCGGGATTTGATTTTCAGGACTTTGAGTTATTTGACTAGACTACCATCTATCAGGGCCAATCTGACGGACATTCTTATCAATTTTGGATTCTTCTTTAACAGTCGGAACCTTTTCAACTTCCACTGAGGCTGGTCCTCGTCTGATATCAGTTTTAAACTTTTCATCATCCTGTTTGATATCTTTTTCTACATCTTGAATGAGCGCTTCATTAAAATTTATCTTAGTTGATTTGGCCCAAACAAATGGAGTTGCCAGCAATAAACATAGAATGATTTTCATAAAAGTTCTCCCCTAGTCACTTTATCGGACTCTCGGGGTAGAAACTTTAACTCTTTGATTTTACTTTTCTTCTGTCTCCGAAGGCCAAGAAGGTCGTTTTTCCGGCGTAGTACTATAATCCAAAGGTCCCTCTTCCTGGGCCTCTTTCAATTCAACCGGTTCACCCGGATCAAAGGTTCCCTCTCTTTCTTGAGGGCCAATTTTTTTACCAAAAAGTGTTGTATCCCTAAGTAATTCTCGATCACTTTCGGGGGTTGGATTTGGCGATGGATTGACTTCATCAGTTGTCACTCCAGAACTATTAATAATTCCAGTTTCTGATGTCACAGGACTGGCCTCAGTGGTTCGGGTTTTTGTGGTGGTAGTAGTTGTTTTTTTACTAAAGTTCTTGGCCTTACTGGATTTAGATGTAAAAGTTCCGGGCGGAGTTGTTCCATCGTTAATCTCATAAGAAGCTTTGGGAGTTTGGGCCATGAGTCCCAAAGAAAATAGTAGCGGTGTCATCAATAAAAATTTCATAAGCTCCTCCTTATTCGAAAACGCTCTTGGGAAGATATTTTTCGTTTAAATCCCAGATAAATACCAGTCGCAAGACCAGCAATAATTAAGAATGTCATAAACCCTCCTTAGAGTGGGTTGTACTTAATTATAACTGAGTTGAAGATTAGAGCGGCAGAGCGCAAAACTTGGACAGATTAACGGAGAAAATCAGGAAAAAAAAAGGGAGCCTAAGCTCCCTTTTCCATTATCGCGTAACCTTACGTAAGGTTTGAACTAATTCTTTTTTACGAATACGAATACTCTTCGGTGTCACTTCTACCCATTCATCATCATCAATCCAGTCAAGTGCCCAATCAAGAGTACGGTTAGGAATTGGAGGAAGAATAACGTTTTCATCTTTACCAGCAGTACGAACAGATGAAAGATGTTTTTCACGACATACGTTTACGTTCAAGTCATTTGGACGAGTGTGCTCACCCACTACCTGACCTTCATAAGTCTGTTCTGTTGGAAGAACAAATTGTCTGCCTGAAGAAAGAAGATTGAATAGAGCGTAAGGAGTAATTTTACCAGCACGGTCAGAAATCAAAGCACCATTCTGTCGAGCGAGCATCTTACCAACGTGTGGTTCATAACCCACGAAGTAAGAAGACATAAGTCCTTGGCCCTTAGTATCAGTTAAGAAAGTTGAACGGTAACCAATTAAGCCACGAGATGGAATATGGAATTCCATACGTGTACGACCTTCACCAAACGGTGCCATCGCCTCAAGACGACCTTTACGAGATGCCATCTTTTCAGTGATTGTTCCGGTAGACTCATCAGGAACGTCCAATACCAATCTTTCAAATGGTTCCATTAACTGGCCATCGATTTCTTTGGTAATAACCTGGGGACGAGCAATCATAAGCTCAAATCCCGCACGACGAATTTCTTCGAACACCACAGCAACCTGTAACTCTCCACGAGCTTTCAGAATGAAAACCTTAGGATCGTTAGTCGGTTCATATTTAAGTGACACGTTCTTACGAATCGCATCGACTAAGAATTCTTCTAATTTTCTACTTGTTAAGTATTCACCTTCACGACCAGACATTGGAGAGGTAGAAACTGAAACCTGAACCGAAACTGTCGGTGGTTCAACCTCAATACGCGTAAGAGCTTCCGGTTTTTCAGGAGCTGCCAGCGTATCACCAATATCACCATTCTCAAGACCTGAAACAATCACAATTTCTCCTGCTTCTGCAGAATCAACTGTCGCCATTCCAAGACCATCAAAGATCTGGAGTGACGTAACTTTAAATGTTTTTACTTTGCCATCCCTTGGGATGTGAGCAAGTTGTTTACCGTTATAAACAACTCCTCGCTCAATACGACCAACCATCAAAGCACCAAGGTAATTTGAGTAAGAAAGGTTAGTGATAAGTAATTGAGAAGGGCCGGTTTTATCGAATTTAGGAGAAGGATAGTAATCACTTACTAAGAAATCGAGCATTGGCTCAAGATTTCCTTCTCGTCTATTTTTATCATCAGATGCATATCCGTTTCTTCCAGAACCATAGAGGAATGGAATATCCAGATCAATATCAAGACCTGACTGAGCAGCGATCTCTAAAAGAAGATCTTCCACTTCAGATTTAACTTCATCAATTCGCTCATCAGCGCGATCAACTTTATTGATGAAAACAGCAACACGAATACCGCGTTCAATAGCTTTACCAAGAACAAATCGAGTTTGAGGAAGAGGACCTTCTGAAGCATCTACTAACAGAAGAATACCATCAACCATCATCAATGAACGTTCCACTTCTCCACCGAAATCGGCGTGTCCGGGAGTATCAAGAAGGTTAATTTTTGTACCTTTCCAACGAATGGCACAGTTTTTTGCTTTAATAGTGATTCCGCGTTCACGTTCCAATTCTCCCGAATCCATTACTCGTTCTGCCACTGTTTCGTGAGCAGAAAAAGTTCCTGAACCTTTTAAGAGTTGGTCAACAAGAGTTGTTTTACCGTGATCGACGTGCGCTACAATAGCGATGTTCTTTAAATTCATGCTTTAAATACCTTTTTTTGGAATTTGGGTACTCTAAAGGAAAAATTTTTATTTGACGAGTTAAACTTGGCCCAAAAGACCCTCATGGGAAATTATACTGAGAGCGCACTTCACTCCATCAACAGCGGCCGAAGTTATTCCACCAGCATAGCCGGCCCCTTCGCCACAAGGATAAAGACCTTGGTGAGAAGCTGAAAGAAGGGTTGTTTTGTCTCTGAGAATCGTTAAGGGTGCGGAAGTTCGTGTTTCTGGAGCGATGAGAAGTCCCTGTTCATAGATAAAACCAGGTAGATCCCGATCAAATTCCTTAAGACCATTTTTTAGATGTTGAACGACAAAATCTGGAAAAATTTGTCTAATATCGGCCTTAAAAATTCCAGAAGGCGAAGATGATGTTGGTAATGGCCTATCATTTAACTTACCTTCAATAAACTCTTTAATCGTCATGGCAGGCAACTCTCGGCCCGTGGCATGCTGCTTCGAAAGGGCATAAGCCTTTTGCTCAATCTCATGCTGAAAATTAAGACCTGCCATTAAACTTCTATCTGCCAGATCCCGCTCCGCTTTTACTGAGACCACTAATGCGGCATTAGACCATGGGGAATTCCGGGCGTAATTGCTCATTCCGTTGACTACAATACCGTCTTTTTCAGTTCCAGAAGACAGAACATATCCACCGGGACACATACAAAAACTGTAAACACCCCTGTCACTCCACTTATCGTGCCAACTTAAGCGGTATCTGGCCGATCCCATTTCAGGAGCTTCACAAAAAGAACCGTGTTGAAGGGAATCAATGTAACGTCTGGGATGTTCTACCCTTACTCCAATAGCAAAATCTTTGGGTTTCATGGCAACATTGATTTTTTCCAGATGATGATAAAGATCCTGGGCGGAGTGGCCAGTTGCCAGAACCACATGATCAGAATAAAGACTTTCACCTGTTGAAAGTTTTACCCCAATGACTTTATTACCTTCAGTCAGAAGTTCTGTGACCTTGGTATTGCAACGAACTTCTGTTCCCTGTTTTCTAAGCCAGTCAGAGATATGATTAATGATCGTTCTTATTTTATTAGAGCCAAGATGTGGATTTGAAACATAGGCAGTCTCGGGAGGTGCACCGAAGTCTACAAATTTATCCATCACATATTGAACCAGGTTAGACTTAATCCTGGTAATAAGTTTTCCATCAGAGAATAAACCTGCACCACCCTCACCGTAACAAACATTGGTTTCAGGATCGAGTTCGCCGTATCTCCAGAATTTTGCAATATGGAGCATTCGTTTTGAGGCCTCATCGCCTCTTTCTAAAACAATACTTGGAATTCCATACTCAGCTAATCGTACCGCACAGAATAATCCACCTGGGCCGGCGCCGATGATGATCGGTTTCTTGGCCAATGCTTTTAACTTAGGAAAAGTTTCAGGCTCAGGATACTTATCGTCTGCTGAAACCAGCGCATCCAAAATATAATGATAGATCGGCTTCTTTCCCCGGGGAGCGCCTCTGGCATCCAAACTCTTAGATATAGTTCTATATTCCCGAATTTCGGGATAAGTCTTTTTTACATATTTCTCAAGCTCCACATCAAAGGGAAGCTGAAATTGATACTTCTTGGCCATGATGACCGACTTTTACATCATGCAACATCGAAAATCAAAGTTTTTCGATGTTAATCCTCAATCGGGTCTTTTATATTGAGCCTAAGTGACGAGGTGAATATGAAGATCGGATTTCTCATTATTGGTAGTGAAGTTTTGGATGGAAAAATTACAGATGCAAATACTAAGCTTTTGGCGGATTTTCTAAAGACTCACCATCTTGAAATTAATGAGGCATTTGTGGCAAGAGATAGAGCCAAGGCAATCTCAGAAGCCCTGCAAACCCTTTGGGCACAAAATGACATCGTCATCACTTCTGGTGGGCTTGGACCTACCAAGGATGATATTACTAAAGAAACCCTTGCCGCTTTTTTAGACCGAGCTTTAATTTATTCAAAGCACTCTCACCATGTTGCTGAAGAAAATTATAAACGTTTTGAGCGGCCATTTCCAGGCAAGGACCATGGATATTGTTATCTACCAGAAGGCTTTTTTCCTTTAAGTAACAGAACCGGGCTTGCTCCAGGCTTTTACACTGATAATGGAAAAAAACTTCTCTTCTCCGCCCCCGGTGTTCCAAGAGAATTCAAAAGCATGCTGGAAGAGCATTTCATTGGGCTTATCGCTGAGAGAATGGATAAAACCTACATTCGCGATAATGTCATTATTCGCACCAAAGGAATTCCAGAAGAAAAAATTTTTGCAGAAATTGTCCCAGGATTATGGGAACAGCTTGAAGAATTTGGAGAAGTTAGTTCATTACCTATTATAATGGGTGTTGATATTGGAGTGAAACTTAAGGCGCGAAATCTTGATGAGATGTCTTCAAAAGTAGCGGCCATTCATCACATTATTGACACTTCTGCCTTAAGACCTAATGTCTGGCACTACGGTCCTGAATCGTTGGAAGAAAAAATTGTCGTTCTGGCCAATCAAAAGAAAATCAAATTCGGTTTTGCGGAATCGGCCACGGGCGGGCTTTGCTCTCATCGAATAACGAGTATATCAGGAAGCAGTCAATGTTTTATGGGATCAGTCATTTGTTATGATGAAAAAGTAAAGGAACATATTTTAGGAGTTAGTGCGAAAACACTTAAAGAATGTACGGCCGTAAGTCTGGTGTGTGCCAATGAAATGGCCACCGGTCTCAGAGATAAATTTAGCGTGGATATTGCAATATCAATTACAGGTTTTGCCGGTCCCGGTGGTGGGAATGACAAATATCCAGTGGGATCAGTCTGCATTGGAAGGGCCGTGAAAAATACTCCGGCCCAAGCTCACGATTTTCACTTTAAGGGTGATCGGGAACTTTTAAAACAGCGTTTTGCTCAAGCGGCCCTTCACGCTCTTCTGGAAGAAGTGGAACAATTTTCCTAATTCTGACTCTGATTATCGGCAATCTGCTTTATGTTTACAGCTATTGCCGAAGTCATTCCAGGTATTTAAGGCGACCGCTTACCGCTTCCTCTGTATGAGCGGTAAAATATGCTTCAACTGCAAAGTTCATTAAAATTCTGTCACGAAAAATCCGATAGTTAAGGTAGAGAGGGATGACACGGATGTTGAACTCGAAACAACCTATGCTAATTTTAAAACTAACTCACGCGCTTATTATTTCGGCGCTCTTCTTATTATATTCATGNNCAAACCCCGACTTATCAGGAGCCAACTTTTCCTTTATCCGGGATATTTATTCAAGAAGGCTCTGTTCAAACCAAAACCAATATCACTCTTCCTGTAGATTTTGATGATTCATTCCTATTAAGAGGAAAAGAGCTCTCTCTTTATTTGAGAACCGTTCCGAATACAACTAAGTTTTGTCTGGTCGGTAGGTATAACTACGAAGTGGGCTCGGACAAGTTCCTGGTCATGTCCGCCAAGGCAAAATCTTTCACTGACTTAATAAATAAAACGACAGAGTTCTATCTTCAGGTTGAACCTTCTAACGACTCTGCCAATCAGAATGATTGTCTGACCTACAATTTATCCAATACTCTTTACGCCAACCCAACGACGTCTACTTCAACTGTCAGTTTAAATTTTAGCTTCAATCAACTTTGCACCAATTGTACGACATCCGTCACCAGTAGTGGCCTAAAGCTTTACTTTGTTAATGGCGAGGAAGCTTCTACTTTGAATGTCAGTTCTATCATCATGACTTTATCTGGAAATACTGGTTCAAGTACAAATGGTTGTAGTGAATCAACTGCGTGTAAGGCCAGGGGGTTTGATTGTTGTCTGCAATCTCAATGTGTAAACGATGGTGCTCTGAAACCAGGGGCCATAAACCTGCCGGGTTTCCTATCAGCTCAGGAAGATGTAAGGCTAAACCCTAATCGATATGTCATTTATCCTCAGTATTATTTTGTATGTGAAACACGTCCGGAAACAGAGGGACCGATTTCCGGAACCCCTACAACAGACCCTACATATGAAGCGGCCATTCGCCTGATGGAGTTAAGACAACTGTATAACTGTATCAATAAAGTGGATGGTGAATTCTCTCACTGTACATTGAAGTTCATGGAAGCTTCAAAAAGTATTCCGGGGATTTTCTCGGGTGCTCCAAGCTATTTTGACGATGTTAATTTTTCAACTTTAAATCCGACTCTTGGAACTGGCGACTATGCTAATAATATCGTCAAAATCCTTTATGCCGGTCAGACTCTGTATGAACAAAATAAAACACCGCTGTCTGGTGGTTCATTTGTAGCGACATCCGCCAATGATAATTTAAGCTCAACTCAAGGTGTAACCATCACGGCCCCCTTGCCTGCCAATGCTCAGGATGACAATCTCTACATTACTTATAAAGTGGATGGCACTTGTGAGAAGGTAGGATCAACTCTGGCAAAATGTACTAAGACCTACATCCATGCCTCTTCTGATGCCACTTCAACCATGTGGCATAATGGTTCTAAGACATACCTATTACCGACTTATGCTGACGTATCAAGTGAAGCAAGTCTCATTGTTAAAGTTAGCGGGATCGTTGTTCCAGAAGATTCTTACACCTGGACCAAGGCCACATCCCCGAATCGTATTGTCTTCAACAACAGCTATGCCATTTATCAGAACCAAACAGTAGAAATCACTTATTTTGTGACTTCTAATGCGGCCAACTTGATTAAATTAAGAAGTTCCGTTCAGGATAAGGTCAATAGCATTTGCAGTTGCTCTTCAAGCCTTAAGTGTAACTTGAAGCCTGTCATGGATACTAACAATACTTCCGTGGTTAATTATGAGTGTACTTATCCAACTGCTGCCAGTACGGAGCCACCAGTTAATCAGACAGTTTATGTTTCAAATAAAAACATCGCTCACCGCTATTTTGATACCAATGGAGTCAGCTACGATGAAGATTATAGCTCGGCCCTTCCGCAGGAATTAACCGCCTTCAGTTACCAGAACAGCAATGTTTTAAAGCCTAATAATGTAGACAATTATGTCGGCTTCAATGAGATCTATGGTTCATTCAATACTTCCGGAACATATGTCGCCAAGCCTGCCAAAATGGTAAGAGTAAAAAAAGACAAGCTCTATGACATTCTGGTGAGTTCGGGAGTATTTTCAAGTTGCATCACTTGCGGCTCAGATTACTATTCTTCTTTGCAAAAGATTTTTCCGCAAAATTTTTCAGGTCAGGCCGGCGGTTATTCTCCTGATAATTATGAATCACGTCGTGAAAACAATGCCAGCCTTTATCGCGCTGACGACCTCCTTTATGGACGTGCTTGTTTTGTACCGGCGACCATGATTCCCTGGACCCACGTAACTTCGGGCAACCCCCGAGATCAACGTCGGGCCAGATTAACTGCCCAGCATTTTCTCTTTGCCAATGGCTACAATAGAGATTGGTACGGCTTTGATTATGGCTCTCTGATTGGATCGTTTGACGGAGTCAGCTGGTTTTCGATTGGTAATCAGAGGAGAATCAAAGCGACCACTGGGAAACTTTACCTGGCCGTAAACACCTACCTTGGAGATCTAAGTGTAGATAGTAACTTTAATGTCACTGTTTCAGAAACTTCCGTCTATTCATCAGACATTCCTGACCATGATACGGAAACAGATGGGGCCCAATGCCAGCAGTCCCATTTTTGTTCAAACGATAACGATTGCTTCAGACAACTAGGTTATGATTATTCTTGTCAGAACGTCGCCTCTCTTACCACTAGCTGGCCTCAGTTTGATGCCAATGCTTCTGAAATCTTAGGCTCATCAGTTCGATCATTAGTATCCCTGATTGGAGGATCCAATAGTCAGGCCAAACGCTGTGTTTATCGTGGACGTGGGGCCCCTTGCCTACCTAATCTTGATGAAGCTTTAACTAAAGTAAATTTCAACGGCTCCAGTCAAGTCGGGACTCTGACCTGCTCTCCTAATAATTCATGTCAACCTCTCTCAACCCAAAATAGATTTAATGACCGTATATCCAGATTTGCCAATACGCCTTCGGCACAGAATATTGCAGAAGCATCGCCGACGAAATCAGATATTGTAGGCCATGGCGCCAGAATTATTCTTAGACCCTATGATTATTATGGAACGAAATCGATGCCTTCGGGCGCACTAGGGGCGATGAATGCAAATAAGGTTGAGGCACTTTGTGTTCCTGGGAAGTATATTGCCGCTTCAACAGATAACTATGATCTAAATCAAAAGATCCCTTCTAATCGCATCGATTCCGCAGATAAACTTTTTGGAGTCGGGCCGACCATCTCAAGCATGATCTCTCCCCGCACTTTGAATGCCTGTCCGGCAACCGATGCGGCAGGAAACAGTATGCAGTTGTTTGATCTCCCACTTGGAGATCCATCACTTAATATGTTTACTATTAGTCAGAACCTATCTTCTAACTTACTTGATCTCGCTCCCCTTCGAAATCTGAATATTTTCAGTTCAACTAACGGCTCTCAGATTACCAGCGTAGGTTATCAAAGAAATACCTGTTTAAGAGCTCCTGGTGCCTCATGTTTCTCAGATATGGAGTGCGCTCCATCACCACATGTGGCCTCAAAGGCCCGCTCAGCAAATCTCGCTACCGTTCTTAATTCGGCTGAGGCCAAATATTGGGAAGAAGAGCTGGTTTGTGGAAACCCTGATTTTAAAGTCCTGGATGGTGGGTTTAAAAATCCAAGCTTCGATATTAAGAAGAATAAATGCTGCCGAGAAATCGGTAAAATCCTGACCGTGTATACTCAAACCGATTCCTCCGCCTACCAATGGTGTGATAGTGGAAAAAACATTAAAGTTGCAGGAGTTAACACCTCATTGGCCACTACCAGTAGATACTCACGCGTTCATACGGGTTACGACAAGATGACCTGTGATACTAACCTCATGAGTTCAACAAAATCCTTTGCACTTTCAATTGCGGCACCCGACTCCTATGAGAGGATGAGGCAAATCCTGGGGCAATACAAAACCTTGGACACAATAAATCAGCGAACTTGTTGTACCCAAAACTGGGTTCGTAGTTTCGCTACTGAAAATGGTGGTGGTCACACATTCGCAAAAACTAAAATGCAGACTATAGATAAGGCCATGTTCAAACACCTGAGTTGGGGACCAGAGAACAATAGTGTCATTGGTGTGGTAGATGAACCATTTGAATGTGATCCTGACAACTATACGAATGCATCTTGTGAAATTAAAAATCTTACTCCTACTGAAGAAGACCTTTACCTGACCTGGGCCGGCTCTCTTGAATTAATTGGTATTCCTCAGGTGGCCATCAAGACCAATGATGAAGTCTTTAAACTCGTAAATGATAATCAGGAAGCCTATGCGGGCAAAGCTCCTTTGACCGATACAGATGGTAGACAAATATTATTACCTGTAAGTAATGCTACGGCTGACTTTTCATTGGCGGCCAATCAGAGATACTATTCAGCTGCCAACTACACGCAAATGAATATGCCTAATAATACTCTTAAAAAAGTCTTTTCAGAAAATGAATTCAACTGTTGTATTCCATCTGGTCAACAGGTTCCTCAAATGACAACAGCATCACAATGTTGTACGGGCTTTAAGGCCACTAATGATGGAATTCATCGATGCTGTTTACCGGATTTTACCAACGTAACCGTTTACATGAACCGCTATGTTTCTTCAGAAGGACGAGGACTACCGGATTCTTCATATGATCAGGCGACCGGATATATTAAAGATCCAGGTCAAGTGAAGCTTCTTGCTGCTCAGAAAAATCTCTGCTGTTCAGGTAAGGCCATGACAGGAGTTGCCATCAGTAAGCTTTCAATCCCGCTTTCTGGTGGAACATATAAGCCGGCCTCGGCCAATACAACCACTAATCGCTTTAATTACCGCACTGATGAGGTTGATAACAATGAAGGCTCTATCGGATCAATCTTTGATGCCGGAGTTCGCTGGAATAATCATGTCTATTGTGTCCCAGAGAATTTTGGCGACGATAATTAAGCTTAGTACAGGGCATAGGCCATAAGTATGGCAATTAACCATCTATAAAAAGCGAAATACTTTAACTCGATTTTAGCAATGAGTTTCATAAAGAAATGAATTGTCGCCCAGCCTACAAAAAATGAAGCCCCTACTCCGGTCAAAAGAATCAATAATGAGGAATCATTCTGAGTTTTCATCAGATCAGGAACTTCCTTGAAGATGCCTGCAATAATAATGGGAAGTGAAAGTAAGAATGAGTATGCCCCTGCTTCTTTTCTGCGCATTCCAAGAAGTAGGGCCATGGTTAAGGTGATGCCAGAACGGCTGACACCAGGAAAAATGGCAAATGCTTGTGCCAGACCAATTAAAAAAGCTAGCTTCCAATTAAACTTAAGGGCCATAGGAGAACTTAGAAGATTCTGATTTTTACTATTTTTCCAATCAGAAAACCAAAGGAGCCCACCAAAGGCCGAAAGATTAAACATAATTATCCACGGATTCCTGGCAAACTTTGCAATTGGTATGAGCAGTAAGATAAAAAAGACACTGGTAAAAGTAGACAGTATAAAGTTTCTTACAAACCATTGATCCTCACTGCCTGTCTTAAAATTAGCAAGTGAAGGAGTGAAAGTTTTAGCATAACGAAATATATCTTTACGGAAGTAAGTAATCACTGCCAGTGCCGTTCCTAAATGCATCATCAGATCAAAGACGACACCAGGATCATCAATTTTCATCACATATGGTAAAAGCGCTAAATGGCCACTGCTACTAATAGGTAAGAACTCAGATAAACCCTGAATGATACCGTAAACGATAGCCTCAATAAAACTCATATAAAATCCCTAAATAGTAGTCGTATTTTGAATACCAAAATATTCGGTATTATTATTTTCCAGGGCATCAAGTAAATCATTGAAATTTTCAAGGAGTTTTTCTTTAGGCCCCTCTGCTTCAGTCTCTGAAGTATTACTTGCTCCAGGCAGGGCTTCAATTAATTTCAAAATAAGCTTGGACTTGGTTTTCCAAAGATCAAGTTCAACCGGATCAGCTTTATTTAAAACGGCCGCAGATGTTTCGAAATAGTAAGCATATAATGCCTGGGCTTTTTGTTCGGAAAGAAGTTTGGCCTTAAAATCCTCTCTCGAAAAAAGATCAAAGACATCTAAAGGACTCATCACCTCTTTTTGTGCAAATTCAAATTCAGGCAGCCAGTCAGTTCTATGTAAATTAAACTTATAAAACTTAGAGGCAACTAACTCCGAATTCTCTCGCTTACCATAAGAGATTTTCATAATTCGTCCCTCACCTTTAATAAGCGGGATAATCAAATCAAATGGCTTCTGCTTTTTGAATCCGATTTTCATGAAGTAAGCATTTCCAATTTTCAGGAAATTAATCTGATCAAAATCTTTATATTCAATCAAGCTCAAGAAAGAAGACTTATAGTTTACTAATCCTCGGATAAGAAAAGTTTCACTTTGCATGATCTCAAAAGCATTATCAACACTTAGTGAAAAAGCTGTTTTAGTGAATTCTATGAATTCATTGGCAAAGGCCGTATTAGAAGCAACATCATTAGTTGTCTTAAAAGCAGGATTATTTTCCAAAGACTCATACACAAAATTATAAATCTGAGGATATTTTTCATACAGAGGAACATTCCCTCTCATTCCGATACCAAGAAGCTGGCGGAGATCAAATGTTTTTAAAATCTCAACTTCAATCTGCCTCTGTAAGTCTCTTTGATAAAAAATAAGACTACTCTTCACATTCAATTTACTTTTGATTCCCTGAAACCTGAAATTAGGAATAATTGAAAGTTCATTAGTGTCATAAGTTATTTTCACATTCAACGCCTTACTGGCGTCCGTCACTGGCCGGGCAGATTCTCCCTCTGTCGCTGAAACTGGAGCATTGATTTTTACTCTTTGTTCAATTCGGTCATTAATCCCAATCGGCTCCGGAGGCTCAAGTCCTTCAAGTAGCGGAGAAACGATAGCAAACCCCAAGAGCATAGGGAGAAACAGTATCGTCCCAAGAATGGCATTAAATTTGGATACAACATAAATATTAGTGAAAGTTATAACTTCTTTAAAAGTTCTGCGGGAGATAACCGCAGGTATATCAAAAATAATAAATGGCCAGGTAAAGACACCAACAATAACACGCAAGACCCCACCAACTCTTGCCCATAGAGGAGATTTGCTGGCCCTGATCCCCAGTATAAACTCTGAAAGACTCACACCCAATATGAGTGTTGAGAACATCCGCATGAGGATGAACATTAAAAATAACGGACCAACATGAAAGGTACTGGATAAAAAAACATAGATGTCTTTGAGCATGGAAGCCACA
This sequence comes from Bacteriovoracaceae bacterium UBA4096, assembly GCA_002381945.1. Taxonomy (GTDB): domain Bacteria; phylum Bdellovibrionota; class Bacteriovoracia; order Bacteriovoracales; family Bacteriovoracaceae; genus Peredibacter. The sequence continues at coordinate 16,195 of DFXY01000040.1, forward strand.
AAGTTATTTTCTTGCTCAATTTGCTCCATGAGAGCTGACCAATCAAGATTGAAAATATCACCTATGAAGGCAGGGAAAAAATCCAGGAAACTTCTAAATTCATCAAAAGGTAAAAGAATGACTAATAAAGAATAGGAAAGCAATAAATCACAAACAACTGCCACCAAACGAATAAGGCTATTAGCGGAGTATTGATTTGATATAGTGGCCAAGTACTGGCGCTTGACCTTTTTAGGGGGAGGCATCTGCTTCTCTAGCTCTTCATCTTCCTCATCTTCCTCAACTTCCTCAACTTCCTCAAATTCTGCTAGTTCTTCCTCAGAAGTCTCTTCTTCAGGAATCTCGGGCAGCTCCTCATCTTCCTCAGGAAGATCAGGAATCTCCTCTACAGGGGCAGCTGACACACCAACTTTGAGTCTTAACTCCAAATCCCCTACATTCACAACATCACTTTCTTCTAAAATAATGTATTTACTGGGAGGGATTTTTTTTCCATTGACCATAGTCCCCGTCAGGCTGCCATGATCAATCACCGATACAACTTCCTGTTGCAGGATAAAACTGGCATGACGAGGAGATACCGAGGGATCTGCTATGATAATGTTGCCAATTTCGCTTCCAATCGAAAGCTGATGTTTCAAGGCATAGACGGGGGTATCTTCCATGTTGCTCAATTCGAGCTCAAAGACCTTACTATATTGAAGCTTCTCGACCTCTAAAGGGTCCTTAATGCCATCATTATTGGGCACTGATTTACGTTTAAACAGCTTTCCAAGCACTCTGCTTATCCTCTTAAAAACCTATGGAATTACACTAGTTTAGTTTCACTTTTTTCAAGGAGATTGCCAAGAAATTAGAGGTCTTAACCCTTTTAGTAGGTAGGCCCCTTGCTAACCATTACAATAAAGGAAGACTAGATCTGTAACCTACTAGGAATCTCTAACTTTTTTTCGCTGAAATGCCGAAAAAACAAGAAGATACAGATTATTCAAGGGAAATGTTATGAAACAAAGAAAACTGGCCCCATTTCTAGCTGTCGTTATCAGTTTGGAATTAATGGTCACACCTGCCCTAACTTTTGCAGAGGAAAAGAAAACTTCCACCGCACAAGTCATCAATGGAACCGCAGAGGCCATTGGTACAGGTATTCAGGTCATGGGTCAGATCTGGGGAGCTGCTAATAATGCAAACCAGGCCAATAGTCTTAACACTCAAACTACTTTTGACATGCAGAAGCTGCAGGATCAGCAAACTCCACAGCCTGATAAATATTTTAATCCTCAAAAGCTCTCTAAGATTCCGGGCCTTGCCAATTATCTGGCACTCAATAACATCAATCCGCAAATGCTTGACTGTAAAACCCTTCCCACAACTCTTCATGAAGCAAGACCTGAGGTTTGTCGATTAGGCGTTACAAATGATAGTGGTGCTCCTCCACAGGCCCAGCTCACTCAAATGTTCACTTATTATAACCAGTACTTTCAAGTTAGTAAGATGTACAAAAACTTCAGTGCTGATAGTAACTCTGAAGGTCAAGCCTTTGGTGTGGGTTGTATGAAAAATGCCATGCAGATCCTGAATGGATTTTTTAAATACCGCATTGATGAGCTGGATAAGTTAACTACCAATCTTGAGGCCATGAACAATCAATTCCGTGAAGCTTCGCGGGCCGATCTGGATGCCATTGAAGAAACCGTTGCTGTCCTGGATGGTGGTTCCGATATGGCCGATAAAGTAAGAAGTAAAAACCCGGATCTTTTTGATTTTGCAAAAAGATTTGATAACCCTGCATGTAAATCCATGCAGACGGGCGATGCCTTTAATGAAGCCGGATCCAGTGGTGGTCTTAACCAGATTAAAAAGAATCTTAAAGAATCTTTAACTGCTAAAGTTGGAAAGTTTTCGGGCGAATCTTATGCTCAATCACATTCAGCGGTAGTTGAGGACATCAATAAGCTGGCAGATAAAGTTTCAAAACAGTTTGAACTTAGTTATTCGGGCATTGCTAATAACCCAGCGGCCTATGGTGGTTTTTTAAGTAACTTGAAGAATCTGGTGAGTTCACCGAATAATCTTAATAGTGCATTAAGCCCGGATTTATTCTCAGAAGTTCAGACCAAATTCAATGAGAGCTTCCTTAAAATCAATGAAGAAAGATCTACCGTTGAATCAGAGTTAAAAGCTTACGACGCAAGTGCGGCAATTGGTCTGCTGGGAAATCTTAACAACAGTAGTTTTGAAGCAGAGGTTTCAACCATTGAAAACCGAATTAAGAATACATGCTTAAGCAGCACTCTTGGTGACACTGATACTCTGTTAAGTAAAATTTACGATCCATCCGCTTCAGGTCATGCGAATCTGAATGCTTCTAACTTCTTAAAAGATAAACTTAAACAGATCATTGAAAATGGTGACACCAGCATTGAGAAAAAACTGAGTGAGCTAAAGTCGCTTGAGTCTCAGACAAATTCCCGTTACTACATGAAGATGGAGAACTCTTATGAAGTTCAGGAGCTGGACGCCAATGGCAACCTGACAACAAGAGTAATTGGGGCTTCTTCTAACCGCACACCAAGTGTCTTTTTCTCTGATATTATCAAAAACTGTAATGCCCAATTTAAGGCAAACAATCTGAACAATAAACTTTCAGGAGCTGCTGCGATTAAGAAACTTCGTCAGCTTAATCAGGACTATAAGAAGCTTGCCAAAAATCAGGCATCTGATATGAAGAGTGAGCTTCGTAAGAAACTCATTGAATGTAGTAGCCCCGAAGAGGCCAACAACTCTGTTGCAGGTTCATGTACTCCGGATCGTTTCAATACATCTTCAGCAGGTTTCTGTGCCAATGCTGCTCTTTCATGTTCTAAGAACATGCAGGCCTGTTCTCAACAAGCTGATAACTACGTTAAAGAAGTTAAAGCTCAGAAGACGGCCCGTGTGAATAATTACAAGGCCCTCGTTCAAAAGAACAAGCAGGACATTGTTAAGATTTTTGACTCCGCTCTTGCCCAGTACATGCGTGATGGTGAGGCCATGCGCGGACTATTTGGTGCAGGTTTCTCATCCCCTGCTGGTATTCAGCGTGAAGTGCCTGAAGGTCAACGTTACCTGGGTGAATTTATCGCAGCAACCGGAAACTCTCCAGATGGACGCCTCCTACTGGAAGACCCTGATAAATATGTTGAAATGTTCAAAGGAAATATCGCTCTGTTAAAAGAGAGTGTCAAAAAACAACAAGATCAAATTCTTGGTGGAGAATCGGTCAGTGGTAATGGTCAGGGACTTCTTGCTGACCATATCAAAAAGACTGAAAGAAACTACCGTGATGTTTATCGGGAAGCTGAACAAATTGCCGAGAACTGTCGTCGTAACCACGATGATTCAGTCCGAGCTGCAGAAGCGGCCAGAGCGAAACAAGCGGAAGAGCATCAAAAGAAAATGTCGGAGTTGGGTGAGAAACTCCCTAAATTCTGTGAAAAATTTAAAAGTGCAATGGGAACTGATCCACGACCAGCTTGTCGGTCTATGAAAGATGACTTTTTTAATGCCGCTTACTCAGCAGCTCAACAAGCACGACAAAGTGAAGACTATGAAGCCATTTCACAGTTTGAAGAAGTTTGTAGTGGATTTAATAATTCTTCTGAATCAGGATCCTCTGAAAGTGTTCAAAGGTTAGATCCAGATGCTATGTGTGCCAAGCTTCCGAAAACAAATCGATATTGCGTTGCTTATGATGAGGAATTCAAAAAAACAAGCTGTCAAAAGTCGACAACCCAAATTAACGGATCAACTGTTACTTCCGGTGGTTGTGAAGATTTGATAAAATCAATCACCCTTGCATATAACAACGCATTTCCTACTTCTTCGACTCCTGGAAACTCATCGGAGCTGGCATCTGCCGCAACCTCTGCCCCAAGTTTCTGTGAAGCCGCGGACAATTCAAACAACAGGTCTAACATAGGTAAGGCGTTGATGAATTTCGGAAATACAATATCAGCTGATCTAAACAATGCCGCCAGAGGCTATTAATCCGAGTTAATTGATCGGTTGAGATTCTTAGATCTCAACCGATAAGGTTCATATGAGAGTGGTACGTCAGCGGATGATAAAACCTTTCAAAAATAAGTTTCCTGTAAGGAACTTATTCTTAATTCTTCCCCTATTGGGAATCCTTTCTGCGTGTAATCCAACTGAAATCACCGGCAGTGGTGTTCGAAGCAATGTCATCAGCAATGATGGATCTTTTGATGGCAAGGCTTATGTTTATAAGGATAGTCCTGCTATCTTTGCTGGGAAAAATTATGGGCCTTCCAATCCTGATATGGGATCTTTTCTGGACAGGAATGCTGAACTCATAACTGATAATACCAATCTAACCGGCGACTGTTCCATCGATCTATTTTTCTATGGCAATCATAAAGTGAGTCTGGAAGGTTGCTTGCGTGTTTTAAGCGACACCGATTCTACTCAGGTTGTTCCACGACTGGAAAATCGCACTTTCATTTTTAATCCGGGGACTCCGGAATTCTATCAAACCAACACTCTTTATCATTTATCCCTGGGTACAAACACATTCCTGAATAAACTTTCTTATGCGTATAACGAAATTCATGCACTTCCTCTTTCGATACCAAAATCTATTCCAAGTTATCTTCGTAATTCAAAGCTTTTCTGGTTTAAGGCCATGTCGAGCATTGATTCAAAATTATTTAAATATGATTACCTGACCGCTTTTGCAAATTGCACTGCTGAAGAAGGAGCGGCCTACTACTCGCCAGCAGGTCCAGAGTTATGTTTTGGTTTTCAATCGGAATATCCAGGCTTTCAATTTGTTCAAGATCCTTCAGTCATTTACCATGAACTGGGTCATGCTTTGGTTTCAGTCATGTTGAATATGAGAAATGGAACTTCTGCTTCAGATTATCATCTTTACCGCTCAGGCATGGGTTTTCTTGGATATGATGAAGCTAAATCCATCAATGAAGGTATTGCGGATTATTATAGTTTCGTGATTAATAAGCGCACACATGTAGGTGAATGGGCCCTTGGCAAAACTTTTAAGCAGTCACGTGCTTTAGATGAAAGTGATCCCCTCCATATTAGTGGGATTGAAGAAACTCCCGAAGGCCGTTTATCTTATCCTCAGTACCTGCTCTATGATCCTAATAAACCGGATCGCATTTTGGAAGACGAGCATTATGCTGGCCAAATAGTGACTCATTATCTGGTGGCCTTAACTAAAACGCTCAAAAATGAGTGTAACCTAACTTCTGAAAAAGATGGCGGACATGATAAAGTCACCTCTTACATGATGCTTCTTCTGGCCGAATCTTTAAGTGAGCTAGGAGATTTAAAGGCAAAAGGCGTTGATGATTTTGGAGCTCCATTTGCATCAAACATTTTCTTTAATAACCTGGATGATAAAAACTCGTGGTTATGGTCACAAACAGTCAATCCTATCACCTACCGTAAGTTTTTTCAGGTATTCGCCAAGAATATCTATAAATACATCACAGGAAACCTTTGCCCTGGTTTTGAGAAGAACGAATCCGAAAAGCTTCTGGATGACTACGGCCTGTTATTGTTCAAAACTTATAACAATAACGGCAATTCAACTAAAGACCGTTCACTTGATTTTAACGATGCCGTTTATTTTATACCTACTCAGGGCCTAACCCCGGTCTCAGAGGACAACAGAAGAAAATCTGTCCTCATTTCGAAACAACTTATTGAGCTTGCTCAAAAAACAACCACCCATAATGAACGGGTTGGTTTTTACATTATCGATAATCGAAGTGATATAGATTTCTTTCTAAAACAATTACTTTTCAAAGGATTCACTGTTCCTCTTTCAACTGGCGTGGCGAGTGTTGATTATAACAATAACAACATTCTTATTTCTCCCGGAGAGGTCGTTGCAGTCATTCCTAACCTTCTCAATAATTCAAACAGCACCATGGCAGGAGTCCAACTTCTGGCGAATGACTGGGATCACGTTGATGTTGTCGATGAGGCCACAGGTAACTTTAAACCATGTGTAATTGACTCTGTGACGACAGTTGATCAGGGGGCGGAATCAGGACGCACTTGTACCAGTACTGATACAGACTATCAGCGCTTAATAAAAAATCCATTAACCGGCAAATTCCCAACTCAAGCTGCTGCTCCAGTCTGCCTGGTTCAGCTTGAAGAAGGCACGAGTTCCCGCTGGGTATCTCAAAATGAATTCAGAAAGAAACAAGGTCTGTCATTATTAGATAAAGACTGCTTGGGTTACACCTCTACTGGTTCTTCTGATAGTGACTTTACATTTAATCCACATGAGTGCCTGGTGAGATTCTTACCAAGTGCCAATGAAGCTTTCTTTTCAAGGATTGATTCTCAAAAGACATTTTATGAATCAGTAGTTAAAGTTTCAGACCAAGGCGAGTTTAATTACGGAAATTTATTAGTGATGGAAGTCAATAAATGGATTCCTCCGGGAACTAAATTCCGTTGTCGGATGCGTGCCCGTTTTAGTAACTGTTCAGACTGTTATACCGACGGAACAAATGCCAATGATGATTTTTTAGATTATGAATACAATGGTAGTAAACCTTATAAAGTCATTAATTTTGATTTCGACGTAAATGAGTAAACGTTATTACTACCTTATTCTGATTATCATAATCGCTTTAGGAACATACCTACTCCTAAGACAGGATTCTGTTACTCCGACAGATGGACCCCTGAGTGCCAAACAATTCCCTCTCCCAAAGACAGAATCGACAGAAGAAGATCCTTCCGACATTATTACCACTAATCCCCCTTTAGAGAAAAAAGAAAACACCCGGCCCGTCAATGCCGTTTCACCTGATTGGCAAACTAAACTGGAGAATACTCTACGCACACAAGGTGGAGATTCAGTTAAAGATATAGAAATTAAAAAAGTCGATTCACGAGTCTGGACGCAAGATGGAGTTTCTCTCAATGTCGAATCAGTCATTGTGACAATCAAAAATCACTTAAACCAGACAACGACTTTTCGGCTTTTAGTGGATGCGCAAAATGGAAAGATCCTCAACAATTGGGACCAGCCTATTATTGAGTATGCTGATCCAACACGACAACCGAGGATTAAAGTCGATCCTCGTTATCATAATGATTAGTTCAATCTTACGAATATCATAAGTTGATTCCATCCCAATCTCAGTATTAAGCTCAACTCATTTCATGGAGGTAAGCTTGAAAACACATCCAATCAACTCTTCTACTATTGTCATTACCGGGGCTTCAAGTGGCATTGGGAAAGCTGCAGCACTCCTGTTTGCCCGCGAAGGGGCCAATGTTGTGCTCGCTTCGAGAAGTGACACCATACTCCAGGAAATTGCCAGTGAATGTGAAAGCATGGGCGGTCAGGCCATTGCGGTGGAAACGGATGTCACTGACAAAAAATCTATCCAGCATCTTTTTGATACTGCAATTTCATTCTTTGGAAAAATTGATGTTTGGATCAACAATGCTGGAGTTGGAGCAATTGGGGAATTTACTGAAACACCTTTAGAAGCTCACGAGCAGGTCATTAAAACCAATCTGCTGGGTCCACTGTATGGCGCTTATGTAGTCATGCCTTATTTTAAGGCCAGAGGAAAAGGTACAATTATTAATACCAATTCCACTGGTGCGTTCGTCGGCAATCCCTACACAGTTTCCTATAGTGCCAGTAAGTTTGGTTTAAGAGGTCTGTCCGAAGCTTTGCGGTATGAATTTAAAAAGTTTCCTGAAATACACGTTTGCGATATCTATGCCAGTTTCGTAGATAGTCCCGCTCATTCTCATGCCGCCAATTTTATAGGAAAAGAAATTAAACCCGCTAGGCCCTTAGTAGATCCTGAGCAAATGGCCCAGGCCATGATTAAATTGACCAAGACCCCTAGAGCTTCCTTTCATCTAGGCGCCCAGGATAGATTGGGTAGATTAGGTCACGCCCTACTTCCTGAATTTACCGGAAAGATCATGGAAAAGGTTATGCGAACTTATTTTAAAAAGGCCAGAAGCATTCCCAAATCAGAAGGAAATCTCTACCGCCCTGACTATGAAGAAACTCACATTCATGGCGGCTTCTCTTAAAGGGCCGCTTTCTCTTTTAACTTAAGATCCAGTTCTTCAATCACTTTAGGATCAATCTTTGGCACTAACCCCTGAGGATCTACCTGAAGCTTGAAATCATGAGAGAAGAAATCCTTCATCCCACTCAAATCACCTTGATAAATTTTCTTAACCAGCTCACTTTCAGCACTTAAACCAAAATAAGAAAGAATTGATTTTGATAATTGCGGTAAATAAGGTGCAAAGAATGTTCCAATGATTAAAACGTAAGCGGTTGAGATGGCAATTGTTTCAGCTGCTCTTTCCTGATCAGTTTTGAATTCAGTCCAAGGAGCGCGTTCAGTAATAAATTGATTTACCTTCGCGCCCAGTCCCATGATGTGTTCTTGCCCTTTCTTGATTTGGTAGGAATCAAGAAGCTCATGGTATTCCTTAACGAATTCATTTACGCCCTTCGCATGATCGGTGAAGAAAGCATCAAATTTCTGGGCCTTCGTTCCTTCCGGCCAGTTTTTAGCTGAAAATTTCATGGCACGGTTGATGAAGTTACCAATGTTATTGGCGAGTTCCGAATTGATCTTTAATTCCATTCCTTTCCAGGTAAAGCTCGAGTCAGATGTTTCTGGAATTAAAGAAGTCAGATAAAAACGAAGAGCGTCTGAACCAAACTGAGTTATGGCCTCATCTGCATCCACATACCATCCCTTGGATTTAGAAAACTGCTTACCTTCCAGGTTTACATACTGGTTGGCAGGAAGATCAGATACAGGATTCACAAACCCGGTTCCTAAACACATCACCGGGAAAATGATTGAATGGAAAATGATATTATCTTTCCCAATGAAATTTACAATTTTTACATCCCTGGATCCCCACCAGTCTTTGATATGGTCTTCATTCGATCCGCTCTCTTTGAGGAACTGAGCAGTGTTAGAGACATAACCAATAGGTGCATCAAACCAAACATAAATTTTCTTGCCCTTGGCCTCAGGAAGAGGAACATCAATTCCCCAATCTAGATCGCGCGTGATGGCCCGATCAACCAGATTGTCTTTGGTCAGAGATTCAACAAAGGGTACAAGGTTTTTTCTCCAAAAAGGTTTTTTGGTCTCAAACCACTTCTGATGCTTTTCATGCATCTTTGACAGCATCAAATACCACTGGAAAGAATCCACGGCTTCAACATGTTTGGAACCGCAGAATTTACAAACGGGGTTTATAAGTTTAAGCGGATCAATCCACGTACCACAATTTGGACACTCATCTCCTCTGGCCTCAGGATAATGGCATTCGTAACATTCGCCTTCGACAAATCTGTCAGGCAGCATATTTTTACAATCCTGGCACTGGAGCTGCTTTTCAGATTTCTTTTCAATCAACCCTTTTCCCAAAAGATCGTGAAACCATTTTAGTGTTTCTTCTTTGTGATAAGGAGCTGAGGTTTGTCCAAAAAAATCAAATTTAATATCGTATTTTTCAAACAAGTCTCTATGGATTTTGTGCCACTCATTCACATATTCCTGATAGCTTTTCTTCGCCTTTTGAGCATTTTGCATGATGGCCACCCCGTGCTCATCGGAACCAGAAATATGAATGGCCTTTTCGCCTTTGAGCTTTTTATGACGAGTAAAGATATCCGCCGGTAAATAAACTCCGGCGATATGCCCAAAATGAATAGGCCCATTAGCATAAGGAAGAGCGGATGTGATCAAATACTTCATATAACCTCAAATAAAGGTATTTACAGATGGTTAAGTCTACAAAGTAAGGTCTTTTTTGTCTTTTGATTTTGACACTTTAACCCTCCTTTTTTATTCTGCGGCCACATGATTTCCCTCAATGGTTTAAACCCTGAACAACGCAAAGCTGCCGAAACGGTGGAAGGCCCCGTCTTAATCCTCGCAGGCGCAGGATCCGGAAAAACGCGCACAGTGACTTATCGCATAGCTCACATGCTGGATAATCTTCGTATTCCGGGTAAACAAATTCTCGCTGTGAGCTTTACTAATAAGGCCGCCACAGAAATGAAAGAAAGGGTTTCTCATCTGGTTGACTCCAGAATGCGAAAAGGCATCACACTCTCCACTTTCCATTCTTTGGGGATTCGTATCCTACGCGAAGACATTCATCATCTTGGTTACAACAACCTGTTCACCATTTACGATCAGGCCGATCAGATGAGCATTGTGCGCGAAGGTCTGAAGAGTTATCGCTCCAACAAGTCTTATGACCGCAGTATCATTATGTCTAAAATTGGCCTCCTGAAGAACCAGGGTGTTTCGGCCGACGAGTTTCCAAAAAGTAAGTACTACGATCCCGAAAATAACTACGATGGTGCAACCGAATACGTTTACCACTACTACCAGGAAAAACTGCAATTTTATAATGCTTTGGATTTTGATGATATTCTGTTTTTGGTGGTTAAACTTTTTAATCAATTTCCTGAAGTCGCCAAAAAATATTCCGAACGCTTCAAGTACATCATGATCGATGAGTATCAAGACACCAACAGTCTCCAGTTCTCCTTGATTCAGGCCTTGACTTCTACTCATCAGAATATTTGTGTTGTAGGAGATGATGATCAGGCCATATATGGCTTCCGAGGCGCTGATATTTCTAATATCCTGAACTTTGAAAAACAATACAGCGATACTGTGGTTATCAAGCTGGAAGAAAACTACCGATCAACTTTTCCTATTCTGGATCTCGCCAATCAGGTGATTAAAGAAAGTACTCAGAGAAAAGAAAAGACGATGAGAACGGCCCAAATGGAAGGGGTTCTGCCTCAACTATGGGCAGCTGGAGATTCTGACCACGAAGCGGCCATCGTTGTAGAAGAGATCATTAAACTTCAATCTCACGAAGTTGCTCTCTCCGAAATAGCTATTTTATACCGCTCCAATACTCAGGTTCCTCCCTTTGAAGATCAACTAAGAATCGGACAAGTCCCCTATAAAATCATTGGCGGTCAAAAGTTCTACGAGAAAAAAGAAATCAAGGACATCATTGCTTACTTGACCCTGATTCAAAACCCTCGGGATGAGCTGGCCCTAAGACGTATCCTGAACGTTCCCAATCGTGGCATTGGTTCAGTGACCCTCAATAAGAATCTCGAAAAGGCCCTGGAACAAAAAAGACATTTATTCCAGGTGATCTGTGATGAAGAAGAACATGAAGGTATAAAATCTTTTGTTCAAATCATCCGGAAATTTCAAAGAGTTTTTAATGAGCAATCACTACTTCCATCGATCACTCAGTTAGTAGATGAACTCAATTATTACGATTTTATTGAGAAGAGCTATGACCAGCCTAAACTGGCGGTTCGTAAGAAAGATGATGTGAAAAACTTCATCCTGGCCGCTGACCGCTTTCAGGATCGCTATCAGGAAGATGCAACTCTAAAAAACTTTGTTGAACGACTCCTCCTGGCCGATGCCCATGATTCTCAGGGTCCTGGCGACGGCTTTAAAAAAAATGAAGTCACACTCATGACTCTCCATGCTTCCAAGGGTCTGGAATTTGATCACATTTTCTTAATCGGTATGGAAGAAGAAATTCTCCCTCATAAAAAGACCATTATTGATAATTCCGATATCAATGAAGAACGCCGTCTTTGTTACGTTGGTATTACCCGGGCCCGCAAAAAGCTCATAATGACTTATGCCAAAGAAAGAAAAATGTATGGCAAAATGATACCACGATTTAAATCCCGCTTCGTCATAGAGCTTCCCCATTTATATAAAGAACTGGATCGTACAAATTTTGGTGATATGTCAGAAGATGAAGTAACCGACTTTAAAAAGAATTTCTTCGGAAGTCTTATGGATAGCTTAAAATGAAACTTTTAGACCTTATGACTTTATTCCACAACTGGATCTCTGATAAAGACTTCATTTGGTGGCCATTTTCTTTTCTGCGACCTGAGCCCAAGGATCCAATTACTTTCAAAATGACTTTGCTAATGACTGCTTGTTTCGGAAGTCTCGCTTTTTTAATGTTTACGATTCTCGCTATTGCCAATAATGCTTTTACTGCTGAATATGCTGTTTCAATTCTGCTGTCTTGTTTTGGCGGTTTTTTCATTTGGTTCAACTTAATCACTAAACCACTCTGGAATCGCCGATCCCGCGAGCTTCAAAAATAAAAAAAGGCCATCCCTGGCCTAAATATCCATCCTTGGAAGACCCCTTCCTGACGGTCAATCTTATTTTTTAGTTGATGTTTCTTCTGGAAGAACGTTACCTGAGGTAAAACCAGTAATGGTATAACCTCGTGGCATATAGAATCCCAGAGTAAGAAATGAGATGAGAATGTCCTGCGGATTCTTGTGCTCATAGATAATGAGTTTCGACATGCCATCATGTCCGGCCTGTCTGACTTCTTCATCAATATAGACTTCATGTTGATCAGGTTCAATTCCCCAGAAATAAAAATCTCTGTGACCAATAATTGAAACTTCATTACGATGTTCAGGATTTCCTTCGAAGGAAACAGGAATCGTATTATTCGATCTGAAGTGGATGGTTGTACAACCAGAAATTGAAGCAAGAACAGTAAGAACTAAGAGAATTTTCATATCCTCTAATTCTTAAGGCGTTAGCTTGTCTTGTCAAAAATTATTTTTAGTAATGATTAAAACTTGGCTTCTTTTTCTCAAGCATTCCGTCCAAAGCCTTAAAGTGGTCCGATGAACGTTGGGTAATTCCCTGATAGGCCGCCATTAATTCCAAATGGGAGTTAAGATCATTTTGATAGGCATGAACGACTGCTTTCTTAGTCATTTGCAAGGCAATTGGAGGAAGTGAAGCCATTTGCTCGGCCAGTTCCTGAGTTTTATTTTTCAATTCTTCTGGTAGGACCACTTGATTAACGAGACCAATGCGCAAGGCTTCATCCGCTAAAATATTTTTACAGGTTAAAAACATTTCCATCGCTTTTCCGAATCCAACAAGCCTGGTTAAAAAAAAGGCTCCCCCATCTCCAGGAACTAAACCCACTTTAGCAAAAGTTTCAGCGAAGAACGCTTCACTTGAAGCTATTCTCAGGTCACACATGGCCGCTAAATCACAACCAGCTCCAACGGCAGCTCCATTAACCATGGCGATAATGGGCGTCCTTAACTGAGCAATCGTCAGGGGAATTTGCTGAATTCCGGCCTGATAAGCTTCTCGCAGCTGATTGGATTCACCGGAAAACATACCAGTCTTTCCTTTCATGGCCTTGATATCCCCACCGGCGCAAAAATTCTTTCCTGCTCCTGTGATAACAATCACTCGGATTTCATTATCTATATCAGCGTATTTTAATACCTCAACCAATCCGGATACCATAAAGCTTGAATAAGCGTTACTGGCGTCTGGACGATCTAGAGTAATCCATAATGTTTGATGTTTCTTTTCAACTATTAAATCAGCGAATGCTTTAAGATAAAAGTTCATACCTTACCTGTATTTAAATATGCTTTTAAAAACTTCGATTCAGTCTGACGTCCTAATTTTTCCAAAATAAAGCTTGAAGCCGCTGCAAGTTTAGCAATATCAATCCCTGTATCAAGTCCTTGTGAGTTGAGTAAGTACCAGACATCTTCTGTGGCCACGTTTCCAGTCGCCCCTTTTGCGTAAGGACAACCGCCAAGCCCACCGGCAGAAGAATCAAAAGTGGTAATGCCTTCTTCCAAAGAAGCATAAATATTTGTCAGTGCCATGCCTCGAGTGTCATGAAAGTGCATGGCAAGTTTTCCAACGGGAAACTCACTCTTTAGTGCCCGCAGATAACTTCGAACTTGCATAGGTATCGCCACACCAATTGTGTCCCCTACCGAAACCTCATATACTCCAAGCTCAAAGAGCCGTTTTGTGACACTGATAAGCTTTTTCACATCTATTGTGCCTTCGTACGGACATCCAAATGCTGTCGAGATATACCCTCGAACCATAATCTTATCTGCTCTGGCAGCTTCGGCGACTTCCTTCATCCTCTCAAAACTTTCATCAACGGTTGCATTGATATTCTTTTTAGTAAAAGAATCAGAAGTTGCCGTAAAAAGTGCAATTTCTTTCACGCCCAAAGTTTTGGCCGTTTCATACCCCTTTAGATTAGGCACTAAACACGGAAAACTGATGCCCTTATCGGACAATTCACTTTTAACCCTGCCAAACAGTTCTGCTGCATCGGCCATCTGCGGAATAGCAGGTGCCTTCACAAAACTCGTGACTTCAATTGATTTAAGACCACTTTCAGTTAAGGCCGAGATGAAATGAAACTTATCTTCGGTAGAAAGAATACTTTTCTCATTTTGAAGTCCATCTCTGGGCCCCACTTCCACAATTCTAATCATGATGAAACCTCTGCCAGAGTCACGCCACCCTGAACAAGCTCTCCAAGTTTGTAATGAATTTTTGTTACAACTCCATCTTTATCTGAGCGGATAGAGTGCTCCATCTTCATGGCCTCAAGGATAAGAACTGCTTCGCCTTTTTTAACTTCACTGCCAACTTCTTTTAGAATCTTGAATATCTTTCCAGGCATCGGTGAAGTCAGACCTCCAGCATGTGCCCCGGCCTTTTTCATTTTCTTAGGGGCCATGGCCCCGATAGCTTCCCGACCATTGGCCATGATCATGGATTCACCATCTCTTGATGGAGTACCAACAGCCGCCTTAAAGCGACCACCGTTATCCAGAATCAGTTCCTGTCCATCTCTGGCAATCAGCATGTAATAATGGGCCTTACCATTTAAGGTAAAGCTGACTGAATCACCAGTATGCTTATAGTCCTGAACTTTTACTTCCTGACCGTTAATTGTAAAAATCTTTTCCATAATTAGTTCCTGAATCCAGTTAACTCAGTCCAGGGATTTCTAAGAGCTGCAGCTGTCCCTGAAGTTTTTCTTTTTTTATCGCTAAAACTTAAGGCCCCTATTAAATCGGCGAGATCCTGAGAATCAAGCTCGCGAGGAAGTAGATCGGCCTTGTAATCAGGGATAAAATGCGTATGTGTATGTCCAGCTACAAACTCTTTATGTGAGAGGATACGCTTAAGATAATCTCTATTCGTTTTTACACCTAAAAAAAGAACCTCATCCAGACTATGAATAGTTTTAGAAATAGCAATTGAGCGGTTTTCCCCCCATACAACTAATTTGGCCAACATGGGATCATAGTTAACACCGACTTCAGTTCCATCCAGAAATCCACAGTCCAGTCTCACATCCCGTAAAGTAGGAGTACCGATCCGATCTATTTTTCCGATCGATGGCATAAAATCATTATCCGGATCCTCTGCATAAATACGGCACTCAATCGCCTGACCAGTTTGTTTGATGTCGGCTTGCTTAACCGGAAGCTTATCCCCTTGTGCCACCATGATCTGGTATTTAACTAAATCATGACCGGTCACCATCTCAGTTACCGGATGCTCAACTTGAAGCCTGGTGTTCATTTCCAGAAAATAGAAATGCCCATCCGGTGCCAGAATGAATTCAACAGTTCCAGCTCCACGATAATTAATTCCGGAAGATATCTGAACAGCGGTTTCACAAATTTTAAGGCGCAACTCCTGACTTAAGTTTGGAGCAGGAGTTTCCTCAACGATCTTCTGATAACGTCTCTGAATAGAACATTCTCTTTCAAAAAAATGGAGATGATTATCATGAGTGTCCGACATTAACTGAACTTCAATATGTCGTGGATTAACCACATACTTTTCAACCAGAACTTTATCGTTTGAAAATGCTTTTAGCGCTTCTGACTTGGCCCCACTGATGGCCTCAATTAGTTCAGATTCCTGATAGACGATTCTCATCCCTTTACCACCACCACCGGCCGAGGCCTTAATAAGAACAGGAAAACCAATTTCTTTTGCCTTTTGGGCAAGAGTGGCCACTTCCTGATCATTCCCGTGGTACCCAGGAATCATCGGAACATTAATCTTTTGAAGAGCATTCTTTGACCCGATTTTATCCCCCATGAGAGTGATCGATTCGGCCGTAGGTCCTATAAAAATGATACCAGCTTTCTCAACCATGGCCGAGAATTCAGCATTCTCAGACAAAAATCCATAACCAGGATGAATTGCATCAGCGCCAGTTTTTTTGGCAATATCAATAAGTTTATTTTTATTCAGATAAGTGTCTGCCAGAGTTCCGGTACCTAACGAGTAAGATTCATCGGCATATAGGGCATGAGGAAGATTTCTATCATCCTCAGCAAATACTGTGACGATTTTAATTCCCATCTCTTTAGCTGTTTTCAAAACTCGAAGTGCAATTTCACCGCGATTAGCGACAAGGATCTTTTTTATTTTCATGTTTTCATCCAGACAGGTTTATCTTTTTGAAGAAGTGCACGCATGCCTTCCTGACCTTCGGCGCTCACTCTTCTTTCAGTAATCATCTGACAGGTAAAATCTTCAGATGCTTTTAAATTTTTCATCACTCCACGAATGAGTTTTTTTGCTTCTTTCGCTGCCACAGGTCCGGCGGCAAGAAACTTTTTCTTCACTTCCTCTATCTTTGTGTCTAAATCCGGGGCAATGACAATCTCGTTTACCAGCCCCATTCTTTTAGCTTCTTCAGAACCAAATCTCTCTCCCGAGAGCATCCAGGCGCGGGCATTGGCCTCACCAATTTTCGAGATACAGTAAGGAGAAATCACTGCTGGGATTAAACCCAATCTGACTTCTGTAAATCCCATCAGAGCATTATCAACTGCGACAACATAATCACAGACACTCACCAAACCAACTCCTCCGCCCAGAGCATGTCCGTTAATCCTTCCAATCACCGGAACATCACACTCATTAATGGCAGAAAACATCCGCGCCAGCCTTTTTGAATCCTGAAAGTTTTCTTCTTTTGTGTAATCTTTCATGGCCTTCATCCAGTTAAGGTCAGCACCTGCGCAGAAACTATTTCCTTTACCGGTTAAAATAATCAAACGTTCATCTTTAAAAGATTCAAACAGAGAAATCATTTCCTCTATTAATTCAGCATTAAAAGCATTGTGAAGATCCGGTCGGTTTAACCAAACTTCTTTAACGCCTTTTTCTTTTTCGATGACTTCAAGATACTTCATAATTACATCCTAAAGACGCCCCAGTTTGGATCTGGGAATTCTTCGTTATGGGTAACACTCAAGCAGAGTCCTAAAACATCCCGGGTCTGTGCCGGATCAATAACTCCATCATCCCAAAGTCTGGCAGATGAATAATATGGAGATCCTTCTTTTTCATATTTATCCAGAATCGGCTGTTTAAAAGCTGCCAATTCTTTCTCATTCATTTGATTTTTCCCAGTGGCCTTTAGTCCATCCTGTTTTACGGTTGCCAGAACATTGGCCGCTTGCTCTCCACCCATTACCGAGATGCGCGAGTTAGGCCACATAAAGAGGAATCTTGGACTGAAGGCCCTGCCACACATACCATAATTGCCAGCACCAAAAGAGCCCCCGATCACAACAGTAAATTTAGGAACTTTAACTGTTGATACGGCCGTTACAAATTTGGCCCCATGCTTAGCAATACCTTCATTTTCATATTGTTTGCCCACCATAAAACCAGTGATGTTTTGAAGAAAGATAAGAGGCACTTTTCTTTGTCCACAAAGTTCAACGAAGTGAGCAGCTTTTTGAGAAGACTCAGAAAACAGAATTCCATTATTAGCAACGATTCCCACCAGATAACCATGAATCTTTGCAAAGCCAGTAACTAAAGTTGTTCCATATTTTTCTTTGAATTCCTGAAATTCAGAACCATCAACTAAACGGGCAATGATATCTCTTACATCAAAAGGCTTTCTGGTATCATGAGGAATGACCCCGTAAATTTCTTCTGGTTTATACAAAGGCTCTTTAATTTCATCTTTAATGAATTTACCCGGATGCTTTGGTCGATAGTTCAGAGTGGCCACGATATTTCTAGCCATCTCCAAACCTTCTTCTTCTGTCTCGGCAAAATGATCGGCAACACCAGATTTAGAAGTATGAACTTCCGCTCCCCCTAATTCTTCTGCCGTTACTTCTTCACCAGTCGCGGCCTTAACTAAAGGAGGTCCACCTAAAAAGATAGTACCATTACCTTTTACAATAACAGTCTCATCACTCATCGCTGGAACATATGCTCCACCGGCCGTACATGAACCACAAACAATGGCGATTTGAGGAATGCCTTGAGACGACATTTGGGCCTGATTATAAAAAATTCTTCCAAAATGTTCTTTATCAGGAAAGACTTCATCTTGCTTAGGAAGGAAGGCCCCACCTGAATCTACCAGATAGATACAGGGAAGTTTATTTTCCAAGGCGATCTCTTGTGCTCTTAAATGTTTTTTTACAGTTAAGGGGAAATAGGTTCCACCTTTAACCGTAGCATCGTTGGCCACAAAGAGGCATTCAACTCCATGTACCAGACCAATCCCCGTAACCATTCCGGCACCAGGAACATCTTCATCATAAACAGCATCCGCTGCCAGAGTGGATAGTTCGAGAAAAGGAGAACCAGGATCAAGAATCTTTTCGATTCGCTCTCTAGGTAATAACTTTTTCCGTGCCTTATGTTTTTTAACGGCATCTTCGCCGCCACCTTCACGGATTTTTTCAATTTTCTTTTTTAGTTCGCTTGCGAGTCCTCGGTTGAATTCAGCATTAACCTGAAACTCTTTTGAATTGATGTCGATGTGTGAGGCCAAAGGCTGCATGAAAACCCCATTTATGTGAATAAAAATAACAATTTAGTCTATCTTGAAGGGGGGGTATGTGACAATGATTTGGGCTAAGCACTAAAGAGATAAATTATTGTTGATGAGCCCATTCATAAAGTACTGAAGATAGGCCTTTAAAAGTAAACTCCGGGCAGCTACTGGTTTACCCATTTCCCCTGTTTCCCAATCATACAAAAATTCATGGTCCAGCGTTTGAACACTGTTCTTAGTGGCCATGTAGTGAGTACTACCATCTGCAAAATTTAAAGCGACCCCTTCATCCTCACCAAAAACACTGACGCTAGTAGCAGGCAACTCACCACTCAATTCTACGTAATCCAAGATACTGCGAGGAATATCCGAATGTTGTGTCACCTTCGTTGATTCACCAACACCAACTTCAGGCCCATATAAAATGAGAGGAACACGATAGCGACCAACCATATTCATAAATTTCACTGATTCTAATTTCTGGGTATGGTCTGAAGTGATTATAAATAAAGTATTCTTAAACCATGGTTCATTTTTTACCTTATCGAAAAATTTTCTCAGCGCAAAATCAACATAACCAATACTCTCATGAATCTCTAAACTTCCCTTTGGGAACTTGCCTTTAAATTCCTCAGGAATACCATAAGGTTGGTGTGAGCTGAGTGTAAAAACTCCGGCCATAAAAGGCTCCGGCATTCTAGATATTTCGTCCGCAACATACTGGAGATAAGGAAGATCATAGATTCCCCAGGTTCCGTCATAATCATTCTTGCCGTAATCTTCCCGAGAAAAATAACGATGAAAGCCATTGGCCAAAGTATAAGACTCAAACCCCATGGTCCCACGTGAACCTGCATGAAAAAAATAATTTGTATAACCAGCATTCTTTAAAATGTTTGGTACACAGTTGAACTTATTCCCCTGGAAAATAGACTTACTTATTGGCTCCTCTAAAAGTGAAGGTAACCCACAGAGAAGCGAAGGCAGGGCCTCAACTGAACGCCTACCATTAGCGAGATGCCTGGTAAAACTTAATGCTTTTAATTCGAGTTCTTTTAAAAAGGGAGTAAAACCTTTCTCTACATACTCTAAAGAAAAGCTCTCGAGAATAATCAAAACAATATTGGCCTTAGGGATTCCCTTGATCCCATCACGAAGATCTCGTTTATTAAGAATGACATTTTTAGCTTCATCATCAGAAGCAAAATAAGTCACAGGCTTCATTGGTTTATTCTTTAAAGTGCGAAGAAAATGATAGGGAGTATTAAGAACTAGATGACCCAGTTCATTTTTCCCTTGGATAAAAGCAGATTGAACATTAATCGATTTATGCTGCAATCCACCTCTTATGCCAATAAAGGCCAGACCCAATAACAGGACACCGTTTACATAAGAGAACCATGTATGTTTTTTATTTTTTAATACAAAATACTTTTTATCAAAGAAGTAAAATCCAACGCCAAAAAGTATCCCCACAATTGGTAGATACCAATAATGAAGAAAGATTTGCGGCAATTGCTGGAGAATATCTTCTGAAATAACGAAAAAATCGAAACTGAGTCTCTTCCCAAGAAAAAGGAAGAGTTCATAGTCATCCAAGGCCACTATAAAAGCGGCCGTGTTCAAAACTATGAACAGAGTGCGCTCAAAGGTTAAAAATTTATGATTAAAAGTTGAGAAGAAACTTAGCAATAGAGGAATAGCGTTCACTAACAATATAGCTGCAATATCAAATCTTACTCCCAACAAGAAACTTTCAAAGATCTCTTCCTGCGTGAAGTGCTTATAAATGTTCAGGTGATAAAAATAGAATCCTACTCTTAGTAGAGAATAAGGAATTAAAAGAAATAATAGGCGCTTTATCAAGCGTATTTGATGAGCTGTCAGCAAGTCATAAGCCTAAAAAAAAAGCCCTCTTTCGAGGG
>DFXY01000030.1:0-25958 GCA_002381945.1 Bacteriovoracaceae bacterium UBA4096
TACCTACACCATTACCGTTATTTCCGTTCCCTGAATTGCCCCGAGATTGGGCCCCTGCAAAGGGAGTGAAAGTAACAAGTGCAGACAAAAGGAAACTCAAAGGAGCCTTAAACTTCATAAAAAATCCTCGTAAAGTGTGATGAATATCACTCTCTTACCGTGAATTTTAACAAAAAACTAATATTTTAAATATTTCATGTATTTTTTACGGTTCTTCTTAATTAATTAATAAATATTTAACCCGTCCGAGTTACAGGGAGTTACACCATTTAAACCTAATGCAGTTAAATGCAGTTAAAGCTGATTGATAATTCTCACTTAATACAGAATGGCCTAGAAATTTTGGGACTGGAGCACTTTGATTATGTCGTGACTGCTTTTAAAAAAGAAATTAACTGGTGTTCTGCCATTTCCATAACTTCCAATAAATTTACCATTACGATAAATCCGATAAATAAAACTACGATCAAGCACAAATAAACTTGGATCTTTACATGGAAGTCCGTCAGAATTGAAAAACGAGTCTCTTAAGTATTTTATAAATCCATTGTCATTTTTTTCTTCAGAAATATCAAATAAGGTACGAGTTATCCCCTGTTGTCCCTCATAAATACCATCCAAAACAAAATATACATTTAGTGTTTCACTTGTTTCAGATAAAGCAATAATCGATCTGGCCGCATTACATGCGCAGATAGTGAAATTTCCACCAGTTAAAATCAAATTTTTTCCCCTAAGAATGATTCGATGTGAATCACCTTGAAAAGGATGAAAATCATCCTGAATAATTCTATCCGGAAAACTCAGGGAAGATTGAAAGGATTTCTCATGAAGACTAACTAAATACTTAAGAGGAAGATTCTTATCTTTGAAAAATTTAATCAATGGATTAATGCCTGGCCAGGTCACTTTCTGATTATCCCAATAAGTTGAGGCATGAGTTACCAGAAGAAGAGTATCCTCATGAATCGTGATGAAAGGATATTTAAAATTAGAAAGTCCTTCGGCCCTATAGCTATGTCCCCCTGAAGAAAATTCAGTGGTAACGAGGTCAGCATAAGCAAATTGACCAAGAATAAGAGACAAAGTAAATATAAGGCTTCTGATCATGACAAAATTAGAGCAAGTCACGGGCCACCCTTCATCACATTATTACAAGCACCTATCCGGCTTGGGCCGTAAATAGTTTGTACACCTACGTGTAGGCCTTTCCGGCCTGATCGCAAATGGCAGCGATCTCATTTAGAGTATCGGAATTAAACTTTGAATAAGGAAGAGGAATGAATCTGGTAATTACTTTGGCAATATTGTATTCAACTTTAGCATCGGCCAACGAACTTCCTTTACGGGATTTTTCCGGCAACTACGATCTTCTTCCTACGAGTCTTAGTCGAAATTGTAAAAAAAATATTGAAATTCAAGAACGGTGCAAAGGGATTCAGATTAAAGAGGGTGAAAGTTTTTGTAACATCAATAAAGGATCGGAAACAAATACAGAGAGAAATTCCGGTGGACATGCAATTTTTCCATCACTTGAACGTATCAAGGTCAAGGTAGAATTTGAGAGTAATGTCATCACTAAAACTAAAACCACTCACTCGATCAGTATCGGCATTCATAAATGGCGAGATATCACCACTCTGGAATTAGATACAGATATCTTAACCAGAACAGTTTATGCAAGTTTGATTGATCGGAAAGGCGACTTAACTGATGAAGTTGAGTTAAACCAACAGTGCATCTATCGTAAAAGACTCTGACGATCTCAAGCATGAGGCATTTTGCGTCATGAGTGGGTTTATAATTAAGTATTTTCAGCATGCTTCTTGTGGTCTCATATTTGCTTAATCTATATAGATTAATGACAGGAGGCCATATGGATAATGATATACAACTACACTCCCCAGGTACTGGTAAGGCCAAAAACTCGACTCAAATTATCAGTATGTTTGTGGGGGGTGTTTTAATCATTCTTGGGTTATGTGGAATTCTTTTCCCGGCCTTTGCAGGATTGCACTTAGGACCCGCCTATAGTTTTTCAATATTGGCCTCCGGCGTTCTACTCATGTATACCGGCTATAAAAATAACAGCCGAGACGCTTATCTTACCACTTTTGGTTTTGCTATATTCTACGGCCTTCATGCTCTAGCAGGATGGGTTTTTGGTTCTTATGGCATACCACAAGTTGGGTATGATCGCCCTGACCCCGACTTAGTAAGAATCATTCCAGGGTTCCACGAAATAGGCCGAACAGATCACATCTTAAATACGGTATTAACTTTAGTTCTTGCCGGGGGAGCTTTTGATTGGTGGAGAAGACATACAGAACAAAGAAGTGTGACCATGGTAATCAAAGAGTTCATTAGGGAACACCGTCAAGATAAACGCCCTATTCGTCATTAAGTGAAAAGGCCCTCTTTCGAGGGCCTTAAATCATTAAATAAGATTTTCCGGATTCATCGTTTCAAGATGATGTTTCACTGAGGCCAGGAACTTACTTCCAAGCTCTCCATCAATTAAGCGGTGATCGTATGTGTGTGTTCCATACATCATTGAGCGGACAGCGATTGCATCGTCTTCCATTACCATGACTCTCTTCTTGATCACACCAGTACAGAAGATACCAATCTGAGGCTGAAGAATCACTGGAGTTGCAATCAATGTCCCGAATGAACCATTATTAGTGAAAGTATATGTTCCACCTGAAAGATCATCCATCGTAAGTTTTTTAGTCTTCGCTTTAGTTGCAAGAACATCCAGCTGACGGGCAATACCAGTTAAGTTCAAGTCTCCGGCATTTTTAATAACCGGAACAACCAGACCGGTTGGAGTAGCAACGGCGCAACCTAAATGTATATCTTTCTTGATAACAATATTATCACCTTCGATTGAAGCATTGATAAGCGGATGCTCTTTCAAGGCCTGAACGATAGCATAGAGAACGAAGTGAGAATAAGTGAGGTTAATGCCTTCGCGTTTCTTGAAGTCGTTTTTAATCTTCTCACGCGACTTCACTAGTCTTGTCATGTCGATTTCATCTATCGAGTTAACATGAGGTGAAGTTTGCTTAGAAAGTACCATGTTCTTAGCAATGGCCTTTCTCATGTTATCCATCGCTACAATTTCAACACGATCAGAACCACGGGTTTGAGCAACTCCTGAAGGAGCAGCACTTGGTGCCGGAGCAGCTTTAGGAGCTGGCGCGGTTGCCTGAGCACCTTTGGATCCACGGTTTGCAATGTAATTTTCAAGATCTGATTTATTAACCCGACCAGCAGCCCCCGAACCTTTTATATTTTTAAGTTCAGAAAGTGCAATACCTGCATCTTTGGCCATCGCCTTAACTAGTGGAGTATAAAAACGGAAGCCATCTTCCGACTCATCAGAATGACCCATGGCCTCAGGAGCGCCAGCTGTTTGAGTTGAACCTGCCTCAGCGGCCGGAGCAGTTGCTTTTTCAGGAGCAGCAGAGGCCTGAGCTTTGGGAGCTCCACTGGTTTCAACTTTTGCATTCAAATCATCTTCAATAATTGCAATTGGACGACCGACATCAACAGTTGCACCCTCTGGATACAATAGCTCAACGATCTTACCGTGAATTGGTGACGGAATTTCTGATTCAACTTTATCAGTTGAAATCTCTAGAAGGATGGCATCAAGCTCAATCACTTCACCCGCTGCTTTGTGCCACTTCGTAATGGTTCCAGTCGTGATCGACTCTCCCATCTGAGGCATTACTACTTCAACCTTTGCCATATAAATCTCCTCTAGTTTCTTATAAGTTTAAAGCTCTGCCTTTCGCTGCCAATACCGCCTCACCAAGAAATTCTCCCAAGGTTGGATGCGGATGAATGGTTGCGAAGATTTCTTCATCAATTCCTTCCATTGTACGGAAAAGAACATACTCATGAATAAGTTCTGTCGCTTGAGTCCCAACAATATGAGCTCCCAGAAGTTCACCATGCTTACCGGTCAGAACTTTAATAAAACCATTGTTCTCATTAGAGGCAATCGCCTTACCATTCGCAGTAAAAGGTGCCTTACCGACATTATATTCAATCCCTTTTTCTTTTAGGGCCCGTTCAGTATATCCGACAGAAGCCACTTGTGGCTGACAATATGTACAACCGGCAATATTGAGCTTATCAATGGCATGAGGATGTTTTCCTGCCAAATGCTCGGCCGCAACAACACCTTCATGAGAAGCTGCGTGTGCTAAAAGTGGTGGACCCGACACGTCACCAATGGCGTAAACACCCTTAACACTTGTCTCATACATATCATTTACTTTAATGAAACCGCGCTCCGTTTGGACGCCTGCCTTATCAAGACCAAAGCCATCAATGTTTCCGGTCATTCCAACTGCAATCAAACCCATTTCGAATTTGTATTCGTTGGTCTTGCCACCTTCTTTAACTGTGAAGGTAACATCGTTTCCGTTGTTTTTAGCGGTCACTCCCTCAATTCCAGTTGATACTTTCATGCCATATTTTTTATAGGCCTTCTCAACTTCTTTTGAAACTTCAGTATCTTCAATCGGAAGAAGATTTGGTTGCATTTCAAAGATATGAACCTCAACACCAAAAGCATTCCAAAAGTAAGCAAACTCCATCCCAATGGCCCCTGCGCCAACGATACCGATCGACTTAGGAAGTTTTTCAAGCTTGAGCGCTTCCCATGCTCCTAATAGACGTTTTCCATCATGCTCAAGACCTGGGAAAGAGCGATATTTAGCACCAGTGGCGATAATAATATTGGTAGCACTGACTTCTTCTTTTTTCCCATCAGCACCAGTCACCTCAAGCACCTTAGCGGATTTAAATACGCCTTTGCCGTTAATGACTTCTATTTTGTTTTTCTTCATCAAAAAGGCGATGCCCTTAGACATATTTTCAGCAATTAGATTAGCGCGTTTCACAGCGACACCGGCATCGAGGCCTTTAAGATCAACGTTAATTCCCAAGCCTTTTAGATCTGCAATTTCATGAACTGAATGAGCGGACTTTAAAAGAGCTTTTGTCGGAATACAGCCACGGTTAAGACATACTCCACCAAGCTTATCGGCCTCAATGATAGCAACTTTCTTTCCTAACTGAGAGGCGCGAATGGCGGCCACATAACCACCAGGGCCAGCACCTAAAACTACAACATCAAACGATTTGGCCATTTTCGATCTTCCTTTTGTTTCCAATAGAACTATAAATGTCCCGAAATCATGGGGTTTGCGCTCTGCACTTGTCAATGAAGCTCAGGGGTTTTTAGCTGGACGAAAGACCATTAAAAAAGCTATAAGACACTCTATGTCAAGATCGCGATCTGCACTCTCCATTACACCTGAGGAAATTACCTCAATTCTTAAGCTGTACCCAAAAGGCTTAGTAGCAGTTGATTTGGAAACCACCGGACTCTCACCTCTGGTGGACAAAATAATTGAAATTGCCGCAGTGAAAATTACCGAACACGGAGAGCTGTCGACTTTTCACCAATTGATTAATCCCTTAATTGAAATCCCGGAATTCACTATTCAGTTTCACGGATTGCAAAACGATGACCTGAAAAGTTCTCCCACCATTAAAAAGCCACTTAAAGAGCTTTGGAATTTTGTGGGGCGACTCCCGATGATTGCCCATAATTCTACTTTTGATCTGGGTTATCTGATTAAATCTTCCCATGATTTTCAAATTGAATTTCCTCCTCTGGATATTTACGATAGCTGCCGTTATGCTCGGGCCGTCTATCGGAAACGGGAGGATGCTCCTATAAACTACAAGCTTTCCACTCTAGGTGAGTTTGTTGGATTTAACTTGCAGCACCATGTAGCTATTGAAGACACCTATGCCTGCTTAAAAATTCTTGCTCATCTTGCGAATGTAGAAACAGATCATAAAACGGCGATGGAAAAAAGTTTTGTTTTTAGACTTTCAAACTTTGATCGTAATGACTGTTTCAACTACTCCACCCGACTTAAAAACCTCGCTTCCATGGTTCAGGAAAAAGACCTTCTGGTTTTGGACTACCGCGGAGGCTCCAGTGTTGGCAGAACACGTCCGGTTCGACCTATTGGACTTATGCCTCTTCCAAAAGGTCCGGTCTTATTCGCTGAATGCCTCTTAACTGGAATGAATAAATCCTTTTTACTAAAAAAGATTAAGTCCTATCAAAAACTTGAGGCAAGCCTCTGGAAACAAGGACCCACAACATGATTAAAAACTTCGTAACAAAAGAAAATCTTGGTCAACGTTTTACCCAATTAATGATCTTGATTGCCCATATTGTCCTTCTGAAATGGATCCTCTACACCCTGTACGAAGGTGGCGTTCTTCCCTTTCAGACCTTGATGTATCATTTTCTGGGAATCTCGATTTCAGGCGGACTTTTAATTCGAACTTGTGCCTATATTTATAAACGCCAGTATTTAAAGGAGCTCGAAAAAGATGGTCGAGACCCCCAACTGGACAAATGAATTTAAGCAATCATACAAGAACTTAAAAGAGCTCTACCAGTTTCTTGGATGGACGCTCAGTGACAGTTTATTGTCCGTAGCAAATAGCTATCCCCTGTTTGTACCCAGAAGTCTTGCCATTAAAATAAAGGCCGAAGGTCCCGATGGAATACTCGCTAAAGAATTTCTTCCTCATCTATCAGAGCTCAACGCCGACTTGAATCAAAATGGCCTCCTGGATCCCATAGGAGATAAAACTTTTTTCAAGGCCCCACAACTGGTTCATCGTTATGGCTCAAGAGCACTCTTCACCCCGACTACAGTCTGTCCCGTTCATTGCCGCTATTGCTTTAGAAAAAATGAGTTAAATGCCACTGATGAACTTTTTCAGCAGGATTTTCTTAAGACACTTGCTTATCTTAAAGAGCATCCGGAAATTTCGGAAATCATTTTCACAGGGGGAGATCCACTCACTCTTTCTAATGAGAAAATTGACAAGTATTTAAAGTCCTTCTCCGAAATAAAATCCATAAAAGACATTCGTTTTCATACTCGCTATCCGGTGATCCTGCCGGACAGAATTGATCAGGATTTTCTAAACCTCCTCAATGGGGCCACTGAGCGCTTCAGAACTGTTTCTCTCGCCATTCATGCCAATCATGTAAAAGAATTTGATCCTATCAATCAAAAGGCGATTGAAAGACTTTCTGAAACTAAAGTCCAGCTACTCTCGCAAACTGTGCTCTTAAAGGGCATTAATGACCGGCAGAAAGACCTAGTAGAGCTTTTCGAACTCTTCATAGAGATTAATGTTCGTC
The DNA here is from genome assembly GCA_002381945.1 of Bacteriovoracaceae bacterium UBA4096. Lineage (GTDB taxonomy): Bacteria > Bdellovibrionota > Bacteriovoracia > Bacteriovoracales > Bacteriovoracaceae > Peredibacter. The sequence goes on from DFXY01000030.1 coordinate 7,262, forward strand.
CCTACTACCTCCACCATCCAGATCGGGTGAAAGGTGGGATGCATTTTTACTTGCCGCTAAAAACGGGACGGGAACTCTATCAAGGACTCAGAGATCTTCTCCCAGGCTGGGCCATCCCTCATTACGTAATCGATATTCCGGGCGGACATGGAAAGGTTTCCGCCTACAATCCAGAGAGCACCACATTTTCTGGGCAGCTTCTGGCCAAAAATGGCTCTCTCATTAACCTGCAAGAGCCTGACTTTTTTATTTAAGCTTTCCCGGCAGACTTTTCTGACTTTAAAATTCTTGGAGTTAGCTCGAGTCATGATAAAATTTTTCTTATGAGCCAAACTATTCTTATTGAAACTAATGAAGATTTAAAAAAAATCTTCTCGCTAAATCTTCACACCTTTGTTGGAACAGATGTTATCCATAGAAAAAATGCAGAAGATGCAATGGAACTTCTCAGGATCTTGCCTCAAGTTGCTTTGATCATTACTAAGTGCAAGGTTGGAAATGAAGAAACTGCTGTCAAGCTTCATCAATTTCTAAGAAATGAAGGATTAAAATCAGAACTGATTGTGATTGGCGAATGTCCATCTTTAGCGGATGAAATATTATGTCTTCAAGAACCAGTCAGTTGGGAAATTCTCATTAAACAGGCAGCATCTTATCTTGGTGTAACCCTTCAGGATTCAACCAACAAAGTTAAGCCGGACTATTTTCCAGTCCCTGTTTACTATTTTTATGACATTCAAAAAACACCCTGTGATGTTTATATCCGGATCAAAAAAGGTCCCAATGATTATCAATACGTAAAGAGGATTCACTCCAAAGACGTCTTTGATAAGAACGATATTCTAAAATATGAATCTCAAGGTTTAAAAGAATTCTTCATTCCTAAAGATTACATTCAGTACTTCACAACTTTTGTGACAAATAATCTGGTGGAAAAACTGGAAAGAGAAGATCTGACTCTGGAAGACCGTATCCTCACTACCGCCAACGCTCATGAAATCGTCCGAGAAAAAATTCAGCAAATGGGACTTGATCAAGCAGCGGTTGATCTTTCGGACGCTTCGATTAATTCGATGGTTCAATCAGTTAAAAATTCACCGGAAGTGACCAATCTTTTAAAGTTTGTTTTTTCCAATAAAGTCTCCTATGCCTATCAACATAGTCACTTACTGGCCCTCATGTGCCATTATGTACTGTCCAAGCAAAGTTGGTACAAACAGGAACATCTGGAAATTCTATCATTCGTTTCCTTCTTTTCAGATGTAACTCTCAAGTCGCAGATGCAGATGCAAATCTCAAGTTTAAAAGAATTAACCGAATCAAATTTAACCGATGAAGAAATTCGTCAGGTGATGAATCATGCTTCAGAGGCCGTGATGATTCTTGATCAACATCCAGAGGCCAACGAGTACATCAAGACTGTTCTTCTTCAATCTCATGGAAAGTTAGATGGAATTGGATTTGAAGAGAATCCAGGTGAGGATCTACACCCTCTTTCAAAGGTTTTCATTATCGCCGATTGTTTTGTAAAGACTCTTTTGAATCCGGCACTGCCGTCGAGCAAAAAAGAAATTCTGCCCATCCTCAGAACCCGTTTCACGAATCCTAGCTATCAAAAGATAATTAAAGCTTTGGAGCAGAAGTTTCAGTAAAAACACGAATCGTTAATCACTGCTCCATTATCCTCCATTGACGGTCAAGCAAACACCCCAGTAAAACCGATGGGTACAACCTTCCCTGGAGTTTAAATGAAAGTCCTCACTCTCATTGTTCTGTTTTCCCTTCTCACCACGCTTGCACAGGCCAATACTCCATTTAAAGCAATGAAATGTTCAAACTCAGACGGTACTGTCACTTGGGAATACGGACTGAATGAAGACCTGATTAACCTGAAATACTCTCATTTTGTAGAAGGCACCCTAACTCTTAATCTCGATCAGGTGAAAATTAACCTGGCCCAAGAAATCCTGGTGAAAGAAAAGCGAATACGGGAATGTACTTTCGCTGCTCTTTCTAAAGTCTTTGCCAGCAAAGTTGTCATCAAACCGGCCGATAAAAACCCCTATGTCCTGCAAAGCTTATTCCCAGAAAATAAGATTGAAACTGAAGTGATATGCACCCTGCAAATGCACACTCCAAGGACATGCCCAACTCAAAACTAACAACACCTAGCGTTATGATAAAAAACGTTATTTAATCGTAAGTTAGCATTGACAAAAGTTGGCGGCCCGAATTAATATCATCTCCACAAAACGCGGTTGTAGCTCAGTTGGTAGAGCGTCTGCTTGCCATGCAGAAGGTCGTCAGTTCGAATCTGATCAGCCGCTCCAAAATTTTCCAAAAATTCGAAAAGAAAGGGCCTCTAATGAGGCCCTTTTCTTTTTTTCAGTTCAGCATTTCTGAATGTATCTAAATCTCGGCCAATTAATTTCTTTGAAAGTTGTTTATTTGAAGTGCCCGTTTCAATCTTACTAAGATTACCTTAGTGGAGGATTTATGAAATTTTCTCATGATGAACAAGAACAACCAAATAAACCTGACCCTGACAAAAATCCTCCTGGATCTCCAGATCGAACTCCCGTTAAAGATCCTGACAAAGAAAAAAAACAACCTGTGGGCGATCCTCAACCTCCAGAAAAGAAAAAGCCTAGGTTATAAAACTAATGCAACACTTTAATCCACATTTCGACCGACATCTTAACATAGCTGAATAACCACTGAAGTTTTGCTTACCAAGGTTGACCCACGAATCACTCTCACTTAGAAAGGTTTAAGACTTAAAACAGTTTTAAGGAGATAACCTATGTCTGAAAAGAAGAGTCTTCTCAACACAATGAAAGAAAAGATTACCGATACTAATTCTAATCAGAAGACAGAACAATTAGAAGATCGAGGTGCCCTCACTGATGTAGATGGAAAACAACTCCGTACAGAACAAGGAACTTTAGTTGAGGATACAGATAATTCCCTCAAGGCCGGACAACGAGGTCCAATAATAATGGATGATTTCATCTTCCGGGAGAAGATGACTAGCTTTGACCATGAACGAATTCCTGAAAGAGTTGTGCATGCTCGAGGATCAGCAGCGCATGGATACTTTCAAGTATACAAAGATATGAGTCAGTATACTAAAGCAAAATTTCTTTCAGACCCCTCAAAGAAAACTCCTGTTTTTGTGAGATTTTCTACCGTTGTAGGCTTTCGAGGATCGGCCGATACAGTGAGAGACGTAAGAGGATTTGCAACTAAGTTTTATACTGAAGAAGGTAATTACGATTTAGTGGGAAATAATATGCCCATTTTTTTTATTCAAGACGCTATTAAGTTCCCAGATCTTGTTCATTCTATAAAACCCGAACCACACCATGAAATGCCTCAGGCCGCAGCCGCCCATGATAATTTCTGGGACTTTGCTTCCCTGACTCCCGAGAGTACTCATATGCTTCTATGGGTACTTTCAGATCGTGCCCTCCCTCGAAGTTACGCTCATATGGAGGGTTTTGGCGTGCACACCTTCCGTTGGATTAATTCTAAAGGGGAATCACGCTTTGTAAAATATCATTGGAAACCACTATTAGGAGTCCATTCGCAGGTTTTTGATGAGGCCCAAAAAACAGCAGGAGCAGATCCCGACTTTCATCGGCGTGAGATGTGGGAATCAATTGAAATGGGAATTCCCTATGAGTATGAACTAGGTGTTCAAATCATTGAAGAAAATGAAATTGATAAGTTTGACTTCGACCTTTTGGATGCAACAAAACTTGTGCCTGAGGAGCAATTTCCAGTCATGCGCATTGGTAAAATGACTTTGAATCGCAATCCCGAAAATTTTTTCCTTGAAACTGAGCAAGTGGCATTTCACCCTGGCAACGTAGTTCCAGGAATAGACCTGACTAACGACCCTTTATTACAAGGAAGATTATTTTCCTACATCGATACTCAACTCACCCGACTAGGTGGCCCAAACTTTACGCAAATTCCGATCAACCGTCCTCTAATTGAAGTGGCGAATAATACTCAAGACGGTTTCATGCGACAAACGAACATGAAAGGAAGGGTGAACTACTTTCCAAGCTCTTTAGGAGGAGTAAAAGTCACGAGTGAGAAAGATGGTGGGTTTCACCACTATCCTGAGAAGATAGAAGGAACCAAATCGAGAACTCGAAGTGAAACCTTTAGTGATCATTACTCTCAGGCCACACTATTTTACAACAGTATGAGTGAACTGGAGAAAAAGCATATTCTGGAAGCCGCAGCCTTTGAACTCGGAAAAGTGGAGACAAAGCATGTGCGGGAGAAAATGGTCTCAAATTTTATGAATGTAGATGAAGATTTTGCCAAAGCGCTGGCAGTTCAAATTGGAGTCGAGCCAATAGCACCTCAAAAGAAGCATATCTATCGGGGTTCTATAAAAACTTCAAAAGCTCTGACTCAAACGGATCAGAAGATCTGGAGTACTAAGGGACGCAAAGTATGTGTTCTCATTTCAGAAGGTTTTTCCCACTCGGACTTTGAAGCCACTAAAGCATCCATGGAAGCAAACAATTCCATGGTCATGGTTGTTCCAGTCTCTTACAAACTAGGTAAAATCAAGTCTATTGAAGGGAAAGAAGTTGAGGTTAAAAAGACCTTCACTACTTCAGCACCTTATTTTTATGATGCACTTTATGTTCCGGGGGGAATGAAGAGTGTCGAAACTCTGATGCAAGTCCCGAAGGCGATCATGTTCATTGAAGAAGTTTATCGTCATAACAAACCCATTGCTTTTTCCGCTGAAGCAATAGAACTCTATAAAATAAGTTCTCTTAATAAAATGAAAGCTGCCTCAGAACTGATAAAACACGATATTTTTGAAGAGCATGGACTCATCTATCAGAAGGCCGGGCAAAATCCGCAAGATTTGGGAAAAACTCTAGTCAAGGCCATCGCTCATCATCGTCACTGGGAAAGAATGGGAGAGAAGATTTGAATAAAGTAAACTGATCTTCTCTGTTCACACATTCTTTTGGTTACCTTACTTGTACATCCTCTTCCATGAGAGCAATATTTTTATGGTGTGAGGAGGGTAGGCCAATATGAAGACTACTTTTATATTCGTCATGCTACTATCTATGACGAATTCATGGGCGTTAGTGCCGGATTCGGCAAATAGTGAACCAGACGTAATGGGCCCAAAAACCTTAGGTCAACCTTCTTATCCCTCTTCAGGGCCTCTACCAAAGCGCAGACCAGACATGACGGGAGAAGGTACATCTAGCTCCACCTTCAGTAGCAGTGATATAAACCCCACCGTCCCTTCCCGAAAACCGGAACCAAGAGGACCAGTAGGAAAAGAGGCGCAAGAAGAGGGCCCTAAGAAAATTCGCGAAGAATTTCCTATTGGTCCTTATCAAGACGGGGTAATCCAATACAAAGTGCAAGAACCTTGAACATAACGCACCCGTTCAAACAAAATTATTGACGCAAATTGAAATCTTAAGGAACGTATAAGGATGAATTATTTTATTCTCCTCATGCTAGCTTTCAATATTTCTCTCGCCACTGCGAATGTAGATGTAGATGAAGCGCTAAAGGCCGATTTATTTGAAACGATAAGTGCCAATCAAATCAGCTACAACTACCGTGAGGCCAGAACCAAGCTCTTTAATGAAATTCACCTCGAGAAAGACGAGAAAGGCTATTTCATTAAAGGCGTGTACTGTCAGGAAAAATACTATCCTTTCAATGGTGAAGCTCCTGGAAATCGCCTTCCGAACTCAGATAAATTTAATACTGAGCACACTTGGCCTCAGAGTAAATTCAGTAAAAGATTTAATGCCAATATTCAAAAAACCGATTTGCATCATTTGTTTCCTACTTTCTCAAAAATTAATGCTGAAAGAGGAAATTTTCCCTTTGCAGAAGTGGACAATCAAAGACAAGTGTCATGTGGTGAATCACATTCCGGCCAGGCATTGAATGCAGGAACAGGAATTTATTTTGAGCCACCTGATAGTCATAAGGGAAATGTAGCACGCGCCATGTTTTATTTTTCTGTTCGATACCAAATTGCCATTGATCCTATTCAGGAAGAATACTTAAAAATTTGGCATCGGGAAGATCCGGTGGATCTTGCTGAAAAAACTAGACATGAAAAGATTTTTAAATTGCAGAAGAATAGAAATCCTTTCATCGATAGTCCTGAGTTAGTTCAAAGAATCAGCGACTTCTAAAGCTTTTTTAAGTTCGACTCCATGTACAGGGCCAAAAACTTGCTTGAGTGCCACTATGAATTGGTAACAAGGAGTTCACTATGCACGCACCAGGTTTTGCAAAGTATCCTGACCATGAGGTTAAAGCTCGGCCATTAGATGCTGAGATTGAAATCTACTTTGAAAATGATGCCATCGCTTATACCAACACCTCCATCCTCTTAACTGAAACTGACTGCCGTCCTGTGCTTTACATCCCTAAACTAGATTTAAAAGATGTGGATTTGATCAAGAGTGGTGAATATGACTGCCCATTCAAAGGAAAAGCTGAAATTTATAATCTCAAGCATGGAACCACCGTGCTGGATAATGCCGCCTGGTCTTACGAAGAACCATATGAAGAATTTCAAGAACTAAAAGGACACGTTGCCTTTTATCCAAATCAATACTTGAAAATAAAGATGGAAGGTAATGATGACTTAGGTCTCATTCATTAGTGGCAGGACATTTCTTTATGCGTGGAAGTTTCTTCCAGATGCTTATCTCCGCCATGAAGCTTGATCATTCTAAAAGATATAGTCATTACTCCAATCAGCATTAAGCTGATCGCATAGACTTTTGGTAAGCGGGCCTTAAATGGTTTCAAAAAACGTTGTATGACCCCAGGGGCGACGACCATGGCCGGAACAGTACCAAGCCAAAAGAAAAACATGGATAACAAAGCATCAGTTGTGTGCTGAAGGGCGACTGTACTCAAAACTACCCCATATAATAATCCACAGGGAAGCATAATTGAAATAAGACCCGTAAAAAAAGCTTTGGTAAAATTCTTATTTTTTTGAACCAGATTTTTCCATAGTTTTGTATACAACCTGCTGAGAAACTTTGGTGCCGGGATTTCTGCTTTTTTACCTCTAAAACTCTGGACTCCCCAGAAGATAAAAAGCAGTCCAACCAGAGTCGAAGGGATTAAAGTCATCAGGGGATGACTTGTTTTAAAATTCAGGAAACTACCTATCATTCCTGCCAGTGCCCCCAGCATCAGGTAGCCTAACAGTCTCCCAAACTGGTAGCGAAAAACATCTTTAGACCCTTCACAACTGGCAGTGACGAGCCCTCCACACATACCAACACAATGGAGACTTCCTCCAAGACCTGCGATGAATGAAACCCATGGCAGGTATGTTCTAATTTCACTCAGAGAATTAATTAGTTGGGCCGACAAGAACGACCTCCTTAGAGGTGATAATCTGTTTTGTTTCCAGGTCAATGACATCAATCACTGCCTTACGGGTTCCATGAACCAGGATCTTCGGATCAAACTTAAAGAAGATCACAAATTTTTTCTCAGGCATATCAACAACTGTAGGTTTCACGGGTGTAACAATTTCAATTTGTTTGTCGAGTTCAGGGTCTTGTACTTTAAAAGAGACCTTAAATTTCTCGGCCCCTTGATGAGAAATTTTAAGCGTAAAATGATTCACGACTGTCTGACCTGCCTCAATCACCTGATAAGGATTTTGAGATCTCAAAAAGACCAGACTTAATTTAGTGCTGGCGTTAAAGAAGAATATAAACAACGAAACTAAAGCGATTGAAATGGCGACATAAACCCCTGAACGGGCGGTAATGACTTTTCTAGGTTTTCCTTTGAGTTCATTTTCTGATTTATAGCTGATGAGTCCTGTTGGTTTTTTGAGTTTTGTCATGATGTCATCACAGGCATCAATACACTGGGTACAGGCAATACACTCAAGTTGGGTGCCCCTCCTGATATCAATTCCAGTCGGGCAAACTTTTACGCAATTGTAACAATTGATACAATCACCTTCATCAGATCTCTGAACACCTTCTGACCCTCGACGTGGCTCCCCTCGTTTTACATCATAGGCAATTACGAGAGAATTCTCATCCATCACTACTGATTGCATACGTCCGTAAGGACAAGCAATGATACAAAACTGTTCCCGGAACCAGCCAAAGTCCAATAGAAAGATGGTAGTCATGATCATCGTTGCAACAAAGACCCCCCAATTTTCAGTTGGTGAGCTCATCGTTATTTTAAGTAGCTCACGTGGACCTACAAAGTATCCGACAAGAGTATGGGCAATGTGGAGGGAGATGATAGTGAAGACAAACCATTTAAGGGAACGTCGAAAAATTTTGTTAAACGACCACGGGGCCTTATCAAGCTCCCGTCTTTGTCTTGCCTTGCCTTCAATCAAGGCTTCAACTTTCATAAAGATACTTTGAATGAAAACTGTCTGGGGGCAGGCCCATCCGCACCAAATTCTTCCGAAGAGACTGGTCATGAAAGCAATAAAGAAGAGACCTGAGGCCACTAACAGGAAAAACAAAATGGGCTGTACCCCATAGAGGGTATAGCCCAAAAGTGTGAACTCATGTTTAACAATATCGATCATCAGTGCTGGTTTTCCGTTAATATAAAACCAGGGAAGGATCAGATATAAAAGAATCAAGAACCAGTAGAATATTTTTCGACGTTGTTGCCAGATCCCTTTGACATCTTCGGGATATAAATAAACACGGTTACCGTGTTCATCGGTTGTAGCTAACCTTTCTGGATCCAGTTCGAAAATATTCTTAGTCTTCAATTTTTATACCTTGAGGTTCTTTACCGCCCTTAACGAAAGTATTTTTAAAAGTACTTACGTAGGCCACGGCCTGATAAATTTCATCTTTAGTCAGAAGTTCGGCCCAGGCAGGCATACCATTGGCCTCACTTCCATTAAATACTACATCATAAATAGTTTCAGGTGTACTCTTAGCAATCAACCAGTGATCATCCGTAAGATTTGGTCCAATATCCCCTTTCCCATTTTCATTGTGACAAGGAAGACAGTTGTTCTCATAAACCACGGCCCCTTTGGTTACACCATCATCACTTGTGATACCGGCATAGTACTCCTGATTGAAAGCACTATTTTGAATCCTGAATTCTTCCTGAATCGCCACAATTTTTGAATATTCCTGATTGAACTCATCCCGAAGAGTTGGCCCCTTCATGAATTGATAGTACACAAAATAACCTATCGCAAAAACGATCGTAATCCCCCAGGTCACGTTCCACCATGAAGGAAGCGGATGATTTAATTCCTGAATATCGTCATAAGCATGATCAAGCAGAAGGTGCTGCTCATCTGGTTTTACATCAAGTTTAGTTTCTTTTTTAATCGAGTCACTCATACAGTGTGTCCTTTTTTAATCGAAGAGACGCTTTTTGCCTCTTCGAGAGGAATTTGTGAGGCCTGCTCATAGTTCGCTTTGTTGTCTTTTTTAAACGTCCAGTAAAGGTAAGCGGCAAAGCAAACAACAAAGATAATCAAAGCAGTAATTGGTAACCAGGGTAAATCAAAATGACTTAACGCTGCTTGTTTCATTTGACCTCCGCCTCGGCTATCGGTGCTTCCTCTTCAGGCATTGAGGTGTAATCAACACCTAAGCGCTGCATGTAAGAGATTAGTGCTACGACTTCCATTTCAACGATTTTTTGAGGTACACCACTTTGTGCCAGTTCACCGGCGATTTCCACTGCTTGTGCTTTGGCATTAACAACACTGGTAACCACTTCTTCATCAGTATAGGGAACACCCAACTGCTTCATTACCGCCATTTTCTTCGGTAATGTTGAGTAGTCGATTTTCTTATCAAACAACCATTTATAGTTAGGCATGATTGATCCGGCAGTCACTTCTCGTGGATCATAAAAGTGCTTATAGTGCCACATGTGAGGATATTTTTTCCCGACACGTGCCAAATCCGGACCTGTACGCTTGGAGCCCCACTGGAATGGATGATCGTACACAAATTCAGCGGCCTCAGAAGCTTTACCGTATCGGATCACTTCATGAGGAATGGCACGAACTGTCTGTGAGTGACATAAGTAACAACCTTCACGGATATAGACATCACGTCCATAAAGCTCAAGAGGACTGTATGGTTTAATCGCACTAATCTTAGTGATGTAGTTATCAGACATTAATGACGGAACAATCTCAATGGCAGAACCTACCAGGATCGCAATTAAAGAAAGAACGGCGAAAATCATCGGCCAACCTTCTAACTTACGGTGAGCAGCTGCTCCGGCCTCAAGAGAATAATCATCTAAGGCATAAGCTTCATAAACTGCTTCTGGACCCGACTTACCTTTTTTGGCCGTTCTATAAAGGTTAATGATCATCAGGATAAACGAGATCAGAACGAGAGTTCCGCCAATGGCGCGAACCCAATACATCGGAACAATTTTAATTACTGTTTCAATGAAGTTTGGATAAATCAAACGACCAGCATCGTCCATCGCTCTCCACATAAGAGATTGAGTGATACCTGCAACAAGCATTGAAATCACGTAAAACAAAAGACCGATCGTGGCCAACCAAAACTGAATGTTGGCCAGCCGCTTAGAGTAAAGTTCTGTATTCCAAAGTTTAGGCACCAGATAAAAAAGAATCCCGGCAATCAACATGTAGTTCCAGCCAATAGTTCCTGAGTGAACGTGACCTGGGATCCAATCTGTGAAGTGAGCGATAGAGTTAACAGATTTAATAGAAAGTAATGGACCTTCAAAAGTCGACATACCATAAAAAGTCAATGAGGTGGCCATGAAACGAAGTCCTGGCTCAGTTCTGACTTTGTCCCATACCCCTCTCAGAGTCATAAGACCATTGATCATCCCTCCCCAACTAGGCATCCAGAGGGCCACTGAGAAAACCATACCCAGCGTCTGGGCCCATTCAGGTAATGTTGTATACAGAAGATGGTGAGGTCCGGCCCAAATGTAAATAAACACTAAAGACCAAAAGTGAATAATTGATAAACGATAAGAGTAAACAGGTCGATTCGCTGCCTTAGGAACAAAGTAATACATTAAGCCCAAGAATGGAGTGGTCAAAAAGAATGCAACTGCATTGTGCCCATACCACCACTGAACCAAGGCATCCTGAACACCACTATATAGTGAATAAGACTTAGTTAAGGTCACTGGGAGTTCAACTGAGTTAACAATGTGAAGGACGGCCACGGTAATGATAGTTGCAATATAGAACCATATAGCGACATAGATATGGCGTTCACGTCTTCGAACGATAGTTCCAAAGAAGTTGACGGCAAAGACAACCCAAATGAGAGTGATCAGAATATCAATTGGCCACTCTAGCTCGGCGTACTCTTTTCCGGTCGTCATTCCAAGAGGAAGCGTGATGGCGGCAAGAATAATGATGAACTGCCAACCCCAGAAGTGAACCCTCGAAAGGACATCATTAAATAGTCGGGCCTTCAGTAGCCTTTGATGAGAATAATAAATCCCGGCAAAGATAGCATTACCACAGAATGCGAAAATAGCTGCATTGGTGTGGAGAGGACGAAGCCTACCAAAAGTCGTCCAGGGCAATCCTAGATTCACTCTCCAGTCGGCCAACTGAAAAGCAACGGTAACACCTAAAAGAAGAGCTACTGCCCCCCAGATTACGGTGGCGATGACGAACCATTTTACGATTTGATCATCATAAGTAAATGTTTCTAGCCTTCTGTTTGAAGCAGGCACACTTCCATTCGGGGAACTCATTTTTCTTCCTTTTTTTCAATAGGATTGGATTTTAGTATTTTTTTATCGTCTAACAACATTCTAAAACGTGGTGTTTCCAAATCATCATATTGCCCCTTCCTCGCTGACCAAATAAAGGCAAAGATGAAAAATCCGCCAAGCAACAAGGCAAGAGGAAGTAGCACATTCATTATTTCCATAAAGACCTCAATTCCTTAGTTCCTATGACGGTTGAGATTAATATCGTCAAAGAACTCACAGGCATAATGATGGCCGCGACAAGTGGATTAATGTAACCCATAAAGGCAGCGGCGACAGAGGCCAGATTATACAATAACGACAAGGCAAGATTTCGATGTATCACTTTCATTGTCTGTTCAGAAAGGATAATGAGTTTTTCCACGGGCACAAGTCCCGGAGTAGTCAGGTAAACGTCCGCGGCCCGCAAAGAAATATCCATCGCTCCTAGTACGGCAACACCAACATCCGCCTGACTTAAAGCAATGGCATCGTTAGCGCCATCGCCGACCATCATTGAGTGCGGAGTGGATTTTATCATCTGACTTTTTTGTTCTGGAGTTAATTCAGATAAGGCATTTGCTAGAGGAAGTTGAACCTCTTGAGCAATTTTATTCACCACTTCAGTCCTGTCACCGGAGAGGATTTGGACCTTTAACTTATGGGCCATTATTTTCTTTAAGGTCTCAATTGAATCGGCCCGTACGGTATCCTGGACAGTAAAACTCGCAACAAGATTTTTATCTTCAAATATCCCTGACTTATTTATTTCATAAAAATGATCACCAATCGTTCCTGAAACTCCTTGTCCCAGCAGTTCCTGACGATCTTCTACTATGAAAGACTGAACTCCTTTGCCTTTAATAAATTCCATCAAGGCCAAAGCCACTGGATGCCGGGATCTATTTTCAAGATTAAAGATGATGTCCTCGATGGAGATCGAAGATTTTTTATGAATACTAAAATTAATTATTTTTAATTTCCCATGAGTAATTGTGCCGGTTTTATCCAGGAAAATATTTTTAATCTTGGCCAGTTTTTCAATGACCTCGTCACTCTTAATAATGATCCCCTGTTCAGCTGCTTTTGAGAGGGAACGGGTAAAAGTTAATGGAGTGGCCAGTGCTAAAGCACAAGGGCAAGTTACAATTAATAAAGTGATTGCTTGCTCCAGAGCATGCCGGGCATCCCCCTGTTGATAGACATAGATGAAAAGTGAAGTGGAAAGAATAAATACCGCAAGAGTAAAATATTTTGACACTTTACTGGTGAGATCAACAATTTGTGAGCGATGGGCCCAACCGTTTTCAACATTTTTCAGGAGACGCCCTAGTCGCGTTTCATCTTGAACCTTTTCAGCTTCAATGATTAGATCCTGATCAATATTCTGGGTACCCGAAAAAACTTTTTGTCCAACTCGAATTTTTACCGGCTCTGATTCACCCGTCAGGAGTGAATTATTAAGATTGGAAATACCTTGGATAACTACACCATCCGCAGGAATAAATTCTCCTGCCCTGATTTTAAGCATGTCCCCAACTTTAATAAACTTGGGATGAATTTCCATAAAGTCAGTTGGTGACTCAGGTGCTGCTCTAAGAACGCTGTCACTTTGATAGAAATAATGTAGATCCTGGGCCGACAGTCCTTTCTCCTGGATTTTTTGGAGAAAATAACGTGATAGAAGGAGCAAAAAGACTAAGGTAGTAAGTGAATCAAAATAATTTTCGGGAATTCCTAGAATCAAATTAAATATACCCATCACAACACCCATGATCAGTGCCAAAGAGATTGGAATATCAATTGATAAGGTGCGATTTTTCAGGGCATTCCAGGCATTCTTATAAAATGGATACGCACTAAAAGTCATAACTGGAATAGCAAAAGCTACAGTCAATGAATTAAATAGCTGGGCAAAATGATCTGAGGCCCCTCCGTATAGTGATACTGCATAGATCATGATATTTCCTGCAGCAGCACCGGCGACCCCGATTCGAATCAAGGCCATCCGCTCTTCTTTCATTTTCAACTCAACTACATCCTGATTTTTTTTAAGGGGGTGTGGTCGATATCCCAATTGATTGAACTCTCGGGCAACTTGTGAAAATTTTCCGCTATCTTGAAGAACGACAGTGGCGACAGAACGTTCAAGATCAAGCTTTGAGGAAATAACATTTGGTACAAATTCAGGAAGCTTTTCAATTAACCATAAACAGGCCAGGCAATGAATTCCCTCCAGATAAAATTCCATGACTCTTGAACCATTCGTTTCGAGATAAGAGAACTCCCGAAGGAAATCGGGATCATCCAGAAAATTAAACTCAGAAGCCTTAACCTCAACTGGAGATCGTCGTTTGAAAGTCGCCGAATTATTTTTAATTTCGTAATAGCTTTCAAGGCCTTTCTCGTGCAACACATTAAAGACCGTCAAACAACCATGACAGCAAAAGGGCTGTGCCTGCTTAGCATCAGCTTCATGATAGATCGGTGGCATCGCAATTTCATCACAGTGAATACAGAGTTTCATATACGTGAGACCCATTTCTAAGGAAATCTTATGAATCTTGAGGAAGAATTTAGCACCATGGAGGGAAAGAATAACTGATCCACGTCAGGAAATGGTGGTTTTTTTTGATTTTATAAATAATAAAGGAGGTCCAGATAGTACTGGACCTCCCTAATAAGATTAGATTTTAGGACTCTTTCTATAGAGCTCCGCTTAATTCAGGTTCAGTTTCTTCTTTTTCCTTGAATTTCATAAGACCTGTACGATCAAGAACTGCTAGGGCAAAGAAAAGTGCCCCACCTGCGAAAACCACATCCCCTACAACTCGGATCCAACGCAGATATTGAATTAACTCAGTCTGCATAACTTCAGAACCCCGGGCGTACCAAAGTCCATGGTGGATAGAGGCATAAACCTGAATCAGACCAATAGGTAATAAACTCATAAGGATCATCAGGCAAAGACCGATGTTCATTCCCCAAAAAGCAAATCCCATCAGTTTACTATTCCATTCACGATTTTTAAACGCGGTTTGAATGATAATCAAAATCAAACCCAGTGAAAGAAGACCATAAACACCAAAAGTTGCTCCATGGGCATGGACCGCTGTTGTATTAAGGCCTTGCATGTAGAACAAAGCGATTGGTGGATTGATAAGGAAACCAAACAGTCCTGCCCCTACTAAGTTCCAGAAAGCTACGCCAACGAAGAAAATAATTGGCCATTTATAGTTTCTAGTCCAAGAAGTTACACTTTGCATTTTATAAGTATGAAAAGCTTCAAAGCCTACAAGCACGAGAGGGACAACTTCCAATGCAGAAAAACATGCACCAATGGCGCTGATAGATATTGGAGTCCCGCTGAAATACAAGTGGTGAAAAGTCCCCGGAATTCCACCTAATAAAAAGATGGAAGTTGAAAACAGAGAAGCTTTAGTTGCTGATTTGGGCTTAATCAAACCCAAGGTAACAAAGATAAAGGCTATAGAAACAGTTGCGAAGACTTCAAAAATTCCTTCTACCCAAAGGTGAACAACCCACCATCGCCAAAATTCCATTACACTTAAATGAGTACGAGCTCCGTAGAAGAGACCACCGCCATAGAATAGAGTGATACAAATAGTAGAGGCCGTAAAAAGCAGTAATAGTTGTTTCGAATCGGTAGCAACTTTAAGAGCAGGACGAATACAACGAAGCATGAGGAAAAGCCAAATACCCAGACCAGCGAGCAGAAGAATCTGCCAGAAGCGGCCTAAGTCAACATACTCGTAACCCTGATGGCCAAACCAGAAACTCAGATCAAGATTCATAATCTGGTGAATTGCCAGCAATTCTCCAATAAGAGAACCGAAGACCACAACCACAAGGGCACCATACAAAATGTCTACACCCAGTTTCTGATACTTTGGTTCCTTGCCACCATTGATAATCGGGGCAAGAAAAAGTCCTGCGGCCAGGAACGAAGTAGCAATCCAGAAAAGGGCAATTTGAATATGCCATGTCCTTGCCAAGCTATAAGGAAGGTATTCTGAAAGAGGAAATCCATAGAAATCCTGACCTTCAACTGTGTAGTGAGCGATGACTCCGCCTAAGACGATTTGAAGAACAAAAAGAACGATAACAGTTCCCCAGTATTTCCATAGAGCTTTTTGCGAAGGGGTGCACTGGAAAGTTTTAAGAGGATCTGTCTCAGGTAAATGAGTACTGATCTCGTCTTCTTCTTTTTTAAAACAATAGTACCAGACAAGGAATCCCACCGCTGTCAAAAGGAGAACCACAGAAATGATTGACCAGAAAATATTTTCAGTAGTTGGAACATTGTTGATAAGAGGTTCATGTGGCCAGTTATTTGTATAAGTATAAATTTGCCCCGGCCGATTGGCGGCAGCTGCCCAGGTTGACCAATGAAAGAAGGCCATCATCTTCTCTCTTCGCTCAGGAGAAGGAAGAACATTTTCCTGAATGGCATAAGCAATTCTAGTCTCTCTTAAATCAGGAGTATTATTGAATAAGCTCAGGTAATAATCTTTAGTTTTTAAAAAAGCTTCATAACGAATTTCTGATAGAGAAACTGTATCTTCAATCATTTTAGAATCACGATAATCTTTTAACATCGCGCTTTTGATGATCATTTGTTCTACATCGGTGGTTTCGATGAATGGCTTATTCCATGTTTTCTGACTATAAATTTCTTGATAATTAACCAGCTCCCGATGAAGCCAATCTGCTGTCCAGTCCGGAGCTTGATAAGCACCATGTCCCCAGATAGAGCCAATTTGTTGTCCTCCAATCGACTGCCAAATAACCTGACCATCCAGAATATCTGTTTGAGTATAAACAGTATTACCCTGAGAGTCGGTTAATTTTCCATACAATGGTGGGGCCTGACGATAAATCTCACTGCCGTAAAAGCCCAGGATAGTGAAAGTCACTAACAGGACGGCCATAAGAATAAGCCAATACTTTTTCATATTTCCCTCTTTATAATTATTGATATATTTTAAATATATCAATAATCAGTGGATTTCAATGTATATTTGAGTTAAAAGGAATTAAAATAAAGTATGCGCCTAACCGTTAAAACAGATCTTTGTTTAAGGGTCTTAATTTATTTACAGACAAACCACTCAAGGGCCAAGATCCAGGAAATTGCCGATGCTTACGGCATATCTAAAAATCATTTATCTGTGGCAGTAAATAAACTTTCAGAACTTGGATACGTCTCCTCGACTTTTGGACCGAAGGGAGGAATTGTATTTAACCCGGAATTTGGCGATCACACCGTAGGCGATCTCATCAAACAAATTGAAGATCTCAATATTGTGGAGTGTTTTAACCATGAGAAGAATACCTGCAACTTAAATCCTCATTGCAGACTCAAAGGGATGCTGGCCAAGGCAGGCCAGGCCTTTATAAAAGAATTACAAAATTATAAAATTAAAGATCTAGTTTAACATTCTGGGCTTTAATACCTGGAAATAAAGCATGAGAGAAAAGAGACTTCCTGAGATTAGAACAGGAACAAGAAATCCATGAAATCTAAAATGTGCAAATAAGTACCCACCAGCAATCGATCCTAAGACGAAAAAAGTAATAATCCCTACTCTCATCAGATTCGCCTTATCTTCATCAATTATTTTGTCTTTTAATTTTTTTCGATAAAGTATACGGACGATCCCTAATCCTAGATCAGTCGTAATGCCTGTCAAATGTGTCGTTCTTACAATTGAGCGAGATACAGTCGAAATCGTTCCATTCTGAATACCGCACACCAGACAAAGAAGCATTAAGAGGACATAATCCGGCAAATCGACAGAATGTTCCCCGAATGTTCCGAACTTGCCGACAATACCCATGAACCAGATTAGACATGTCAAAAAGAACATGAATCCAAAGGTTATGTAGTACCTGGGTTTTTTGAGTAGTTTTATTCGAATATCAACGAAATATCCGCTGATCATTGCACCTAATAAAAAGAAAGCTGGAACGATAAGCATACTAGAGGCATTTCCTGATCCCGTGCTTATTTCATACCCAAAAAAAGTAGCAAAGCCAGTGACATGTGAAACGATCTTATGCCCTGCCAGGAAACCACCAATATTCAGAAGACCTGCCTGGAAGGCCATAATCATCCAAATGATTATGTTACTAGGAGAATAGTGTGAAATTGATTGATTACCATAAAGCATAAGAGCATTTTATCAAAATTGTTGCATTCGAGCCACAAGACAAAATATGGTTATTAGGATAAAATTATCTGATGAACAATTCAAAAAAAATCATCATATTTTCTGCCAGCGAAGTTAAGAACCTGGAACTAGCAGAAAGCTTTAAAAAAAGTCTTGAAGACCAGAATGCTGAAGCAACTATCATCAATCTGGTTGATCTGGAACTCCCTTTGTATTCTTCCAGAACAGAGAGTCTCTACAAAGGCGAAGAGCTTTTAAGTAAACAGTTACCTTTAATATCCCAGGCCCAGGCCTTCATCTTTATTGCACCTGAATATAATGGAAGCACTCCGCCGGTTTTTAATAACTTTCTCGCCTGGCTAAGCCGATCCTCTAAAGACTGGAGAGCATACTTAAATGGCAAACCTGCTGCGATTGCTACTTTCTCGGGAGGCGGAGGCTTCAATGTTTTGCTAGCAATGCGGACTCAGCTGGCCTTTATTGGAATGAATGTCCTGGGGCGACAAATTCTAACTCATTCAAATAAGGTGTTAGATGAGAAAAGTTTACTCAGTATATCCCAAGAACTAGTGAGTATTGGCTCGATGCGGTAAGACCTTCTAAAAAAAAATAGTCATAATAATGCATCGGAGTAAAATCATGGAAAGATTTTTCATAGTGCTTATTGTTACTGTCTTTATCAATCTCAATGCACTGGCAGAAGATAAAGGTGTATGGGATCGTTATTTTCG
>DFXY01000030.1:25963-52299 GCA_002381945.1 Bacteriovoracaceae bacterium UBA4096
ACCTGAATCGATCAAAGCTTTCATCTGGAATATTAAAAAAACTCAAATGATGAACTGGAAACAGGAATTCGAAACTTTTGGAAAGAATCAAGATCTGATTCTTCTTCAAGAGGCCTATCAAAATAAGTTATTCAACACGACGGCCAGTACCTTTAAAGACTATCGCTGGGATATGGGCATCAGCATGTACTACGTTCAGGATAATGATGCAGCAACCGGAACAATGATTGGCTCTAAAGTATCTCCTCAAGAGGTGGTAGTAAAACATTCACCAGATGGTGAGGCAGTTGTTCATACACCGAAGGCCATGACATTTGCTAAGTATCCAATTGAAGGAAGAGCAGATGAACTTCTTGTCATTTCTGTTCATGGAATTAATATTACTAAATATGGACCTTTTAAAAGACATATGGATCAGGCCGCGGAACAAATCGAAAATCATTCAGGCCCTATTTTGTTTGCCGGAGATTTTAATACCCGCACAAAGGCCAGAACGGCCTACCTGATGAAGATGATTGAAAAATACGGATTTAAAACTGTTGAATTCAAGAATGGTCATCAAAGAATGCGCTGGAAGTTTACTAATAATTACTTAGACCACGGCTTTGTACGCGGTTTAAAGGTAAATAGTGCTTATGTAGCGGGAGAGGCCACTGGCAGTGACCATAAGCCGATGTTTATTGAGATGGCCGTCGAGTAGTATCTTCTTTCGTTTCTTCTTCCTGATAACTATCATCGACTTCATCATCGATCTGAACCTCTTCTTCCTGAATTTCCAATTCCTCGCTTATTCCTGAAAGTGATGCTTCTGCCTGACTGGCATCCGTATCATCGGTACTCATAGTTCCCTGTGCCACTAAGATAATTAAAAGTATTCCAATTAATGTCTTCATCGGTCCTCCTCTAATGGATCCGGAATTTTTTAAGCTCCAGGTGCATGAGGTTTAACTGATCAATCAGATGAAGGATAATGGGAATGCCCTCATCATTAACTCCAAACTTCTGTTTCAAATCCCAGATCAGTTGCACCCTCGCCACATCTTCTTCATCCAGTATCGGGGTTTCAAAATCTGTTGGCCTTATCCATTCTTCCTGAATAAAAAAAAGTATGAAGTCACTGGGAACGCCACAGTAATCAGAAGCTTCTTCAATCTTTCTTTTTAAGTGACTCTCCATCACTGCATCCTTGGATTGTAGTTAAATTGTCCTTTTAAATTTTCCGCCGCTGCTCTTAAAGCAGGATCAATTTCCTTGGGCATGACAATTTTAAGCACAACTATTTGATTCCCACGATTTTCTCCCTCGCCTGCCCCCTTTCCTTTAATTCTTAATTTAGTGCCTGATGAAACACCTGAAGGTATTTTCAGTAAAATATTTCCCTCTATTGTAGGAACTTCCATTTCCGTTCCTGTAATGGCATCTAAAAAACTGATAGGTACTTCTGATTCGATGTCTTTGCCGTGTCTGGTGAACCCCGGAAAGGGTCTGACATTAATTTCAACATAGGCATCACCTGGAGCTCCTCTACCATTTCCTGGTTTGCCTAGACCTTTAAAACGCAGTTTTTTGCCGGGCTCTATGCCTGCAGGGATTTTGACTTTAAGATTTTTACCATCAGGAAGTGTAATAACTTTTTCTCCACCTAATGCGGCTTCAACAAAATCTACTTCCATTTTATATGCAACATCCTCTCCCGGAAAATCCATTCGATGACCTCGACTTCTTTCGAAAAGATTCTCGAAAAAATCGGCCCCACCTATGTCATCACCAAAAGAAAAAGAATAACGTCCTCCTTCATGCTGGGTATCGTAATAAGAGGGACGTCTTCCTGTTCTATGTTGAGAAAATTCCTCTTCCGCTTCTCCTCGATCAAACTTTGCCCTGGCCTCAGGAGTGCCAATCAGATCAAAAGCATGTGATACATCTTTAAACTTCTTTTCAGCTTCTTTATTTCCGGGATTTAAATCAGGATGGTACTTCTTAGCAAGCTTTCGATAGTTTTTTTTAATCGCTTCTTGATCGGCATCTTTGGTTAAACCAAGAATATGATATGGATCTTTCATAGTATGAAAATCCTCCACAGTTAGTTTTAAATGATTCCGCTCAAATGACAAACTCACAGTATAAAATAACGCCAAGATCAAAGCTCAACTTTTAAGAACCTAAATTTACTTATGAGAAGATGGACGAAAAGCTACTCAGGGAACATGATTCTTGAAGTTTTAGAGAAGAGAAGAGAAGAGAGGAGTTTTTTATGTCACTAACACTAAGAGTCTCTGCCAGCAAGAATGATCACTTCCTGGGACCACTTCATGCCCCAGTAGTATTAGTTGAGTATGGAGATTATGAATGTCCCTATAGCGCCGTAGCTGCGCCAGTATTCGAAAGGCTGATTCAAGAATATAAATCCAGCCTTTGTTTAGTCTTTAGACACTATCCTCTTAAAGCTCTTCATTCCCAATCAGAATATGCAGCACTTGCTGCAGAAGCAGCGGATCGTCAGGGAAAATTTTGGCAAATGCATAAGCTTCTCTTCCAAAATTACGATTCAATAACGCCTGAAAAGATTGATCGGCTCGCCGTTGAGCTTGATTTGAACATGAACCTCTTTCATAGAGACATTGAACGTCGTGAAATTAAGGCCAAGGTTGAACACGATTTTTTGACAGGAGTGCAAAGTGAAGTCAATGCGACTCCCTCAATCTTCATCAATGATCTACGTTATGAAGGATCATCGAGTTATTGGCCATTGAGAGAATCGATTGAAAAAAATTTGAGTGGTGGCGAATCAGCTTATCTCTGAATTAATCCACAGGCCAACCGGGCACCAGCATTACCAGTTGGTTGTGTTTTTAAATCATCCGTTCCAGCATGGATAATAATGGCCTTGCCAAGTATAAGATCTAAATCATTGGCATGTATCTTGGGCATAAGAATGACTTTCTTGGCAGCTCCTTGCGAATTGGTTTCAAGATTTCCCATGTCACCTATATGTCTTTCCTGTCCTTCCGGTCTTCCATGTTCTTTATTATACGGATTAAAGTGGCCACCGGCAGAAGTGTAATCTCCTTCACAAACTCCCTTCTCATGAATGTGAAAGCCTAGCTTTGCATTAGGTTTCAAACCTTCAACATTGGCCGTTATTTTGATTTCCTCTCCTAAATCCTCAAATGACACAGTTCCTTTTACACTTTGCAAACTTGTTGAATGCATGCTGGCAACAATTCCGTTACCCGCCATTTTATTTGCTGTGATCTTTTTGTCTTTAGGTGAAGAACAACTACATACAAGAATGAGAAGTAGAATGCTGATGACTTTCACAATGGACCTCCATTTAGTTAGTAAAGTTAATCTCTATCACGAAGTAGGATTAAGAAACAAATATAGATGAAATTAAATTTTCTTTTCAATCAAAGGGTTTTATTTATTCTTCCGACAAAGGAAGGGAAACATGATGTCGAAAAATGCACCACGAGATTATTCACTTATAGCACCTCTTTATGATCAAATCTTTCAACGATTTTTATCTCAAGGTCACGTTGAGATTGGTCAACTTTTGAAAAAAGTAAAAAACAAAAAAGGTATTAAAGTTCTCGAAATAGGAGTTGGTTCAGGTTTAAGTTTATCTCATCTGCCTTCGGCCATTGATTACAAAGGAATTGATATCAACGAGAAGATGCTCATCCGGGCCCGCAAAAAAGCCGAAGGATTAAATCGCCGAAAGATCGCTTTAGAGCTTATGGATGCTGAAAACCTGACGATGAGAGATAACTCTTATGATCTGGTGATGGCAGCTTCTGTTATAACAGCAGTTGATTCACCTATACGAACCATGAAGGAAATGATCCGTGTGACGAAGAAAGGTGGTCATATTGCAGTGATTGCTAATCTGCGGGAGACTACTTCAATCAAATCAGATTTCGTTAAGTTCTTTGACCCAATTACCAGAAAGTACTTGGGTTTTCGAACAGATCTGGATCTGGAGAGCATAAGAAAATTAAGAAATGTTAAGTTAGTTGAGCACAAGAAAGTGAACAATGTGTTCGGGTTTCCTTTAAGCACATTTCTGCTTTTCCAGAAAACCTAAAATGAATTTAAGTTTTCTTTAGCTTAAAGCATTCTAAATTAACGACGAGTTCTTACAATATATCTATTTTTTCTTAACATCTTCTTGTAGTTTCCGCTCATGAAGTATTTCACGAATAAAAAACTACAAGAAGCTTTGGCCATGAAACATGAGTTCATTTGTGTCGCTTCTCATGAATTAAAAACTCCTTTAACGGCCCTGAAACTACAAGTAGAAATGGCAAAACGTGTGATGGATAACCATGGTGTTGACGCTATTTCTCCTGGAAAAGTGAGAAGTATTATCAATCGAACGCATCAAGACGTTTTAAGACTTTCGCGCTTAGTGGATGACTTATTGGATGCTTCCAGAATTAATAGTGGAAAGTTCACCATGAAGTATGAGTACTTCAATTTAGAAGATTTCATGGAAGACTTTACTCAAAGAATGTCCCATCAACGCATTCGTATGACCATCCATGCCCCGGTCATGGTTAAGTGGGATAAGTTTAGGATTGAACAAGTTATTATTAACCTTTTGAACAATGCTTTTCGTTACGGGAATGGATCAGAAGTCGATTTGGATGTTTCGACAGGTGGTAACCTGGTGTTCATTAAGGTGCGGGATTATGGGCCTGGAATTTCACAGGAGTGTCAGAAGAAAATCTTTGCTCGTTTTGAATGCGGTGATATGGATCGGGCAACAGAGGGCTTAGGTCTTGGCCTCTACATTAGCCAGGAAATAATTAAGCATCATAACGGCAAGATCGTTTTAAACAGCGAGCTCGGCAAAGGGTCAACCTTTGAACTGCAGATCCCCATTTCTTAATTAATCGTTGCAAGATCAGTGTCAACGAAGCTGGAAAGTCCGGCCTCAACTGGCACTTCATAAGTCTTAATATTTTTATTCTTATATCTCAATGTCACAAATAATTTAGAAGCCCCTTCCAGCTTAGTATTTCCTCCAAAAGAGAACACAAGACCTTTTTCGACCTTGGCATTTCCCTGGAAAGGAGTAATCCGCTCTATCAGGGGTACTTTGGTGTAACGATCAAGACCATGCACTTGAATCGTGAGATCTTTTTGATCATAAGTTATTCCAAACGGATTATTTATAAATACAGTTACTCTAAAACGAGTCAGGGAATATTCTTTCTTAGGTTTAACTTCAATTCCTTTTAAATGATCCAGGATGTACTGCAAGGACGGGTGATCACATTTGATATCCTTAAGACATCGACTCGGAATATCTGCAATACCATGCTGAGTAAGCTTAATGTGATCGGCCGGTACAAGTAGAAAAGGTTTTTTAGAATTCTTTTTGAAAGCATTTGCCAGTACCCTTGCAGGCTTATCAAAAAAGCTTAAATAATCTTTTAGATAATATCGATGTGGACTCATGGAATGGGTGGGCACGACAATATCATCTTCCCCTATTCTTGTATCATAGAACCTTTTCATTCCACCTATGATAAGGGGACGCAACTGTGGAGCACTCTTAAACACATTATCTAAATTCCTGGCGAAGTCCTGGATCGTTGAACTACCATAGCTCATTTCATTTAATTCATTCCTGCCAAATGGGGAAATGGGATTAATCATGCCGGGCGGTAGTGTATAAAAAAATTGCTTTCCAATATGAGCAATGTCGGCCCCCCAAAAAGGGGTCGATAGTGTAATGAAAGAATCAAGCTGTTTCAAAAGCAGAAGATTATTTTCGGTTAGAAGCTTTAACCATAACGAGCCTACTAGCCCACCTTGGGAATGCATTATGAGTGAAACCTTATCAGAATTTCTGATCTCGGTAGTTTGAAGAGAGATGACATATTGATGAAAATCTCGTGCAAAGTCATAAGTATTCTGAAGACTGCCGGTTTTATACTCAAATGTTCTTGCCTTAATGCAAGGATGCTGACGATTCAATAAGTTTTCAAGTGAACCAAAGGTTCCTTTATTCCCACCTATACCATGAAGAAGAAAGACATGATGTTTTTGAGTATCGCAACTCCAGGCAACTGAATGGAAGAGGAATAAGAACAAAGCAAATTTAAAAAACAACATAAGTCATCTCCGATAGGAATCTATCGGAAACAACCCAAGTCAACTTGAAAGACCGATTAGTCTACTCGCCTTCTCCATTCCACCAATCGCGCATACGATCCCGCCAGCGGTTCCATCTTTCTCGCCAGTTATCCCACCAACCACCAGAAGGGGAATCATCTGGTTCAGGGGGATCAGGAGACGGCGGTGGAGGTCTAGGAGGACGTCGTCTATAATTATCACTTCTGGGTCGGGGGGGACGAGGACTATCCCAGCTGTCATCTTCTTCCTCTGGAGCATCACTGATTTTAGTTAAAATTCCGCATGCCAGTGGAATTAACGGACTGGAAACGGTGGGAGGTAAATTCCTTCCTCTGCTATAGATCATGACAACCCGTTTCTCCAGATGTAGTTCATCTCCATTGAGCTTGGCCAGATCATCATTAATCAGATCATCAGGTTGCTGGAGATCAGAAAGCATAAGCTGATAAGAAGTTGACTGGGAGTAATTATAATTACCGGACGGGAATTTTCCACCTCCCTTTTGAGAACTAAGATCATTATCTAAAGGAACAATAATATGGCCAACTCTAGGTCGTGCTTCCTCCAAGTCAATATACCCATCTACATTCAGATCATCGTTTAGCTTTGGACAAGTAATTCCTAAATGGAGATGTTGTTCATGAGTTCCAGAAGGAGCATGGAAAAGTTTTATACGGACCTTAAATTCATCCCCGTAACGGGAAAACTTGACTTCACCGCCAACTTCATTAGACACTTTTGCATTAATGGGAATTAAAATAGCTGAATAGATTCCATCAGAGATACTTTCTTCTTGTATCTGCCTCTCCTCTTTATCTTTAGGGGCCTTCCCACAGGAAAGAAAGGTCACAGTGAGAATAAGAGTGATAATCAGTTTTGTCACACTCAGGATTTTTCATCTACGCTCTTCATCATAGCAATGCGAATAGCACTAATTGATGCTTATAGAAGTAATCCAGTTAAACAGTGCTTCAATGACAACAAACGCAACATAACCAGTACCTATCATCAATAGAATTAATGAAACACAAATTAAGGCCACAATCATCCGGGATTTTATTGTCTCTCGCGGTGGATTAAGAAGATGCTTCTCTAGCAGTTTCATATTTCGATCATTTGCTTTCCAATAAAAGTCAAAAAGATTACCCACGATTGGTATCATATCAATGATGTTTTCAATGGCCACGTTTATCCCCATCCTTATGAGTGTGGCAGGAGGGACTCCCATAGAGGCGGCTTCAGATATGATAAAGATCGACATCCCCGCAGTGATCCAGTCACCAACGACAGGAATTAAACCAATCAAGGCATCTAATCCAAATTTCACCCCGAAAGGTCCCTGAAATTTAGAATCGAGCGTGTTACTTATTATTTTCAGCCGTTTTAGTTTTTGAGTCTGCACAAGATATCCTTTATTAAATTACAGGCAAGGTCAATAAGCGATGATTCTTTCCAATAAAACGCCATAATTCCTGGAATCAGTATCCGTAGGTGTCGCAGAATTTTGAACTGATGTATCAAGGTACCAGCCTTTACCTAAAGATCTCCTGATCGCAGTCGAATTTACCCCTTCTCGTCCACCACCTACTCTTAAGGAACTTTTATTACCAAGACCAAATTGGGCCGTCGCATTCTTTGACTCTGGATCATAGCCCACATATTCGACAGGGCTTCCGGCAAGAAAATATAAAACTGACAAAGAAAGAATTCCCTGTGAAAGAAGTTTATTCGTTTTAGTTGCTGCATTCTTATCATTCGTATCCAATTCTGAGAGAGGTCTCCCAAATAATAATACGGCAAAGATATCATTCTGCGGTAATGGAGGTTCACTGGTGAATACATAGCGAGGATCACTGACCGGACCTTCCAGTTCAAGCGTAATACGATATTCAGGAAGGGGAAATTTTATAGTGGCCTTCAGGACTGGATCAATTGGTGCCTTAAAATTAATGACTAAATCTTGCAGTCGAATAGGCCTTTTGAAGACTGTCGTTTTAAGAGGTAGTACTTTGACAAATCCTTCTTTTATTTCACCAGCGCGGATTTTTAAATCAAAATTCATCTTCAAAGACTCATCTAAAAGATTCGTTTTGATTTGAAGAGCTTCATCGTTCAATGCTTCAAGATCTAAAAAGAGATTACTTTTTCTTTCTTCATTTTTGGGCCGACTTAAACTTTTTTTAAAACGCCTGTCCGGAAAGAACTGGGGAGGTGGAGATTTTTTTGAAAGTCTGGGAAATTGCAGTTTAACATCTTCAAAATCGACCCCGACACTAATCGCTCCGGGAGTAA
This sequence comes from Bacteriovoracaceae bacterium UBA4096, assembly GCA_002381945.1. Classification (GTDB taxonomy): domain Bacteria; phylum Bdellovibrionota; class Bacteriovoracia; order Bacteriovoracales; family Bacteriovoracaceae; genus Peredibacter. Next base: position 34,403 of record DFXY01000030.1, read on the forward strand.
AAGTTTTAATTGGCATGGGGACATCAACTGTCAATGTCAGTTTTAAATTTTGTTGGGCACTGGCAAGATCTAAACCTGTGGAACTTTTTATCAAGACGGAAGTTGTATTTTCCATTTCCTCGACATGAATAAAACTTTTTATGGTTCCGTTCATCACATTCAAAGGAGCTGGTAAGGTATTATATGGTTTAGGAACAAACTTCGAAATTTTATTCTTCGTGTCCAGAATCTGTAGATCAGCTTTAGAGGCAAGGAAGATGTTTCTGAGATAATCCTTTTGCAATGGAAGATCTACGTAAGAGTTTATCTTAAAAGACAATAACTCCAGATCCCCGGTTAATTCGATTGGAATCCCCTTCTCTTTCATGACTGCTAAGAGTTTGGCCTGTTTTAAATAGAGAGGAATTGCAAATTTGCCCTCAATTGGCAGCCTATATTCTTCAAGCATGGTTACTTCAACTTTTTCAGGATCTGCATTTAGTTTCAGTATCCAGCTCTTAAGTTCAAGTGTGTTCTTCGCTTTGACCAATTTTAGGTCGAAGCTATATTGCCGTTTATCTTTTACAGTCTGAACTTTTTCCACTTCTATCAACATGTCAGGCACAACCTTACTCCAAAGAAGTTTCCAGTACCTCCAAATTTCAGGAGGTGCACCTGAAGTTTTCTCAGATGGTAAAAGGGTAATATTCATTAAATCAGAACTTAAAAAGAAGGGAGATAATGTTGTGACAACTAAGCCATCGTTCAAAGTCCAACTTAATTGCAGATCCCATGAGACTTCTTTAAGGCAGGAATCGAAAATAAAACTTTCATGGTTAAACTCCAGGCAAAGGTTTTTAAAATGCCCACTGAACTTCCGGTCATTCCAATGTTTCCATTCATGCCTAAATTGAGCTTCTTTCCATGACCATTCTTTTAATACTGCACTTTTACTTAGTAAAAATTTTAAGCTTTCAGGGTTAATCAAAATCCCCGGTCTGATAAAAATCAAAAGCAAGAAGAGACTAAATGAAAGCAAGATAAATATAAGGATTTTTTTTAACATTTAAAAAACTCCGCCTATCCCGAGATAGAAGAGGTTCCCCAAATCCTGGAAAGGTTGAGTCTTATATGCACGGGCAGCAAAGCCTTGAACTAGCCCAATGGGAGAGAGCCATCTTAATCCGATTCCCGGAGAATAATAGAGTTGAGGGTTCAAATCCCAGGAACGCTCTCCAAAATAAGACAGATCTATAAAAGTAAAACCTTCCACCGATTCTTTTACCAGATAGGTTCTTCTTAATTCAAACTTACCTCCAATTTTAGTTAAGGCCCCAAGACCATCATTTTGTGGCAGGGTTTTTAAAAGAAAACCTCGAAGATCNNTCAACCCAGGTTGTTCCCATATTAAGTCTTACTCCACCAACTAAAGTTCCTCGTCCCCACTGACTTAAGCGCGAAAGTCCGACATAAGTTGAATCCAGTTTAAGCAAGGGATCTTTAAAGCCAAAAGCGGGGTGACGAAAATCGAAATTCAAACCAAACAGATTTCCAGCTTCAGGATGAATATCAAAATATTCATAAGCATGAGACATCCACTGAAAACTGCCTTCTAAAATACCCGTCGAAAAACTTTTGGTATCTGAGTTCCTTTTGGAATGATAAGTACCAGTCTCATAGGAGGGACCAATCAGGTAAAGCTGATGATAACGTTGAGAATCCCGTGTCCATTTCATGTGAGGTTTCACTCTGGTCACTAGTTGTTCAAAATCAATTTGAGATTCGCGAACGATTTCAAATTGTGAATAGACCGAGCGACGGGGTTCATTTTTCCAAAAAAAAGAATCCGCTGTCAGATTGAGCGATTGAGTTCGAAAAGAGGTCTGTAGATTGGCCGATAGAAGTGAGGCCATTGATTTGTAGCGATTATTAGACCATCTCGCCCTGACCATAGGTCCCACTTCTGTACTTGCGCCAACTCCAAACCTAATCGTTCGTGGTGGGCCGAGAATAAAGTGTTGAGATAAAGCAAAGTCATTTTTATCCTGAGAGCAGTTTTCCAGGAAGTAAGTACCAGAAACGACTTCGGCACGAAGCATTCGTTTTTCAGTTAATTCAAGCAGCTTAGAATTAAAAGTCTGATTGGCATCAAAGGGGTAATAACGGTCAAGAGCACTATCTTGAAGTCCTTTTATCGTTTCTTTTTCAAGAACACCAAAATCATAGCGATGAAGATCATTTAAATAAACCATCACCAGGCTTCTTGATATATCCACTTCAGTCTTTACCTTTGAACAAGGATGACCATTTTCTCGTAAAAGCCCAAGGGCTTCAGCTTCAATCGAGTTAAGAATATCCGGCGATAAAGTTTTATTTTTAAAAAGCCTCCTCATTTCTCGGCCAATTATTCTTCGTTCTTTTTTGGCGTTTCCGATGACTTTTATTTTTTTAAGACGAAACTTCCGCCCTGGGTTCACATATAAGACCCCATCTTTGATTTCAAACAGGGGTTGCAAATAGCCTCGAGATTGAAGAAATCCAGTGAAGAAAAATCCTGCTTCATAAGAAGGAATTTCTTTATAGGCCAATAGCTTAGGATCACCACAAACCATTCTGGTTTCGGTTTCATCCAGAGTAATAGTTTCACTTCCATGGATGATGACACCATGACAAAGTTCTTCCTTTGCCATTGCAGAATGGTTTATTAAATAAAACGAGAATAGGAAAAGCTTACTCCATGGACTTTCTATGATGCAAAATATGCTCTTCCATAAAGGTCGCAATGAAGTAGTAACTGTGATCAAACCCCTCACAATATTTAACCTCATGGGCCTGCCCAGAAGCTCTTGAAGCTTCAACAAATTTCTCGGTGAGAAGTTGAGTCTTAAAAAATTCATCTTTGTCACCTTGATGAATTAAAATCTGAGAAGGATGCTTCCGGCCACTTTCTAAAAGTTCACACGTATCATACTCTTTCCAAAAGTCTTGATTCTCACCAAGATACCCAGTGAAGGCTTTTTGTCCCCATGAACAGCCGGTCGGATTCACTATCGGAGCAAATGCCGAGATCGCTTTAAATTTGTCAGGATTTCTTAACCCGATGACAAGTGCTCCATGTCCACCCATGGAATGACCCATGATTGAGATATTCTTCATCTGAAATTGATTTTGAATTATTTGATAAAGTTCATGAGTAATATAACTATACATGCGATAATGATCTTTATAACCATTCACAGTCGCATCGAGATAAAAGCCGGCACCTGAACCGAAGTCGTAAGCATCATGCTCTCCAGGCAAATTCAAACCACGAGGAGAGGTATCAGGTGCAATCACCATTAATCCAGCTTCATCCAGATATTTTTGTGCTCCTGCCTTGGAAATAAAATTTTCTTCCGTACAAGTCAGACCCGATAACCAAATAATACAACCCTTTGGTACTCCGGCAGGTATGTAGGTTGAAAATTTCATTTCAGTTTTAGTCTCAGAAGAAAGATGCGACCAAAATGACGTCTTACCTGAGAACGTTCGATGTGACTTAATTTCTTTCATTTTTAACTCCTAAAAAGTCACAACACTGCGAATACTTTTTCCTTCCTTCATGTACTTGAAAGCATCATTAATTTGTTCAACGGGCATGGTAAAGGTTACCAGATCATCCAAATTAATTTCTCCTGCCATATACTTTTCAACATAGCCTGGAAGTTCAGTTCGTCCCTTAACTCCTCCAAAGGCAGAACCTTTCCAGACTCTTCCAGTCACTAGTTGAAAAGGTCTGGTCGAAATTTCTTCTCCTCCGGCAGCCACACCGATGATGATTGATTGTCCCCAACCTTTGTGACAGCATTCAAGCGCCTGGCGCATGAGTTTAGTATTACCTACACACTCAAAAGAATAATCCACTCCACCGTCAGTTAACTTAACGATAGCATCTACAGTCGTGTTCTCAATTTCATTCGGATTTACAAAGTCTGTCGCTCCAAACTTTTTGGCCATGTCAAATTTGGCATTATTTATGTCGACGGCAATGATTTTATTGGCACCCGCCATCCTGGCCCCTTGGATAACCGATAGCCCGATCCCTCCAATTCCAAAAACTGCAACATTGGCACCCTTCTCAACCTTGGCAGTATTCAATACAGCTCCAATACCAGTTGTTACACCACAACCTAAAAGACATACTTTATCCAAAGGAGCATTCTTATCGATTTTAGCGAGGGAAATTTCAGCACAGACTGTATATTCAGCAAAAGTCGATGTTCCCATATAATGGAAAATTGGTTTTCCATCTTTTGAAAATCTTGTCGTTCCGTCTGGCATTAAACCTTTGCCTTGGGTTTCTCGAATGCGTTGGCAAAGATTCGTTTTACCAGAAGTACAAAATTTGCAAGTCCCACATTCAGGAGTATAGAGAGGGATGACATGGTCGCCTTTCTTAAGAGTTGTCACTCCTTCACCAACTTCTTCCACAATACCTGCACCTTCATGGCCAAGAATCACAGGAAAAAGACCTTCTGGGTCTAAACCAGAGAGTGTATAAGCATCCGTATGGCAAACACCTGAGGCCACAATTTTAACCAGAACTTCACCTTTCTTCGGACCTTCAAGGTCAACCATTTCCATTTTTAAAGGTTCATTCGGGCCCCATGCAACAGCTGCTTTAACTTTCATTAACTTTTCTCCTTAAGAATTTTGACTCAGATAATATATGAAGGAAGGAATTCTTTGACTACAAGCTGCGTATCATTAATATTTATGAACCCATTATTAACGTCTCTTTGACACAATTGGTGAATTCACCACATTAAATTTAGCACAGTATGCCCAGAGTGTCTGCGCCTTTATCTCTCAAATATTTTTTGTTCTTATCCACCTGATTAACCAGAAGGAGATCTTTCATGGAACAACCATTTGCAGTGATTACTGGAGCTTCAAGCGGCATTGGTTTGGAACTGGCCAAACAGTTTGGTGAAAATGATTTTGAACTTCTGATTGTTTCTGGTTCAGATGAAATCTTTGATGCTCAAATTGAATTAGAGAAGATGGGATTTACAGTTGAGGCCATGAAAACAAATCTTGCTACATATGCGGGGGTTGAGAATCTCTGTCAAAGGATAGAAAGCTTCGGAAAGCCTCTGGATGCTATTGCCATCAATGCCGGAGTTGGGGTTGGAGGAGAATTCACTGAAACAGATTTAAAAGATGAAATAAATCTTATTAATTTAAATGTGGTATCCGCAGTACATCTAGTCAAAAGAATATTGCCTGAAATGAAGAATCAAGGAAAAGGAAAAATCCTCTTCACTTCATCCATTGCCTCAGTCATGCCATCACCTTTTGAAGCTGTTTATGGGGCATCCAAGGCATTTCTAACTTCATTTGCAGAATCAATTCGTAATGAGATGAAGGACTATGGAGTAACAATTACTATTCTCATGCCTGGGCCCACTAATACCAAATTTTTTCAAAGGGCCGGCATGGAAGACACCAAGGCTTCTGAAAAGAAAGAGCAAAATGATCCGGCTGAAGTGGCCAGGCAAGGTTTTGAAGCATTAATGGCAGGTAAAGAAAAAGTCTTCTCAGAAAGTTTACTCACTAAACTTCAAGGTGTTGCCCTGAAGTTTCTTCCTGAGAAGGCAAAAGCAGAATTTCATAGAAAAATGTCTGAGCCCGGATCAGCCCATCATTAAACGATACCCTTCACCTGGGACATGTTTAACTTTCAAAGTATCACCACTTTCGTGGTCCAGCTTTCTTTTCAATTCCTTAATGTGATGAAAGATTGAAGAGCTAAAGAAATGACCTTGGGCCGCAAGATCCTTTCTCATTTTCTCACTACTCACAATACAACCTGTTTTCCTTGCAAGTGACACCAAAATGGCCATTTCCATTTTTCCTAAAGACACAATACGGTCTTTTATGGTGACCAATCTATTAGGGACATCAATCTTTAAATCACCGTACATAATGAGCTTTTCTTTAAAAGTACTCCGAGCACGAAAAATTTTGTTCATTCGTTTTTTTAGTTCTACGAATCCAAAAGGCTTTGCGATAAAGTGGATATCTTTTAACTCCAGCACCTGGGAAGCTTCACCGAAGATCAAAAGAGGTACATCCAGACCTTGTTCTCTGAGGGTTTTCCCCATGTTAGAGAAATCAGCATCCAGTAATACCAAATTAAAGGTATTCAAAGTTAGACACTCCAAAGCTTCATCTGAACTGGAAACAGTTTTCACTGATAGACCATTCATTGTTAATGCAACCTGAAGAGTTCGCTCCAAGACAATGTCATGTGTAGCGAGTAGGACATGATTCATAATTACTCCTTCTGTGGTGAGGATTATTAAAATGCCACAAACGAAATGACTCTGAAAGAGAGGTCAAAAAGGATTGAATGAGGCTTCCATATTTATTCAAGGTTCATGAAATAACCTGAAAGAATACGTTATTCTTCAGTATAGCACTATATTTTGAAGTATGAGTAAAAAAAATCCGCTCTCATCATATGAGAGCGGATATGCAATAAAAAAAGAACTAGTTACACTTTTTGAGAGAGTTAACCTCTTTAATTAATGATTTCAACTCTAATTTAGCTTCTGATCTTGCCGAAGCTGCATTAATTTTATCTGTTAAACCTAAAGTTAAGTTTCTCCAAAGTTTGGAATCGCATGCAATTTCAGTGTAGGTTTGAAGTTTCACATTTTTTGATCCGCCGTTATTTAACCTGGCGTCGAACAAGGTAGAACAAATCACCATATCAGATCTCGTTTCACATTCAATCGCCGTTTTATCAGGACTACTTTCCAGACACTCAATTTCAGAAAGATACAATTTGGCCCCTCCATCGATCGACATATTTGCATGAGCAAAGCTTGCCATGAGAAAAAGTGTCATTGTGATTAAAGTTTTCAAAGTGTACTCCCTTTTACAGTTGTCAATATTTCAGACAACTGGAACATGTTTAGATGCGTGAAACTCTTAGAGATAATTGATTCTATATCACTTAACTATGCGAGAACCGTGCCAAGCCAAGGGCTGCTCCGAACAAAAAAAGGAACAAAAAAATGTGATTTTGATCACTTAGATTTTTTTTAAACCTCTTGAAAAGAGCTTTCGTATGACGTATTCCAATTGTCTTAATAAATTAGGATGATCTATGAAAATAATGCTTTGGTGCTCTTTGCTCTGTTTAAGTTTCAATGCCTTGGCCTGGTCAGAAAGAGGCAATGGCGGAAATTCAATAATCTGTGATGATTCAACAAAAAATAAATTTTACGATGCCTACGAAGCTGAATTTCGTTATGGTTTTACACCAGTTTTCCCCTACCCGAGCAGGGAATGTGATGACGACATACGCTGTTTCAACTTAAGTGTGACGATTGCCAGGGCCCTGATTGATCGGATTCCTGATTATAATCTTCGTTTTAAAGAATTCATGCACTCAAGACTAAGACGTTTTGGAGCAGAAGCTACTTTTTTGGATAATATAATATTGCTACCAATTGATGACATGGGAATAGCCTTTATCCCTAAGAATTGCTCTTTAAATCAAACAGTTATTCAAAGAGAACCGCGCTTCCCAGGAGATAAGAGATACATCATATCAAATGATCAATGGAAGAAGCTTTCCCCTCAGCATCAGGCAGTAGGGATTATTCACGAACTATTATATTTCTATGCTGCATTTATTAAACGACCTACAAAAAACTCTGAACGCATTAGATACTTAAATGGAATTATTATTTCCGGGGAAATTTCAAAGCTTACTGTTGAACAATTCTCCGACTTATATGTTCTTGTGTTCACAGACAGTCCCGACAATGAATAATACAAATATTGATCTGTCTCTCCTTCTCAATAATATCTTGAAAGAGAGACGGGAAAGAAACCAAAACTACTCAATCAGGGCCTTTGCAAGAGACTTAAAAATATCCTCGGGCAGAATGAGTGATATCTTAAATCAAAAGTATATTCCCGGTAATTCGATATCCAGCAGGATTGTTAAGGCCCTAAGTCTTAACGAGGAAGAAGGGAAAATTGTTCACCAAATTATTGAGAACTCCCAGAAGGCCAGAAAGGAACTCGGTGGCGCCCATCAATTAAAGGAAGATGAATTCTCCCTAATCGCTGATTGGCACCATTATGCCATATTAAACCTGATGGAAACTTCTAATTATAGAGATGAATTTTCATGGATTGCAGACAGACTTAATCTTAATGAGCTGGTAGTTAAAAAATCATTTGAAATAATGCTGTCTATGGGCCTGATTGAGATCAAAGATGGGAAGCATATCCCGACTTATAAAAACTTAACCACTACTCATAACACGCCCTCAAGTGCTATTCGTGAGGCCAATCGACAGGCCATTATGCAGTCTTTGTATTCTCTCGAACACGATGCCAGCGATATACGGGATATCACCTCAATCGTTTTACCTGTTAATGTGGCCAATCTTCCTAAAGCAAAAGAAATGGCACGAGAATTCAGGCGGAAAATCGCAACTCTTCTGGAAGAAGGAGAGAAGACTGAAGTTTATAATATCAGTATTCAGATTGTGCCGGTCACAAGGTCAAAGTGATCATTTCACTTGGAGGGCATCCTCGATCCTTTTTAATCTGGCCTTGATTTCTTCATTTTCTTTTCTAAGAGTTTCATTTTCATTTTTTAATGTCTCTATGTCTGCAAGATCTGCCTTAGAAGCAATGTCTCTGGATTGTTTAGTTTGAATTGTATAGATGGATTTAACTGCTTCGATTAAAGGTGCAACGAGATGATCATAAGCAACAGATTTAAGGCCTGATTTTTCATCCGTTACTACGACTTCAGGAAAAACTTTTTCCACCTCTTGAGCAACTATACCTATTTGATGTTTATCACCAAACTTTATCTTATCAATATAATCGTATTCCATACCATTAAGTTTTAGAATTTTTTCCAAAGCGTTCTCCAGAGGGCGAATATTTTCTTTAAGCCGTTCATCTGAAGAGGATGTACATCCAGCACTGGTACAGACTTGTGTTCCGGCAATTCTAAGAGCGGTGGTTGAATTGATATCTCCACCTACGTTAAGTTTATAAGTCGAAGTTGTGGTGCCTATACCTACGTTGCTATTTGCCAGGCTGACATAAATGCTGGGATCAACGGTTTCATTAAAAACACTATCTATAGAAAGGTTACCCGAAGCATCTTGTTGAATGTACATAGAGGATCCGGTTTTCTTCAATTCAATCGCTGCTCCTCCTGGCGCTTCAAATGTTGCCACAACACCTGAGACAGTTTGTTGTTTGACATGTAAAGTTTTACTTGGAATTGTATTTATTCCTAATTTGGCATTTCCAAAAGTAGAGTCAAATGTGTAGTAGTACCTTCCGACACCACCAAGAGACATTCCCAACATATTTGATGAATACTTAAAAAATCCTGTATCTAAATCTGAACCGAAAGTAAGTGAAGGCAATGCTGACGTTCCATCGGCTAGTTTTAAACTTCCAGTCATGTTCACACTTCCATCTGCCATAAAATCTCCACCACCGGAAGGAGTCTCCCATGTGGCGAGACCTGTAGCATCTGAAGTTAACACTTTTCCGGTTCCAGGAGTTCCACCAGTGATTTTAACTTGGCCAGCAACTTCTAGCTTTGCTCCGGGATTAGTCGTTCCAATCCCAATATTCCCTGCAAAATAGTTAGGAGCGGTTGAATCATTTGCGAATATTGACCATTTATTGGTTGCATTAATATTTCCTATGTAAACACCGTATCCGTTTGTTGTTGTGCCGTAGTTAATGACTTGAGTATGTAAACCATAAGAATTGCTCACTACCCCACTACTATTTGCTTGTACTGTGGACTTTAATCCATACGCGTTATTTATCGTATTTCTCATATCAAGATCTACATTAACCCCTGTTGCCATAACACTAGCAGTGGTACCCGCACTCTTAATATCAAGATTTACACCGTGAATAATAGACGAACCATAAGGCCAAATGTTTGCATAATAGCCGGTAACATTTCCCACATTCGCTGAACTTCCAGATGCATAAGTTGCATCAAAGAGTTTTACTGATTTTGAGGCCATAGACATACCATTGGCGTACATATCAGATTTGATTCCGATCGAAGTACCAGTTGAATTTGATGAGGTAGGTCCTCCTGAAACTAGAAGGTATTCAAAATTTCCACTTACATTATCGGTCTTATTCACATTCATGGAGCCGTTTACATTCAATAGACGACTAATATTATTCCAGGTCATATTAGCAGAAGCACCGAATGCTCCGGCATTATTGAACTGGACTTGAGTATCGAGGCCTGCAGGTGTTGCGCTCACTGTGGCCCATGAAGTCGAAGTTCCATTGGTAGTAAGAAATCTTCCACTATTCCCTGTTTGAGAAGGCAGAAGACTATTTATACTCAAGGTATCACATGACCATGTATCAGTGAGGAGTATGTAATGAAGAACCTCGCTTGCCCCATTACAATTAGTAAAGAGTGCTGGTTCCCAATTAGAAAGGGTGTTATTCCATTTCAAAAAACTTCCAACTGATGGTGCGGTTGTGGCAACCGATCTGCCTTGAAGTTTAGTCACGGTGAAGGCACCGGTATTAGCAAGAGTCACATCGCCGGAAGCCGCTACTGGAGTTGCAATATTTGAAGCATTACCAACTAAAATATTGGCCGAAGTAAGAGAAGTACCAAGTTTTGAGTTAAAGGTAGTCCAATCAGTTGAGCTTAAATAACCATTGGTTGTTCCATTGGACTGGGCCATGGAGATAACTGGTGCTGTGGTACCAGTTACCACTACAGGGGCCGTTCCGGTAACACCCGTGACGGTTCCACTTCCAATCAGATCAGTCCAAGTGCCGTTTTGGTACCCCTCAAATTTTGCTGTTGAAGTATTATAGCGAATCATTCCGTTCACTGGAGTACTAGGACGGTTGGCCGTTGTCGCTCGCGGAATGATGACAGCACTATTGGTGCCAGTGGTGGCCACATCAAGCTGGGCCTGGGGAGTATTGGTGCCAATTCCCACTTTCCCATTTTTTAGAACCATCATCGCATTGGATCTACTGGCACCCGTGCCAGTACCATTACCCACAACGAAAATTGGATCAGTCGCAACCCAGGTCGTAGCACTCTCAGTTCCAATTGGAAGATTGTTTCTCCCAACTGAGACTTGGGCGTATGAATCGGCAGTCGTTTGGCGTCCAAGGGCCACACCGTAAGTTGAGAGTGCTCGTGATCCACTTCCCAAAGCGACCCCAGTGTTCCCACTCGCAATATTTCCTTGACCTATGGCTACCGCCCAAGAGTTACTGGCCGTATTCGCACTACCGATAACGGTTGATGACATACCACTGGCCGTCGAATAATCCCCGAATGCAGTAGCACCATCATCAGAAGCAGTTGTGTATGAACCTGAGGCAAATGAATAATTCCCGCTGGCCTTAGTACTGTCACCAAAGGCAACTGATCTTAGTCCAATGTTTGCATCATCCCACTCAGTATCATCCACACTACCCGCTCTGAAGGCAGCTTTTTTTGCATACCACATCATCCGTGAACCAGGACCTGCGACAGTCAAACTTTGACCATCAGTTCCTACTGTTCCATAGCCTAAAGATAAGATGGAACCGTCAGTGCTGGTTCCGTTACCTAGACTTAAAGGAAATGAAGGAGCCGCAGTCCCTAATCCGAGTTTGGAGTTTGTATTGTCCCAGAAAAAATTACTGGAAGCACCAAAGGCCCCTGAGTTATTAAACTGAACCTGCCCATTCGTTCCGGCGGGAGAACTTGTGACAGAGGTCCAAGAAGTCGTGGTTCCATTAGTTGAAAGAACTTTACCACTATTACCTGTTTGAGTAGGAAGCAAGTTATTCAAGGCCCCATCAGCAGTTGTTGCACCAGTTCCTCCTCGAGAAATCGGTAGAGTTCCACTGGTAATTTTAGCGGCATCCAATGCAGGAATATCAGCTGCACTAAGCATGGCATTGATCCAATTAGTTCCATTAAAACGAAGGAAATTACCGGAAGTCAGAGACGTGATGGCAACACCCGTTCCTTTAATTTTATCCACACTGGTAGCATTATAAGTTCCGCTGACGTCACCTGACAGTGTAGTGGTGGTGCTAAGTTTTCCGCTGAAAGCATCGTAATCAGTTTTACTGATGAGACCGGCAGTCACACCTGAAGCACTGGCAAACGGAATATTTAAAGTATGCACACCTGCAGCGGTTGACCAAGCGGGCGCTGAACCAGAAGTTCCACTGGCAAAAGTTTGAGTACCATTCGTTGAGCCATTAAGACTCGTTATTCCTGCTCCAGAAATACCGAAGGCCTGCCAAGAAGATCCATTACAGTATTCAATATTAGTGGAGTTATAGCGAAGAGTTCCGACTTTAGTGGCACCACAGGCATCAGCGTCAGATCCAATTTGAATTCCACCAGCAACTTCAAGCTTAGATCGAGGATTGGCCGTGCCTATACCGAGTTTGGAATTGGTATTATCCCAGAAAAAATTATTAGAAGCTCCAAAGGCCCCTGAGTTATTAAACTGTACTTGCCCATTCGTTCCGGCGGGAGAAGTTATGACAGAGGTCCAAGAAGTCGTGGTCCCATTTGTTGAAAGAACTTTACCGTTATTGCCGGTTTGAGTAGGAAGCAAATTATTTAAGGCCCCGTCAGCAGTTGTTGCCCCAGTTCCTCCTCGAGAAATCGGTAGAGTTCCACTGGTTATATCAGTTGCACTAAGCGTGGTATTTACCCAATTAGTGCCATTATAACGAAGGAAATTGCCGGAAGTTAGAGTCGTAATGGCAACACTTGTTCCTTTAATCTTATCCACACTGGTTGCATTATAGGTTCCGCTGACGTCTCCTGACAGTGTCGTGCTGGTGCTAAGTTTTCCACTGAAAGCATCGTAATCAGTTTTACTAATAAGACCGGCAGTCACACCTGAAGCACTGGCAAATGGAATATTTAAAGTGTGCACACCGGCAGCGGTTGACCAAGCGGGCGCTGAACCAGAAGTTCCACTGGCAAAAGTTTGAGTACCATTCGTTGAGCCATTAAGACTCGTTATGCCTGCTCCAGAAATACCGAAGGCCTGCCAGGCAGTTCCATTACAATATTCAATACTAGTGGAGTTATAGCGAAGGGTTCCGACCTTGGTGGCGCCACAGGTATCAGCGTCGGATCCAATTTGAATTCCACCGGCAACTTCAAGTTTAGAACGAGGAGTGGCCGTACCTATCCCCACGCTCCCAAGATTGTAATGAACAATTGAACCTGTTTTGGTCCAGTGTGAGGCAGCAGCTGCAGCTGAATCAACATAGGCCTTGGTAGCTGCATCACTGGCGGCCGATGGCACTCCAAGACCAGTGACAGTATTACCACCCATCAAGAGATCACCTGACATGGAATCACCAGTTTTCAAAACAAAACTGCCCTGATTACCAGCAAGTTTTCCGATGGAAGATAAAACAGTGTCTGCCGAGGTCACAGTTCCTGAAGTCGTTGTGAATCCGGCCAAATCTGTTCCTAAAACCCTGGGTTCAGTAAAATAAAGCCTGGTTGATCCTTCCGGAACGACATCTGTGTTTAATGTCGTCCAGACTTTTCCGCCGGCCAGATATTCTCCCGCAGAACCCGTTCCAAAATCGGAAGCTTTGCCGGCCAATGCAGTCGTAAGGCCCGCAATTTTTGCTTGATCAATATTAGCACTGGCACTGATGTCATCGTTTGTGATGGAACCATCAGCTATGTCAGCAGAAGAAACAGATGGGTTTTGCCAGGATAAAACTCCTGCTCCATTAGTGGTCAGCGCTTGTCCGGAGGTTCCTGCGTCTGCTGGCAAAGTAAGAGTCACCCCACTGGTAGTTAAAGGTGCTTTGAGTTCAATATAATTACTTCCACTGTCCCTTAAACGAAGGTTGCCGTTTAAAGCGATATTTCCTGCCACTTGCAGTTTTTCATTGGGAGTGGAAGTGCCAATGCCCACATTGCCTGTGTTGTAATAAATATGAGGAGCGGCGGTCGTCCACTGGGAGGCATTTACTCCATTAACTAAATCATCCACATACTGTTTATTCACTACCTGACTTGGAAACACTGGCAGAGGAACCCCATCAATCGTGCCAAGACCTGTTAAAGTCCCACCTGTCTTATCCAATTTATTTGTGTTTAGTGTTGAAACCTGACCTTGGAGTTTTCCAAATGCCTGAAGAACTGAATCACTATTAGAAACTGCTGATCCTGAAACAGGAGAGAATCCATTTAAGATTGTTGCAAGCAGATCGGCCTGAAAACTACTCCAGGTATTATCACCTTTAAGATACTTAGTAGCATCTCGGCTTCCACTAAGTTTCGCCGGATTAATTCCTGTGGCCAGATGACTGTCAGTGATTCCACCAGGGGCCACGGAAATGGTTCCCGAATTGACAATGGGCCCACCGAAAAGACCCGGCCCAGTATTAATAGTGGTGACAGTTCCGTTTCCTGTACCAACAGTCCCCGGTATCCATTTAGAGGTCGCCGCATTCCATTTGAGGACTTGTCCATCCGAAGTGGCCCCCATACGTCCAATTGATTTGGCAAAATTTGCCATAAAGGAAGATGGCACTGAATAAATGGCCTGACTTGAATAAGTTCGGGAATTAGTTAAATCCGTTACCTGATAGGTCAGATTATGATTGGAAGCAACGTTCTCCATGATTGATTGAATAGTGGTATTTTCACAATCGGCCGGCAGAAAATCTAATTTTACATTAAAGATCCCTTGAGAAAGAGGCACTTCATTAACTGTCTTTGAGCAAAGAATGTCGGTGGGATCTTCCGTAGAACTTAAATCAAATCGAAGATTTACATCACCAGTGACAGGCGAACCGTTACTGTTTACCAGACGTCCAGAATAGCTGAATGAGTCTAATGCCATTAGTGGTAAAGAGTGAGCAGCGACTGCAACTAAAACGATCAACTTAATCTTCACAGGAATCATCCTTTTAAAATAGACCTGCGTAAATTTTATCTTGGATCAATCGTTCCGTTTTATAAGGGGAACAGTTAATAGAAGCCTAAAGCCTAAATTAAGGTTTGATTCAAGGCTTTTGACCGAGAAGACTTTCATGCGAAAACGTTTAACAGGTGCAGGCATCATCATTCTTCTCTTGAGCTTTGGAATTAAATTCACAAGCTCCCCTGTTCAATCCCCAGAGATTGAAGAAGAGGATTTTGTAAAAAAGAAAAAGATAGTAAAGAAACGTCTTCCGGCATCGGTAACTCAAAAAAAGTCAAGGCTCATGGGAAACAGATCTCAGGGGCCACAGTTCACTGTCTCCGGCCGCTCTCAAGAGGAAGCTCCTCACTTTGTGGATGAACCAGGAGTAAGAATTGAAAATTCTCCGGAGGTGAGCATCAGCTGGAGTGGAAGCGGGCCAAGGGAAAATCGAAGGCCTTCCTGGAAGGAAGAATCCAAATCTCAAATAAAACAAAGATCAGATGCAAAAGTAATATCGACATCCCCTTTCTATACGAGTCCACTTCCCTCAAATGAGGCTGAAGAAAATAAGGCAAAGAATCCAAAGGTTCCTGTTTGTTCAGTGGGTATAACAGGGGGCTCTTTCCAGGGGCCAGTCAATATAGAGTTAACCTGCTCCACTGCCTCCTCTATAAAATACTGCATCAGTGAAAACAATTGTTGTGACCCGGAACAGGGCAGAGTCTATACCGGGGCATTTAAGCTGGGACAGGCATCAAAGACCTTGTGTTTGAGTTTTGCAGGAACTTCATTTGAAGATCAAATAACTTCTGAAACAAAAGAAGCCTTATATAGTTTTGATCCGGAACTGCCACATCTTGAAATAACTCAAAATAAAACCCACATACAAACGACTCAGCTTGATGCTGCGATGGTTTTTAAAAGTAATGATTTTGGTTCGAATCATCATGCCTTGGGAGTGATTAATTTAAAATCCCATGATCCATCTCCTTCAGCTCTTAACATGAGTTGCACCGATATCGTAACAAACCATGCTTCCCTAACTTCGCCTACTCCGGGAATTATTTTAACTGAAATGAACGCTTCAGCATTCTCACCGACAACACAGATGAATTTATTTTTAACAGAGCATGGCCTTATCTACGGGGAAAACTATCTCACGGCCTATATGAAAAGTATGTTGTACGATCTTCCTCAATATTCCTGCTCATCTTCAAAACTGGCTTTGGAAGATTTTAATTATGTTCAAACTCTTCCCGTGGATGTCATCGCTGGAAATGATGATACAGAACTATATGGCGGCTTTACTGCTGTGAGTGCCCTATCTCCAGATCCAAGCCTCTACCGAGGCCCTGCCAGTGAGATAGGAGATGTTCCAACCCAGGAACTCAGAACGGGTTTAATTAGTATATTCTTTGATAAATAGAGTGATGCTCAGTAGATTAATTCTGCAACCTGATATCCGTAAGACCAAAACGCAGGAACTCAACCAAAGCTTCCTTTTCTTCCTCTGTAAAACCAATTTCCAGAGGCAAGTCTCTTGGGATATTCCCGATACGGATATAATCATTGGTATGATCATGCGCTTTGAGTGGCCTTAAATAATTTGAAAACTGCTCGATAATTCTATAGTTATTAAGACTCGTTTTTATATCATCATAGTGTTCAACAACGTTCTCTAATGTGGCAAGACCACCATGATGAAAATATGGTGCCGTAAGTCCCACGTTCCTCAGGGGAGGAACCCGAAAAGCGTAACGATTCCCTTCCTGATTATCCCACTGATAGCGTCCGTAATCATCGCCATTTTCTTTTCCTGGCCCAATTTGAGGAGAACCAACTACTTTGTATTCCAAAGATGAGAGATGTTCGCCGTTATGGCAAATTCCGCATTTCGCCTTATCAAAGAAAACTTCCATTCCTATTTTCTGCTTAGTAGTGAGGGCTTCAACATTTCCCTTTAAGTAACGGTCATAGGGCGTTTCTGCCAAAAAGAAGGCCTGTCCTTGAAATTCAGCAAGGGCTTCTCCAAAATGACCAATATTTATCTTCTGACCAGGAAAAACTTCTGCGAACGCTTTTTGATATTCAGGAAACTTCAGAATTTTCTCTACAATTAATTCCCAGGCCTCTTCTTCATTTTTAGCATCAGCGATAGGGTTTGAGCTTCTTAAACCCCGCATTTCATCATGATCGACCATAGGGAAGATGGCCTGGGCAGCAAGTGCACTCGTGAGAGTTCGTGCCACTTCCCTTTTTAATGGTATAGGAGTGATGAGTTTTTTTGTTTCTGGATTAAACTCCACTCTTCCATCCCAAAACATGACGTTTACATTATGCAGATTAAACAGGGCCGGTGTGTTCCGAGCAAGAATACGGCCTTGACCCTGCATTCTTTTTCGATTTCCAATTTGTAAACCGATCGCTCCTTCACCAAGGGAAAGTGGAATTCCATCTGCAGTACCGATTCTAGGATGATGACATTCCATACATGAGATATTGTCATTCCCTGAAATTCTTCTTTCACGAAAAAGATCTCTTCCAAGGAGGAATAGCTTGTGCTTTCTGGCAGCAGGGGCCGACAAAGGAATGAGATTGAATTTCTGGACGTAACCCGCAAGCCTTTCATCAATAGGAGCTGCCGGGAAAGCGCTAAAACTGGCCAATATAAATAGAGTAGATAGGATGAAATTCATGGTTTGAATACTAGAACATTAGTATCAAATATCAAACTTAAATCATTGAAGAGTATGGAAAGATCATGAAAGAATACACAACCTTTCCATAATGAAGAGATTTAAGAACGATTAAAGACATCAGCACTGAAACCTTTTACATCATCTATCACCAGATCCTTTAGTATATTTGCGGACTGGTTAACAGCATCCTGAAGTTCCCGACTAAAGCTTGAGAAGCTATCAG
>DFXY01000037.1 GCA_002381945.1 Bacteriovoracaceae bacterium UBA4096
CCGTGCGAAGGGCCTCATCAATTTTCTTTAAGTGCGACAGCTTATGTTTGGCATCAATTTCTTTATCAAGTAAAGTGGGAATTTTAGGATAAGTTAATTTTTCGAAGTTAAGGTTAAGTGACTTTCCTTCCCCTCCGATCCTTGCGCCTAAGAGTTTGGTAATTCTTAGAAGTTCTTCCCGATCGACTGAATTGGTATAACCGTAAAGGGCCTGTTCACCATGGATCAGGCGTATGCCAATGCCAAAGATAGTTCCTGATTGAATGTCTTCAGCTCTGGAATTTTTAAAGACCATGCCATCGTTGTGGGTTCGTTCAATAAATACGTCCACAAAGTCCGCTCCAAAAGCGAAGCCTTCATTGATAATGTCCTGAGCAATGTTGGATGATAGTAATTGCATAATTTCTCCTGAAGGAAGAAATTATATAAGACATTGCCAGGAATGACACTTCTGTTAAGGCCGTGTTCTTTAGTCTTCCATTCAACTAAACATCTTCTGCTGACGACGCTTCATTTCTTCAGGAGGAACATCTTCAACATGACTTCCTAAGTTCCATCTGTGTCCGAATGGATCTTCGAGCGTTCCCATGCGGTCCCCCCAGAATTCATCCTTTACTGCTTCAATTACTTTTGCTCCAGCTTGCTGGGCCCGTTTAAAAGTATCATCCACATTTTCAACATATAAGAGTAATGAGAAGCCACGATCAGCTTCACTGGGTGCAGTTGATCCCATATGGGGAAATTCGTCGGCCAACATCAAACGGGAGTCACCAATCTTTAATTCGCAGTGACCAATTTTCCCTTCAGGGGCCTCCATTCGAAATAGCTCCTGAGCGCCAAAAGCTTCTTTATAAAAATCAATCGCTTTGGAAGCATCTTTTACAATCAAATAAGGAGTTAAAGAGTGATAACCTTGAGGTACAGCTTTGACTTGGGTAGACATAAGAATTCTCCTGTTACTAAGAGTATAGGCCGCAACTTGACCAAGAAAATACTCAGTGTTTCCATATTCAAATGGAAAGGGTCAAAATAACAAATGGCACTATTGTTGCTTTTATTACCTTCATTCTTCTGTTCGCAGCGGCCTATTTCACTCGTTATATATTATTAGTTTCAATCATTGGCATCGGAATAGGCATTCTCCTTTCTCCCGTACTTAATAAACTTACAGGGAAGCTCCATCTTCCCAGATATCTTTCTGCATTATTGATATTGCTGCTGATAGCATTAATAGTTGGTGGAGTGCTGGTGAGCATTTATTATCTTGTGGCAGATCAGTTCAATACTTTGACAGAGAGAAGTCCTGAAATTTATAAATCATTATCTACCTGGTTTTCAAAAATCTTTGATCGCTATCCATGGCTTAAAGACCAGTTTCTGGATATCAATATAGGCCAAACGGCACAAAGAAGTGTGATCAATGTCTTCAAAGGATTTCATCTTGGGGTGATCGCACTCGGAGCGGCAAGCTTTGCAATCATCTTAGGTCTTTATACTGCCATTAATTCTCAGGAATACTTTGCATCGACCATAGAAGCCTTTCCTCCAAGTTATCGAGATAAGGCCCGTGAAGTCATGACAGAATGCGGACGAATACTCAGAGCATGGTTTCGTGCCCAATTAATTGATATGTTTATTATAGGTAGCTTAACGGCCTTTGGTTTATGGATAACCAAAGTGGATTACTGGGCAATTTTTGGATTATTGACCGCTGTTATGGGTATTATACCTTATGTTGGGATAATTTTAGTTGTGACAACCGCAAGCCTTATAACCTTGGCCTCAGATCCTGGGCAAATTATTTGGGTATTATTAGTTTTTGGAGTTACCCAACAGCTTGAAGGAAATGTGATCATTCCCTTAGTCATGAAAGGTCAAATTGAATTACCGGTTGTGCCCTTACTGGTGTTTATGCTTTTACTAGGAAGTTTCTTTGGAATTCTAGGAGTATTTATAGCACCTCCTGCATTTGCCATGTTAAGGGCACTCTACCTTATGATTTATTTACCCTATATCAATAATCAGGAAGCTCCTACAATTGGATGACCTGCTGCTCTTTCTGAAACACTTTGCACAGGGAAGTAGTCATTATCGCGGTCTCTAACTGCTTTTCTAGTGCTGATTCCTAATGCTGAATACAAAGGACACGTTCCAATCAGGCCTGTGCCCATAGGAATGATAAAACCCAGAAAGCTTTTATTCTTAGGTCCCCAAAAGGCCAGGGAAGAAAGAAAAGCTCCTGCTGCAAATCGAAAGACTCTTTCATAGTCGTGAATATTCTTTTTCATAACCACTCCTTTTCCCTAGAGTAGCTTATTTCATTCTTTCTGGGCCTGAAATATTCCCTAAGAAAACTTCATCCATTTTATCTTCTTTAACAACAATTCCATTCTGATACAGAAGAACTGGAGTAAAGGACTTTCCAGGAACTGCTTCCCAGGCAACATGATCAGGACTAATAGTTGATCTCCCCAGCATTCTATCCGTAGGCCAGACCACATTATGGAAAACAACGTAGGCTATTTCAGAACAAACAATCAAGTTATCAGTTTCAACGTCAAAATTAAAATCATAATCCTTTCCAATTTGCATGAATGCCCGGATCAGATATTCCTTAGTTTGTTCCAACGACAGATCATTTGGCCTGATCGCGGCCAAGTCATCAATATCCAGAAAATGTTCCAAAGTATTAATTTGAACTCCAGGACGTAGAGCTTCAACAATATGATGACCTGAACGAATTTTTTCCTGATGAGGAATAATGGCGGGATGATCCCAAATGCCAAGTTCCTTTAACTCCTCTTCTGTTCCAACCCAAATCGCTACATGTCCATAATAACCTGGGATGAAAGAATCGGTTAGGCGAAATGGTGTTTTCTCCAACAAGACATCAAGGGGCTTAAGCTTTGAAGCAATTTGATGTCTTTGCTTCTCATTAAATTTCCGCATATAACCATCACGAGATTTAAAAATCCCCATGGTATTACCGAAAAGTTTGCTCGTCTGAAAAGTTGAAGCTCTCGCGGTAAATCTCAGCTCTCCAGTTACTCTTTGAATTAAATGAGTTAAAGTTCCTATTTCAAATGATCCCACATCTTTCAAATGATCCACAACAGGACTCGTCGCAATCAATTGATTAAGGTAACCATCATAAGAAGAAATAATAATATCCTCTTTAATTATTATATTATTGAATTTTTCAAAGATTTTAATTCCCTTAAGCAAAAGTTTTCTTTGGGCAATGTTAAAGAAGTTGGCAGCAATTTCATCAAATTGACGATCGCGACCAGGAAAATCCCGGTTAAGCAGGTATCTAACCTTTGTATGCATGTAATACGGGGCCACAAGTGCCAGATAATTATCAAATAGCATAAGCCCATAAATCGTGGCCTGATTGATTGCGCGGATTTTATTTCTTCCCTCTACTTCATTCGGATTTATATAATGCGTTTTTAAACCTAATACATTTCTACGAATGCCTGTTTTCACATCTGTTCTGATAACAATTCGATCTGTAAGACGTACTTCTTTTTGAATTAGTTCAATTTCCTGGAGCAGTTTTTCTCGATGAGCAATGTACATCGAGCTAAAGTTATAGATATTTACCAGATCGTTGTGGGTCAAGTTATCAGTATTATTAAACTTTGAGGAATGGGCCTGATAAAAATCAATTCCCTGATGTCGTAATGTGAGGGACTCATCAATATTATTCAGAAACTCATTGTCTGCTTCTAAAGCAAAAGCAGGCAGGGTTAAGAATAAGAATAAAGATATGAACGAAATAAAAGTTTTCATTATAGAATCCATCCGATTTTATATTGTCTCAATGTATCCCAAGGATTAAAAATATAATCACGTAGTTGTTTCTTATAAATTATTCCTCTAACAGGTAAAGAATATTTAGCCTTAACATTTTCAAGTTTTTCTTTATCTAGAGGACATGTGAATGAATGCTCGGGATATTTCTGTTCGAGCTCAGACAGAGCTTTTTTAACACCCTTAAGACCATCTTTTGTAATAAGGGCCGGACAATTTATCCCTTCATCAAAACCATCATCAATGTAATCTCTAAAATCGATCTGCTTCTTTTGAATCCATTGGTTACTTTCACATGTAATATAAGGTCCTAGGTTTTCACCCAATAAATCTTCATTTTTTTGTAATAGATGATTCCAAAATCTCATCCCTTGAAAATTTGCAACAAGATCTGAGAAAGTATAAACACCTGTCGCCATTCTGTTACCACCCAAGTGCAATCTTTCATTGGCATTACCAATGAGTAAGACGCGCTTTAAGCTATAACCTTTCTCGTAAAATCTTTTGAAATAGTGATATCCCTGGCCAAACATATGCTCAAACTTGTCCGAACCAATATACATGCCATTGAAGTTCATGGTCGTTCCCATACCAATACCATCTTTATCAGCAGCTGGGCGGGCAAGAAGATAACCATCAAAGATCGTGTGGTCACGAAAGATAGAATCTTTTCTCTCTATCGTATGGCGGGGAACTTCTGGTGACTGGACAATAAAATTAATAAACTTTCCGTCATTTAGAATAATATTGTAATCTTTTCGGATTTCAGTGTAGAGGCGTTTTTCATCGCAAGTGGAATCTGCGTTCGCTCGTTGAACAGCCTCAAGTATCATTTCATTTGCTTTTCGATTGATGACAGATGCCGAATCTTCCAAAGGTTCATAACGGCGGGTAAATGAATCTATTTCACTGGCATAAGAAATATTCCCTAAAAGTGAAACTATACCAAGAGATATAAGAATAGACCGTTTCATTGGAGCTCCATAAATGAGGTGTTACCCTACATTTATAGCTCCAATGAGCATTTTTCAGTGGAAGTCGGCCTTTTTTACAGACTGGTGTCTAAGTTTTAGACATTTATTCAGTCACCACAGTGTATTCCGGATCCTCATATAGATTAACCTCTACCATTGAACCCGCTTTACCGAGAAGCTTGATACAGTCTGAACTCAAGTGTTTAAGGCATACTCTTTTACCAAGTTTGGAATATCTTTCTGTCAGGACATTCAATGCTTCTATCGCACTGTGATCTACGACTCTGGATTCTTTGAAATCTACGATGATGTCTTTGGGATCATTCTGGGGATCAAATTTTTCCTGAAAAGCTCCAATGGAACCAAAAAAGAGTGGTCCAAAAATTTCATAGTGCTTCACCCCTTTATCATCTAAAAACTTCCTCGCCCGAATTCTAAGAGCATTATCCCAGGCAAAGACCAAAGCCGCAATAATCACGCCAACGGCAACTGCAATGGCGAGATCAAAGACAACAGTTAAAGCAGTGACAAGTACAATAATCAGAGCATCACTTTTTGGAATCTTATTCATAATTCTGAAACTGGCCCATTCAAATGTACCAATGGCGACCATGAACATCAGGCCCACTAAAGCACCCATAGGAACTTTTTCGATTAAACTTGAACCGAACAGGATAAAAGATAAAAGTCCTGTTCCTGCAACGATACCGGACAACCTTGAGCGTCCACCAGAACTCACGTTAATCATGGATTGACCGATCATTGCACAGCCTCCCATACCTCCAAAAAAACCTGTCACGACATTGGCAGCTCCTTGAGCTACACATTCATGATTTCCTTTTCCTCTGGTTTCGGTAATTTCATCAATCAATGTCAGTGTTAAGAGGGATTCCAAAAGTCCAATACCTGCCAGTATTAATGAATAAGGTAAAATGATCTTAAAGGTTTCAAAATTAAACGGAACTTGAGGAAAAGCAAACGAAGGAAAGCCACCTTTAATTGAGGCCATATCTCCAACTGATTTTGTATCAAGGTTCATGAAGATTACGATACCAGAGACAATAAGAAGCGCTGCCAGAGAAGAAGGAATGGTCTTAGTTAATTTTGGTAAGAAATAGATTATGAGCATGGTAAGCAAAACCAGCCCCAGCATAATTACCATGGGAAATCCCGACAGCCACTCAGTTGCTCCGCCAATAGTTACCACCTTGAATTGAGCAAACTGCGCCATGAATATAACAATGGCAAGACCATTTACAAAGCCATATATAACAGGTTGAGGTACAAGCCTTATAAATTTTCCTAATTTAAATACACCGACCAAGATTTGAATGAGCCCCATTAATACGACAGCAGCAAATAAATAATCAATCCCATGCTCTTTGACTAAAGAAACCATAACGACTGCTAAGGCACCTGTGGCGCCTGAGATCATACCCGGACGGCCACCGAAGATTGAAGTGATGAGACAAACCATGAAAGCGGCATAAAGCCCCACCAAGGGAGGAACATTTGCAATTAAAGCAAAGGCAACAGCTTCGGGTACCAACGCTAGGGCAACTGTTAATCCAGAGAGAATTTCAGTTTTATAATTAATACTCTTGAATTGCTTAATATCAAAGATCATAGGCTTCCTTAAAGGATGTCATAAATTGAAGAGAGAATAAAAGTGAATGAGGGGAAGTTAAGGCGGTGAGAACTCAGAAAAATAAAACAAAAATCACTCCAATGCTAAAAGAATAAAATTAAAATAGTTTGAGGTCTTTTGCAACCACTATTCCTTATCTTGCCAATTTCAATATACGGTAAGCTCCTTGAAGAACAATCCCTGTCACAACAATGCCAATGATTAAATCAGGGTATCGGGATGCTGTGAGAAACACTGCAACTCCCGCTAGAACAACCCCAATATTGGCCATCACATCAGTGGATGAGCATATGTAACTCGCACGCATATGGACATCTCCCTTCTTGTGTTTTGACAGCAGGATCAGGCAATATACATTGGCGGCAAGTGCAAGTAAGGAAATGAGAATCATGTACCTAGGTTCGGGGTCACTTCCAAAAATAAATCTTCTGATGGTTTCAGCGATAATTCCAAACCCTAGAATCATTTGAAAGAATCCATTCATTTGAGCTGATTTCTTTTTCTCCCTAATAGTTTTTCCAACAGCGTATAAACTGATTCCATACACGCCAGTATCGGCCAGCATATCCAAAGAATCTGAAATGAGACCCATTGATTCGGCCATAATACCGGTCACAAGTTCAATGAAGAACATTCCTCCATTAATCGCTATAAGTAGTTTTAAAATCTTTGCTTCTGCTTTTGGATCGGAGGCAGAATTCAGCATAGAATCAGAATTTTCAACTTCGAATGAAGAACTGATCCTGGCCCCATAGTTCAAAGTAACTAAAGCTTCCAGCAGATCATTATTCGATCCTTCGTGAAGAATGGATAGTTCCCTGGCAGGTATATTGAAATCCAGACTTTTGATACAGTTAAACTCGGCCAGTTTGATTCGAATAATTTGCTCTTCAGATGGGCAATCCATTCTGGGAATTGAAAAAATTGTTTTAGTCAAAAGAGATACCTTCATGGTTAAAGAGAATAACAAAGTTAGGGGTAAAACTCGAGAGACTGAGTCAAGAACTCAGTTATCAGGTTTCTCTTTTAAAATCTCTTAATTCTGTTAGTTTGAAGTAGAATATTAACTCTCAAAACATCCGGGAAATTTCATGGATCCCCTTTATTCTGATGTTGAACATCAGCTAAAACAAAGCCGAGAAAGTCTGGAATTTGCACTGCAATCAGGTCGCATGGGGACATGGGATATTAATTTAGAAACCAGAACCGTTCAATGTTCCAAAGAAATGCTGGAACTCTGGGGAGTGAGTGCTGATGAATTTAACGGTCAACGTTCAGTTCTACAAAGTAAGGTCCATCCTGACGATGTACAAATGATGAATGCCGCTATTGATGCTGCCATTCATAGTGATCAGATCTACGAATTAGAATATAGAATTCTTCCCTCTCCAGGTGTCCAAAAATGGGTAATGTCGCGGGGACGTTGTACATTCGCCCCCCACTCACCCATGGCCGTCCGTTTTGCAGGAGTGGTTTTTGATATTACGGAAAAGAAAGCAAAAGAAGAAGCTTTGGAAGCCGCCATTAATTCACGTGATCAATTTTACATGATAGCAGGTCATGAACTTAAGACTCCACTCACCTGCTTGCAGCTTCAAATGCAAGTTATAGAATTTGAACTTAAACAAAATTTCCCTCATGCATTTACAGCAGGAAAAATAAGTTCCGGGCTCAGAAAACAGCAGGAGCATCTTTTAAGAATTAATCGCATTATAGATAATATACTGGATGAATCTAAGATCTCTGAAGGCCGTTTAAATATTCAAGTAGAATCATTTAATTTATGTGAGTTGGCGAGTGACGTCATTGATCGCTTTAAAGTAATTGCTGAATCTTCAGGAGTTGAAGTGCAGTTTCACTGCACGCAAACAGTTCCAGGAAAATGGGATAGTTTTCGAATTGAACAAGTTCTTTTAAATCTGCTTATAAATGCCATCCGGTATGGAAAGAATAAACCTATCTACGTTGAAGTTTCTAAAGATGAAGATAACGCTATTTTGGTTGTACGGGATCAGGGTATGGGCATTAGTCCAGAAGATCAACCAAGGGTTTTTGAGCGTTTTGAACGGGTCATTTCAGGAAACGAAGTTAGTGGTATAGGATTAGGACTCTTCATTTCTAACAACATTGTACAGGCCCATAAAGGAAAAATTTTACTAAAGAGTAAAGTTGGTGAAGGTTCGGAATTTAAAGTAATTCTTCCTTTATAAAGAAAAAGACCCACGCAAGTGGGCCTTCCATTTCAACTAGTCGTTCAATAATTCAGGAACTCGAGAAAATAATCCGCCAAAATTTGTGGCCTTCTCCATGGTCCATAGGAAGTCCGGGCGAGCCTTAGATATCCACTCCCCACCAATAATTTTACCGGTTGAATCCAGATCAAGTGTGTATTCATAATTCCTGACACCATTTACATGATCATCAGTCCCCATGACCGGTTCCCAATTATTCTTTTTTATCTCCAAGACAAAGGTCATAACAGTTTTTATCAGGACTCTTTTCACTGTACCAGGTGCAGAATCATCAGAAGGAGGAAGGTCGGCATTAACAATCGTTGAAGAGTATTCGTTCACTGCATGATTCCATACTTGTCTTCCGCCCTCTACGTCGGCCACAAAACTTAACTGCTCCAGCCCCACCTTATTTGTAAGGACAATATGAAATGCCCCGGCATTTAAATCCTCGTCACAATTTGGTCCGAAGTTAAAGTTACACCGCTTACCCATCTGATGAGTTGATTTAACTTCATGCTTATAAGCGTAATAATAACTAATGATCCCTTTAATATCCGAAGATCCAAAAGGAACCTGAATGCCATCTGGATTTATTAATGTCTTAGGAAGTGGTTCCCTATGGTTAATGGCGGCCGGTGACCAGCCGTTACAGATACCGTGCCAGATCGGTGCATGCTTAGAAGATTTCTCATCAACCTCTTTTTTAAGCGGGTAATCATAGTTACCATTTAATAGGTCTAACTTTTCTGATGGTGCAAGAGCGGCCAATTGGTCTTGACTCATTCTTAAGGCTTCTTCTTTTGTAGGGGAAACCAATTCAAATCCAATTGGCTTAAGGGAATTCCAGCGATAATTAATCAGACCTCTTCTACGGGGCCAGTAGTCATTGGCCCAAAGTTTTTGGGTGTCCGAAGGCGCTCCCGAAAGAGGTAATTTTTCAAAGTGTCTTTCAAAGGTAGAACTCATGATGCCTGGATCAGAAAAATCTTTCCATGGGATAGAAATACCTGCATGGGCCGCTGAAAGAGTTAATAAACAAAGACCTATTAATATGAGATTATTCACTCTGCCCTCCTAAAGATATAAAGATTGTGATTAGCGTAGTTTGCTAGTCATTGGATAGGGGCAAGAATATGAATTTTAGTAACGCGAACAGCTTGCGGTGCGTGTCAGAGGGGAGCTATTAATGGCCTATGAAATGTTAGTTGGTCTTAAAATTAAAGAACCCGCTCAATACCAGGCATATCGAGAGGCCATGTACCCTATCCTACTGAAATACGGAGGTGGGTTTAAGTACGACTTCTGGATCAAGGAAACTTTAAAATCCGTCACTTCTGCACCGATAGATCGGGTCTTTACCATTTATTTTAAAGACAAAAGTTCAATGGAACAGTTTTTTTCAAATCAAGACTACCTCAGAGCAAAGAAAAAATATTTTGAAAGTTCAGTCGAAGCGACAACCATTCTATCAGCGTACGAAACTCATGAATGAGTATGTAGATCAAAAATTCATCAATAATGAAAATCCTCCCGCAGCTTTTTCTCATTCATCCTTTGAGAACTGCATTTTTAGCGGGTATGATTTTAAGCCATATGATCTATCGCATGCCCGTTTTATCGATTGCATATTTAACACCTGCGATTTCAGTAATGTAAACTTGTCGAATGCACGTTTTAGAGGAATTCAATTTGAGAACTGTAAGCTGATAGGTATCCAGTGGCCAAATCTTGACGATCTGGTAAGTCCGATTTTTTAAAATTGTAATTTAAGTTATTCAAACTTTATGGGCATGAAGCTGAAAAAAAGCATTCTATCCAATTGCATATTGAAAGAAGTCGATTTTTATCAAGCCGACTTAACTGAGTGCGATCTGAGGTTTTCTGATTTGCAAGAAGCTCGTTTTCAGGAAACGATATTAAAAAAGGCAAACTTCCAACAGGCGTTTAACTATCAGATAGATCCCATAACCAATAAAGTACGTGGGGCCCGATTTAATTTACCTGAAGCGATAGGGCTGCTGACTGGACTTGGAATTATCATTGTAGATAATTGAAAAATGGTTAATCGCTGAGTTCAATACTATCCTTTTCTCAATCAGTCTTGGAATGCTCTCCTCCATTAAATAAGATCTCAACAATTTCTAATTTAGGGGAGAACTATGAGTTTTAATCAAAAAGATTTCCACAATATGAAGCATTGCCTGGAACAAGTCTCCAAGTTCCCACTTCTATCGGCCTTAATGGGAAGGAGATCCAGAAGATTTTCGGCGGGGGCCCACATTGAATCCGGCCCCTTTGCTTTTAAATCTACTAAAAATGTTCAACCGTTAACTGAAATAGAACGTTCATTAATCATTAGTACGATGGCAGGAAATACCGGATGGAGTCACCTTATACCATTCAATAAAAAATATACTCCCTACCTTCCAAACTATGCAGGTAGTGCTACAGGTAGAGTTTTTCCTTCTGCTGCAGGATTTCAGACGACAGATCTTTTCTTCACTGATGATTCAGGTGTCTATTACCTGTCAACGAGAGATTCCTTTCCAACAAAATATAATCAAATGGCAGCTGAGATTGATTTAGAAAATTACCTAAAACAATCGGACAGTAGTTTCCAAAAAATTTCGAATGAGAGACTCCAGATACCACAGAAAGAGCCTCACATCGAAAGTCATAACCTCTGGGTAACCAATACTCCAGGGAGCTTACTTGCAATTCCCGTAGTTGATCTTGCTCAGCACGTTTTACTTGCACTTTGTTATCTCGTACAGAATGGATATGGAATCATCGATGATATTAACAAGCAGGTAATTCCTGGCCTAGAGAAGTTTGATCGGATGATAGATTTAAATTCCCCATTCCCCCTCTCATTCTTAGATCAACAGTGTTTAGGAGAAGCCACGGTTGAACTTTCAGTATCCTGCTTTGCAGGAACTTTAATGTTGCAAGCTATGGGATTAGGAGGGTGGATGTATGATGGGATAAATCCAATCTCTATATTTGGTGTTAGCGGAGATCCAAACAACAAAGGCCTGGGTTTCCAGGCCGATACGCGTGAAGACTGGAATTTTCCTAACCCAACCGGTATCAAAGGAGTTTTTGAAACAAAGTGCCCACCCTATTATCTAAGAATGAAGGATGCCGTAAAGTCAGTGGTAAACCGAAAATTTGGGAAAGGTGGCCCCTTTTCAGAGACAACATCAGGCCCATGGAAAAATACAGAAAAGATCAGAACTAGTGCAGCTCCACATACGGAAGAATTCATTGAATGCGTCTCTATTATGGCCCAATACATTTATGATACTTTTGGTAAGTTTCCTGCCACCGTCCCTTCGGCTTATTGCTTAATGTATTTACAGGCATTCCACTTAGATACTGAGTTTTATGACCATTTTTATAAAGAGGGATCTTATCTTCAGACTCACGCTGATCATCAGAAGAAATGGCATTGATTTAATTTCACTTACCAAAGTCCTTCATTTGAAAGAATAATTTTAGTCATTTCTTTGGCCCGAGGTCCACCATAGTCTAATGCTTTTTGGTGTTTCGAATCACTTAAGTTTGTAACAGTAATATACTTTTGATTATCCTTCTCAATATAAGCGATAAACCATCCTAAATGTGAGGTATGGGCCTTATCATAAAAATTTGAACCTGTTTTCCCATACAGCTTGAAACCTTTGGGGGAAGTTTCCAGATAAGTAATCTTACGAGTTAACTGCATGGCCCGTTTACTCACTGGCAGCTTATCGGCCCATAGCTTTTTAAAAAACTCGACTTGTTCATAAGCTGAAATTCTAAGACCAAGGTTTTTTTCTGAAGGTGAAACTAACCAGGCCGTGGTTATCCCTTGCGAGAAGTCCTTATTGCCATAATTAAAATCCGTTAGGTAGTTTTGGAATTTTTCTTTACCTAACTCGGGTGTAATTCTTTGTGAGAACCAAACCACCGAGTCTTTCATCCAACTTTTGGCGTTATGATCCTGATTTAACACCTCACGAGATTCTTTTACTCCATTCCATTTCAAAACCACATTCTCATCTGTTAGGACACCGGAATCAAAGGCCATGACGGCCAAGGGAACTTTAAAAGTGGAGCATGCCGGTAGTCGTTGCCGACAATGCTCATCGCCAATCAGTTTATCAAAGGTATGAGTCTTTAAGTTATAAAGAAGAAAACAACCTTTCATATCTTTAAAATAATGCCCATCCGTTTTCTGTGACCAAGCTGCAGAAAAAGTTGTGGTAAACAGAAATAAGTATAAAAACTTCATCATGGCCATTAAACATTCCTTCGAAATATAAAAGTGTACACTACTTCAATTCTTTAAATCAAACGTATCATTAACTATTACGAAACATCCTTCTTAGTTTACGCTGATTAGAAAAACGATGATCTTTGGATTTGGATTTAAGATATAAATTATGTCTTATCTCCTTTCTCAACTTTTTAGGAGGAGGCATCCTCCTCTTCCTAAGTTCTCTTTTCTGCTCCTTCTTTTTACTTTGTTCTCTAGTAATCTTTTGGATCGGAAGGCCAGCATCTTTTTTAAAAGATGAAAAGTCCCAATATATCGATAGTATCAATATCCTTAAGTATTTGAATATCGTCATAGAAATCCTTGTAAGCGTTGAAACTAATAACAATAGGAACAAGGATGACTTGATTCATGATTAACTCATTGGTTAGGAATTGAATTGATGGAAAAATAAAGAGAAGAATGGAGATTAGATATTCATGTTTTGAATATAACACAAAAAGCTGGGAATTAGAACTGTCTAGTTTCTAGACACTCAATGTCCGACCTCTTCATTTTTACAGCCCCCCCCAAATCCTCCCTTAAGCTGTGTTAGATTGTTCCAAACAATATGAGGCCCTCAATGAACACGAAGAGATTCACAGCGATTTTGATGATGCTGGTTTGTACCTCCAATATGGTCTTGGCATCTGTAGATACTGAAGTTGAATATGCCTTAACCCCTTTAATAAAATACTCTGAAGGGTTTGCGAATGCTGATTTAGGAGAACTCAACGGGCCTTTGGCCGAAATTGGCTACGATATAAACAAATACGGAACTTTTTATGCATATGCCGGTTTTAGCAATACACTTACATGTAAAGTGATGCTTGAGAAGAAAACCAATAGTATCAAATATATTGATAAGGAATCAAAGTATTGTCTCAATCATCCCGAGTACCAAAGCTCAATAAAAGTTTCTTCTCATGATAAGGGACGAATTACAGCTCAGTATCCAGCCATTTTATCTAAAACAAAAGAAGTGATCGTAAGAAAAATAGAACAGATAAGAAATGGAAAGGGCATTACGCTCATTTCCTTAAGCATGTCATTGAACCGTCAAGATGACTCTCCTTCAATGCTGGAGTTTAAATTTTTAATCAGGGATCTAAAGTTAGCGCGAAGACCAGTACATTGGAAGTGCTCAACGATCTATTCTCCAAGTGAAAAGAAGTTTGGGAACTACTACTGCAATCAATATGTTAACAGGTCAGGTGAAAGATAAGCGGTCATAGACTTTATAAATAGGTAAAATTGACTTCTAAATGACGAATCCCCTGTCCTTCAAGAATGACCGACGTTTCAAATCCTTCGGCCTTATAATTTAGTTTATATGTTTTATACATACCAGAGAATTGCTTGCCTATGAAATCTCGAAAATATTCCAGGTAGGAAGCGTGATAACGGGTTTGAATCTCTTTACGACTAAGAAGATCATTAAGAAGATTAGAACGATTAACATCACGACGATTAAAGTTTATCTCCAGACCTTCGCCTTCAATTCCTCGAGGCTGGGCCACAATAGCCTTCGTATCATAAAAAAAGTTAACTCTGGCCTGTGAATCAGAATTCATCAGATCCTCTATAACATGTCGGGAGACGTTCCAGATACAATAGTTATGATTTCCGCCGGTGAAAGTAATATTAAGCTCACGTTCGGCCTTTATGCTAAAGCGATTGTTACCGGCCGGGGAAACGATCAATGATGTTTCATCAGGGACATTAACCAGATCACTATCAACTTTATTAGGAGGGAGATTATAATCAATTCCATTAAGAAAACCGTTAATATTGACTAGCTCTCCTCGATAATTTCCTGTTTCCAGGAATATAATGGATTTAAAGTGGGTATCGTTGAGATAATTTTCAATTGTCGCCTTTAAACGGGACTGCCAGTCATAGGTTTTGTGTGGATGGACACTGAAATGATAATTTCCATCATATAAGACTTCTGGATAGGCATAGGCAAAATTGATCTTGCAACGAATTTTGGATGTTTCAAATTCTGATGCAAATGCCTGGTCCTTAATCGGGGCAATATAAAAATCCCTTCTCGAAAGTTTACCAGTCGACTGATGTTCTTGATTGATGAGCACATTGTATACAAAACCACGATTATTCCTGGTCAAAGAAAAGCTCATGGGCAATCTGCGATTATTTCCCTCAATGACAAACTCTCGCGAAAGCTGAGCAGGACCCTTTAAGGTTTCTCCAACAGGTTTAATTATTTTTAAAGTTTTATTATAGGAATAAGAGCAATCAATGTCGAAATTCTTATCCGTCTTAAGATATGTTGCTGATACTCTCTCAGCAAAGCTTTGTGCATAAAGAGTAAACGGCATAACAGCGATGAATAAACAAATTATCAATTGAGTTAGCATGTCGCATATATATTGTATCTTTCGGTCTCTCGTAAGCCTCAAAAAAAAAGATGTAAAAATTATAGGGTACTTACTTTTTCATCAATCATGCCTTTAGTTAAATGACTTCACATCTTATTTATCCTAGTCATAATAATTTGATTATTACGTTTCTTTAGCGGAGGTGATTGATGTCACAGAAACAGGCCTTACGAGGTTTCCTGGACTTTGTAGAAAAAGGCGGGAACAAACTTCCTGACCCCTGGACTTTATTTCTTTTTATGGCAGCTGGCATTCTGGCCCTCTCTGCCCTTCTCAGTGGACTAGGCGTTGAGGTCATAAGCCCTTCAGATCAATCTACGATTAAAGTGATCAATCTTCTGAATCCTGAAGGAATTCGAAAGATATTTACTGACATGACTAAGAATTTTGCCAATTTTCCTCCTTTTGCCGTGGTTTTGGTATGTATGCTGGGAATTGGTGTTGCCGAGAAGTCAGGTCTTATCAGTGTTACCCTCCGCAAATTCGTAACCATTGTGCCATCATGGCTGCTGCCAGCGACACTGGTATTTGCAGGCGTCATGAGTAATGTTGCTTCAGATGCTGGCTACGTTGTCCTGACTCCTTTAGGAGCGGTGCTGTTCGCAGCGTTCGGTAGACATCCCATCGCAGGTCTCACTGCTGCCTTTGCAGGAGTTTCCGGCGGATTTAGTGCTAATCTGTTACTATCTTCACTTGATCCGATGCTGGCAGGACTATCCACCTCTGCAGCTCACTTAGTAGATCCAAACTATAATGTTCTTGCTACTGCTAACTATTATTTCATGTTCGTCTCAACATTCTTAATCACAGTTGTTGGATCGTTTGTTACTACTAAGATAGTGGAACCTAGGTTAGGTAAATGGGAAGGAACCTCTGAAGGCATAAGTTCTCATGCCGGCATTAATCCAGAAGAAAAAACTGCTCTTTGGTGGACCTTCGGTTTTTTAATAATTTTTTCAGGAATTGTTCTGGCCATGACATTGCCAAAGAATGGATTGTTACGTGAAGCTGGTGATCTAAAACCATTTTACGGCAGTATCGTTCCACTCATCATGATGTTCTTTATGGGTGCAGGACTTGTGTTTGGGATTAAAAACAAAACTATAAAATCTGATCGGGATTTCAGTAAAATGCTGGGTGAAACGATGAGCTCTTTGGGCGGTTTCATTGCGCTTGTTTTTATCATGGCCCAATTTGTAGCCTTTTTTTCGTGGTCGAATATCGGTATTGTAGTGGCAATCAAAGGAGCGACTCTTCTCAAGGAAATTGGTCTTACAGGTTTACCACTACTCTTCTGCTTTATTCTGGTTACCGCTTTTCTCAATCTCTTTATGGGGTCGGCTTCTGCTAAATGGGCAATCATGGCACCGGTTTTCGTACCAATGTTCATGATCATGGGCTATTCACCGGAATTGGCACAAAACGCTTATCGTATCGGAGATTCGGTGACAAATATCATTTCACCGCTTCTTCCTTACTATCCAATCATTATTGCTTTTGCCAGGAAGTATAAGCCGGATCTCGGTGTGGGTACTTTAATATCATTAATGGTGCCTTACTCGATTGCATTTCTTTTGATGTGGTCCGTATTATTTACGATTTGGTATATGTTCGGTTTTCCTATGGGACCGGAGGCTTCCTTCTTCTATAATTTACCTAGATAAGTTTATAGGCCGGAGTTATGCTCCGGCCCATTATGAAGTAGCCACTGATGCGATGGATTTAAAATCATAAAGACTCAAGAAGCAAATAGCCTTGCAACGCCATTTCAGCTTACCTAAAATGCCCTTATTGAGAGGGTATTATGAAAATTCTAATCATGAGCTTGTTTCTTATAACTTCATTGAGTCACGCAACTGAAAGGCCAGTAGCAAGAACGATGAATGATAAGGATTTGAAATGGGGCCCTTGCCCTGAAATTTTCCCTAAAGGTTGCGAAATTAGTATATTGCAGGGTGAACCTGAGAAACCTGGTGCGGATGTTTATCTTCGTGTTCCAGGAAATTATAAAATTCCACCACATACTCATACTTCGGCCGAGCACATGATTCTTGTATCCGGAAAACTTGAGGTAAAATATCAAGGAGAAAGGGCCTTATCTCTCGTAAAAGGTTCCTTTGCCTATGGCCCCCCTCAACATCCTCATCAGGCAGTATGTTCAAGCAAAGAACCTTGCGTTCTATTCATCAGTTTTGATGCGCCCATTGACGCCAAGGCATTTAGTGGAACTCTAGAATAATGGACTTCACAATGTAAACAAGAGAGTTTTTGAAAATAGAACTTCACTTTTTACCATCAATTTAAAACCTTTTTTACGAAAATACTCCTCTAGCGAATTTTCTCTATATTCCTGAAAATAAGGTTCATAAAAGTCTTCAGCAAATTGATCTAAGGCAAATTGATGATCAGGACTGTCACAGTTCTGCTGGCTATCAATGATGAAGAGATGACCATTAGGCTTAAGAGATTCTTTAATCTTTTGAACAACTAAATCCCAAAATGCCACCGGTATCTCGTGCATGACAAAGCAACTAAAAATACAATCATACTTTTTGAGGCATTTAAAATTCTCCATGAATTCCGGAATATATTCATTAAAGGAGTGAGGGTAAGTTCTTCGGGCAAAATCAAGATAAGCAGGGCCAGGTTCCAGAATATCGAGGACTGTCCTGGGGAAAATTTGTTTAAACTGATGGCCTGAAGTTCCTGAACCTGCACCAAATTCTAATACATCCTCAGATCCTTTTAAAATATTTGCGAGTTCAGCATAAGCAACCTTGCGCATGATGTGCCCAGTTCCCAAGAAAAGTAATTCAATTTGATGATCATATCTCATGGCGGATTCAAAGGAAAAATATCCATCAGTCTGATAATGATAGTTCCGTTTAAAATATTCCGGACAATCCATACTAAATGTTATCCCTTTAAGATCAGTAGAATCTTTCATTTTTTTTCTTTCAAGAAAGCTTCGAAGATCAGTGAGTATTAATCTGTATCGATTTAAATGAGCGATGGGATTCGAAAGCTTGTTACTCCTTGGAAATTGTTTAATGACTAATTTCCATCTGGTCAATAATCGCTTGAAAGCCGCATTAATTGTTAACCTTTGTTCCTTAGACAACCTTGGAGGAGGAGTAAAAGGCCAGCCTAAAGCCTTGGCGGTAAGCCTCATAAAAGTATACTCGAGCAAATAGACGATTATTTTTGTGTAAGTTAAAATCATAAGTTAATTCTAAACTAAATTTTAACTTTATGGGTGAAGTTAATTAAAGATGTTGGGTCACTTTCGGAGGATGCATTTGATCATCCTCTATGCCATTTTCAAAAATCACAGGGGCAGATATTATTTCTTCAGGAGTGATATTATCGCAAGTCGCCAGATTTATGGCGTAAAACCATCCATTAAAAATCTCATGGTCCATTTGTAAAAAGCCTTTAGAATAAACTTGGACCCCACAGTTCTTGCAAAAGTAGTGATGAATATGATCTTTGGGCCAGCTGGAAGGTTCGGCGTGATAAGTGGCGAGGAAGTTCCCACCAGATAGAAGTTCAAGATCACCATGCTTAACAAATACTTTCTGGTATTTTGTTTTATAGCAATAAGTGCAATTACATTTATGAATTCCCTGTGCTAGGTCCCAGGAGAACTTGAACTTGATTTTCTGGCAGTGGCAACTGGCCTGATACGTTTTATCATCCTGCATGGATGTCACTCTTTGGAATCTGAGGAGCTTGTTCTACTTGCATAAGTCTCTGTGAATGATCTGCCCCCCTCTGCTCAATGCTTGATTTAGCATCTTTAGGTAGCTTTATTATAAACGTCGTACCTTTGTTCTTTTCACTCTCTACTTTAATTGATCCTTTGTGAGCATCCACCATACCTTTCACCATCGTAAGTCCTAGTCCCCAGCCAGTTTTATCTTCAGAAGATTTCAACCTTCTATATTGTTCAAATAAAATTGGCACTTCGTCAGGGGGAATTGGTTTCCCTGAATTATGCACGCTTAACTCTACAGATGTTTTATCCTGTGATAACGAAATCGTTATTGGAGTATTTTCTTCTCCATACTTAATGGCATTCGTCACAAGATTTTCAACCAGACGGCGTAATCCATTCTCATCCCAAAACCCCTCGCACTTTCCTTCTGATCGCACTATAAAATAATCGGGATAGGTTAAACTCAATTCATCGATAACTTGTCGAATAATTACATCAAAGTCGCAAGGCTTTATATCTATTGGCATACTTTGTCCGGCTTCTAATCGACTTGCATCTAACAATCCAGTGATCATTTGATCTAGTCGGTCCATGTTGCTTATTATCAATTTCAACTTAGATACGGATGAGTCGTCAGCGGCAAGTTTTTTTAAAACTAATTGAGCACTGATTTTGGTTGAGGTTAATGGATTTCTAAGATCATGAGTTAGAGTATTTGCCATTTTCTCTTTTATACTTTTCAATATATCAGAATATTCTGTTGCAGCGTCATTCACTGCTTGCTCAATTGAACAAACAATTACTTCTCGTTCAACTTCGGTTAAAGGTGCTTCCTCTTCCATAACATCAAATAAAACTTGTCGTAATATATGATACTCAGAGATCAACTGATTTATTGTATAATCACGACTTCCGGCCCTGTCCTCTCCATGCCTTTTACCTACTCTGGTACTCTCTATTTTATCTTTACTCTTCCGTGCAGTAGTTCGATCTATGGTATTTGATAAAGCATCCACTAACTGCAATAAATATTCTGGTAGAGAGTTCCTTAAAGCTTTAGTTTCCTGATGATAAGCGGCTTGAACCTCTTCATTAACCCTTTCTTCCCAGATCGTTAGAATCTTATCTATATTTTTTTTAAGTCTCTTAGCTGTCTCATTTTGCATTTTATTTCCTTGGTAGCGAAAATGGTTAAAGTAGAATATCAATCACTGGCCTAAACATGAAGAGTTACCAACCTCAATTAATTAGCAAGTAATACCAACTTAACTTAGTAAAACTTAGATTAATTGCAGAAGGGATCACTGGGCGTTACATTGTTAGTTGTCCCTAGGGAGGACCAATTGAACCTAGGATATACGACTCGAATTATCGCTATTGATCTTGCCAAGGGGTTTGCTGTAGGTCTGATGATATTAAGCCACGGTGTAAAAGGACTTTTAAGCTTTGATCAATTTCCTGACTGGGGATTAGTTCCCATCCACTTAATTACGAAATTTTCTTCCACCACTTTTTTTATCGCTTTCGGTTTGTCACTTGCCGTGAGTTTTGCCCCCGCGACACAAGACCCAGATCTCTGGCCGGAAAAAAGAAGAAAATTAATCCTCCGTGGTTTAGTGGTACTTTTCTGGTTCAAAGTTCTGACAGTCATTGAACTGGCACATCTTCATAATCCGCAAGAAATAGTAGATGCGCTATTTTATCGTCAATCTACCAGCTACGCAGAGATTTTAGGGTTCTATGCCTTGGCACTACTCTGGATTCCTTTCGTCCTCCCGCTCTGGCAGAAGTGCAGCCGCTGGATAAAAGCTCTCTTACCACTGGCATTGGCCATCGTGGCCATCTTTGTGTCCCAAAATTTTGATTTCTGGCAATCACCTCAATTAAAAGCACTTATGGTGGAAGAAGAAGGCTTCTATACCTGGGGTCAACTCAGTCGCTCTCCTTTTGTTTTTCTCGGCATGTTTATCGGAAGTTTTATAAAAACATCTGACTTCAAGAACCGAGGACGGTTTATCTTATCAGGAATCCTTGGTGGCATGGCCTTATTACTGACTGTCACATTTCTGGTCTTGTATGATCAACAGCTTTATTCAACACTTCTCGCCCTGGCCATGAATGAGGGTAAGCACCCACCTAATGTCTCCTTTATTTTGTTCAGTCTTTCAGGAGCTTTAGGAATTCTCGCGTTCACTTTTTTAATTGGAGAAAAAGGCGCCAAGTGGTTATCTCCTTTCACCCTGATTGGGAAAAATACTTTATCCGCTTTTATCTTTCACCTAACCGTTCTCTTTATTTTCTATCGGCTACATTTCAATCTATGGCTTAAGGTCAGTTACCTTGAAGCTTTAGGGTTAAGCGTACTTCTCCTTGTAATGACGACCTTTTGGCTTATGTTAAAAAAATGGGAAAAAGATTATGAAACATTTAAGACTTCGCATAGGAATCGCGATAATCGCACTCACGACCTTAACACTCGTAAATTTCAGGCCAATTAGTGCGGTCACACATCTTAGTCATAAAAAACCCAGTCGTTCATTGAAGAAGTCTTGGCAAGCACAGCTGGAAAAAGAATTCATTGAACTTGAAAAGCAGTTTCCAAATCAAATTGGGCTTTATCTAAAAGATCTGAATACTGGAGAAGAGTATTCTCTGCATGGGGATGAAAGCATGTATCTGGCATCAACGGTGAAGGTTCCCATCGCTATTGAAGTTCTGGCCCAGGTTGATGCTAAAAAATTGTCACTGGATGATAATGTAACTATTGACCTTGATGATTACGTGGACGGTAATGGGCCTCTCAAATTGAAGAGGCCAGGTGATCAGGTCTCCATCAGGTATCTCATAGAACAGATGATTGTCTATAGTGATAATATGGCGAGTGACATGCTTATTAGGACTGTTGGCCTGGATAAGATTAATACGCTTACTCAGAAATTAATGCCAGGCTCATCACCAATCACAACTTTAAAAGATGTGCGCCGGCATATCTACAGTGAACTGCATACCAATGCCTTTAACCTTCCTGGAAAAAGTTTCATGGAACTAAATGCTATTCAAGATCCAAATGCAAAACTCGAAAAATTCGCTTCATTCATCCGGTTAGGAAAAAAACAGATGAATCTTCAGAATGTCCATGAAGCTTATGAAGCCTACTATCGAAAGGGACTTAACTCTGCTTCACCTCGCAATTATTCCAAGGTTCTGGAATCCCTGTGGGAGGGAAAAATCTTGGGCCCTTCATCCCGAGACTTCCTGGTACAAACCATGCTCAAGACAGAAACCGGCAAGAATCGCATCAAGGCCGGACTCAAACATCCCTGGGTCTTTGCCCATAAAACAGGAACTCAGTATCAACGGATTGTGGACGTGGGTTATATCTGGAACCCAAAGAACCTACACCGAAAACCCATCATTGTGGTTTCATTCGTAAAAGATATTAAGCAAAAGAATATATCTGCGGCCCTTTTAGAAAAAATGGGGAAAGTCATTTCAGGGTCAGGTGTTTTATGAAATTACTTGTTCTAATATACTTATCTCTAAGCACCCTCAGTCATGCATGGGAAGTTGATCTCAAAAAAGAGATTGAAAAGATGGATCATGATTTCCCTGGGGAAATTGGTGTCGTCATAAAGAATCTTCGAGATGGGACCATTTTGAAATATAACGACAATAAAAAGTGGTATTTGTCCTCTACCATTAAGGTGATAATCGGTATCAGTCTGCTTAAGAAAGTAGAGCAAGGAAAAATAAACCTTAATCAGAAGATCACTCTCAAAGAAAAAGATTTTGTCGATGGTGGTGGAGTTCTTATCTGGAGTAAACCAGGTAAAAAATTTACCGTAGGTGAAATTTTAAAGGCGATGATAAGGGAGAGCGACAACACTGCTGCGGACATTCTGATTAATCAGATCGGAGTCAAAGAGCTCAACTTTGATGTTGCCAAATGGATGCCAGGAACCGGAAAGATAACAAGTCTCTTAAAGGTGCGTTACCTCGCCTATGGGGAATTACACCCAAAGGCCCAATCTCTCAACAATATGGATTTTATTCTACTAAAAAATCATCCCCTGGAAAAAAGGCATGAGGTCTTTGCCGAAAAAATCAATGTAGCTGTTAAGGATCTAAAAGCTAACGACTTGGAAGAAGCTTTTGAAAAATACTACCAGCATGGCCACAATAGCGCATATCTCGCAGACTTTGTGTCTCTCCTTGAAAAGCTGGAAAAAAGAATGCTCCTCTCTAAGGAGAATACCAATCTACTTATGAAACATATGGAATCCATGAAAACCGGAGACCATCGAATAAAGGCAGGACTCTCGCCAGAGGTAAAATTCATCCAAAAAACCGGTACTCAAATTCACCGTGCTTGCAACGTAGGGCTCATCAAGAAATCAAAAGATAAAGCAGATCTGGCCTTGGCCGTTTGTATTAGAAAACCTTCAGAAAATATGGATTCAGATATAATCTTTAAAAAGATAGGGCAAAAGATTTCTAATCTAGTCATTTAGGATTTAAGGCCCGGTAAGCATCTTCTCCTTCCTCGGAGAAATTCCAGTCAATTAATCAATTTCAAACTCAAACATTTCAATTAATCGACCGTTATGATCTTTTAAGCTTAATTTCACCATACGTCCGCATTCAAAAGCATCTATAACTGTGAAGCTCTGAGGAGGTTCCAGGACTTCTGTTTTAGGAGGCCGTCCCTTTTCCCAATAGTCTTTTGGAAGTACAAGTCCATCATTAGAATCAGTTAGCTTAAAATCATGTAAGCAAAGTGTTGAGTAGTTTCTTAATCGTTTCTTCGGTAAATTAGACTTCAGATAGACCTTCTTATCAAACTTCAATGCCTTACCAATTAACCTGTGATTGTGAATTGGAGTGATCTTATGAGAAATATGGTAAGTACTATTTTCTAAATATTGCGAAACAAAGAATAGTATAGGCACTAAAAACAAACCGAAAAAGACATGTGGTTTGAATATCGAGATAAGAAATATCAAAAAAGCATATATGAAAGTCAAAAGGAAGAGACCGGCCCCTAATGCTTGTTTTGGATACTCAGAACCAAGAGCTGAAGCAGAGACCATCAAAGCAAGCCCAAAACTAAAAATACAGGCCAAAAGCCCAAGAAATGAGATTATGATTTGAATTATTCTACTAGCACGCAGAAGTATATCCTTTAATTTTGTATTTCTTACTTTAACATCACTTTTTAACGTGAGTATTAAATAATTGATTTTTTAAAGAATCTTAAGTCTTACATTGAAGCCTCGTACGAGCAACGGGCTGTGAACTT
The DNA here is from genome assembly GCA_002381945.1 of Bacteriovoracaceae bacterium UBA4096. GTDB lineage: Bacteria > Bdellovibrionota > Bacteriovoracia > Bacteriovoracales > Bacteriovoracaceae > Peredibacter. The sequence goes on from DFXY01000037.1 coordinate 24,392, forward strand.
TCTATCTTTCTCACTTATAAAGTAAATAAGAGATAAAAAGGATGCTGCGACTCTAAAAAGAAGACTCAATGAATAAAGAAATAAAAAATTACGAAAGAAAGATTTCCTTTGGTTTTCTTATAGCGATTATAACGACATTTCTCATCAGTGTGATCGCTTTCATGGCCATACGGTCAGTAATTAATAGTAATCAAGCCGTTATTCATGATCATGGTAAGGATCTTATCCTCCTGCAAGAGCTGTATGTCCATATCGAAAAAAAAGTTGCACACAGTAGGTCCTATTTTATAACCCAAAATATAAAGTACCGTGTAGAGCTTGAAGCGAGAAGAGCGACTTTAAAACAAACCATTGGCCGGCTTCAGGAAAATATTACCCGAAAGGAAGCTAAGCAGCTTCTGAGACAAGTAATTGAAGCAGAAGAAAATCATCACCATCAGCTTACAGCAATCATGAACGGTGAAATTAAAGGAGATTTAAGTAGCATTTTTGAAAGCTATCTTAAACCAAAACGAGATATCTTAGATAAACATCTTAAGAAGATAAATGCCTATAAGAAAGTGATATATAAAGCCGCAATTAAAAATGCTTCTACCAATGAGGAAATTGCAATCAGATGGATTAGCATTGCGGGATTAATGGCCGGTTTTCTTGGGATTGTACTTTCAATATTAATTTATCGAACATTAAAAGAAATGCGTCTTTTACAAAAAATCAATAGCAGTCAGATGATGCGACTAAGGAACTTACTTGAGAGGAGCAATGTCGGAATTGTTATTGCTAACTTTAAAGATGAAGTACTTGAGGCAAATGAGGCATTTTCCAAGATGATTGGAAGAAGTCGTGAAGAGCTCCTATCTAATTATGAAATATGGCAGGGTTTGACACCTGATGAATTTAAGAGGGATGACGAAAATATAATTAAGAAGCTTTTGAAGTTTGGTTATACAGCCCCATACGAAAAAGAACTTATTCATTTAAACGCTCAAAGAATTCGTGTGTTAATCGGGGCCGGAATAATAGATTCAGAGAAAGGAGAATATGCTCTCTTCATCGTCGACAGGACTGCTCAGTTTTCTCTTGAGAAACACAATGAGGAACTGCGTAAAGTGCTGCAAGAAGCAATTAATTCCCGTGATGAGTTTATTAAACTAGCTTCCCACGAGTTAAAAACGCCACTAACTTCATTAAAGCTCCGCTCACAAATGATTTTTAGAAGAGCATTTGCACTTCCTTCTGAAGAGGCTATCTCTTTCATCAAATTTACTGTTAATCATGTAAATCGCATTAATAATGTTGTGGAGCAGATGTTAAATTTTTCAAGAATTCGCTCTGGAAATCTAGAACTAAAGCTGATGAAATATAGTCTAAGAGAATTAACAATTAATGCCATTGAAGCCGTAAAAGCTAGCCTAGATCCAAATGCTAATATCCCTGAAGTTTCCTTTTCTTCTGATCCTCAAATTGAATGCGATCAAACATTGGTGGAGGAAGTATTCAAGAACCTCATTAGTAACGCCATAAAATACGGATTAGGAAACCCTATAGTCATAGAAGTTGATCAAAAGAGTGACAGTGTCATATGGAGAATTAAAGATCATGGAATGGGACTTCCAGAGGGATTTGCAGATGAAGCCTTCAATCAATACACACGCGGCGTATCTTTAAATGAAATTACTGGTCTTGGTCTTGGACTCTACATTAGCAAAGAATTTATTAAGGTCCATGGAGGGCGCATATGGGCCGAAAGTAAGCATATGCAAGGCGCAACATTTTTTGTTCAGCTTCCACTCACTCAATTTAAACTGGTGCATCAACAAGTGGGTTAGTTTTTGACTCTGTATATTACGACAATTCAGTCACTAATTGAGACACTTTAACATTTAGGAACTTCATGAATTCACAAAACCAAGAACATCAGAGAGCGGAACTGGCCCAAATCATATTAGATGAGATGTATCAGCTTGTCGGAATCTTGGATGTGAATGGAGTCAATCTCGAATCCAACCAAACCAGTCTTGATGCTGCCGGAATTAAACGTGAAGAAGTCATAGGCAAATATTTCTGGGACACTCCCTGGTGGCCAGATAGTCTTCGTGGAAAATTAAAGGCAGCTGTCCAAAAAGCAGCGACCGGAGAATTTGTACGATTTGAAATTGAAAACAAAGTAAAAGATGGAACCATTTACGTGGATTTTTCCTTGAAGCCGGTGAGGAATGCAGAAGGTATAGTTCAGTACATTATCCCAGAAGGCAGGGACATTACCTTAAGAAAAAAAGCTGAAGACGAGTTAGAAAAAGCCTACACCCTTCTCAAAAAACAAGAAGAAGAGCTGCGTATTGCTCACGCTAGGTCTGAGAAGGCCCTTCTTTTAAGCGAAGAAAGATTAAAACTTGCAACCGAAACTGCCCAACTTGGATTTTGGGATCTTTCCCTGGATAAAAGAATTCTCTTTTGTGATCCCATGGCACTTGAAATGTTCGACATACCTTCAGAAAGTTTTTCGGGGAAAATCGAAACTGTGTATGAACGAATTCATGAAGCAGATAGAGAAAAAGTCGAGCAGCTAGTTGAAGAATCCATAAAAAAAGGAACGCTTTTCAACGTCGAACACAGAGTGAACTGGCGCGACGGAAGTATCCATTATATCTTGGAAAAAGGCAGATCCGTTTACTCTTCTAATGGGCAACCTACAAGATTTATTGGAGTTACTCTCGATGTAACTGAGAAGAAAATGACAGAGTTATCTTTAGAAACGCGGTTTCGTGAACTTGCCGATTCGATGCCACAAATTGTCTTCGTGAATTCAAAAGACGGAGCCCCCCTCTACTTTAATGAAAAATGGTTTACCTATACCGGACTTAAAACTGCTCCTTTAAACATGGAAGGATGGGCAAAAGTAATTCATCCTGATGACTACAGCTCCTTTAGATCGAAGATTGAAAGCGCAGCTGAACATACAGTTCGGCCCTGGGAGCTTGCCTTCCGACTCAAACGCAAAGATGGAGTATACCGCTGGCATCTTGGGAGGGCCGTCGCTGCTTTCAATGAAAAGCAGGAAGTGATCAGATGGTATGCAACCTTAACAGATATCGATGATCAGAAAAAAGTTCAGTTGGAACTCTCTAAAGCTGTAGATGTGAGAGATGAATTTCTTTCCATTGCTTCTCATGAATTAAAAACTCCCCTCACGAGTTTAAAGCTCCAACTTGAGATGCAAGAAAGACGGCTTGGTAGTTCAAAATATGAATCGGAATTGAAGTCTACCAAGATGTCTAGCAGGCAAGTGGATCGAATAACAAGACTAATAGATGACATGCTGGACGTAAGCCGAATAACTAGCGGAAAAATGGCAATGAAGGTGGAAGAGTGCAGTCTCAATGAAATTGTGTCAGAGGTACATGCTCGATTGAATGCCCAAGCCGAAGCAGCTAAATGCATAGTGACTCTCAAATTTTGTGAAGAAGTGCGTGGTTACTGGGACCGTTTCCGACTTGAACAAGTAGTGACAAATCTTTATACCAACGCCATCAAATATGCCCAAGGTGGACCTGTCACTATTCTTGTAAGGAAAGTAAAGAATCAAGCAATATTATCGGTACAAGATAAGGGTCTAGGAATCTCACTTGAGAACCAATCACGAATTTTTGGTCAATTTGAAAGAGCTGCAAACAAAAATGAAATCAGCGGACTAGGGCTAGGCCTCTATATTAGTCAGCAGATAGTTGAAATGCATAAAGGTTCCATCCGTGTTGAAAGTGAACTTGGCAAAGGTGCCAACTTCATTGTTGAGCTTCCCCTTCAATCGTACTAATTTTAATTACATCGAATTATAAACTATTTTTGTAAACAATGGGCAAGTTGCCTAAGTTGAATTGCAGTAAAACCTGCCCCTAGAGCATCGATCCCTAAATTCCGAAATTTATTTACTCCTTCGGCCATTCTTAAACACCAAGGTCCACGACAAAACACAACAGCCTTTTTTTTCTCAGAAGCAAATTTCTCAAATTGCTTGTCAGGAAAATTGAATACGAATGGCACTGGTATAAAAGATGATTCTTCTATTGTTCTTAAATCGACTAAATACACTTCTTCATTTTGAACGAGATGAGATAACCTTGAAATACTATCTTCCCACATGAATGATGAAGGCAAAGAACAATATTGAGAGCTAAATTTGTTCTCATAGATTAAATCCAAGATTTCAGGATTCTTTAAAAAATAATAGCGAGAGTTCTTAATTTTCTCGCAATCAAGCAGACCGGCATTCGCCAAAGCAATGAGATGAAGAGAAGTATTCTGGTAACTCATTTCCATATTTGTTACACATTCTTCCACTTTACGAGGGCAAAAAGATATAAAGTTTAATAGTTTAAGACGATTCGGTGAACTGAGAATCTTAAATAACTGAGCCATTTCATTGAAACCATTGAAGACATTATCCATAAAATATTTTCCTCTTTGACTTAAATCTATTCAAGTATACACTTGAATAGATTTTAATCAAGGAGCAATAATGAGTACTCAAAAAAATTGGCCAACAACCTGTTTCAGGATCCTCTTAAGTCTTATCTTTATCGTGGCCGGAGCTGGACATTACTTAAATCATACGAAGATTTTAACCAGATCACTAATGACACCACTTGGACAGCTTATAAGTAACACCCCTATCTCTCTTTCTGTATTGGTATATCTAAGTGGCGCAGGCCTTCTGATTGGAGGAGTTTCACTATTATTTAATTTTAAAAGGAAAATTGCATCACTGGTATTAATAGGTATCTTAATTCCTATTACACTCACTGTACAAACTTCAGGTGAAGAAACTATAGGCCCTCTTTTTAAAAATATTGCCATTCTGGGTGGACTCATCTTTTTTGCTTTTAGTGATGTTCCAGTTTCATCGAATCTAAAAAAAACCTTATCAATAATCGGTTTATTAATTTTCTCATTCAATGGCCATGCAAAAGACACAATAAATGTGGTGATACTAGTGAGAGAGCCAAATCATCTTGAAGCCGCCCTTGAAACCATAAAGGGGATGAAAAAAGAAGGCGCTGAACTTTCTGCTAACAAAGCAGTCATTGTTGTATGTGGACCAAAAGGTATAGAACTATTAAAAAGAGATTCTCCTTTGGAGGAAGAAATTAAAATTGCAGTGAACAATCATATTGAAATAAAAGCTTGCGGATTAACATTAAAGAAAATGAAGCTTAATGCTTTAAATCTTTTACCTTCAGTCATCATAGTAGAAAATGGTCTTTTGGAGATTCTTAAGTTGAAACATATGAACTATATTTCAGTCGATTTGTAAGAGAAAGTTTGTCAAAACTCAGACTTTTGAATTTTATTTACTGGAAAATTATTAGTTTTCGCGAACTCAATATAAGAATTATATACCGATTCTGGCATAATAGTCTCTCGTGCAAGAATCCAAAGAGACTTTCTGTCTTTTGAACCAATCAAGGCATACCGATAATCTTTGTCTAACTTCATGATTGTATAATCACCTTTGACTCTGAAAATTCGGGTAAAGAAATTATTGAAGGTGACCTCGAGTTCAGCGTTTGTATCCGTATTTATGACTACGGCCTGACCGGAAATTGTCGTGTTCTTACTATCCTTAATGCATGTATTTAATACACTTATCGTTTGAGAATTAATAATCGCGTAATCTGCCATCTGGGCCTTGCATTTTCTTGTGAAGAATTGGGGCAATGAGGAAATCGCATACCACTTACCTACATATTTCTCAATATCGACAAAACTTGCGGTTGGTAATGGGATGGAATTTGAAGCACAAGCACTAAAAGAAAGAATGAATATAAGAGCAGAAAGAATCTTTTTCATAAAGTTTTCCCTTTTCTCATGAGTACCCTATAATGCCTATAATGGCCTTGAACATTTACTAGACAAGTTGCACTACGAGGTAAAGACATGGAAAAATCACAATACTGGGACGACATATACAAGAAAAAAGACGAGTCGCACCAAAGTTGGTTTCAGGACAGGCCTGAAAAATCCCTGGAAATGATTGGTGAGCTTAATCTTACAAAAACTGCATCCATCATCGATATCGGTGGTGGAGAATCTAGACTCGTGGATTATCTTTTGGAAGAAGGTTTCACAAATATTTCACTATTAGATATTTCAAAAGAATCGTTAGATAAAACTAAGCAAAGGCTTGGTACAAAAGCTGACGTTATTCAACTGATCATTTCAGATGTCACTACTTTTAAACCCACTCAAAAATATGATCTTTGGCACGACAGGGCCACTTTTCATTTTCTCACAGATATCAAAGACGTCGAAAAATATCTTTCTATTGCTTATGATGCTTTAAACGTTGGCGGATCATTGATTATCAGTACATTCAATACCACTGGTCCGGATAAATGTAGCGGACTTACAATTTCTAAATATTCGCAAGAAGACTTAAAGAAAGTTTTTGGAAAATTCTTCCAAAACACCAAATGCATTGAAACGACACATACTACTCCCTGGGGGACAACTCAGGATTTTGTATATTGTGGTTTTAAAAAAATTAGCTAGCTTGTATTGGAGTCATTCCCTTTATTCTTCCAATTTTAAAAGCCACTCCTCGACTTGATTTCTTGAAGTGAACTCAAACTTCACACCACGAAATTGGTTGAACATCTTTTTATGTCCATCAAATGACGACATCGTCTTCCTGTCCCAATAAAGTTCGGCCCAATTCATTAACTCTTTAAAATTTTCTTCTGTAGCGTTTTGTGGGCCTCGAATCATTAATGCCTGTTTACATTCCTTCCAATCTTTATTTAAAAATATTAAGACATCAGCTTTTGAAGCGGCGATATTGGCCAGATCACCAAAAATACCCTCCAATATCCATTCTGATCCTTCTGTAATCACCACAATCTCTTGATGAACAATGTCTTTAGGACGTTTTTGTGAACAACTCTCAGATTCCCAAAATAACCTATCCAGATGAGTAACTGATAAATTGAGAATTGATGCTATCTTCCGGGCCAGAAAAGTTTTTCCCGATCCACTATTTCCGATAATTATAAGCTTTTTAAAATTTGCTTTCATGAGTTAAATTCTACAATCTTATTCAATTATCTACCACCTTATGCACTGTATGCTAGACAACAATACAAGATTCCCCCCATGATCTTACAATTGATTATGAAGGAGGCTAAATGAAGTCACTCTTGATTGTATCCTTTTTATTCTGTTTTACTAATTCTTCCTTTGCCCAGTCAACTGAACGCAGAGCTATCATTCACAGTATAGATGATTATGATTATCCAACCGATTATGTAGAAATTTCTCAGGAAGCCCTGCCTTCAGAACTTTATCAACAGTTACTTAAGCAAATGGACCTTTATCGATTTACCCCTATCACTGAAACCAGGGCAAGACAATTATTTGAAAGGTTAAAAAGAGATTCACGTGCACGCATGCGATCTCCTGGTGGTCTTTGCACAAGGAGAAGGATCCATATTCAAAATGTCTTAAGAGGCATGAATATCGTAAGCGGAAAGCTTTTTATTAATTGTCCCGCCAATAGAGGGCGTCTCAGATTTCGGGATCAGGTCTCTGGACGATATTTTACGTATTCTAATTTCCACGATACCAATGTTGTTCTTGTGAAAACGGCTTCAGGTAATTCCTATCGTATCCTGGATTTACAATTCCAAAGCAGGCCAGTGTCCTTAAAGAATTATCTTGCTCAGGTTGAAGCTTTTCAAAGGATTCGACCTGCTATAAGAAATGCCCTTAAAGCAGGCACTTGCTTCTGGAGGGTTAGTTCGCCAAATAGGATTTTATCGTCGTTTTAAAATTTTGGTCTGGCACCAACGCATTGATTTCTCGCTTCATGTAGTCTTCAAACAGTAGCAGATTTAAGAGCCGCTATGTCAATCTTCGTCATTGTCATCATGGCCTCAAAAGCACGCTTTGCCAGATCACGATCATTACTCGTTGTCAGATCGAGCAGAATTCTAGGTGTTATTTGCCAAGAAAATCCCCAGTGATCCTTGCACCAGCCACAGGCACTTTCTTCACCGCCATTATCTATAATTGCGTTCCAGTAGCAATCAGTTTCTTCCTGATTGTCAGTTATAACCATGAAACTGACTGACTCGTTCGGCTTGAAATTTGGACCGCCATTGAGGCCGATAAACTTACGCCCGAGTATGGTAAATTCAACGGTCAGTTCACTCCCCTCTTTTCCTCCTGGAAAATCGGCAGGCGCAGTATTCACTCGTCCAACACTGCTATTAGGAAACGTGCTTGCATAGAAATCAGCTGCCTTCTTCGCTTCACCATGATCAAACCAAACGCAAGTAATAAGTTCGTTCATGAATATCTCCTCTGATGAATGTTCAAGCTGTTACACATCAACAAAAATGTAATTAAAAAAATTTCGTTAGTCAGTAATCAAATGACCTTGACTCAGAATAATAAGAGAGTGACTGATTAAAACAAGGATAAGATAATGGCGCGCCGTTGGCCGAGCTCATAAGAACTTTTCGCAAGCTGCGTCTTTTCCGTACTGTTATGAAGAGCATACACTGAGAGAATGTGCGCAGGGGGAAAAAATGGAAGTACAGGAGCTTTACCGCGGCAGACTAATTGATCACATTCAGATCGTTGTAAATGATCTTCAGCTCAGTAGGAAGTTCTATGATGCTGTCTTTGGGGCCTTAGAAATTCCTTTTGGGGGTCAAGGCCCTGAGTTTTTTTTCTTTGATGAATTCTGTGTTTCAAGTGCTAAGAGTCCAGCGGCAGTGGGTAAACTCACCGGTCGGATTCACATTGCCTTTCAAGCGAGAGACGAAGAAATGGTGAGGAAGTTTTACAATGCTGGTCTCGCTGCCGGAGGTACGGACAATGGCAGCCCCGGAATTCGAGAAAAATACCATCCTGGATACTTCGGAGCATTTATCTGTGATCCGGATGGCAATAACATCGAAGCAGTATTCCATGGGAAAGCAAACAGGTCATCAGAAGCAGTGAAAATCATCTTCTAGAAAAATTTTCATTGGTCTAAGCGCTCAAGGATTTTATTCATCTGTTCAATCTCCTTTCGTTGGCCAGTATATATATTTCCGCAAAGTCCTCTTAATTCTGGATCAACTAAATTTGCTTCTCTACACATGAGAATGGCACCAGAATGATGTGGGATCATGGAACGGATAAACTGAGAATCCCCTATGGCAGATTGGTATCTGATAGCAAAGAATGATACTAAAAAAAGAATGAGTGACCCCACAACTACGATAACGTTCTTCTTTTTATCTTTATACATATCCTTCATCATGAAAGGCATCAGTGCGACCATCGGGGTAGCCATCATAAGGGCCATATAAAAGGTATTTAAATTCTGATAAACATCGCCGAATGTATCTACCATAGAGAACATGATGAAATACATAAGAGGTATGTGTATCACTCCCATCCAGATGAGATTTTTATAGGATGTTTTATTTTGTGCTTTTGAATGTCCCTCTTCAGCTTTCTGAACTCTATCATAGTCAGTTGATCCGTATCTTGTCGGTCGGTAATCAGTATCCATAGTATGATCGCGATGACTTGTATCTTGATGCATATAATTCTCCATCATTGATGAGTTCAGAGGGAATGATAGCTTGGCCTTCCCACTGAAGCATGGAGCCTCGGTTCCAAAGCCTTTTTCTATGATAATTATTCGAGATGCTCTTCAATGTGATTGATTGCACGATTTAGTTGCACTAAATAATTCATGGGATTAATTCTATGGGTTCTGAATGGCTTTCGCTTGAGGTTTTGTGCTTAATAATCTGTGAGTTTGTATTTGGGAAGTATAGGTATGAAATGGCGCACCCTGAGAGATTCGAACTCCCGACCAATTGGTTCGAAGCCAACTACTCTATCCAGCTGAGCTAAGGGTGCGTTCGGATAATGTATCTAACCCCTTGCTTTTTGACTAGTACTTAGCGCACAAAGCTGTAAAAAAAGTTTACAGGTCTAAAGGGTTTACCGGCGGCCACTTTCCCCTCTCAAAACTATGAAATAATCCCGAAAAAGGGACTTATATGAAGTTATGGACAACGGCCGGTGCAATCGTTTTGAGCATATTAAGCGTAGACGCCTGGTCCAAATGCAACACAGGGGCGATTGTTTATGGACGAAGTACTTCCATTGGCCTAACCCTTGGTGATAGTAGCTCAAGCGGCTATGAGAGTGGCGTGACTATGAATATCCCCCTCTCCATTAATGGAAAAGCTGCCTGTTATAAGCAAAAGGGTCAGCTTAGTGTCGAAACTAAAGAAATAGCAGAAGGCGAAGCAGTTGAATACGAACTAACTCCTCTACGAGTTGAATTTGAAAATGTGCCAGAGGGCAGACTGTTTCAATATCTCCATGTTAATCACGACATAAAAGGCCGGGCCTCAAAAGTCTCCATGATCAGCTTTGTCTGCAGCGGAGAGACGCCAATTGGAGGAGATGCTTTCTCTGATTCATTAATAAAGATTGCCACCGATGGGGTTGGTTTAAATGTGCAGACGTATTTTGCAACAGGAGCGGCCGCTGAAGCACTTGAACGCCGGAACCTCAGAGAAAAGATGGCCAAGCTTCCTGCCTATGACACTTTCATGGATCTCTTTTTGAAAAGAGTTGATGAAATTGATGAAGTTATCCAAAACTCTACCATTTCCATTCCATCAGTTATTACCGGCCAGACGATGAGAAGTATCACTACAGTTGAAAGAAACCTCTATTCCCATTACTACTCTAAAACCGGATCGGAAATCAATGGTTGCTCTAAGCAATTTAGAGAGACTATGAAGGATTATCTCTTTGAAAATGTAGTAAAGACGAATCCCTATCCAGGAATCACATTTAAGAAGAAAATGTTTTCAAAAAAATACAAGATGAAATGGATCCTGTAGTTTAAATGATTACTGCTCTTTCTTCTCAACGTTTAAGAGCTCGTCGACTTCCTCGACATCAAACTCAGTCAATCCGAATGGATTTTCCTTAGAGTTGAGGTCTTCGTCGATGTACCGCTTACCGAGGTTCTCTTCGATTTCGTCCAGAGAATCTTGATCGATATTTTTACGCTTCTTCTCAATCTCATTTAAGTTCTCGTTTTCGAGGAGCTTATCTTCGTCGAGTTTTGCGTCGTTCAGGATAGTCTCGGCCTGCTCAATCTCGTTTTCGAGGCGTTCAAGGGCCTTGAGGTCCCGTTCTGAGTCTTTGATAACTGATTTTTCTCGCTCTTGGCGTTCAAGTTCGGCCAGTTCATCTTCCGTTAACTGAATCTTGTCGGCCTGCTTGAGGAGGTCGTCATTTAGGTTTTCAAGGTTAAGTTCAACATCGAGCTCTTCTAAGGCCTTACCACCCATAAGTTCTTTCTGGCCTGTGACTTTGGTTTCGCGGGCCTTGGTTTCACGCAAGTGAGACTCTTTCGTTTTGGTGATGGCAATATCACCCGGATAGAAATCGCGGCTGGATTTATTCACTAAAACGGTTGCAAAGTTATCGGTTAAGGTAATGACTGTCAGTTCGCCTAACTTGTAGGTTGGTTGATCAGTAATATTTTTGTTGGTTAAGCGGTCCTTGAAGCCAAAAACTTCAAAAACGTTCCCCATCTCCACTCCATCAGCGCGCCCGCGATCGATGTATAATACATCACCGAAGCTCAGGATGGTTTGCATTGGCTGGAAAGATGAAAGAATGGCGGCTTCCACCATGCGTGAATTATAAGTACGGGTGATACGTTCAATTTTCGGTGTGTAGGCAGTGATTCTATCACCACGCTGAGGAGTACCTGCCACTTCAACAAACTCCACTTCCCATTTATTCTGAATTTTACGTATCAGCTTAATCTGGCCCACAATGGAGTACTTGTAACCTTCGCGATCCGAATTGGGATGCTTAACTTTTCCGCCTGAAGAATATACTGAGAACATGTCTCCCGGAAGCACGTTCATACTTTCATCGAACTGAACATAAGCACGATCAAGCTTCGTAAAAAAGATGTTTTCATCAGGCCCGTTCACAATCGATCCGAAATCCTGAACGATATTAGTCGAAACAAAAGTACTTAAATAGAATCCTTCTTTGAAAGAATAATAGATGAGGGAGTTCTTATCGAATCCATTCTCATCGTAGTTCTTAGGAAGGATGACATCAAAGTCATTCCTTGGCGGCTCGTAATTTTCATATTCCCGATTCAGGGCATCTTCGCTCGCCTTGGAAAGATCTTCCATGGTTTCTTCAGAAGCGTACTGGAAGAACACACCTTGTTTTTCAAGATTTGATTTTTCATCAACCCAAGGAGGTCTGGCATCTTCACCAAAATTGGCCAGATCAGCTGGATTGGTATTCCCCATCGATCCCGGAATGGCATCAATTTCATCCTGAGTAAAAGTTCCTAACTTAAACTCCGGGGCCTGAGAGCCACTTCCGGTTGTAAAAGATAAAACCATACCCGGTTCAATGAAATGCGGATTGGTGATAAATGAGTTTAGAGACCAGATCTTAGGGTAATAATGACCGGTACCAAAAATTCTGCGTGATATTTTAAATAACCAGTCATCTTTTACGACTGTGTAAGTTTCAGCTTTAGCGGCCGTGGCCACTTCGTTCCATTCAGTATCTGATATCTGTCCCGTAATATTCTGGGCCATAGTCAGAAGTTCTCGTTCTTCCCGACCCACATCGAACACCGCTGGCTCTTCTATTTTAGGAGCTTTGACCATACTTGGAACAGGTGTTGATTCTTCACTCCTCACAGTTTCTGTTGGAACAATATCTTCACTTAAATCAGTTTGAATGCTTTCAAGATCATCTGTTTTCTCTGGAGCCGCGATAGTCTCAGGAACAGATGTATTGTCTTCAGTTAACGGTTCGATTGTTTCAAAAGTTTCTGCTGTCTCAGTAGGTGCTGATTCGACTGGTTCAATATTCTCGAGCGTATCAATATCAACAGTCTCTGATGAAACAGGCTCAGACAAAACAGGCTCGGCCAGAATGGTTTCTTCTTTTGCTGTTTCCGAAACTTCTTTTACTTCTTCAATTGGTGCTTGATTTTCATTAAGTAAAGACTGCAGATCCTCGTCACTGAGGTCTTCCTGGGCCTGAGAAGGGGCCATACTAAGGAGAGCTAAGAGGATAAGTACTTTACTTTCTATTCTCACTTAAATCCTATTATCTCGATTCAAAAACATCGTTCAGCATCGAGGAGTATTGATCTTTCTTATTAGGAATACCTAATTTATCAGAAGCAACTACAGCTCCGCGAAGAGCATCGAGTACAATACCCGACTCTGCATTCTTATTGATGACATCTTCATAAACCTGAAGGGCCATATCGTATTGACCACGGGCCAGAAGCATTTCACCAATTTGAAATTTTGCCCGGGCACGCACAGGTGAGATGGCCTGGTTTTCCAGTTGTTGAAAAATTTTTGTGGCTTCACCAGGATTAGATTCTTTAAGTGCTAAACCTCTGCGGTAAAGACTTAACTGCGATTCAATATCACTCGGCACTTCAATTGGTGAAGGCTGAGATCCACCTTCAAAAACGTTTACTGTTTCAACATTAGAAGATGTTCTTTGTAGTTCATCAACTAAGGAGTCCTGACCACTGGCCGGCTTCTCTTTTAGTTGTTCATATTTTTTTGAAAGTTCTTCGTACTTAACCAGAAGTTGATCATATTGAGCACGGGGAACAGAACGAGATGATTTCATTTTCTTTTCGTCATCTTCGACTAACGAGCGTTCAAGATCGCGATACCATGAGCACGAGCTTAACAGCAGTAGTGACGCAAAAGGGATCAAACTATATTTCAAAGCGTCCTCCATGACATAACTTCTTAAATTTTTTGACTTTCCTTATCTTATATCTTATTTCCTTATCCTTCTTAGTCAAGGATTCTATGTCGCAGACCTATTTCCAGAGTAAAGAACTCTTCTATCTCCGTCTTCGTGTTCCCAAAGATGAGGCTTACTTCGTCTATTTTACTTTCGAATCGAATGAGGGAATGTGCTTCTATTCAACCGTGGATGAATCTCTCAAGGGTGCCTACCGGGACATCGACGTGAAGTGCTCAATTGAGTTCCGAGAAAGCTTAAAAGAGCTTCTTGCAAGACTCCAGACTGAAATCCGCCTGGATATCCTGCAAGAAGAAGTTATCAAAGATTTTTAAAAAGATTCAAAACATCATCATGATGAGTTTTAGTATTCACTTTGTGCATGACGTGCAGGATTTTACCATCTTTTCCGATTAAAAAACTTTGGCGCAAAATTCCCATGAACTCTCGCCCCATGAATTTTTTTAGACCCCAAGAGCCATAGGCCTCTATCACTTTATGATCAGGGTCAGAAAGAAGGGTAAAATTGAGCTTATCCCGTTCTTCAAACTTCTTTAGGGATTTAACTGGATCGGCACTGATACCCAATACTACAATCTCAGCATCTTTGAGTTTTGATTCTGAATTACGAAGTTCACAGGCCTGAGTGGTACATCCTGGAGTCATAGCACGAGGATAGAAATAAACCACTACATTCATGCCTTTAAAGTCATGAAGGGAAACTGACTTTCCGCTCTGATCGAGCAGAGTGAAATCAGGCGCTTTATCTCCTGGTTGCAAAGTAGGTGCTTTCACCACTCCAGCAGATTGTTTCTTAGCAGTCACCTTTTTGGTGATTTTCTTGGTTGTAACTTTTTTTGAAGGTACTTTTTTGGTAACAGCTTTTTTAGCTACTTTTTTCGTTACCTTTTTAGCTGCTTTCTTGGCCATTTTCATTCCTTTTTTACCATCGATCCCTAAGCTGTCTTAATTCAATAAACAGTTTTTTCTCATTATTTTCATGGGTCTTTAGGACATTATAATTTAATTCTTCCGAATCCAGACGAAGAAAGGGATTAATTTTTTTTTCTTCATCAAGTGTAGCTGCCGCAAGTTCCTCCGGATGATCAGATAGACGGGACAAGGACTCCTGAATAAACTTATTTTCCGGTTCAAGCTTAAGAGCAAATTCCAGATTGTTTTTCCGATAATCATGACCAGGATAGAGTAAGGTCGAGGCAGGAAGTGTTGTTAGGAGCTTATTTGTCGTTTGATAAAGAAGATTAACATCACCTCCTCCCCTGCAATTGCCCACTCCGGAATTGAAGAGTGTGTCGCCAGAAAAGAGTGCCAAAGGTTGTTCATTTTTTTTCCAGACAAAAACCTGATGGTCCATGGTATGACCAGGTGTATCCATTGTCTCTAAAGCGTGTCCAGAACTTAATGTAAGGGAGTCTGAGTCATTTAGTTTTTGAACAGGTGCAGAAAATTGTTCTATTAAGGGAGCATTCCCCCGAATATGATCAAAGTGTTGATGGGTATTCAAGATTCCCTTCAAGACGAGCCCATTTTTTTTGATATAATCAATTATTGGATTCGCTTCATATGGATCTATGACCCAGGAATCACCTGTTTCATTGTCTAGAATCAGATAACTATAATTTCTGAGTTCATTATAAGCGTAAAATGTTTTAACCAGGATCATTATGGAAAACCTTTTTAGTTATTACACCCAAGTTATATTTATTACCTTCATCGTGGTCAATCACCTCTTTGAAATATACCTTTCCCGAAGGCAGGTGACTACTCTTCACCAACATCGTAACGAAGTGCCAAAAGAGTTCCGCACCCTACTGACTCTTCCCGATCATCAGAAGGCCATTCGCTACGCTACAGCAAAACTCAACTTGAGTCAGTTTCGTCTGGTATGGGATGCCATTCTCCTTTTCTATTGGTTTCCTTTCAGGGGAGCTGAAAAACTTTATCTGGCCCTTCCGGCCGTAGGCGTTCACCACGAAGTTTTATTTTTACTCGCATTTGTCATGATCCAAGGAATCCTTAATCTCCCTTGGTCCATCTACTCAACTTTTGTAGTGGAAGAAAAATTTGGTTTCAATCGCTCAACACCAAAGCTCTTCATCATCGATCGTATCAAAGGTCTGGCCCTTGGTGCTATTTTAGGAATTCCCTTGCTCTATGGAATGCTTCTCATTTATCAAGGTTTAGGAAAGTGGTGGTGGTTAGTCGCTTTTCTTTTTATGACCACCTTCCAATTCATTTTAATTTGGCTTTACCCTACAGTTATCGCTCCCCTGTTTAATAAGTTTAAACCTTTGGAAGCTGATGAGCTTAAAGCGGGAATTGAAAATCTTGTCACCCGTGCCGGTTTTAATGCCAAAGAAGTTTTTATCATGGACGCTTCTAAAAGAAGTTCACACGGTAATGCCTACTTTACGGGCTTTGGAAAAAATAAAAGAGTCGTTTTCTTTGATACTCTCCTGAAGGGACTAGCAACAACTGAAGTTCTGGCCATCCTGGCCCATGAACTCGGACATATGAAGCTCAAACATATTCCAAAATCGCTAGCGACTTCTTTGATCATTTCTTTTTTCGGTTTCTGGTTGATGGGAACTCTGTCCACTTCAAACTGGTTTTATACCGGACACTTCATCCGGATAATATCTCCAGGCGTCCTGCTTTTATTATTCTCTCAGGCGATTCCGCTTTATAGCTTTTGGTTTGGGCCAATTTCTTCCTGGATTTCACGTAAAAGAGAATTTGAGGCTGATGCTTATGCAGCTGGAGAAACCAAGGCCCAGGACCTGATTTCAGGTTTACTTAAATTGTACCGGGAAAATGCCAGTCCGGTGGTGACGGATAAAATCTATTCTGGATTTTATCATTCTCATCCACCGGCCTTAGAGCGGATTAAAAGACTCGAATCATTCAAATGAAAGTCCAGTCAAAGACTGGCGCAGAAAATTCAAATAAGGTTTGCGGTACTTTTCAACTTCATTATGAAGTTCGTGATAGCCGTCTTGGATAATTTTAAGTTGCGCGCTTTTCTCAACATTTTGAAAATAGTCGATAAGTATTTTTGAATTCACCAGTGCATCCCCTGTTCCGATTGAAACAAAGAGAGGACATTCGGCCCTAAGAGGTCGGGAGAATACTTCTCGCCCCATTTTAAGAATTTCAAAAAACAATCTGGAATGCACCTTCAGTTGATTGAGTTCATCCTTAACATAGGCTTCATAAATCCGACTATCATGAGAGAGTTTTTTCAAGTCTAGAATCCCCTGGAGGGGTATGGTGGGGCACTTGATCAGGCCATCAAAGAGAATTCGAGGAGCATTCGCAAATAGTGGTCCCATGATTCCTGGGGCAGCCACGGCGGGAGAGCTTAGAAAAACCTTATCCGGATAGAAATCTTTCGAGGCCATATTCTGGAGATAAGCAGCCGTAATCAATCCGCCCATAGAGTGCCCAAAAAGGGTATAGTTGGTCATGCTGAAGTCTTTTTTCAGGAAATTAAGAACCGACTGAAGATCCTTCAAGAAATCATGAAAATCTTCAACGTAGGCCCTCTTGCCCCCACTCCTACCATGACCCCGAAGATCGTAAATGGCGATATTAAAGTTTTGCGAGAAAAGCTTTAAAATGAATTCATGTCGTCCTAAATGCTCGCCAAGACCGTGAGTAACGATCAACCATTGTGAGCTGCCGGTTTCACGGATCAGGCACTTTAAAAGAGTTCCATCAAAAGAAATGATGTCCCGGTATTCATTGTTCATAAAATCCCTTATAATTTAAAAATGTATTGCCCAGTATGTTTCCAGAATACCATGAAGATCCGCTCCAATGGAGTGATCAAACTTGCGTTTAACGGTAAATCCCGAAATACCTCGCTCTTTACTTATAATCTCCAAAAAGAGACACAGGAGCAACTAGAGGCTAAACTCAGGGAAAAAATAGTTGATTTCTTCAGCTTCTACTCAGAGTTTGCCAATAAAACTCCTATTAAAAATTTTGAAGCTTATTCGGCTGACTTTATGTGCACCAACAGTTGCAAGATTGACATGATGAGCACCAAAGTCAGTGTAGTCGGTATAGTTTACCCTGCTGCCACAGTAAAAAAACTGCTGACGGAAGAAGGTAAGAAGTTTGGGATTGAGATTGAGCTTAATTTAAACTAGATTTTTGGATCCCATTTCACTTCAAATTCAACAAATCCCTGTAGCTTAAATGACTCTGGCAATTTGTCCGCTTCAATTAAGGCATCAAGCTTAATGGCATTACCTTTAATAAGTATCGGAACGAAGTTCACATCGGCCACTTTAAGCTCAAGGCATGAATCTATTGTACAAGTATCAATATAGGTAACACCTAACTCATCCAGTTCATCGGCAAGTTCGGAGAGAATCACTCTAAAGCCTTCTTCTACTACCGGATCTTTTCTTAACTCGATGATGAGAGACTTTTCCATGATATGGATTCGCTCAAAGTAACCAAACATTTTAGGATGATCTCGCAAGAGATCACGTGTCTTTAATGGATTAGAGGTTTCAATAATATGCATCTGCCCATACTTATCATTCTGGGTATACTGGAATTTATTTTTTTTATCATATTTAAGCAGGATAAGTTCTTTTGCTTTTTCAGGATCAATCACTTGCCTGAAAATATCAGTCCTCTTCTTGAAGATATCGACCATTGATTGAAATTCAGGGTCTCCCTTCTTTCTGTCTAAAATTTCCGGAATATGCGTATCAGGATTACTCACTGAAGTTGTCCGAAGTTTCAAAGCAAACTTATCCAAGAACCCAAAAGTGACATTGCCCTTGCCAAGAATGAGACGAGTAAAAAAATCTCTAAAACGCCGGTTTCCTTTTTGGGGCTTCATATAGAAGAAGAATCTTCTTAAACGAATTGAATGAATATATTCCGGCGATATTTCAGGAATTGTTCTCACATAACTTAGCTGAACCTTTCCAAGGGAAGTAGTCTTGGCAAAAATATCTCCCAAGATTTTAATCATTCCTCCAGCTATTGGAGCAATACCTGGTATACCGGACCGGAAAGCAAGACTGGGGTCTTCGAGTACAAAGGCACTTGGTGATATGACATATCTTCCATCACCATAAGCTTCAGCGAGGGTTCTTGCTTGAATATCGTTTTTAATCGTGCTTCTTTGACCACAACCGGCCAACAAAAGAGCAATGAGTAGAATGATTTTATTCACAATAAAGCCTCTAACCTATTAATTTTTAACAATTCATCTTATTGTATGCTATGCGTTAAAAATCTAACAGGGGCCATTACCTTTTTACATACCACCCTGTCATTTCTACAAAACAATCCAATCCTGAACTAGAATTCACAAAACGAGAAATAAAGGGATTCAATGAAGCTGTTACTCGGACTGCTTTTTTTAATTTCGGCCGAACCAACTTTGGCCCAAGTCTGGAAAGTACTCCCCAAGGGAGTTCGAATCCTTGGTTATCGTAATGTTACAACTTCAAAAATCAGTTCAAACTTCAACCAGTTCAGATCAGAAAGCCCAATTGGGGCCTCATTTAAGATCGATGCTCCAACCCTAAATCAGCTCTCAGGACTTGCCTATAGTCCCAGTACACCAGGTGAAAAAGAGGCCTACGATAATCTGATCATTGGGCAGTATCAGGTTGATGCTGAAGCACAGTTTAATGTTCATGGAACTGGTTTCGGTTACGGTCTCACCGATAAAACGATGCTTTATACAGAGGTCGCCTATTACACTGGTCGAGTGAAATCTACCATCAGGCGTACTGCTGGGAATACATATGAAGAAACTGCCAGGATTCTGGAAGGTAACGGAAATACAGTCATTGCCGACAATATCAGAAACTTAGTCGATGCCAACGAAGAGACCATTCAATCTGTTATTACAAATTACTATAAGTATAAACCCATTGGTAACTGGTACACCGAAGGATATGGGGACATGGAGTTAGGAGTTATGCATAAGGTGCTTGATAAAGGCACAACGGGTTTGCTTCTATATCCCGGAGTGATTCTTCCAACCGGAAGCCAGGATGATCCGGACATCTTACAAGATGTTGGATTTGGCGATGGTCAACTGGATGTTTTCGGAGAAGTTGCAACCGGATACGTCCATAATGATCACTTAAGCTTCGGAACGACTTTGCGGTACACGCACCAGCTCGAGACGACTAAGACTCTAAGAGTTCCAGAAAGTCGGGACTTTGCTCTTTCTACCCAAAAAGGGGACTTTGACGTTAAGTATGGAGACAAAGTTAATTTCATGTTCAACACCACTGTATCACTTAATGACTGGATTTCATTTACGCCTGTTTACAGATTTATGTATCAGATGCCTGCCAGTTATAAGTCTGAATTTGGAGAGGCCAATAAATATTTGGAATATAATTCGGATAAGCAGGAGCACTCAGTCCAACTCACAACAACCTTCTCTTCCATTCAGCCGTTTCTGAAAAAAGAATTCATGCTGCCGGCCCAAATAAATTTGAATGCCGTCAAAACTGTAAGCGGGAAGAATGTTCCGGCCGCCAGCCGTTTTGAAGTAGAGTTTAGAATGTTATTTTAGAGGATGATCTTGTAGCCGGTTCCCCAGACAGTCTCAATACCAATATTGATCTTATTCATTTTCTTACGTAGTGAGAAAATATGCACATCAATGTTTCTGGCAGTCATTTCCATCTCTTTATCAAATTGATTGATCAATTCTTCACGAGTACTGGCATTGGTTTGATGCTTATAAAGATGATTGAAAATAATGAACTCACGTGAAGTCAAATTCACTGTAACCCCATCCTTCATGACAGAATGGGCCTCAGGAATGAGTTTAAGACCCACATTCATCAGGTTATCCTGAAGGTTACTGACTTTATTGTGAGCATTACCTACTCTCACCAGGAGCTCTTCATAATTAAANNGATTTGTTGTAAGCAGACATCATGAAGATGGGAGAAATTTTATCTTTGAGACGGATGGTGCGGATGATATCTATCCCCTTTATTCCAGGAAGATTCCAGTCCACCAGATATACGCAATGGTCGGGTCGAGACTTGGCAGAGAAAAATTCCTCTGCTGACAAAAAGGCATCCACCGTAAATTCGTTCTTTTCTAGCAGATAGCGGAGAGATTCCACTATTTCTTTTTCGTCCTCAATAATCACAATTGTTTTATTCATATGGTCCATTCTAAATTGAAGGCAAGATAATCTAAAGGAAATCTTCCTAACCTTAAGAAAAGTTATTAGTTAATGATATCTGTCACCTAAATTATGACTTAAAAAACACATTAACAGAATGCAAAAAGTGAATATTTTCAACTATTTAGCGTTAAGAAGACTTAAATGTTTTTAGAAAATTTTAATGATTACAAAGAATGAGTTAAATCGACAGAGGTGGCAAAAATGGTGGGCGTTGAGGGGATCGAACCCCCGACATCTACCTTGTAAGGGTAGCGCTCTCCCAGCTGAGCTAAACGCCCACATGTCGATTTAGAGCGTTCATCTTAGGGATTTGGAGAATTATTGTCAACGGGAATTTGGCCTTGAAAGAATCATTTTTTTGATTCTTTCAAGACCGATTGAAAACTTAGATCGCTTTTACTTGGATGTCCTGGCCAGAGATAACTTTACCACCGTTCTTGATAAGTAACTTAAAGTTAACCGTCTTACCACGGGCCGACTTACTTAACTTATAATTCATGAATACTTTCTTCTCTTCACCCTGCTTCAACACTTCAGTTATAGAAGGCTTAGTCGTGATCTGAGCATACTCAGAACCTACTTCTTCCAGAGAAACTTCATACCCCTGATCAACTCCCGAGAATTTAGGCATTAATTTAACTTCAACGGCATGAGTTTTAATCATCCCAATAATTCTTACTGCCACTCTTGGAGTTTTCTCAAACTTAACATCCATATCAATCGATGGATTAATTTGAAGTTCCTGCTCAATTCTGAATTGCTCTACTCGACTTGAACGGTAATGGTTTCCTGGGTGAACAATTTCCCCAGCGATAACCACTTTCGATCCAGGCTCTGCCTTATCACTAACTCTGAGTTTCATAACATTTAAATTAGCATGAGTATGAGGGGCCACTGCAGTTAAAGGAGCCTCCCTTCTTTCAACAGAAACATTTCCTGAGATGTTGGTTAGCTTAACGATGCTATTTCCCAGAGATGTTTTAGAACCAATGTTCTTCACCATCATCACAAGATCCATTTCAGTCCCGGGAGAAATTCCGTAAGGAGAAGATGACGCAAATTTGGCAGCTTCTTTAAGAGTCAAAGCAGCGTTTGAGTCCAAGTGCTCCTGAACCAGATTCACAGACTCACCCTTCACTCTGGCAACTTCAGAAGGCAATGTAACTGAATAAGCGATTCCTTCTGAACGGGTAAAGGTTTCTTGATAAATATCTTTTTTACCAGTGGCAAGACCTACTTCTTTACCCACTTTTGTTGCTTCATTTAAGTACCCAGGATAAAGACGTCCTAACTCCGAAGCATAGACGCTTGAGATTTGGTCATTGAAGACAGCTCCATAACGACGTTTAAAAGCATCAAGATGGGCGGCATTGTAAAGATTCTGGTAACGAATGACATATGATCCTTTACAGGCCTCAATATAGTCCTTCACGCCTTTATACACGGCCGAACAATTCACATTATTAGCATTGATGCCGGCAGATGGAGTTGCATAAACGTTTCTGGCGTCAGATAGTTTTCTACGAAGACTTAGAATCTCCTCTATTTCAATCGAAGATTGAGCAATCAATTGATCAAGAGAACTTACAATCAGTGCCGCTTCGGCCAGTTCCGCTTGAGAAAGATCCGGAATAGTTTCTTCTAAAGCACGTGCCATAGATTTAATAGACTTGATTTCATCATTAATCAGCATCGCAAGCTTAGGTTTTGCGGAAGTATCATCTTCTTTCAAGCGCCTTTCAAGTTCTTCCAGATAAAATTCCGGTTTAACCACAAGGTCAGCATGATTCTTCGCACGTTTTGCTCCTGCAACTCTTCCGTCAGTATCTCCACGGGCCTCATCAGCTGTGGAAGCATAACCAACGTCGTATCCGGCCCTGAAACCTGCAATCTCCCCGCGAACATAACCACGTCTTAAAGCTTCCCACTTAGCTTCAATCGAAGCATTTTCAGTAGCAAGTTTTGTTCCTCTAGCGACAGCATCAACGTTACCGGCCTTAGAACCATCATTCGTTCCAATAGAGGCCTTATCCGATCCCAATTTATGAGCTTCAGTCAGGTATCTCTGGTATAGGCCAAGGCGAACCTGATACTGAGAATTTGCATCATCAGCATTTTTCTGAGCGATGTTTCTGGCATTGAGAGCAAATGAAACTTTAGGTGTCACAGAGTTAAGATCATCTCTTAGCTGTGGAAGTTCACGGGCAATGGTTGCCATATCCTGTTCATTAACTTCAATCTCTTCAGAAGAGTCTGCAATTTCTCTCTCCGCAGACGCTTTTTGTGACAGCAAAGATTCTCGTACTCGGAGGTTATCCTGCTGATAGCGTAATAAACCTTCTCTGCGTTGTGATTCTTCATTATATTTATTTCTCATAGTAATGAGAACTCGATCAGAAGTGATAAGGTCCTGAGTTATAGCTTCCATGACGTCCTGGGCCCGTCTCAGATCAACTTCGATCTCTTTACGATCCCGACGGATGCGAGCAAGTAGACGCTGCTCTCGTTCAATCTCAGCATTCTTCTGAGTGATTTCATCCTGATTCTTTTTAATCTGTTCTTCAAGCTTGCGTTTATTCTCAGGGTAGCTGGCAATGGCCTTATCCAGTTCCACAATTCTGGTATTAAGTCTGGTGATTTGGGCCTCAAGATTTTTTATATCAGAAGCAAGGGCAGAAACCTGCGAAGTGATGAGGGCCTCATCCTGCTTTAGTTTAACAATTCGGGCCGCTTTGCCGTTGATGCTGCTATTTAACGAGTTGATCTCACTCTCAAGAGTCGAAATCCTGGCAGTGTGATCAGCACCCTGGGCCACTTCGGCCTTTAGTTTAGCAAGCTCAGCTTTCTTTTGATTAAGGGAAGTCTGTTCGCCAGATATTTGTGATTGAAGTCCAGCGATTTCATTTTTAACCGCCGGCAGCTTTGCCTGGACATCCTTTAACAGAGGACGTTTTGCGGCCAGTGCGGAAGTATTCTGGGTCACAGTATTCTTTGCCGAAGTGACTTCTGCACGAAATTTTACAATGTCTTTTTCCAGCTGGTTCCTGGCATTTTCAGCTTGTTGTTTATTCTGCTGGGCCTTCTTAACAGCATCAGCAAGATTCTCAATGGTCTTAACCGAACGATTTTCTTCCTTAATCTCTTTCTGCAAACGAGCATTAACCCGTGCTACCTGCTGACCTTGCTGATGACGTCTGGATTGAATCATCTGGTTACGTGAGGTCTCCTGATTAATGTCGTTTTGAACTGAATTAAGCACTCGTTCAGTATGACGAATATCTTCCAAAACCCGATCCAGGAGCTGTTCAACTCCCATGATCTCGGAGCTTAAACGAGCAACTTCCTGTCGTTTATAGGCAATAAGGCCTCTTAGCTCACTGTTTCGGGCCGGAAGTTCAACCTGGTCTCTTTCCATCTGAGCAATGGTTTTTTCAATTTGGGCCTTCTGGGAAGCCAGTTTTTCATGCTCACTTATCTTTTGATTTAAGATTTGTTCCAGATTCTGATAAACACGGAGGTACTGAGTATGATTAATCTCATCGGGAAGCGTTTGGGCCAAGGCCTGGCCAGATATGATTAAAGAAGCAATTAAAGAGGCCTTTACAGTAAATCCCGAAGTTTTCATATACTCTCCTGTTAGAAAATCTTCCGGATAGTAACGTAATTTTGGATTTGGCCGAGGCCCGATGTAAATATTACAGAATAAAAAAAGGCCCGGTAACTAGACCGGGCCTTGGAAAGTAAGAATTTTCAGTAAAATCTAGTTGGCGACTTCTAAATTCGCTTCACCATCAAGAACTTTCAGGGCACGCGCCTTCATAAATTCTTCAGGTTTAGTCAGATTAAGGGCCACTCTCAAAACTTCTTCAGCGTCACTTACCGGACGGATTTCAATGCCTGACTTGATTTCGTCAGGGATCTTCGCGATATCTTTCTTGTTCTTCTCAGGGATGATCACAGTTGTGATACCGGCCTGTTTAGCAGCAAGAATTTTCTCTTTCAGACCACCGATCGGAAGAACGCGGCCTCGAAGTGAAATTTCACCCGTCATAGCAACATCCTGACGAACAGGAATGTTAGCAATGGCAGAAGTCAGAGCTGTTGCCATTGTGATACCTGCTGATGGACCATCTTTTGGAGTAGCACCATCTGGTACGTGAATATGGATATCATTTTTAGAGTACCACTCATGATCAACACCCAGACGGTTAGAGATCGAGCGTACATATGAAAGAGCGGCAGAAGCTGATTCTCTCATGACATCTTTTAAGTTACCAGTTACCTGAATTTTTCCATTCCCCGGAACAGTCACTACTTCTATATGAAGAAGTTCGCCACCGACTGAAGTCCAGGCCAGACCGTTCACCAGACCAACCTGAGGCTGCTCTTCGATACCGGTACGGTCAAACTTCATTGGGCCCAGGTATTTTTCGATGTTCTTCTCATCAATCTTAAATTTACGGCCCTCTTTAATATCCTCAGTCACAACTTCGGTCGCGATTTTACGAGAGATCGTGTTCATTAAGCGCTCAAGCTCACGGACACCGGCCTCTTTGGTATAGCCGCGAACGATTTGAGTAAGAATTTTATCAGCAACTGCGACTGGATAATTAAGTAAACCGTGTGATTCAACAGCTTTTGGAAGAAGATACTTCTTCGCAATCTGCATTTTCTCATCCGGAGTATATCCTGCGATATGGATGATTTCCATACGGTCACGAAGCGGACCAGGAATAGCGCCCAGATCATTGGCCGTCATGATGAACATAACTTTAGAAAGATCGTATTCACACTCGATGTAATGATCTCCGAAAGATTTATTCTGTCCCGGATCCAATACTTCCAGCATTGCAGCTCCCGGATCACCGCGGAAATCAGAACTCATTTTATCGATCTCATCGAGAAGGATAACTGGGTTAGAAGTTCCGGCCTTTTTAAGGGCGTGAATGATTTTCCCTGGCATTGCACCTACGTAAGTACGACGGTGACCACGAATTTCAGCTTCATCACGGACCCCACCAAGTGAGATACGGACAAACTTACGTCCAAGGGATTCAGCAAGAGATTTAGCAATTGAAGTTTTACCAACACCTGGAGGACCAGCTAAACAAAGTAATGTCCCACGAGTGTCGTCTTTAACTAAAGAGCGAACCGATAGATATTCAACAATACGCTCTTTAACATCATCTAAACCATAGTGATCGTTATTCAGGATCTCACGGGCCTTGGCCACAGAGTTATCGTCCTGAGAGTACTCTTCCCAAGGAAGAGAAACCATCCAGTCTAAATAGTTCCGAACAACAGCTGCTTCCGCAGACATTGGCGACATAGACTTAAGCTTACGAAGTTCCTTGTTAGCTTTTTCACGAGCTTCTTCAGGCATTTTCTTAGCTTTAAGTTTTTCTTCAATCTCAGCAGAGTCTGATTTCTCATCACCCTTATTGCCGAGTTCTTTCTGAATCGCATTCATTTGCTCATTCAGATAGTATTCTTTCTGAGATTTTTCCATCTGTGTTTTTACACGAGAACGGATTCTCTTCTCAACATTGATGATTTCAATTTCACCCTGCATTTTTTCCAAAAGAAGTTGCAAACGAGTATCTACGTTTACAGCGTTCAGGATGTCTTGCTTCTCAGGGATTTTCATTGTCAGATGAGCGACAATAATATCAGCGAGACGAGAAGGATCCGTGATCGATGAAATACTCATAAGGAGTTCAGGAGGAATTCTCTTATTGAGTTTTACATACTGTTCGAAAATGTTTTTCACAGATCGCATAGAAGCTTCTACTTCAACGTCTGATTCAACCACATCGGCACACTTTTCAACGTCAGAGTAATAACCGTCGTTTTCGCAACGGAAGTTTTTAATCTTCGCGCGGTACTTACCTTCGATTAAGACCTTCACTGTATTATCCGGAAGTCTTAGCATCTGAATAATGCTAACGACTGTTCCGATGTCATACACGTCTTCACGTTCTGGATTCAGAACTGAAGCGTCTTTCTGTGTAACTAGAAATAATTCATTTCCGTTTTTAGCAGCTTTCTCGAGCGCAGAGATAGATTTCTCTCGACCTACGAATAAAGGCACTACCATGTGTGGAAAGATGATCACATCTCGTAGTGGAAGGAGTGGGAAGTTATTAACTGCTTCGGACTTCTTATCGGACATAGCACCTCCTGCGCCTTTCTGTCTCATGAAACCTCTTGCATGAGGTTCTTCAAAATATTATCCCATGAAATTGAAAATCGAATACCAAAAAAAAGGGCCGGGAGTTTTTTTCCCGGCCCGACTGATTTTAATGATTACTTCTAGTTATTTGTTATTTACGTTGTAAGAGTTTTCAAGAATCTATGATGCGTTCTCAATTTTCTTGGCCGCTTTGGCACCGGCCTTAGATTCCAGGCGCTTCTTACGATCGCCTTCTTCCAAAATCGGCTTGCCTTCACCTGTTATCGCCTCTTTAGTGACAATACACTTGGCGATTTTCTCATTACCCGGCAAATCATACATCACATCCAGCATCACCTGCTCGAGGATTGCACGCAGTCCGCGGGCACCGGTTTTCCTGTTAAGAGCAGTCTTGGCAACTTCCAGGATCGCATCGGGAGTGAATTCCAGATCAATTCCGTCAAAGTCAAAAAGTTTCTGATACTGTTTTACTACAGCGTTTTTTGGCTCAGTCAGAATCGACACAAGTGCCGCTTCATCAAGTTCTTCCAACATGGCAGTCACTGGCAATCGCCCAATAAACTCCGGAATAAGACCAAATCTCACTAAATCTTCCGGTTCAATTGAACCAAGTTTTTCAAGGTGTGATTTTTCTTTCTTCTCATTAGTATTATTCGCAGTAAGCCCGACTGACTTGGACTTCGTCATACGTTTCTCAATAATCTTATCCAGTCCTACAAAGGCTCCTGCACAGATAAAGAGAATGTTTCGGGTATCAACCTGAATGTATTCCTGCTGAGGATGCTTACGTCCACCTTTAGGAGGAACATTGGCAACCGAGCCTTCTACAAGTTTAAGAAGTGCTTGCTGAACACCTTCACCGGATACGTCACGAGTGATAGACGGGTTTTCAGACTTGCGGGCAATCTTATCAATTTCATCTACGTAGATGATCCCACGCTGAGCACGCTCAACATCGAAGTCACAGTTTTGTAAGAGTGAAAGGATGACGTTCTCAACATCCTCACCCACGTAACCTGCTTCAGTCAATGTCGTAGCATCTGCAATGGCAAACGGGACGTTCAAAAACTTCGCAAGAGATTGAGCGATAAGTGTTTTACCAGAGCCGGTTGGACCAGCAAGCAGAATATTAGATTTTGCAAGCTCCACTTCTTCATCACGAGAAGAAGCTTTATAAGCAATTCTCTTATAGTGGTTATGAACGGCAACCGAGATAATTTTCTTGGCGCGATCCTGACCGATTACATATTGGTCAAGATGGGCCTTGATCTCGTGTGGCTTCGGAACATTGTCAGTGGCCGTCTTTGAAACAGTCTTAACTGAATCTTCAAAGATAATGTCATTACAAAGCTCAATACACTCATCACAGATATAAACACCTGGACCCGCGATAAGCTTTTTTACTTCTTTCTGGGACTTTCCGCAGAAGTTACAGTTTAAACTACCGTAAGATCCGCCTGCTTTTTCTTTAGTCATGTTCGTTTTCCTATCGCTCTATAATTAAGCTTTAATCGTTTTGCCTTTAGGGGTGATGATATTGTCGATCAGTCCAAATTCCTTGGCACGAACTGGATCTAAATAAT
The DNA here is from genome assembly GCA_002381945.1 of Bacteriovoracaceae bacterium UBA4096. GTDB lineage: Bacteria > Bdellovibrionota > Bacteriovoracia > Bacteriovoracales > Bacteriovoracaceae > Peredibacter. The sequence goes on from DFXY01000037.1 coordinate 53,232, forward strand.
TATCACGGTCGCATGCCTTTTCTACTTCTTCATAGGTGCGACCAGTGTGCTTCACATAAATATTGTTCAATTGTTTTTTCAAATCCAGGATTTCTCTGGCCTGAATTTCAATATCGGTGGCCTGTCCGCGAGCTCCACCCAACGGTTGGTGAATCATGATTCGAGAATGAGGCATTGAATAACGGTGACCAGGCTCGCCTGCTTGTAATAAAAGGGAGCCCATAGAAGCGGCCAACCCTGTACAATAAGTATAAACCGGACAACTCACGTGTTGCATTAAATCATATATCCCCAGACCGGCATAAACCGATCCTCCGGGAGAATTGATATAAAAATGGATAGGAGCTTCAGGATCAGACTGCTCTAGAAACAGCAGCTGGGCCACCAGTAGGTTTGCCACAGTATCATTGACTTCTGTTCCCAAAAATATAATTCGGTCTAAGAGGAGTCTTGAATAGATGTCGTACTGTCTTTCCCCTCTCGCCGTCTGCTCGATCACGATTGGATTAGGGATATAACCCATGGTTGGATTCTTCATTTTGGTCCTTTTTCCCGAATGGTTGATTTCTTTGTTCAACCTTATCGGTAAATTCATATATTTCTTGAGGTTAATTTAACTCGTTAACGCTGTATAAAAAAGATGGGCATGAATAACCAAACAACAAGGGTAAGGAACACTTAGTCTTGAAATATTTGCCACTTGGGTCTAAATTCCTCTGGTCCACGTTTCAATTCCGAAATTGGTAATTTTTTAAGGAGTCCTTATGGCACGCTTAGTTGGTAATCCAGCTCCGTATTTTAAAGCAGAAGCACTTGTTAACGGTGAAAGCAAAACAATCTCTCTAGATGACTATAAAGGCAAGTGGAAGGTTCTTTTCTTCTACCCTCTAGATTTTACTTTTGTTTGTCCAACCGAAATTATTGCCTATTCTGATGCCGCTGAAAAATTCAAAGCAATGAATTGTGAATTGATCGCTTGTTCAGTTGATTCATTCCACTCTCACCTTGCTTGGACTAAACAGCCTCGTAACGAAGGTGGTCTGGGGGAAGTCAAATTCCCAATCATCGCTGACCTAGATAAGAAAGTCGCTCGTGACTATGAAGTTCTGGTTAACGATCAGGTAGCTCTTCGTGGCCTATTCTTGATTGATGATCAAAACGTGATTCAACACTCTACTATCAACAACCTTTCAGTAGGCCGAAGTGTAGACGAGACTCTTCGTCTTCTTGAAGCTTACCAATTCACAGCGAAGTCAGGCGAAGTTTGCCCGGCCAACTGGAAAAAAGGTGCTGATACTATGAAGCCAGATCCAACTGGTTCTAAAGCATGGTTCAAAAAGAACGCTTAATAACTGACGAAAAAGATCAGTGACAAAGAGGGGGGCCAAAAGCTCCCCTTTTTGTTTAGAAGTTTCCTAATGCCTCCATGTAAGAACGATGTAAGATCGGTAAATTATTCATCATTTTCTCTCTGCGCTATCAGTAATCTTTACAAAAACTCAAGATCACAACTTCCAGTTCTTGTCGAAAGGCCATCTGGCCCATTATAAGGGTCTTCTAAAAAAATCGAATCAACCGCCAAAAGCTTGGCGCGAAGTTTGCGAGCAATGAGCTAACGGATTGAACATGAGGTTCGGATCCAAGACTTAAGGGGAATGAATGAACGTGGTGAATTTGGGTGATTTTAAAGAACTTAAAGAAATTAAGAAATCGGAAGATGCCTATAGACTCTATTTAAAGACATTAGCTAATTCACAACTTGAGGGTGAAGTGAATCATCTATTGGAAGAGTTTTCTGGGGATGTTTATGGAAAAGATTTTTTTAATAAAGGTCACCTGATCTTGAAAGAAATTTCATCCCGGGCCGAGCCACCTGTAAAGGCCAAAATTGAATCTTTAAATCAGGATACCCTTCGACTTTTATAAAACGGGGGACTCTCCATCCCCCGTTCTTTGAAAAACAATAAGTACCTACTGGCGACGAGAATCATCCTGATTCTGACTTCTTTGCCCAGATTGCTGTCCACCTCGATTGGCATTCTGCTGGTGGCCCATATCAGAACCGGAACCTACTCCTGAGGTTCTATTTTTATTCAAGTCCTGGCCAGACTGGTTTTGCTTAACCCCCTTTTGAGGTTGCTCCTGGCCCTGCTGTTGGAATTCCTGCGAATTCGACCCCTGTGAACCACGGGAATTTTGAAGACCCTGTGATCCAGCTTGCTGCCCGCTTCCGGCCTGCCTTTGACCTCCACTTTGGAAGTCACGAGATTCATCACTCTCGGTGCCAGGTATTCCACTGCGATCCAAATCAATCTCATCACGATCGATCGGTTTATCAGAAGCATCCTGACTGCTAAAGCTTTTTTCATTTGCTTGACCCTGGTTAATATTTTTATTATCGCGGGTTGGATTTTTTCTGACTTGTTCTGATTGGTTTTCAATATTCTCATTTTCCATACATCCTCCTTATGGATTAACTCTGAAGGTAAATGAGCAGACCTGATGCCAATAAAGAGATTTGATATTTTGTGCGTTTGCAACTAATCACTCGGTTTAAAAGTCACTGCATCAGGGGAATATCACCCCACAAGCGTTAACTTTCCAGCTTCTAACTTCATGAATCTTAGTAAATTAGGTATGGCTTGATTTTTGCTTTTTAAGACTGACTGTTGCGCAGGAGGCTTATGAAATCAAGAATGATTGTGACCTTGGCCATGGCCACTATGAGTCTGATTTTTGCGGCCGGATGTTCGTCTTCGGACGCAAAAAAAAAATCGGCAGAAGAAATTCAAAAAGCTCAAAACCAAACCGCCATTGGAACCCACTACACCACTGTCGTCTTTGAAAAGGGAGAAGCCGCTCTCTCAACTATAAATAAAGCTGATATCAAAAAACTGGCGGCAAATGCCCGGCAAAACAAAAAACCGATTGAGGAAATTCGTATCCTTGCCTGGGGCGATAAAGAGTACCCTGATAAAATAAATGGGAAGGCCGGACCAAGTGAGATCATACTGGCATCAGAAAGGGCAAGAGTCATCCGGGAACTGCTGGAAAAAGAACTCAAAGAATACGAGGACATCGATTCTTATAATATGGCGAGGCGACCCAACTTATTAAGTAAAGTTCTAAGGAATGACGAATATGATGTGAAGCAGGCCTTTGAGAGCAGTGGCACCACAGGCTCTACATTACCTGACGGGTCAGTCTCATATACTAAAGCATCAAAGGCCATGGTTATTATTGATTATGAAGGTGAAGAAGATTTTTTAAAATAGGAGCAGCTATGCCAAACAAAATCCAGGCCGAATTCTTAGAACCAAATATCAATATTGGAATCAGTGAAAAAGACCGTAAAATTGTTTGCAAGGGACTTTCCAAATTATTGGCAGATTCCTATTTGCTCTACCTTAAAACTCAAAACTATCACTGGAACGTAACAGGAAAAATGTTTCAGCCACTCCATACGCTATTTGAAGATCAATATAAGGAGATGGCAGAGGCAGTGGATGATATTGCGGAACGAATCCGAACTTTAGGAGAATTTGCTCCAGGATCATTCACCTCATTTTTAAAAGTGACTTCTATCCGGGAAGAAAGCAGCATTCCGACAGCAGAAGAGATGATACACAATCTGGTGCAGGGTAATGAAGCGGTTGTCACAACAGCCCGTCAAATTGTTGCCGAGGCCAATGAATGTGAAGATGATGTTACAACCGACCTGATGGTAGAAAGAATGCAAATCCATGAAAAAAATGCCTGGATGTTAAGAAGTATGATCGCCTCTAATAAAACACATTAGTTAATATACTTATTCACATTGGCCACCAGCGCCTCGAGATCTATCGGTTTCGTTATAACCTCTGAATACAAATCACGCTTGACCACTCCTTCAACTTCCTGTGGAGAAGCTGAAATCATCACGACGGGGCAATTCCTGGCAGCTTCGATAGCATTTTTTTTCAAGAGGAATTCACTGCCATTCATTTCATCCATATGAAAATCCACTACGACGAGATTGGGAAGATGTTTACCCTTAATCAAACAATCCAGTGCCTCTTTAGGACTATGAAACGAATGGATTGCATACCCTTCCTGGCCTAAGGCCCAGCTAATGACTTCTCTTAAATCCTCATCATCATCTACTATATAAACTTTTTTCCGTTTATCTTTGTGAGAATCATAATAAGAAAAAGCAACTTGCTCCTGATCTACTTTGGGCAGACTAAAACTGAAGCGGGCCCCTTGTCCCGGAACATTTTCTGCTTCTATATGGCCGCCATGGGCCTCGATGATGGTTTTACAGATAAAGAGTCCAAGCCCTGTGCCTGGACTTTGTGAATTGTTACCCATCCAGTACTTTTCAAAGACACGTGTCAATTCAATATCATTCAGCCCTGGACCGGAATCCATAACACTGACAATCAGCTCCTGATAGTGCTCCTCCATCGATATATGGATGATTCCTTTCTCGGGAGTAAATTTAATCGCGTTATTGAGTAAATTAGATAAAACCTGAAACATTTTATTTCGGTCGAGTGACACCATCGATTTTGAAGGAGGAAAACTTCGCTTAATGAGGATTTCTTTCTGTTGAAGCAAGGGCCTGTGACTATCAATCACTTCGTGAAAAAGAGTTTCTAAATCCATTTTTATTTTCGAAAGATTCGTTAAGCTATTATTCGACTTACTCCTATCAAGTAAATCTGAAATGAGTAGCTTCATGCGATCAGTTGTTTTCAATATCCGGTTGGCCTGGATCTTAACTTCTTCTCCTAAAATGGATTTAGGAGAACGTGCTACGGCCCTAAGGAGCATTTGAGCTTCAAGTTGAATGGCACTTAGAGGATTTTTAATGTCATGGGAAACAATGGCAATCATCTGTTCTTTTTGAGCAAAAGCTTCTGTCGCCAGCTTATGAGCAAGAGCTTCTTTATTTTTTGTATCGTATTCACGCAAGATACGGTTGATAACCGGTTGAATCCTTCCGAGACGTGATTTCAAGACAATATCCTCAACTCCCGCTTTCATCATGTCGGCCACATCTTCTTCGCCCATTCGCTCGGAGACCAGTATAAAAGGAAGGTCCTGAGAGAAAGACCTGACAATCATCAAGGCTTCCATAGAAGGTAAAAATTTGTTACCAAAATCTGAAATGACAAGATTCCATGAATGAGTTTTTAATTGATTTCTGAGTTCACTGTCGTTTGCAACTTTCATGAAAACGATTTTAAAATTGAGTTTTAAAAGCTCTTGATAGAGTCCATTACAGTCATTTTCAGAATCTTCAATAGAAAGAATATGTAGTGTTTTTTCTGAGTGAAACATATGAACAATTCTTTTATTACCAGCGACCAAGGTTGCATAACATAGCTGCAGCCGAAGAATTAGTCATGGGGTTCAAGAGAATTTTAGATAGTCTAAAGCTTCACTTCAAGATGAGAGAATTTAAAGCATCTTTTAAAATCAAAGTCTTTAATTGCGAATGTTTAACTGATTCTTCAATCAGGCCATACCCTAAGAACTTTTTTAAAGAATCTTTCATTAATTGGCCTTGGGCCTTCGTCAGGGAAACTCTTTTTGATATTTTTCTTCTCGGCTGCATGGTTACTCCAAAATGCGGTTTAAGCACTTAGCAAGGTCAATGCCAATGAGGTACATTTGAAAGTCATTGAAAGCAGAATAAGAAAGGAGAAGCATCATAGGTAATGGGGCAAGATCGGACAAAATAACTGGGGCAATTTAGAAATGGGTCTGAACGCTTTGAATGACAGTTTCCATTTTCTGGATAAGAATTTTAACTTTTTCTTTATCTCTTTTTAGTGCGGCCCTTTCCATTTCATGGCCAATTTGAGCTATTTGGGGAACATCAAAAGTCACGGCATTGCCTTTGACCTGATGGCCAAGTTTTTGAGCAAATGAATAATCCCCCTGCTCAAGAGTAGATCTTAGCCGTTCAATGTCTTGAATCCTTCGGCTTAAGTACTTAATTTTTAATTCAACAGGCACTTTCATAGAGCTACTTAGTTTAGTCAATAAAGTTGCTGGATCATAAGAGAATGCGAGATAGCATGGCAATTGAGGATTGCCTAAATTTTATCTGAAGCTGGTTCATTATTCCGGTAAAATCTTCAATTCCTCTCCCAAAAAAAGATAAAAAATACCATACTCGGACAGAACTTATGATCCGGAGACTAGATCATGATTAAAGGCCTGGCCTTTCATTTATTTTTCATGCTTTTGATTACTGCCTGTGATCCGTTTGGTTTTGGTTTTAAAAAAAATCCTGCTTATGTATTAAATGAAGCCTTCATTGCCATCAGTAATCTTGATCATGAAAGTTTTCTGGAAGTTACCGGAAAAGAAGTTTTATGCGTTTATGGAAATCCTACGGGGCTTACCTATTTAAAGAACAACCTGACTATCAACCAGGAAAATATAAAAATAAATCCCAATGTTCTTGAATCCAGGCACTCAAAGTCTCCTAAATTTGTGGGCTACTGGTCATACTATCAAGAGCGATATCAAGTAGATATTGAAGATAAGGTGAGTAAAGCCTTGATAATGAAGGCCTATGTGGATTGTGATTATGGAACTGATCAGGAAAAAGACGATCGTTTTGTAAATCTTTCTCCAGAAAAATACAAAAAGAAAGAATGCCGACTAATAAAAGTAAAGCCCAGTACTTTTACTCCCCTGCCCGTTCCTGAAAAATGTGACATCATGAAAGTAAATCTATAGCCACTGAAGACTCCGGTAATCATGGCTGACTTGAGACCTGAGCTGAGCAATCTTTTCTGTTTCATAATAACCAAGGATAGGAGCAAGCGTACGAACCCTATCGCGGGTCTCCTCATCAGTATTAAATGAATCGATTAAAGTCTGAAGGTAAATCAGATTAGACGAAAAGTTCACAACAAAGGTTTCAATAATCTTCTGATCGGCTTCTGAGATGCGTATAAATTCAAGGCCAAACCTCGAGCGAAATATATTATCCAGATTTTGCGATAATTCTTCTCTTCGAACCAGCTTGGCCTTTACCCTGATTACATGCCTGCCGAAGAGCTCGCGCGAAAACGTTTTCATTTTCAATAGAGTAAAGTTTTTTAAAGAGGGAATCTGAGGAATGGCAATAAGTAGCGGAACATCATCATTATCTGGAAAGCTTGGCAGCTGATCCAGGAGGATTCCGCCTTCAGATATATTTAACGTAGAAGCTTTCAGAACATAAGAATTATCAGCGTAGAGTATGCTTTCCTTAAAAGGGGCCCGCAAATGTCTACGCTGATAATTCTTCATTATAACAACTTAGATGCAATCTCTGAAAGAGGTGAACGTTCACCAACCTGCAACTTCACATGAGCGACAATTTCTTCATTCTTTAGCTTATCGATGGTGTAGACAAGACCATTGTTAAGAGCGTCCAGATAAGGATTATCAATCTGTTCCGAGTCACCAGTTAAAATAATCTTTGTACCTTCACCTGCACGGGTAATGATGGTTTTAATCTCATGAGGAGTTAAATTCTGAGATTCATCTACAATCATAAACTGCTGAGGAAGTGAGCGTCCTCTGATATATGTAAGAGGTTCAACATGGAGAAGACCCTGATTAATCAATTCATCCCAAGTTGTCATTTCATTGCGGGCACGTTGATTGCCAAACAAGAAATCAATATTGTCAAAAATTGGCTGCATCCATGGGCCCAGTTTTTCATTGATATCACCTGGTAAGAAACCTAAGTCTCTTCCCATAGGAACAATTGGACGAGAGACCAGTACCCGCGAATAATTCTGCTTTGTGATAGCACATTCCAGACCCGCTGCAATTGCCATCAAAGTTTTACCCGTTCCTGCCTTACCGACTAATGAAACAAGATTAATCTCATTATTTAATAGGGCATCCATGGCAAATTGCTGCTCAATATTTTTAGGGTGAATACCCCAAACTCCTTCCTTCGGTTTTATCAAGGGAACAATTCCACCTTTTTTTGCATGGAAGCGCCCAAGAGCTTTCTTGAAAGGATTATTCTTGTCTACTAAGATGAGGTATTCATTTGGGTAGATACTAGGTATGTCACCTGGCTCGAGCTTCAAAAATCTTTCTTTTTCAAATTCCTCGATTTTTTCCAAATCAAATGCGACTTGCCTTTGACCTGAGTAAAGCTCATCGACAGTGACATCGATAGTTTCATAATCTTCTGCTTGAATATTAACAGCATCAGATTTGATTCTTAAGTTAATGTCTTTCGTGATGAGAATGACATTTTCACCAGCTTCCTTCAGGTTTAGTGCCGATGCAAGAATGATGTTATCATTCAGGTCAAGCTTAAGTCCTGAACCAGCTGTCCCCTTGTATTCTTTTGTCACACTAACTTGCAGTGTTCCGCCGTTCTCTAAAGTAATCCCTTTAAAAAGAGACCCTTCACTTCGGAAACCATCGATTAATCGAGAAAAATAACGGGCGTTTCGACCATTTTCATTCTGATCTTTTTTGAACCTGTCGAGTTCTTCGATGACTGTCAGAGGAATGAAGACTTTGTTCTTAGGACCGAATTTGTTGATAGCGAGGGGATCAAGTAACAGGACGTTTGTGTCCAGAATGAACGTTTTATTCAAAATAATCCTCCAATCCGTGGGGGTGTGTGCTTAAAATTAGGATAGGAAATTAGGCATCGAATGAAAAGTCAAATAAGCTTAGGTAGAGAACAAATCGCTTACTTTTAGTCTGCTTGTATTTTGAACCAAGCTCCACGTCGTAGAATCCGGCGGTGATTTTGAGTAATGCCAGGTCAACCACGGCACCATAGCTATAGTATCCGCTATTTAGACCACCCATTAGTTTCAGACCAGGAATTCCAACCTGGGCACCAAATCTCAATCGTTTTCCAAAATCCATCTGCTCATTTAAGGCCCGAACATCGGCCGACACAATATAATGAAAAAGCTTAAAGTCCTGTCCGGCAGCTAAGCCCAGGTTGATTTGATCTCGGTTGTCAGCGACTTCCAGGTCATTTTCATTCTCAGCTTCTTTAAAATCGGTGCCGGTAATATCCAAGGCCGAAAGCCCGATGACAAACTGACTGGGACCTCTACGAGTGACATGTTCAATTCCCGCATCAAAACCATAACCAATCCCCTTGACCTTGCCGAGAGTTTTGAGAATTTTTTCCAACTCATCCTGATCAAGTGACTCAAGAACTGTGGGCCCCGCCAATGCTAAGGTATCCCGAACTCCAGTACGCTCAATGTATTTCACACCTAAACCTAAACTAGTCTGAGATCCGCTTTGGCTTTTTCGACTAAGTCGGGAAGTTCCCAAAGGGATGCCGACTCCAACCAGAACTCCCCGGTCAGCACGCAGATCCAGGTCCAGCATAGGATGGGAATTATTCCGAAGAAGAACATCATAACTATCATTAGCGAGGAAGCTTACTCCCACATTAAAAAGTTTAAAACCGGGTGCTATGCCTACTGCCGCATGGGCGGGATAATCCATAAGTACTTCTGAAGCTCCCACTGGTTCGTTAGGAAAGTCTTCAAAGCGTTCCAGATCATTTAAAACGTTAGTGCCATTGACCTGAGGATTAAAAGGATGAATGGTAAAATCGTTTTTATGTCTTCCCAAAGAAGCCGGATTATAAAATAAAGTGAATTCATCATCATTTACGGCGGTAAAAGCGTCCCCCATCAACATCGCTGTAGGAGAGCGCATGTAATAAGGATTATCGAAGGCGCTCACCCCTTTATGTATAAATACGAGGCAAAGAAGAATGAGGATCTTCATTGAAGACCTATTTCAAAAATAAGTGAATAAAGATATTCCATATCATCAAGATTTGACTGGGTATTCATCAGTGTTTCACACTCAGATTGTGAAGTGGTATTGATGAGAGTACCAAGACCTGCTGCTGTGGCCGTCGTTTTAATCGCACCGACTTCCGTCGCCACATCTTCTAATTTTGACAAGGAACCACTGCTAGAGAGGTCTATATTGTCCAGAATATCCAGAATATTAGTCACTAAAACAAGCCCTTCACAAAGCCTTCTTTTGGCAGCAGAAAGATTAGCGGCAGCCAGAGACATTTCAGTATGCCCATCAGTGAAAGTGGCGCAAATACCGCCCTGGTTGCCAGGATCAATTACTAATTGGGCCCTGGAATCTGTGTAGTCTATAAAACAAGTATTACCCGCAGTCCCTAGTCCTTTAGCTCCGCTGGCATTAACATTCCCGTAGAAATTAAGAAATTTCCCAAGATTGACCAGATTCAAAATCAAGGCCTGAACCCCCATGTCTCCTGCCTTTCTCGTACCAAACTTAGTAGTTCGATCTGTCTGAGATGGTGATGCATCCGTAGAATCTAGTAAGACGTTTATTGCGGTTTTGATGGAAGTGTATTCTGGTGAATCAACTGCAGTTTCATCGGAAAGAGTTAATTTTGCCAGTGAGGTCATGATAGTGGAAAAATCAGTTGTATCCATACCCTCCAGGTCAGTGGAGATGAAACTGATTTCATTAAACCCTGCCTTGCATGCATGGGCCGAAGCCAAAACCTGAAGATAGATAGCATTGTCGTTATCATTTGTTACTTCACCAAGAACATCCAGCGCCTCATTACACTCCCCATTTGAGAGATGTGACAAGGCCACATCAATGGCCGAATTCATTTCTTCTTGTTGGTTGTTACCACAAGCGGATAGAGTGATCAGAAATAGAAAGATAAGATATAAACGCACAGTGCTCCCCCTAAATAATTATAATCCAGAGGGATAGATGACAAAATAGAGGGGGAAAAAGTGCCAGCCTAGAACTTGTTTAAATACCTGACAATTTTCGTAATGGCTTCCTGAAAGGGAACCTCTTCAATAACCAACGCTATCCTGGCAGTATTAGGCAATCCAAAATCACTACCGGGTACCACGGTAATACCTTCATTATTTAAAAGCTCATCAGCAATTAAGTCCGAATGATCCTGTTCAGGTGCAAAACGCTGAAACATAGGAGTGCGTGAAAAATCTATCATGAAATAAAATGCAGAAGTTGATTGGTACCAACAGTGTCCCAAACTTGCTTCCCGGAACTTTTCCCGAAGAGTTGCGGCGTTTTGACGGATATGGTTTTTAACCGGAGTTAAAAAGCTTTCTAAAAAATTGAAATCAAAATCTAAAAGCGCTCTTTGCATTAAAGAATTTGGACCGGATGTCGTCTGGCCCTGAATTTTTGCCATGGCCGATACAATCGAGGCCGGTGCTACGGCCCAACCAAGGCGAAGTCCGGTAGCGGCCAGAGTTTTTGAAATAGCATGAACTATAATTGTTCTTGGTAAAAGCGAGTTATCAAATTGATAAAAATAACTAGGTTTAGGATCAAAGTAAGTGATGTCAGAATAAACTTCATCTGAAATCACAACTAAATCAGGATTCTCATGCATCAAAACTGCAAATTCTTTCATCCAGGCTTCAGAATAATGAACTCCTGATGGATTATTGGGACTGTTAACGATAATGACCTTGGTCTTAGGAGTGATGGTCTTTCTGATATCCTCAATTGCCGGAACAAAAGCATCAAATACATTCGACTTCACGATGGTAGGAATACCACCCCAGAACTTGATCATCTCCGGATAAGACACCCAGTATGGTGCAAGAAGGATAACTTCATCCCCCGGATCAATCAACGCTCCAAGAGCATTATAAAGAGTATGCTTAGAACCATTACTTAAAATAACATCCCAATCATTTTCGAAAATTTCCGAAGGCAACTTTCGGGAATCGACAAAATGCCGGATAAGTTTTTTTCTTAGCGCCGGAAAACCTGCTGAAGGTGAATACTGATAACTTTTTAGGAAGTTTAATTGATGATGGATTTTCTCAATGAATTCATGGGTTGGCTTAATAGGAAGTTGTCCACCCGAAAGATTATAAATGACTTTACCTTCTTCCGTTAGTTGGATCGCCTTCTCATTCAACTTCATGGTGATACTATCTGATATCCCCTTCACTCTTGAACTTAGTAACATAGTCGTGCCTTAATCTTTAATCTTCTTTAATTCTTCATGAACCAGTGGAGGAACAAATGAAGTGATATCTCCATTGTGAATGAAAACCTCTTTCACCAGCGAACTGGAGATGTAGTAAAGCTTCTCACTGGTCATCAGAAAAACCGTATCACAATCAGGATTAATTTTCCGATTCATGGATGCCATCTGGAATTCGATTTCAAAATCGCCAGTGGGACGCAAGCCTCTGACAATTGAACCAATTTTATTTTGCCGGGCATATTCCACAATCAGCCCACTCCAACTTTCAACTTTAATCTTTGGCTCGTGAGCAAAAAGTTTTTTTAAAACATTCACTCTTTGCTCCGTAGACATAAACGGCTTTTTGTTGGGAGAAACCGCCACAAGAACGATTATCTCATCAAAAATTTTAATGGCACGTTGGACGATGTCGAGGTGCCCGTTGGTAAATGGATCAAAAGTTCCGGCGTATAACGCGCGTTTTTTTTCCAAGTAAAGTTCCTTTTGGAGATTAAACGAATTAATTTAATCTTATACTACTTTACCCACGACCACAAAGTGATCTCCTTGATCGATTTTCTTAATAACTGAATGGAATGCTCCAGTGAGCTGGTCCAGTTTGGGACCTTTTAGACGATCAGCTTCAAGCCATACTTCACCTTGAAAATTGATGTCTTTTAAAAGCGTGAGGATCTCGAAATATAGGGCATGATTTTCATAGGGAGGATCAAAGAACAGAATGACATTTTCAGTCTCAGGTAATTGATACTGGAGCTCACGGGAGATCCAATTCTTGGCATCAAGGTTTGTCACCTTGACCATCGACTCTTCGAAGTTAAAGGCTTTCTCAATTTTGGCCTTATTATCCTTGAGGGTCAGAAAGGCCCCTTTCATCGAATCATTCAGAAAAACTTTTTGTGAACCTCGGGACAAGGCCTCAAGCCCCATGGCCCCGGAGCCCGCGCACAGATCCACAAAGACATACTCGTCCATGTGTTGACGCCAATCAAAAAGCTTTCGTTTAATCATGACAGATGTAGGTTTAGTAGACTCTGCACGAGGAGTCGCCAGAGGAAATCCTCTGCAAGTGCCACCAAGAATTTTTACAGACATGCACTACACGGCTTTTTTGAGGACAGATTTTTCGCCGACAGGAACGGTGAATTTCATACCACCTTCCATTTCAATATTAAGCCCAGACTCAGTCACTTCCAGACAAACCACTTTGCCACCGATATCGAACTGGAGTTCAAGTGTTAGTTGGCCATGAACTTTAAAGCTCATGGATGTTGAAGCTTCCGGAGCTGATTTAGCTGCGGGGCGAGATGTTTCTAAAGAAACGACATTTTTAGAGGCAGTGATAGGCACTGATGCCTCTTCCTCTAAAAAGGCCAGCTCTTCCATTACAGGAGAGGCGACTTTTTCATCAGTATCTGAAAAGTCCTCTTCTAAGGCTTCAATTTCTTTCATAATGTCCGAAAGCTCTTGATCGTTGAAGCTCTTATCCATAACGTACTCCTTACAAAGATATTTTATTTAAATAATTTAAAAGCTATAGACCTTTCGGCACTACGCGGCAAAACTTTAGGAAAATAGTCTTCTTCACTTCTTTTTTCATGACAAAAACAGTGGGATAAGTAACAATCTTCTCTCCCAAATCAGTAATTATTTCAATACTTTTGCTTTACCAGGATAGGAGAGCCGGACCTCTTGAATAAGAAGACTTTTTTCGCTGAACAATGGTTACAAAAAGATGCCGAGTCACTTAAAGACTCGAACTCTTCTGCTATTGATCAGAAAATTTCGCAAACTTCGCATCCAAAAGGAAGATTTCCGACTTTCATCCATCAGCTGCGAGCTCCAAAAGTCCAGCCAATGCCGGGAGATCGTTTCTCACCCCTTCACTGCTTTGTTCCAGGATGGAAAGGGGACTCACTTCTTTCAAAAAATGCCGTTAAATTTGAAAGACTCATGACTTTGGTCCAGCTGGATATCAAGAATGAACTTTTTAAGACCAAAGATTTTCCTAAGACGATTAAGCTTGGTCTCCATAATGAGTTCATGTCTTATGCAGAAACCCTTGGACTGCATTTTGAAGGGCTGGATGAGCTAGGAAAATTCTGGCAGATGATTGATCCGGAGAAGCTGGCCCAGGATGAAAAGCTGGCAGATTTCATCGACATCTATGCCAATCGTGTTGCTACCATTACCTTTCTAAAACTACGGTTTATCTCTTCCTTAATCGATAGCTGTAACATTGAATTAACTGACAAAGCTCTCCTCTACCCTACTGCTTTTCTTTCGCAAATTTTCAAAAAAGGCAGTGCTTCGGAACTGGAATCACGGGCCCTGGAAAGTAATCTCTATAGCTGGTATCAGCCTCACGAAGGTCTAAAAGAAGTCATGAAAGAACTTCTTTTTGTTGGTCGTGATCTGGCCATTACTGAAATCACTAAGCATATTTCTTTCCGTACTCAAGCAGCTCAGGATCAACAAAAAGTTTACTCCCACGCATTATCTCACTTGAGCTTTGGTTTATTCATCAATTCACTCCAGATCAACTATCCGCTTTGGCTGGAAACGATTGAGGGAAAATCCATTCCTCAAGGTGGATTGGAAGATGAAAGAATCATTAGCTGTAAATACTTCGGTGATTATCTCGAATCACTTTCACTCTCCCACTGGCTGGCCCAGGAAAATAATATTAATTTCCGTTGGGATGAAGTTTTGTGTCCTGATTTTAAAGGTCTGGAATTTGTCTCTGGAGTTTTCTCAAAAATTTGTAATGAACTCCAGTTTTTGACTTTCCTTGTGAACAAGGCAGTCATTCAAAATGAGAAGCCGGTTGATTACATTTGTAAGATCATGGGCGCTCATTTTAGAAATAGAAAAAATGCACAGGCCAGACAGGGCCTTCTTTTAGAAAGCAATCCATTTTATTCGTCAACATATGACCGGGTAGTTCTGAATCTTTGTCAGTTCCCTAAGAACAATCCTCAACATTATCTGATGAGCCAGATTCTCGATCAGGTAAAGTTTCTAAAACCTAACGGCTACTTGTTTGTCCTTTCATCTAAAAAACTTTTTGTGCCATCCCTTCGTGAGCGGCTTGAACCAGTTTTAAAAGAGCTTAAAACTGAGGCCATCTTTGACCTTGAGAATGTTAAAGGCAAAGGCGAGCTAGGCTCCTACATCTATATTTTCCGTAAGAAGAATAAAGCTGAAGCTGATAAGCAGCTTTGCTCATATTTCCGCATTTCAGCTGAGTTGGAAAATTTTCAACAATTTGCTGCGATCACTGAACACTTACGCTCTTTCTATCTTTCTCATCTCTCTGAAGTGCCTCCCATGGCCCATTTAGATTTTCAGGATTCATTCCGGGTTGAATTTTTCCAGGAAGCTGTCGTCAATGGCATGTTAATTCATTCGGCCAGTGAAGACTCAAGCAGGATTACTCACCCTTCTTATTTTAAAGGGCTACTAGCGAGCTGTGTGCCACTTGATACCATTTTTGAAATCAAGTCATTGCAAGCAGAAGAGAAAAACTTCAATCGTGATCACGGATTGAATCTTGGATTAAAACGAGATGTTTCCTACTTTATTGTTGTGGACTTTCGTCATGGAGATGTAAATCTCGAGCTTCATCCAATGGATACCTTCAGGTCAATCCATTCCGATTACGGCGAAACTCAGTGTAGTTACTTCCAGCTCCTTCCAAAGATTCCCGGGCTCAATCCAAACATCCTGAGAAATTACTTCCTGACTCCCGTAGGGAGACAAGTCACCAACCTTACTTTTACCGGTGGTCCTCAATTGGTTAAGGGCAATCTAAGTAAATTCCTCGTTCCTAAATTTCTAACGGAAACGGAATTACTACCGGATCATTTAAAAGCAGGTTTTAAAATTCTTGAAATGAATGAGCAGGATCTTCTTGAGGCCACTCCTCGTGACATCCATAAGGCCTATACTCATATTAATCACATCGCTCGTGATCTGTTCCCCAGATATGCCTGCGAGATCCTCTCACGCTTTTCTAACTTTGAAAGAACACTTCATACGCTTATCTGGAAAATGGATGACCTTCGTTTTGGGCAGAAAGTCAGTTTTAATAATCCGGTGATTCAATCTCAGTTGGTTCAAAAACCAACCCTTCCTCTTTATCCAGAGAACAAGGAAGTTTACATTGAATTCGTCGAAGGGACTGTTCCAAGTGATATTCATCGAACCCTTACTGAGACTCAATTAAAAGTATCACATGAGGGTGAACTCAAACTTTACTCCCTTGAACTGATTCATCATGGGAAAATCATCGTAAGACTTCACGCTGAAGAAGTGATGATTCTGTTTATCCAATTCCTTCTTTCTCACGCTGTAGATATTCCGATCTCAAAAATCCTCCAGGCCGTGCATGTTCCTGCCTTAGAAGATTTAAAACAAATCATAGAGACAACTCAGTCCTTTAAGACAACTTATCAGGAACTCTTAAACGATGTGGAATCATCAATTATGAATGCCATGAGGCTTCATGTGACCCCTAAAGGTAAGACATGAAGATTGTCGTCCAGCGGGTTCAGGAAGCTGCCGTTTCGGTTGAAAATGAAATCATTGGTGCTATAGGAAATGGACTGCTTTTACTCGTTTGTTTTGAGCAGGGTGATGATGATCAAACTATCCAGAAGGCCATTGAGAAGATTACCAAGCTGCGTATTTTTGACGACGGCGAAGGAAAGATGAATCTGGATGTTCAGTCTGTAAATGGACAGATTTTATCAATCAGTCAATTCACCCTCAGCTGGGATGGCTCCGGCGGACACAGGCCAAGTTTTGAGAAATCCATGCAGCCTCAAGAGGCCAGACTCAAATATGCTCTGTTTAACCGGGAACTAAGAAATCGTGGATTTGATATTAAGGAAGGAAAATTCGGGGCCTTCATGAAAGTGTCACTGATCAACGATGGACCAGTGACCTTCAACTTACAGTTCTAATTCATTAATTCACGAGTAAGATCTTTCTTTTTACCTTTCATGACTGAGACCAGATTTTTTCGTACTTCTTTAGGAGCACGGGCAACCGTAAAACGAATATTCATTCCCGTGATCATGCCATTGCGATCAGTCTTATTCTCAAGATGCCACTGAGATCCGGATTCATCAACCATCTCTTTTAAAATAATCAGGTTCATGTCCAATTCTTCGGCCACGGCCTGGTTATTACTTCCCATAAATTCAAGTTCAGAAGCGGTAAAGGTATTACCTGCCATAAAAAGATTCACGATGGATTTATCAGAATGAACCTGGTTAGAAATCATCACTTTTTTATTGTCTTGGCGACGTGAGGCCAGCTGATTAATGGCCGCAGACATCATCTGCTCAAAGCTTTCATAAGGAACGTTCAATTGAACGTCACGGACTTCCGCCATGTGGATTAAATCTTTAGGATGGATATTTTGGATTGAAACCAAAACTTCTTTCAAAGAAGTTTTATGTACCAGAGCTGCCACTTCTTCAGTCTCTTCCGCTGCTTGTTTGGCAGTAGGAACTTCTACTTCTTTTTTCTTAGGAGCTTCCAGAAGACCTGACTTGGTGACCATTCTTTCAAGAAGGTCTCCATGATAGTCTCGGAAAATCTGAGCAGTGACCGGCATGCCTTGAGTTAAAAGGGCACGATCAACCAACTGATCAACGATGGCCCCAACATTACTTTTGCCAGACTTAAGGAAATTCAAAGCTTCTTTTTCCATTTCACGCTGAAGCTGAAGACGGTTAAACTCTTGAAGTGACAACAAGCTCAGAGAAAGAACAAATATAATCAATCCTGCTCCCATAAGCACTTCATCATTCATCTGAACTTCACGAAGTTGGGCATTATTGACATCAATCTCATCCATCAAACTGATTTTAAAATTTTCCATCTTTGCATAACGATCAGTCAGTGGAGTTAATGGCGCATTGAGATTAGTACCGGAAAGCATTGGTGAGTGAATTTTAAGAACCTTCTCATGAAACCAATGAACTTCTGAAATCAATTGATTTAAAGTTTCATATCCTTTACCAACATTTTTTCGGAAAGGATTAATGCCTTTAATGGTTTCATTTAAACATTCATCAGACAGACCCATAAAACCGCGGTTTAGATACGGCGATTGAATATCTTTGATCATCATGGCCGTGAAAGTTTGTGAGATACGGTTAAAACAAGTACTAACTCCACCGCTTAATAAATTCATTCTATCCAACTGCGTTTGATTCACCTGGTGATGCCAGAAGGCCCCTAAGGTCATCAAAAGACCCAGACCGCAAGCCAGATAAATTTTAGAGGAAGAAAAACTGAGTAATTTTTTCATGGGCCAACCAACATCCTTGTTGTTACAACGTCTTAAAAAATCCAGTGTTATTGTCTCTTTTAAGAGTGATATGAGTCAAGTTAGGAAATTTTATCCGACTAAACAGCTAAGTCTGTATTATCTTGCCGTTTGCCAGAGATTGATTGATTCTTCACGTTACAATGCTATGATTTATTCAGAGTAAAGGAGTCCGGCAATATGTCGGCCAAGACGATCCATATCCGATTAAAGATCAATTTTCCTGTGATCCTTTTCACAGTTCTCTCCTTGCACCTTCTTTTATTCTTCTCCAACCAGCTCCCAGAACTAAAAAAACTGGTCAAACAAGAGCCACCCACCACTCTTAAAATTAGAAGAATCAAAACGACGGGTGTAAAAGAAGGTCTACTGAAAACTGACCTTTTCTTGCCTACCAAGACTAGTGGCCTGTCGGATAAGAAAGAACCCTCTTCTCAAAAATCTCCTTTAAGCTTCAAGGATCTCTCGATTGCTCAGCCTACCCAGTCTGTTCCTGCCCCGGCGGAGAGACCGGGTACCCGACCTGGAGTCATGCCTACTCGTCCTAAGGCCCTGAACAAGATCAGCTTGAATGGAAAAGAATTTAAAGAATTCTCCAAGGCCCATGCGGCCGGCGGATATGCGGCCACCAGACAAAACATGGGGGGCGCAGGAATTAACGATGCGGTTGTCAGTCTGGAAGTGCCCGAGGGTGTTGAACCGGACGAACTAAATAAATATGAACTCATGTTCTATAGCTTCCAGCGAAGAACGGCCTTGAATTATGCTGGTTCCATTATTAAGAACCTGAATAAATTCGGCCGTGAGAATCCACTCTATAAAATTGATCCTAATACCAACATCACGATGACTGCTCGTCTGACTTATGATGATAAAGGTAACGTGAAGCAGATTAAGATGATTCGTTGGACGAATGTCGATAAGATTCAAAACTTCTTTGAAGATGTGGTTAAGGGCATTGATCAGCTTCATAACCCACCCAAGGCCCTCTGGGAAAAAGACGGTGAGTTTTCAATGTTTTTTACTTTGGAAATTAACGGTTAAGCCAATCTTCCCATTTAATTCTGATGATATCGAAAAGACCCTGTGGCTCTTCTTTAAGAAGATTGTAAATTGAAGCCTTCATTTCAGTTTCAATACTTTCCTGTGACTCTTTTGAAAGCAGGGCCACTGGAATCATTTCTTTGATTAGCTGAATTTCATTTTGCTTATTTTTGATCTGACTTTCAAATTCAGGATGAGTCAGTACGAAAGCTTCAAACTCGGCAGTCTCTTCCCTGGAAAGAGAACCATCCAGATAAGGAACAATCTTTTTCTGAAAAGCACTGTAGTTAACATTATTCTCGATCATAAAGTGATTCCCTTATTCAAATCGTTCAGCAGTAAGAAGCGTCCATTATGGATTTTTTCAATCACTTCAAAACGTGGCATCTGAACAATTTCTTCAATCTCCTCAACAGTAAACTGAGAATCATAGCGAAGACTCATCACTAACCGGACTTTTGGTTCCAATGAATAATAAGGTTTAAAATCCTTGGGCATATTCAATTTCATCTGTTCGTTCAACTGACTAGAGCGACGAACGCCAATGTCACTGATGTAACGAAGAATTCCTTTGAAGACCATGCGGCGGAGGATTTGCATCTCTTTTTTGGAATTAAGATCAATCTCCTTACGAGCAATCATTTTCTTCTCTTTCAATAGATAGGCATTGAGGCCATCGATAACAAGCTGCTCAGATTGAAGATCATCCGGGATTAAAGTGTAAGCAAAACGATAGAGCTTTTCCGTTAAAGGCAGAACCAACTGATAAAAATCTTTTCTTTTCATAAGACTATCTTACCTAAGTGGGAGGACTTCCTTCAAGTCTTCAAAATCTATTAATTGCTGTCAGGTTCCAATGTGTTTTCAGGCTATTACACCTATAACTCAAGGAACTTATCAAGTTTTCTTGATAAATTCCGAAAGGATCAGGGAGATAGATTAATCCGAGGGGCACCTCGAATGAAGGTTCTTATGAAACGAATAACAATTTCCATGCTTCTTACTCTGGTGAGTCTCATTCTTATGGGGTGTACGCAAGAGAGTACGAAAATAAAAAGTTCAGTCAATACTGATCCGCTTTGTATTGGTGCTAATTACTATAATCCCGGTTGTCCTGGTTATGGTACCGGTAATGGAACCACACCTCCAGGAACTTGCACGAACCCGACAATCAACGATAAAACTTGTGTAAATTATTGTACTGTCCATCCCACCGGGACTGGCTGTGTAAATGGTGTGAATTGTAATATCTATCCTTACGCTGCTGGTTGCCCGGCAAGTGGAACTGGAACAAATCCATTTCCTCGTTACGGTTCAACCTACGTGGATAAGAACTGGTCTGTTCACTATCCTTTTATACCATCTTTAAATTGTGCGCCTGCGACTGCTCCAGCAAATATTAGCTATACTCCTTATGAAACGAGACAAGGATCAATTACTCTTGCTGGTAAAAATAGTTATGACCCGGCCTCTGGTCAGGCATATTTTGATACCACATCAGAACTTCTTCAAAGCGTAGACAATGCTCGAAACTTCTTTTGGGGTGACTCCACTTTGAAGGTAAGATTTAAGGCCAACCTACAACCTGAATCGGCCAACACAACAACAGTCTGCCCAGGGCGTAAGACAGGTGTCTCATCCATGAAAGGTTATGGGAGAATCAAGTTTGATCTTTACCTCGTAGGGAAACGCGGAAATGGAACAGTTTCTACTGTTGGATTAGGCACAAAGACAATTGATATCAATAAATGTACCTCTGCTATAAATCTCTCGACTTATGCAGAAGAGTTTCCAAATGGGATTTATCTCAAGATCTCAAATGTCCAAGGAAATCAAAACTGGGCACCTGGAATCGGTGATGAAGCCTACTATGATAATTATGGATTCATTTACCCTCAGAACCCACATGTTCAGAATACCTGGAAAGCGATACGTGACGCTGAATGCTGGTCACTTGATATCGAAGTTGCTGCCGACGGAACAAAAACTTTTAACTAAACTTATTTTCAAAGCGCCACTTTAAGTGGCGCTTCTTCTTCTAAATACACCGACTCTCCCAGCGCTTTATAAACTTTATAAAACTCCTTATCCACTCCCCCTAAATAGTCTTCCAGATATAGCCTCAGCACAATTTCCTGACTCGGAGAAATAGGAGCGCAACTATTTCCAGCGGCTTCCCATTTGGCAATGGAAGTGTGGGAAAGTTTAAATAATTCTCCAAAGGAAGTTTTAGACTTGTTTAGGTAAGTCCTAATAAAACGTAGCTCGTTGCCACTTAATTTAGAGGTCTTCGAAGGAAGTTTCTTAATCACAAGCTCGGCCACTTTCTCAACATCAATTTCGGGAAGCCACTCTCCCCTGATCTTTTTCATTTTGATTGAAGACAAAATGATGGGCATGCCTAAACCTTCATAAACGAAGTTTTTAACAATTTTTTCTGTCTTACTCATATTTTCTTTCAAGCATCAGTAAGGACTGAAACTTAGTTTCATTCTAGCAAAAATGAAACTAAGTTTCAAACAGAGATAAGTATCTGATTTTAAATCATCATATCAATTACAACGTCTGCCAGATTCTTCTGATAGGCGTAACTGACTTCTACTAATAATCCCGGACAGGTAATATTCACCTCTGAGATCGCGTCGGCCAGGATATCGAAGGCCACCCAATCAACACCATACTGCATGAGTTCCTTTACGATCGGTTCTGTTCGGCTCTTGGCCAGATCTGATAAAGGCTCGGCCCAGAAGCTAGCCCCTTGAGCAATATTCGAAAGGAACTCGCCGTCTTTAGGAGTTTTAAGGATAGTGCCGATTTCTACACCTTTAAAATAAACAGAGCGGATTTCGCCCTTCATGACGGCCTCAACAAATGGTTGAACGATCACGGGGCCCTGGAGTTCGACTACTTTTTCTTCAAAGCGTTTTTCCCAGTGATTGAAGGTAAGCTTCTCCACCCCTAACCCACTATAAAGATCCATGGGCTTTAAGATTAAATCGCTTGGTTTGGGGTCAAGCCCTTGCACAAACTGCTGGGCGAGTTTTAAATTCTGTCCTACATAGCTGGGAGTTGCCCCTTGNNATTCCTTGGGCGACGAGATTGTCCAGCATCCAAAGAATCCGTAGATAACGACTATCAAACGGCGGATCCAGGCGCATGTGAATGACATCTGATTGGCTTAATTCAATTACCTTCTCGCCAGTAGTTTCAAAACTCGCCAGATAAATCTGATCTTCTTTCAGTGTGCCCTTAAACGAATGCACCCGCAGCTTCTGAGTACCCTGGTTATGAATGGCAAAATCACTTTCAAAAAAAATATAGGTTTCAATTCCACGCTTTTGCATGGCCAGGGCCAGCATCAGAGAAGAATCTTTTTTGATATTTAGTTTATCGAGGGGATCAATCAGCAGCAATTGGCGCATGAGCAGGTACCTTTATTTTCAGATAATCCGTGAAGCTTTCAATTTCGCTCTGATCATCATATTTCTTGTACTCTATTCTAAGCCAGCTTAAGTATTGTTTTAAGTCAAAATTGTTCTGAGATCTTAGTTTTTGCAAGAAATCCTGGTCTTCCTCATAAGTGAGGAACGCAGCAAAACTCGCCTGATTCCACTCTTCCTTGATTTCACACTCTGATTCTTCCAATTGAATCTTTAAACAGTAGGCCTTTAAGTCAGGTCGGAAAACCTCTGTTACAAAGCGCTGCGTGAGGATATCGGCCTTCTCGTCGGTGATAAAACCTCCAAGTTTGGCAAACTCAGTCTGCAGAATGCCAATAAGTTCAACTACCCGCTTACTTAAGAGAGATTTTTTTTCTTCGATTTCCAGATAACGCTTAAGTTCAGGGCGATCTTTAAAGTAGGCCTGCAAAAGTTCTTTGCCATAGAGATTGGCAAGATTCTCATTTAAATCAACCTCGTCTTTGATGAAAAAAACAGTATGAAAAAGTTCATGGAAAACAAGTTCGGCCAGTTCGACATCATCATAATGGAAAAAAGAAGATAAAATACGGTCTTCAAAATAACCTAATGTTGAGTAAGCATAAACCGGTCGAATATAGGTCGCCAGATTTTCTTCACGATTAAGTTTAGCTGCGAACGCTTCAGCCGAATCCTTTTTAAAAAAACCAAGATAAGGAAAACTTCCCATAATAGGAAATTCAAATTCACGGGGTTCAATCTTTGTGCGCTGGCTGGCAATCACCAGATAGGTGACCGCCTTATTGGGAAGCATTGTAGTTTTAGAGTAGATGCTGGTCTTCTTTGCTCCAAAATAGTGATAGAAAAATTTCTTATATTCACCCACCAGCATGACTTTCCGTTTCATCTCATCGGAAATTTTCGGGTCATTCAAAAACTCGTGATTGTCTCTGCCACTCCACTGGAGTTTGGCCTGCTCCATTCCCTGCTCAGATAAATAACCGAGCATGGTGCAGCCACTGGATAAGAAGAGAATTAGTAAGATTTTAATTAGCATCCACTAATTTTAACTAAATCAGCGGTTCCTTCAATCTATTTATAAGTGACTATTTCTGGTGACAACGAAACCCCAGACTGAGATTAGAACGATTCCCACGACTATTTTGATCGGGAGAAGAATGGCCTGATTATAAAAGATGAATCCCACAGACAAAATAATCATGACTGAACACAAGATCTTTGCCCGAGGGCGGATAACCTTATTGTCGTTCCAATCTTTAATGCCCTCTCCGGCAAGCGGAAGATTTAAAAGCCACTGATGAAAACGTGGCGATGATTTAGAAAACAAGAAGGCCGACAGGATAAGAAATGGTGTGGTGGGGAGAATCGGAAGGAAAGCACCGATAATCCCCAGAGAAAAGGAGATCCATGCAAATATGAACCAGACTAGCTTCACAGATTTTTCCCGTGATCCTTAATAAGCTTCCCTTGAGTCGAAAGCGCAGTGGCCGAAGTAATCTCAACATCTGCCCAATGCCACTGATAATCCTTCTCAGGTGTTTCCGGCTCAAAATGAACGATTCGATTACAAGAAGATCGCCCCTGCCATTTTAAAATGCCTTTATTAACGTTTTTCCCATCGACCAGAACACGGTAGGTCTTCCCTGCCATTTGAGAGCGAATAGCGGCCTGAATTGAGAGCTGAAGATCCATAACCTCTCTCAATCGTCTTCCCCGAATATCATCCGTCAGCACGTCATTCATTCTGGCGGCCTTCGTTCCCTTTCGTGAAGAGTAAGCATAGGCAAAGATATTATCAAATTGAGCATCTTTTAAAAGCTGAAGTGTAGCCTGATGCTCTTCTTCAGTTTCATTTGGAAACCCTGCGATTATGTCACTGGTGATCACCATCTCTGGATTAGCTTTACGCATTTTCGCCAGCAAAGTGAGGTAATGCTCTACGGTGTATTCACGTAGCATTCGCTGAAGCACGGAGTTTGAGCCTGACTGCACAGGTAAGTGAAGATGGTTAGCAAGCTTCTTAGAAGTCGCATGCGCTTCAACTAAATCATCTGTCACATCATATGGATGAGAAGTAGTGTATCTTAAAAGATGGAGCCCGTTTACTTGTTCGAGTTCCATTATCAGTTGACCTAATGATTCACCGTTATCTTTTCCGTATGAATTCACATTCTGACCCAGAAGCATCACTTCCTGAATGCCGGAATACTCCACCAGACGTTTAACATCAGTCACCACTTCGGCCAGACGGCGGGATTTCTCACGACCACGGGTAAAGGGAACGATACAGTAAGAACAGAATTTATCGCAGCCCTTGATGATGTTCACAAAGGCCTGAGGCGTGCCTTGAGTTAACTTGGTTTCAATTGAGTAATTATCTGATCTGTCCCATGCTGTAACAGTGAATTTTTTTTCTCCGGCGTAAGCACGGTAAACCATCTCTCCGATATTATCGATCACATCGGTTCCAAAAGCGAAATCAAGCTGCTTATACTTTTGAACCAGATCTTTACCCTCTGTTTGAGCAATACAACCACCGGCCGCCACAATCACATTTTTCTTTAGTCCTGTTTCAGGATCAATATCCGGGTGGGTTTTAAGCTTCTTGGTTTCGCCAAGGTGAGAATAAAACTTCTGATTGGCCAGATCCCGAACGGCACAAGTATTGAAAATAACCAGATCAGCGTCTGATTGTTCTTCAGTTTTTGTAAAATTCAGATTTGATAGATGAGACATGATTCTCTCACTGTCATGATAGTTCATCTGACAGCCGTAAGTTTTCATCCAAACTTTACGAGGAGGAAATTCAAGTTCTCCGACTTTTAATGAGTCAGTTTTAGGTGTGTCCATGAGGTGTCCCTTAAAAATTTAGTTATTAAGTCTAAGACTAAGGGTGAATAAAATTATGGCGCAATATAGCAATACCCCTTATGAAAGTAAAGGAAACGATTTTCACTTTCACCGGTGAAAGTAGACTAAGTTATTGAATTAAATGATCTCTAGTTGCAGCGCTAAATAGAAGGTCAAATTAAAAAGAAAGTGCAAAAAGATGGGAGCAAATACCGAATGGAATCGCAATAAGGCCTGACCACAAATCAACCCCAAAGCAAAAGTATAGAAAACCTGAAAACCAATAAATGGCACATACTCTACCGGTAGAACGGTTAACCCTACCAAATGGGAGAAAGCAAAAATAAGGGCCACCAGCATTGAAGTGACGTACTTACCGCCAACTTGAGCAATCAATACCCGCTGAAATGTTTGCCTAAAAACCAGCTCTTCTAATATAGGAGCAAAGAAGAGCAGATGCCACTCCAGACCACTGACCAAACGAAAAGGTGTTTCAATATCCATGTACCATATAGCAGCAATCGCGGCAGTCGCTAAGGCCAGGATCTCAATTGCTGCTTTCAAAGACTGTTTATTAATCTTCCAACGAAACTTCCAGGGGAGTCGAAAAAAGAATGAAACTCCTAAAGCAAATAACAAATCAAAGATGTAAGAAAAGGAAATAGTTGAAGGCAACTTATGCCAAGGAAGTCCCCAGGAAAATCCAAAATAAATAAAGACCAAAACAAAGAAACCAATCAACGAACTTCTCCCTCTTTCCCGAGACGATGCAGCAACTTAGTTATTTCATCATAGAATTGCGGTTTTGTAACTTTGATAATTTGCTGAAAGGTCGGAGCTTTAGATTCCCCATGTCCCAGATCTTTGTCATTGAAGATGACGATCTGAAGAGATGAGTCTTCCCGGAGATAATAGAATATATCGAGGTTAAAGATCATGACCCTTAAAACCTCCTCTCCACTCTCCGGAATTTTCCCAGAGAAGCAAGCGGCCGTTAAAATTAATTCCGGCTTATCCTTCATGTTATCCAGGGCCCTGACCAAGGTGCCAAAGGTCGCCTGAACCCATTGCAAGGCCCGTGTTTCATTCTGGATATCGAGCGAAGTAGCACCTACGACCGGCGTCAGCATGAACTCGTGATTAATGTCCAAACCATATTTTAAGGTCGAATGAAGTACAATGTTCATCAAGTCCACCAGCTCTTCATTTTTCGCTGGCATTTTCTTTTTCAAAACCTGTCGATCATTTTCATAGAAGACGAGCTCATCGCCTTTTTTCCTATTCCAATGAATGACCTTAACTTTTTGACCATGCACTTCCACCGTCCACTTACGTGCAGTGGGATCATTCAGATCAAAGTTCCAAGTAACAACTCTCCAGTAACTTCCTTTAGGATCAAAGTTTAAAAAAAAATCTTTTGGATCTTTACCAAAGAGTCCCCATAAACTCATGGCGCTGGCCTTATGCTCTTTTGAAAGTAATCCCAGATTTCAATCCAGGAATCAGAATCAAAAAGAAGCTCACGGTCTATGGGTTTGATTAAGCCCTTATCCGTTGCAATATTAAGGAAGTTCAAAAGATGATCGTAATAATTATTAATATTAAATAAAGCAATCGGTTTAGAATGAAGACCTAGCTGCTTCCAGGTAAGAATTTCAAATAATTCATCCATGGTCCCCATTCCCCCGGGGAAGATGAGAAATGCATCCGAGAGGTCGTACATCATTTTTTTTCTTTCATGCATATCCTTTACAACATGCAGTTCAGACAATCCACCATGAGCAATTTCTTTTTTCATTAATTGCTGAGGGATGACTCCGGTAACGACTCCACCCTTAACCACCAGTTCAGTGGCCAAGTCCCCCATGATACCAATACCTGCTCCACCATAAACCATTTCGACGTTATTTTGAAAAAACTGTTCGGTAATAATTTTAACCTGACGGTTAACTTCAGGATCAGTACTGGCATTAGCTCCGCAAAAGATACATATCTTCATTTTTTAAATCTCCTTGCAAACCATCGGATGTAAAGAATCTCCACAAGCATAAAACCTCCGAAGGCAATATAGAAACCAGCGGTTTTCCAGAATAACCATACCGCAGTCGTTTGAAGAATGGCGGTATAGCCCATGAAGACTGCAAATCCGATGAGAAAAAGACATAAGTGCCATTCCATCATTTTATAGAGCTCTGCCGGCATAGGTAATTTCTGCTTCATATCAGTCAGCATTTCCACCATGAGGGATTGATTTTTAAACTTCTTAAAAATCAGAAACGAGGCCAAAGCAAGTCCAGTAAAAGTTGGTTGAAGTTTGAAAAAGATTCCCTCTTTAGCGATCAGTGATACTCCGCCTAACACCACGATCAGTGCCACATTCAACTTGGAAATGGTGTGAACATGACCAGTGAATTTTTTCTCCAGCCCCATTTCAATCACGCCCAGAATGATTCCTCCCACTAAAGCGATTTCAAGAGTGGAGTAACTTTCAAGCAGCCAATAAGCGATGGCCGGTAAAAATGAGAGAAGAAAATAAGGGCGAGAATCTTGATTCATGCCCTTAATTTTAAGCTATTTTCCTCAACTTTTCCTCACAATAGATCAGGTATTCTTCTTTGAAGTTTATCGGATCAAGAATTTCAACTTTTTGACCCAGTGTCATTAACCACTCATACAGGGCTTCACACGGTTCAACATAAGCGGCCCAGATCAGATCCCCATTTGGATTAGTAATCATGCAGGGCTTACCAAGGAAATGATGATCAGGGAAAAGGTTCGTTGAATGAGGTTCATGAATCTTCAAAATCAGTCTGGTCTCTTTTTCATTCATCGCCCTGACAGCTGTAATGAATTCTTCAATTTCAAAAGGCGTGACCTTAGGTTCTTTATAGGTCTCCAGAGCGGTAAAAGACTTCACCTCTCTTAGGGGAACAATCAGAAGACAGTGGTCGACCGAATCCTCGGCTATCAAAGTTAATTGCCCTTCCATATGAAGGACTTTACATGGGTACAGAGTATAATTTTTATCTTCAGTTGTTAGTAGTTGAATCAAATGTTTGGCATGAATGGCCTCATCCAATTTATTGACCATCCTTTGTTGCTGTTCACTTAATTCCTGGTCCCAGAGTTCCAGCTGATTCAGTAATTCCATAACCACCTTTATTGGCCCATTTTCAGTTACTTTCTTTTTTAGGGAATATGTCACGGGTGTTTCAATTGATTTATGATTGGTAAGTATATGATTGAGCTGGATCCATTCGGCCGGCGATAAGGGCAACATGTATTGAATGGATTCACCTTTTATATCCACCCAACATTCGTTGTCCTTCTGATAAACTTCAATTCCTATCCCAACCGGAAAAATCTGTCTTAAAAAGCCTAATGTCTCATCAGCTCCCAAACCCATCTCCTGGGCCAGGTCTTTAAGCTTAATTGCCCCCTGTTTCTCACCAAGGACCATCAGCTTCTTCCAGATATCTGGAGCAGTATCTTTCTTCATTAATACCCCTTTCCTGACTCTGTTTATCGGGTATTTTATCCGAAGTCTTTAGTGCAAAAAAAGGTGAGAACGGAGATAATACCTAAATGAAATATCTCATGCAAAAACCAATACTTGCCATCGGACTCATCATGTTCGGTCTCTTTATCTTTCAAGTGGCCAGAGATAAAAAATGGGGGATCTTTCATAATAACAAGCTGATGGCCACTTCTTGCGGTGGAGTTTTGATCAAGCTGGAAAAGAAAGTTCCAGAAAATTGGAACGTTTTTTGTGAGGGTAATAACCTTGCCGTTGAGGTTAAAGAAGTGGCGATTCCTCCTGAAGCTGCCAATTTAAAAAGTTTAATGTACCGACAACTTGCCAATCACATGAGTTTTGTCGCCAGAAGTACTCATCCGGATATTCTGGAAAAAGTATTCTTTGTTCGCTTTAAATTAACCCATCCTAAAATGAAGATCAATGCGGTAACAGAAGGGAAATTTATCGTTAAGCTTGCAACCTTAGAAACGCCCGAGCACATCATGGCTCATTTGCAGAGCACCGTTCAGGTCAAAGAAGATATTGAATAATTCAGCATTTGGGTCTTCGGCAGTTTCAAAAAACTCATATCGTAAAGCATGAAGAAAAAGTCGTTCCGCTTTCCTTCCTCCATATAATTCATCTCCCAGTATAGGAAATCCCAGATAAGAAAGTTGCGCACGGATCTGGTGTCGGATTCCTGTTTTTAAATTAACAAGAACCAGTGACTTTCCCTCGTTTGAACTGATTTTCATAACAGCAAGGCTTGCTTCCTGAGTGTCTTCACCTGGCCACTCTAAAACCTTTTGCTTGACCCCTTTAAGACCTGTAGGCTTAAAATGATGTGTCCAAAGACCATCCTGATCAAACTCGCCCTCTACAATTGCCCAATAAAACTTCCTCTTCATG
Organism: Bacteriovoracaceae bacterium UBA4096; assembly: GCA_002381945.1. GTDB lineage: Bacteria > Bdellovibrionota > Bacteriovoracia > Bacteriovoracales > Bacteriovoracaceae > Peredibacter. The sequence continues at coordinate 83,369 of DFXY01000037.1, forward strand.
GTGGTATTGAAGTTATCCCTGACAAATCTCAGGGCCTTCTCAGTTTTGGCCAAAACCAATACTCCGGAAGTTTCAAAATCCAAACGGTATAATAGTCCCCGGTCGTAATTATCCTGATTGATAAGCAGCGATTCCCACTTACCTACTGATACTAAAAAGTTCAACATCGTATCTTTGTCATCATAACTTAAAGGGTGGCAGTGAACGCCCGGTGGCTTATGAAGGACGATAAAAGAATCATCTTCCGATATGATATCCACCTTTGGCCCCACATATTGAGGATTTATTTTCATGTGGTTAACATAGTTAATCGGAAGTCTGTATGACAGCTTACCTTGAATAGGACGATTTTGTTCTTTAGATGAAAAATGTCGTTTAATGAGCTGTCCGGAACTTCCCAGAGTTTTTTTCAAGGCTTCTTTCAAAGAAGGCTCATCCTGAAGCCATGAGAATTCAACAAACTCCATTACTGCGCCTCGACCTTGCGGCCTTCGGTTCTGAGATCAGATTTTTTCAAGACAAACTCCACTCTTCGATCGGAGATTTTTTTATTCACTTTCTTCTGCGGTCGTGAATCACCATAGAAAAGAGTTGTGATTCTGTCAGCAGATACTCCTCTTTGCATGAGTGATTTTGAAACGGCCAATGCCCTTTCACTAGACAAGGCATAAGCATCCCCTCCAGATTTTGAAACTTCGCCTTCTTCGGCATGACCTTCAATTAATATATTCCAGTTGTTTTCTTTGATCATTTTCACCAAACGATCAAAAACCTGAATATTGATTTCATCAATGCCAACGGAGCCTCTTTGAAATTGAATTTTATCTTTCATCCGGACCAGAATTGTTTCAGGCATCTCGTATACATTGGCAGAATCAATTAATTCATTATCTGCCAGCATCTTTTTTAATTGATTAAGCTGGGTATCTGATTCTCGATTAACTTCATACTTATCCAAGAGTCCTTCGGCCGTTAAAAATTCAATCGGGAAAGGTTTGGCAGGAGCATCGGAATCAATCATTGTTGGAGCATCGCTAGGTGATTTACCTGAACGAATAACCTCTCCTGCCTTAAGGACATTACCACCAAAAGCATTTCGGAGTGAACCTATGGCCGCTTCATACTTTGCGGTTTCAGTTTTTGCAAAAGATAATAATAGAATAAAGAACGTCAAAAGCAGTGTCACAAGATCTGAGAATGTAGACATCCATCCGGGGGCACCGGGCTTACATGGAGGACATTTAGTTGCATCAGACATGGTCTACTCCTTCTTATCCTCGACCAGACGGTCTTTTGGAGAAAGGAATGAATCTAATTTTTCACGAATAACTCTTGGGTTTTCACCGGCCACAATCCCCAGCACACCTGCAACGATGATATTCATTTTAGTGGATTCTTGCTTCGAGCGCATTTTAAGTTTTGAAGCAACAGGAATGGTAAAAACGTTTGCAATCACTGAACCATAAAAAGTGGTCAAAAGAGCAACCGCCATTGCGGGACCGATTGAAGAAGGATCTGACATGTTCTGCAACATTTGAACCAGACCAATCAGAGTTCCGATCATACCAAAAGCAGGACCATCAGCGCCCATTCCTTCGAGGATCTCAACACCTTTTGAGTGTCGATCTTCCATCGCCGCAATTTCCAGTGAAAGAATAGAAGTAATCACTTCCGGTGGCCTGTTATCTGCCGCCAGAGTCACGGCCTTTTTTAAAAATTTATCTTCAACAGGAACTTTCTCTAAAGCAAAAACCGATTCACGTCTCGCTGTTTCGGCCAGCTTTTGAATTTCTTCAATCATTCCCTTTGGATCAGGGCTGGAATTGAAAATTGATTTCATGAAGATGGTAATGAGTCCTTTCACATATTCCATTGGCCATTTAATCATAGTGGCCGCAGTCACTCCCCCTAGAACGACAAACATTGAAGGTATATCAATGAAGATCGTTAGTGGTGACCCATAAACAATTGAGCCAATGATCGCGATGGTTGCGAGAACTAAACCTGCTACTGTAGAAATATCCATAGATCACCTTCGAACAAAAAAGAGTCTTTATGGATAAAGTATCGGAATCTTAGAAATGAACTTAAATGTTTGGTTTTACTGGAGAATATTGATCAGGTTCGGGTAGATTGAAAATAAGCTCAAAACACAGAAAAACCCCGCCGTGGCGGGGCTTTTTTCTATTTCACTTCTTCGTTAATAAGCATGGTGGAATCAATATAAGAAAGCATCGCAGTCCGAAGATCGTCCAGAGATACCTGGTCAGTCCCTTCACCTTTGAAGATTTCTTCTTTGATCATTTCGACGGGAAAACCGGTCATCTTGGCCAGTACTTCTAAACTAACTTTCCCGCTTTTAACTTCATGACCATTCGTGGTCAGAGTTGTTGTCATTCTGTACTCCTTGAACATTTGGGCCACATAAATCCATTTAGTAGCTCGTGTGAAGAAAGCGTATCTTTGGACCAAAATGAAAGTCAATCAAGGGGGGGCTTGATGTAAGATGATGTTAGGTTATTCTTGAGAGAAGCACTTTAAGTTGATGGAATTACTAAATTTCTACCTAGTAACCTGGAGTCTTTAACAATGTTAGAAAACTCGCGACCTTGGCCTCCATTTCTTGATATTCACTTGTGGCCTTAGAAAGTAACGTTATGCCTCCGCCGGCACCATACTTCCATAATCGGTCCCCAGTGGAGATCGTAGCGGTTCTGATGTTAATGTTGGCAATCTTACGATCACCTAAGCACAACAGCGTAGAGCCGGTGTAGAGGCCTCGAGAATAGCGTTCAGTTTCCTGGATGATTTCCATTACACGTTTTTTGGGAGCACCAGTGACACTGCCTCCGGGAAATAGGCATTCAATTGTTTTTAGCAGTGACAACGGTTGGCCCAATTCGACTGAAAGAACAGAGGATTGATGAAGCAGCCCTGGAACCAAAAGGGGCACTCTTTGTTTCAGGACTCGGGCGCGGGGACTTTCCAAACGATTCAGATCATTTCTAAGAAGATCAGTGATCATATTTAGTTCACCCTCCTCTTTTGGATCATGAAGCATTTTTTCCCATTCTTTTTTCCATCCCTTCCCTCTTCTAGCAGTGCCTTTAATAGGCATTGTGAAAATTTTGTCATCACGGTATCGGAAGAGGCACTCAGGAGAATTGCTGAGAAACATCTCATCCCCTAAAAAAGTGGCATGAGCATAAGCGCCAACACCCTTGCGCGAGAAGAAAAAATCACAAATATCGCGAGGATCAATATATTCTTCAGTAACAAACTCAAAAGGATAAGTGAGATTAACCTGATAACAATTTCCGTCCAGCAGATGTTCCTGAATGCGGTTAAAGGCTTCCTTGTATTCTGACCATGTAGGACGTTCAAGCGACTTTAAAGGCAAATTGTCTATACGGCCTTTCGGAATCTTTTTAAACCGCTTGGTCTCATACTCAATTTCAATGGCTATTGGAGCATTTTCATCAACAGTATGACCTAATCCCATCAGGATGAGTCCGAGCTCATAATAAAGATGAAAGACAGTAGGATTTTTCACCTTATCCTGAATCTTCATTTCATCCAGACGCTTTAAAAATAAATCCAGTCGGTAAACTTCAGGAAATCCTGTCAGTAGATTAAAACGGGTTGTACGATAATAGATGTAAGCACTCTTAGGTCTGGTTAATTCAAGAAGAGATGATTCATTCCACTTAAACTTTGAAAAGATCATTACTGCTCAGTTTTACCAGGAGCTAAATCAGCAAACTTAGTCTGGGATCCAATCCAAGAGAGTTCTACTGTCCCAGGTTCGCCGTTTCGGTTTTTTGCAATAATGATTTCAGCGATACCTTTTTTAGGAGTCATGGGATCGTAATACTCTTCACGGTGAATCAGACAAACGATGTTGGCATCCTGTTCAAGTGAACCTGATTCCCTCAGATCCTGCAATTGAGGACGTCGGTCAGTTCTGGATGCTGCTGTTCGGTTTAGCTGTGACAGGGCCACGACAGGGATCTCAAGCTCGTTAGCGAGCATTTTAAATCCACGGGATAGCTCAGCAATTTCCTGTTCACGATTCTGCTTCTTAACGTGCATAGGCATGATCTGAAGATAATCCACCACAATCATGGCAAGACCCTGCTCAGCTTTAAGCTTACGGCAATATGAACGAATATCCATCAAGTTGGTTGAACCTGAATCGTTAATATAAAGTTTAAGATTAGATAGTTTTTGAATGGCATTTGAGATTGATCGCAAATCCATTTCATTAAATTCTTTGGTTTTTAGTTTTCTACCATCAACACAGGCCTCTGAGGCCAGAAGACGCATTGAAAGTTCTGCGTACATCATCTCGTAAGAAAATACCGCCACGGCCATATTGGTCTGTCTGGCTGCGGCCACTGCCCAGTTAAGCGCCAGGGCGGTTTTTCCCATACCAGGACGGGCAGCAATCAGAACTAACTGACCGGGCTGTAAACCTAAAAGCGAGCGGTCGATTGAGGCAAAGCCCGTCGATACACCCATAATCTCACCCTTCGCGCGGGCAGGTTTTTCAAGTTCTTTTAAATTCTCATAAAGCGCCTGCTTTAGAGGAATCATTTTATTATTTTTAGTTTGAGCTGTGAGTTTAAAAAAACTCGATTCAACTTCCTGTAGGAAGTCTTCCACGTTACCGGAAAAATTTGTTCCAGTTTGCATGATACGAGTTGCAGTTCTGACAACTTCGCGAAGCATACTTTTTTGTTTGATCAGGCGGGCATAATATTCAACGTTAGCGGCCGAGCCGATTTCATCACAAATAGTGACGAGGGCCGTTTGTCCGCCAATTTTTTCCAGTTTCCCGTGATCATTTAATTTCGAAGCAACGGTTACAATATCAAACGGCATGGCCTCCATGTGAAGGTCTTTTACCGCCTGAAAGATGATCCCATATTGAGGATGATAAAAATCCACTGACTCAAGGTTTATATCCGAGATTTCATCGAAGCTTGAATTATCGATGAGTAAACAACCTAAAAGTGCTTTTTCGGCACCAATGTCATGAGGTAGTTCGTTCTGTGGATTGGCCATCATGGACCCCCTGATATCAAAGAAGAAAAAGACCGGAGATTGCTCTCCGGTCTCATTGAGATAAAGAAATTATTCTTCGTTTGCAGCAGCTTCTGCAGCAGCAGCGGCTTCAGCTTTGGCAGCTTCAGCTTTAGCTTTTTTCTCAGCATTACGTCTCTGAGCTTCAGCTTGTTCTTTCTTAAGTTGCTCGGCCATAGCGGCATCCATAGTAACTTTAAGTTTGAATGTAGCTACAACATCATTGAAAAGCTTAGCTTTAACGTCATAAGTCCCGAGAGACTTGATTGAACCGTCAAAAGAAAGAAGACGACGTTCAATTGAAACGCCTTGTTTTTCTAGTTCTTTAGCAATTTCCTGAGATGTAACAGCACCGAAAAGACGACCGTTAGCTCCAACTTTCTTGATAAGCTCAACAGTGATGCCTTCGATTTTTTTCTTAGCTGCTTCAGCTTCTGCTTTTTCAGCAGCAACTTTCTTAGCTAGTGCTTTTTGCTTATCTTTAAGAACGTTTGCGTTCTTATCGTCAGCAAGGATCGCGAATTTCTTCGGGAAAAGATAGTTACGAGCGAAACCGGCAGATACGTTTACGATCTCCCCGATTGTTCCTAAGGCCTTAACCTTTTCTATAAGGATGACTTTCATATTGTTCTCCTAAAAATTAATCTTCAGTTTTACGTTTTACAAAATACTTTCTGAAATCAAACCAATTATCAAATAAACCGGCGACTGCGATGAGGTAACTTGCCATGAAGATGGTAATCATCACGATCAAGGTACGAAAAAAACCTACAATGCCCAGAAAGTTCAAAAGATCACTGAAAACACCAAAGCCCTGAAAGAAATAAAATATTCCAAGACAATAAATGATCGTGTGACCAATAGTTTCATAAACAGTGGAACCCAAAGTCTCTCCCCAGACGGCAAGCACAAGACCTGTCACCAGGAGCAGTACATACCCAAAAGGGACTTTGAAATTCAAAAGGTTCATCTCTGAGTACGGAAAGTCCTGCCCTGAAAGTAAAAGCCTGCGGCTCTTAAGTACCAGGAACATATTGAACCAAAGCATAAGAAACACACCCATGAAAAGATAGCTTGGAAATGATTCAATCATTTCTTTGGCCAGTAAATCAGGACGGTCAAGCAATTGAAGAACTTGAATGGAGTCTTTGTCCCCGCTAAGTTCAACTGCTTTTTTCTGCTCGGCTATCTTGTCCGAACTCTTCTCAATCTGCTGGAGGATAAATTCCTTGGGCGTCGTTTTCATACTGTTCATCAGTAAACCGAAACTGGCAGCTATAAACAGGATAAAACCCAGTCCAAAACTTACCATGCCCTTAACAGGAGAAACTCCTCTATGGACAATTTCAGCGATACCAACTCCGAAAACAAACACACAAATGTAGAATCCAAACAGCGTCAAGTCTCCATAAACCAGGCTGGCGAAAACAAAACTCAAAATGAGCCCAGCTATGCCGGCCAGATAGCCTTTGGTTCTTCCATAAAGGATGATGGCCAAGGCCAATGGAAAAGGAGCGAATATTGCCATGATGAAACTAATGCACAAAATAACAGAGGATGCGCCTAAGAGGAGCAGTCTTCCTGTCGATAATTGTGGTGTTTGCATCACTTCAGTATTCATACCAGTTTAAAATCCCAGATTAACGAGCAGTTTCGTTAGACTGGTAGCTGATAAGAAGCATGTTACGACCGCGCTTAATAGCTTCGTTTGCACGACGCTGGAAAGTCGGAGTCAAACCAGTGATACGAGCTGGAGAAATTTTTCCGAACTCGTTAACTAGCCAAGAATAAGACTTAGGGTCTTTCCAATCTGGAGATGTTTTCTTAGCTGAGAACCAACAAGATTTGCGCTTAGAGTGCATTTTCTTGTCTTTATCGTCACCACCGAAACCACCTTCATCATCAATCTCTGCAGCTTGAGTATGATTAGGGTTTTTGTAGTTCTTAACGATGTCAGCTTGATGTCTGTCTTCACCTAGTTTGATGATAAGGTGACGAACAAGATGTTCGTTAATACGGAACCTACGCTCGATTTCTGCGTTAAGGTTACCAGCACCTTTGTACATGAAATAGTGGTAAGCGCCTTTTTTAAGGCCAGATTCAGTTGGTTGAGCGAAAGTTTTCACTCCCCATGAATCAGTGACTAGAACTTCTGCGCCGTACTCTTTGAAAGTTTCAGCTAGGGAGTTCTTGATGGAAGTTACAACTTCCTCAGATGCGTCCGGGCGAACGACGAAAGCCGTTTCGTAGATCATATTTCCTCCTGGATTATAAAAAGCCCATAACACTATTGCTATGAGCGAGAATGAAATAAGTAATGAATGTCAGTGGGGAAATTAACACAAGGTCCCTTAACTGGCCAAGGCTTTCTTAAGGGCCGGAGCGACAACACGGGGCACTAATCACAGAACTTTGAATACCCTATTTCATTACTAAGGAAAAGCAGAACACCAAATTTCAATAAATTACAGCTTTAATGACCGCCTAATTTTTTTACACCCCTTTCATGTTTACCGACATAAGAGTGCTCCCCAGTATTCTGACTTAAAATCCTCCTTATCTATTTAAGGAGCTTCTCATGAAAACATCATCAATGGTTCTTGCCTGTTTATTACTCACAGGTGCCTGCTCAAAAGTTAAAGAGCTGGATAAACGAACCCAAAATACTGAAAAATCCACTGAGCGGATTTCGAAAGTGACTGATGATTTAAAAGAAATGACCACCGTCATGGCCCAGCAGAATGCAGAGGAAGGGCGGAATGAGAATTTTCATGTTCTCATGAATAAAGAAGCCGACAAAGGAGCAAGATTTAATGCTGCCGAAAGTTATGTCAAATCCGTGGAAGCACAGATTTCTAAAATAGATGATGGTGATGCCAGTGAGAATGCCGCTAAAGAATTCACTCATCGCATGAATGATCTTTATTCAAAAATTAATATCCGCAAGATGAGTCCTCTCAAAGACAGCAATAAATTTGAGGTCTCTTTTTATGCTATTGCAGCTTCTTTGAATGAGAATTCAAAACAAAAATCTTTCTATAGTGTAATAACAGAAGCTCTTCGCAAGGAGTATCAGCGGGACAGACTGCTGGCCCATGAAGAAGTACTGGTAAATGGCATTAATAAAGAAATTATGATTGAGCTGATCAAGGCCCGGGTTGATATCACTTCGGCCATGGCCCTTAAAAATCTGACTGATGACAGAGAATTGACTTTGGGACAAAAAACCAAGGCCGTGATCTTTAAAATTACCGGTGGGCGACTCGGCTCGATTGATCTTCCAGAGACCTACAACAAGTCTAATGAGGCCACTCGAAATATCACTGAGAAGTACCTTAAATCCTCCGTTAAATCCCGCCACTTCTTAAACGAAATCGAAGTGGGTAAAGACCTTGAAAAGACCATGAAATCAGCTTTCTCAAGAATTGATTTTAACGAGGACTCCAGCGAAGAAAAACTTCAACCGGATCAGAAGAAAGAGCAAATACGCTCTCTGATAAATGATTTATTGAAATAGAACCGGATGCCTAAGCATCCGGAGCGTAGATTTCGTATTGTTCAGAATGATAATTATTGTCCGCACGAACCAGAAGAGTTTTGTTATAGGTCTCTTCAAGTGATTCAATGATGCCAAAGCCTTCGCTGGAAAGCTTGGCACACACTTCAGGATGAGCAAAAAGCGTAATTCGATTGGCCGCTGTGCGCTTCATCACTTTCTGAAGCTCTCTAATGACTTCAAAACTTACAGTTTCAACCGACTTCACTCTGCCCACGCCTTCACAATAAGGGCAAGGCTCACACATGGTTCGAATCAATGTATCTCGAGTTCTTTTTCTGGTCATCTCAACCAGACCAAGGCCTGAAATGGGAAGTACATTAGTCTTAGAACGATCCTTCTTCAAGGCTTCAAGTAGAGTTGAGTACACCTGGCTTCGGTGCTCTTCTTTTTCCATATCGATGAAATCGATAATGATAATACCACCACAATTTCTAAGTCTTAATTGATAGGAAATTTCTTTAACCGCTTCAAGATTGGTTTTTAAGATTGTATCTTCCAGAGTTTTTTTACCAACAAATTTACCGGTGTTCACGTCGATGGAAACCAAGGCTTCTGTCTGATCAATATTGATAGAGCCGCCCGACTTCAAAAAGACCTGATTGGAAAGAGCTCGTTCAATTTCAATATCAATGCCATAGTGTTCAAAGATGGGAGTCTCGCCATCATAGAATTTGATTTTGGCCTTATGATGAGGAATGAATCTTTGAATGAATTTTTCTATTTGCTTAACTGAAGCTTTGGAATCCGCTATCAGATTATCAACATCCTCATCCATGATGTCCCGAAGGGCCCGCTGGATGAAAGACAGATCCTGATGAAGTTCAACAGGCGCTTTTGCCTTCTCAATTTTCTTTTGAACGTCTTTCCAGATCTTAACCAGATTGTTGTAATCGCTTTTTAAAACTTTATAACTTTGAGTTTCTGCCACGGTACGGGCGATGACACCAATCCCCTCAGGCCTGATAGAATCCAGAATATCTTTTAGACGTTTTCTTTCTTCTTCAGATTCTATCCTTCGGGAAACACCAGTATGTTCTATAAAAGGCATGTAGACAATGTGACGTCCGGCCAGGGTAATATGGCGGGTAACTCTTGGACCCTTAGTTGAAATAGGTTCTTTGGCAATCTGAACCACAATCTCATCACCCTCTTTCAGAAAATCCTGAATTTTTACATCCGGACGGAACTTCATATCAACGGTTTCTGTCAGAGTGGAGAATTCGTCTGGTATGACTTCTCCTAAACGTTTAGTGGCAGACTCCGCCGTTTCGATCCGGCTTTGCATTTCCCGCTGCTCATCCAGTGTTGGAAGATAAGCGTCGTCCACATACAGGAAGGCCGCGCGCTCCTGGCCGATATCAATGAAGGCCGATTGCATTCCGGGAAGGACACGTAAAACGCGTCCTAAGTAGATATTTCCTACGATTGGTGCTGATTCATTTTTAAGGGAATGACGCTCAATAAGGAAGTCTAAGATCTCACCATTCTCAATGAGCGCAATACGCGACTCACTGTGCGTCTGGTTGACCACAAGTTCTTTTGCCATGAAAAATGTCCTAACTGTAAAAACTTTAAAACGTAATTACAGTCAGGTTACATCTTTTTATATCAAATAAAAAGTCCGGCAATACATGCTGTCATGTAGCATGCAAGGGTTCCACCGATCAGGGCCTTCAGACCATAGGCCGCAAGTATCGGTCTTTTCTCAGGGGCCATGGTTCCAATTCCCCCTAGCTGAATGGCAATGGATGAGAAGTTAGAGAAACCACACAGAGCGTAGGTCGTTATAATAGTAGAACGCTCAGAGATCGTGGCCTTGGCCGTAACCAAGTCCAGATATCCCACGAATTCATTAAGAACTAATTTTTTCCCCAGGATCGCACCTACAGTTAAACAATCCTCCCAAGGCACTCCTAAAAGCCAGGCCACAGGAGCATTCACATATCCCATAATCAATTCAAAAGTCAGTTGCGGATAACCGAAAAAACCACCAAGAGCGGAAAGAATTCCATTTAACATGGCAATTAAAGCAATAAAGGCCAAAAGCATGGCCGCAACGTTAACAGCTAATTTTAAGCCATCTGAAGCACCAGTAGCGGCAGCATCAATGACATTGGCAGAGACTTTTGGAAGGTCAACTTTAACCACACCCGCAGTTGCTGACTCCTCCACTTCCGGAACTAAAAGTTTGGCACAAACTAAAGCTGCTGGAGCTGACATCACTGAAGCTGCCAACAAGTGGCCGGCATCAATACCAAAACCAACATAAGCTGCCAGTACACCACCGGCGACAGTTGCCATACCACCAGTCATAAGACACATCAGCTCGGATTTAGTCATCTTACTTACGTAAGGTTTAATCACTAATGGAGCTTCTGTCTGTCCAACAAAAATATTTGCAGCTGAGGCGAGAGATTCGGCCCCTGAAGTTCGCATAACCTTCATCATGATTCTTGCAACCAGTTCAACCACTTTCTGCATCACACCTATGTGATAAAGAACCGACATAAGAGCACTCATAAAGATGATCGTTGGAAGAACCATGGTAGCAAAGATAAAGCCTAAGCTTTCACTAGGAGTGGCCAGGCCGCCGAAAAGAAATTTGGCCCCTTCTCCCGTGTAATTTAAAATAGCGTTGAAACCTTTTCCGATCGTATCAAAGATATTCCGTCCAAAATCTGTTTTTAGGATGATAAGACCGAAGACCACCTGCATTACTATGCCGGAAATAACAGTTCTCCACTGAATGGCCTTTTTCTTTTCACTCAAAGCATAAGCAATGCTAATCATGACGAATAATCCCAACAGGGAAACCAAGCGATCCATAAGCCATCCTAATGTATGTGTTAAGTTAAACCCGTAAGTTATACCTAGCACAATTATTCGATGGCAAGAAAAAGTCGACTCTTTTAGAAGCTTAATTGCCAGATTTGAGTGCCAAATTGCACCGAGGGCAATGTCAGATCTGAGGTATTCTCAGAATGCCAGGCCACTCTCTCAAAAGAGTTGAATTCTTTAGACGATTGTAAATCCTCAGAATTCTTTTGCGCACTGTTGTATGCAACAAATATAACTCCCGCAATCACACCAATGGCGGCACCTGTCCAGATGTTAGAAATATGTTTTGAAGGTTTTTCGACAAAAGATAAAGTGGACAGACCAAGAACGGCACCAGCGGCTCCAGCGACCCCAATCAGAATAATATCATTTTGCGTACTTTTAATCAGGTCTTCATCTTCTTGCGCCCATACGGGTGAAAGAACTCCAGAAACCAAGAAGAAATTAAGACTTAAAAAGACACAAATAATTTTTTTCATACCAATCCTAGGAGTTAGTTTGCCAGCGGGAATCCTTAAGACTATGATAAGTTCCCATCTTAAAGTTGGCAAATCAGTTGTTGCATGTGAGTTCATTATGTCTAAAGAAAATTTTCAAGTTTATCCCCTTATTGACAGGAAAAAACGTGGTGAGCGTTTAACAGATAAAGAAATTAAGTGGTTTATTCAGAGTTTTACCGAAAATAAAATTTATGATTACCAAATGTCGGCCATGTTGATGGCGATGTTTATTCAGGGAATGGACGTTTCTGAGACAGCTTCTCTGACAGATGCGATGCTGGAGTCAGGTAAACAATTGAAGTTTCCGGGTAAGAATGTCATCGACAAGCATTCCACCGGAGGCATCGGCGATAAAGCATCTTTCATTCTTGCCCCAATAGCTTCGGCGGCCGGGGTTAAAGTTCCCATGATTGCAGGTCGAGGTCTCGGGCATACTGGTGGAACAGTTGACAAAATTGAAGCGATCAAAGGTTTTAAAACCTCTCTAGATCTGGAGATGTTCTCAGAAAAATTAAATAAAGAGGGCCTGGTACTGATTGGTCAGACTCCGGAAATTGCACCAGCTGATCGTCTGATTTACGCCCTCAGGGATGTCACAGCTACCATTGACTCGATCCCTCTCATCACAGCTTCAATCATGAGTAAAAAACTGGCAGAAGGGGCGAATGGCATTGTTTTTGATATTAAATGTGGCACTGGTGCCTTTATGCGGACGCCAAAAGATGCACGTACGTTGGGAAAAAGCCTGATTGCAACCAGTAAGCGTTTTAAGAAAAAGGCCATTGCTCTGATTACCGATATGAACCAGCCCTTGGGCCTTGAAGTTGGTCACTCAAATGAAATTATTGAAAGCATTGAAACCTTAAAAGGTAATGGCCCTAAAGATCTCACTGATCTCTCAATTGCCCTGGCAGCACACATGATTCACATTGCTGGAGTGGAAAAAACCTTTGAGAAGGCCCACAAGAAAGCCCTTGAGATGCTGAGTTCCGGTAAGGCTTTGAACGAATTCAGAAAACTACTTAAAAGTCAGGGTGGAGATGAAAGAGTGATAGATGATTACTCACTCCTGCCAATGGCGAAGATGACAACAGATATTGTGGCCCCAAAAACCGGTTATATTAAAATGTTCCAAAATGAGAAAATTGGACTTTTATTAATTGAACTCGGAGGTGGAAGAAAGGCCAAGACCGATGTCATTGATCATGGCGTAGGATTTTCTTTCAAGAAAAAAATCGGTGATAAAGTTAAAAAAGGTGACGTGATCTTCAGCATTCAGCACCACGCGAATCAACAAGAGATTGTAGAGAATATCAGAACGAAATTTTTAAAAGAAGTTCTCACTATGTCGGCAGTTAAGGTTAGAACACCTAAGCTCATCATTGAGAAACTTAGCTAAGGAAACATATATGGCCATGACAAAAATTTTAGAAGCTTCCCAATTCATCCTTTCAAAAATTTCCAAGAAACCTAAAGTCGGAATTGTTCTGGGTTCAGGTCTGGGAATTTATATAGATCAAATCCAAAATAAGATGGTCATTCCTTATCAGGAGATCCCTCATTTTAAACGCACTTCAGTTGAAGGTCATTCAGGGGCCTTGATCATTGGTGAGGTCAACGGCGTAACGGTTGCGGCCCTTCAGGGACGTCTTCATGCATATGAAGGTTATGCTATGGAAGATATCGTTCTTCCGGTTAGAACTTTGGCAGCAATTGGGATTGAATATCTTTTCTTAACTAATGCCTCTGGTGGCATCAATGCAGATTTTCATCCTGGTGATCTGGTGGCCATTTCAGATCATATCAATCTATCGGGCAGAAATCCTTTAGTGGGACCAAATATTGCTGAACTCGGGCCTCGTTTTCCTGATATGGGAAATGCCTACGATGCGGAAGTGCGTGAGCTCCTCCACTCCGTGGCCCAACGTCATCATGTGGACATTAAAAGCGGAGTCTACTGCTCTGTTTTAGGTCCAACTTATGAAACTCCTGCCGAAATCAGAATGCTTCGGACAATTGGGGCAGACCTGGTAGGGATGAGTACAGTCCCGGAAGTGATTGCGGCCAATCATCTTGGACTTAAAGTTGCGGGAGTTGCCTGTATTACAAATTATGCTGCTGGTATTAAGCAGGAAAAACTTAATCACGCTGACGTTAAAAAGGTGGCAGAAAAGGCCATGGTTGGTTTTGCAAC
>DFXY01000042.1 GCA_002381945.1 Bacteriovoracaceae bacterium UBA4096
GAAAAATTAGAAACAGAAATACCGTGGGCCGTTTTGTTTTCTGTCTTCCCTTTAATGATCACCAGCCCGTTACTGACATTAATATCTAACTGCTGTTCGGGACTTTTTGGAGTGATGGTCAAAGTTCTTCCATGGGAAGTTTCACTCCATTCCATTTTATAATTTTGGGCCGTGGTTCGCTTAAAAGAATCAAAACCACTAAATGAATCACTCATCACTTCATCCAAAAACTGCTCCATATCCTTGAACATATCAGGATCAGGAGTACCACCTTTAAGAAGCTTTTCCATCATCCTCCGATGCATCTCTTCCCGCATTTTAAGGCGTTTCTCCATGCTCGTAGACTCTTTGTCATCAATAGGTCTGGATCCTTGCTGGCCCAAAAGGGAGCCGGCCCAGAAAATGAACATAAAAATAAACAACAAAGTTACATACATTCTTTTCATAGATTTTAAATATGGGCCGATTTTTTTAGACGTCAAGCCTTACGACCTCTTGAATTTTCTCAAACATTTGATCTAGCCCGTCAACAAATAGCGCAGGCCCCGGTTGAAGGAAAATGGCCGGAGACAATTCCCAAATCGCCTGATTCTGCACGGCCTTAACTTGATTAAAACCCAGTCTTTTAGCAAAAGAGTCGAGCTTAACCGGCTTGCCGCACCAACAGCCAAAAATAATATCCGGATTACGCTCAATAATTTCTTTATCAGTGACTTCCCGCTCTCGCGCCATGGCACCAATCCTGTCGGCAAAAATATTTTCACCCCCGCAGGCAGAAATCAGCTCGGAAACCCACTTTATGCCAGAAAATCGAGGATGATCCCACTCTTCAAAATAGACTTTGGGTCGAAACTTCAGATCAGAGGATTTTTTCTTAAAATGCTCAAGTTTTTGTTCAAAAGATAAAACCAGGTTTCGGGCCTTCTTCTCTTCACCCACTATTCTTCCTAACAAGAGGATATTGTTAAGAATCTCATCAAGAGAGCGCTGATTTGTCACAAAAACGTTTAAACCCCGTCCTATAAGCTTAGAGGCGATTTCTTTTTGTATGTCAGAAAAACCAATCACCAGATCAGGTTCCATGATTACAATTTGTTCAATATCAGAGCGAATAAATTGGCTGACCTGCGGATGTTTTTTGGCTTCAGGTGGTCGTTCCACATACTGGCTTACACCTGCAATCAAATCTTCTCGCCCCAACAGATAGAGAGTCTCGACTGTTTCTTCTGTCAGGCATATAATTTTAGACGGATAAGACATAAATTATTGTTCCCGGATATCATGATAAAGGATTCACATGCTGAAAGCTATCGTTCTTCTCCTTCTTTCGTTTTCAATATATGCCAATGAGGAACATGCTACTTTTTCCGTACAGAGATTTGAAGACAAGATAGTTGTCACCATAAATCATGACAAAGGTTGGCATACTTACTGGAAAAATCCGGGAGATGCTGGCATTGCCTCGACTTTTAAATTTTTTAAATCCAATACACTAATTGATGCCAAGGCCTTTGAGTGGCCAACTCCAAAAAAATATATTGAGGCCGGCGATATTTTAACAATTGGTTATAGTGGAACAAAGCATTTTTTCTTTAACAATATTCCAGGAACTTTTGAGACCCGGGTTGGCGTCTTAATTTGTAAAGACATTTGCATTCCAGGTGAAGCTTCTCTCACTCTGAATGAAAATGAGAAATTCACTGCCAGCCGGAAGGCCAAGCCTTTTGAAACAGCTGAATTAAAAAAAGCTTTTGAATCTCTTCCTCAGGAATCGGCCTTACCCGCTGGCTTCGAGTATTATCTTACACGGGAAAAAGATCAGCCTAAGTTAACTCTGCATTATACCTTAAAAGATTTCAAAGCGACCAAGCTTCCTCAAGAGCTAAATCTCCTCACTGGCTTCCCACACGTTCCTTGGGGATACAAGCGTGAATCCCTCTACCTAAAAGACGGAGTCCTTTACGGCAAAACTGAAATTGAATGGGATGGTGAGTACCAGGATCCTGAAATGCCTTTGCCGGTCAATGGTCAGTTTGAAAAACCTTATGACTTAAAATTCCTCTTAAATGCTCCGGATACTGATAAGGTCAATGTCGTAAATTTAAAGGTCGAGAATTTTTCAAATGCAACTTCTTCCCTGACCGATTTTTATAAAGATCTTCCGCCATTTAGCGGTAAGTCTGTTGCCACCGCTCCCACTGCTGATAATAAGAGCATGCTGCAGTACTTGATCTTTGCTTTTTTAGGAGGTTTGATTCTAAATCTCATGCCGTGTGTGTTGCCAGTAATCTCTTTGAAATTGTTTGGTTTAATTAAGCACAGGAATCTTCCTCAAAGGAAAATCCTTTCCCACAATTTAAGTTATACTGCAGGAGTGATCTCCACATTTATGGTGCTGGCAGGTGTCATAGCTTTACTCAAAGCAGGTGGAGAAGAATTCGGATGGGGTTTTCAACTTCAATCTCCGGCCTTCATTCTAATCATGATGCTGATCCTGTTTATTTTGAGTTTAAACCTTTTCGGTCTGTTTGAATTTAGAACTCCCGGTGGTGCAAAATTTGGCTCGCAAGAAATTAAAGAAGGTGTTTCGGGAGATTTTTTCTCCGGTATTCTCACTACCATCTTATCCACACCTTGTTCCGCACCTTTTCTGGGAACTGCCTTAACATTTGCATTCACGACCAGTATCTTTAATATTTTTCTCATGTTCTTTTTTATTGGGTTTGGACTGGCCTTTCCTTTTCTACTCACCGCAATTTTTCCGGCTACTTTAAGCATCTTTCCTCGTCCAGGTGCCTGGATGGAGAAATTAAAATATTTCCTGGGTCTGTCTTTAGTCATTACTGTTATCTGGCTATATGACGTGTTCGTTTCTTTGGTAAATTTTGAAGTCGTTAGTTGGAAGTTGAATCTTCTTTTTGGACTTTGGTTTTTTGCCTTTTTCTTTGCCCAGAAAATTTCAAGGTCACGCCCGCTTCAGTTTTTAGTTTTCGCTTTTCCATTAGTGCTGACAGTTATGGCCATCCAGAATCTGGAAATGAAACCTGCCATTGGCACTCAGACTGTTAAGAAAGACAGTCTCTGGGCACCATGGTCAGAAAGCAAACTTCAAGCTGAAAAAGGAAAACTTGTTTTCATGGATTTCACGGCCGAATGGTGCCTGACCTGCAAGGTGAATAAAAAATTAGTATTGGAAACAGATGGTTTTAATGAATTGGCCAAAAAATATGAAGTGGTTCTGGTACGTGCCGATTGGACACGTCGGGACGACAATATCACTCAATTCTTAAAACGCTTTAATATAGTGGGAGTTCCCGCCTACTTCGTCCAAAAGCCTAATGGGGAAATTGTCTCATTGGGAGAAACCATTTCTCTTTCAAAAATTGAAAAACATTTAAAATAAGTTACTCGTCAAACTTTGGTGGCAGGAGCATCAGCTCCTGTATCACTTCTTTAGGGTCATGCCCGTTATAAAGGACTTCGTAGAGTCCTGAAAAAATCCGGGCACGGATATTCATCTTTTTAGCGAGTAAATAAGCGGCTTTGGTCGTTTTATAACCCTCAACCACACTTTTACTGGAACGAATGATCTCTTCGGCCTTACGACCCTTGGCAATTTCAATTCCAAAGGACTTATTCCGGGATAGCTCACCCGTAGTCGTGAGAATTAAATCTCCCATGCCACTTGGCCCATAGAACGTTTCCGGCCGAGCCCCAAACACAGCACCGAACCTGAGCATTTCAACAATACCTCGGGTAATTAAAGCGGCCCTGGTGTTATGGTTATAACCCAGCCCTTCCATAATCCCACCGGCAATGGCGATGACGTTTTTTAAAGAGCCTCCTAACAAGACACCTTTAACATCGGTAGTAGGAATCGCTTTAAAAAACTCAGTCCCAAGCATGTCACAGGCAAGTAACAAATTGTCCCGATCTTCCCCCGCCAGCGATACAATCGTGATCTGTTTGTCCACAATCTCTTTGGCAAAGGAAGGTCCGGATAAATACATTAACTGGGAACGGAAAGAGTCAAAATGGGTTTTAAAGAGTTCATCCGGAAGCTTTAATGTTTCATGATCAATGCCTTTAGCAAGACTGACGAGAGGCACACCACGTTCAAAGTAATGCTTAAGTTCTTCACGATGTTCAAGGCAAAAGTCTTCAATGGCCGACATTGGTAGACCTGAGACAATAAGTTCCAATTCACCCTCTACAAGCTTTCTGACTTCGTCCCAACTCAGGGCCGCTTTAAGAGTTTCTGGAAGTTTTTGACCAGGCAGATAAGTACTATTCTCGCCCCGATTGATCTCGTCATAAATATCCTGAGATCTCACCAGAACTATGACTTTCTGAAAATTTTGGGAAAGCACAAAACCAATGGAGGTTCCGAAGGCCCCACCGGCCAGAACTAAGGCCGTTTTAAACTTCATGTATTCTCCGCTCTTATAAACTGATAATACCTTTTATAGTACTCATCAATTCGTAAACCTCGAGAACTTCTTCGGTGCTCTTCATGAGTTTCCGGGCAGAAATCGAGATATAGTTGCCTTTTTTAGACGGTGTTTCATGAATGGTAAAACCAGTCAGTTTAGCAATTATCAAGGACTTATCATTGGCCTTAACGATAAATTTAAATTCATAATAATCAGGCCACTGATAGGTTTCATCCAAAAGAGACTTAAATTTTTCATTATTCATAATTTTTTTCTTTTTTAATCAGTTCCAACTTAGTGATTTTTCACCCTCAAAAAGAAATATCAAGGAGTTACTCAAAGAGTGTTCGACTAAGTTTTAAAGTTCAAGAGTCCGATTCAGGGATATCGACAGGCGATTGATTGCCTTGGGAGATCTCATGAAAGTATGGATGCTAGTCCTTATTCTTGTCTCGGCTTCGGCGTACTCGTCGGAGTTTACCCACATCAAACTTAACTCTGAATTTGAAGAATATCTTACCCAATCTAAAACGAAAAGTAATCTTGTCTCAAAATACAAATCCCTGAGTGCACTTAATGCCCAACAAGTTCAAGCGAGAACAGTTCAAAACAAAATGATGAATGTCCTATTAGGCGCCACTTTGAACTCCAAAAGTGGAATTAATAGTCCTATCCCGGTAGATGGTGAAGAATCCCCTCTCTATGATGAGATTCGTAGACATCTGGAACTTGCTCACTCGGGCATAGGGCAAAGTGAAGTGGCCAATATTAATCGCCTGAATCAACAATTCAATCTGGGTTCCGCAAACTATTCTGGCTTTTCCTGGCAAAGACCGTTTGGTGTTGTTCAGGTGTATGCTGACAGACAAGTAACTCCTAACTTATTTGGAAGTAATTGGTTGATCCAAGATACTTTTACCTTTGAAATTGAGGCCTCAACTTTTCTGGAAAAGTTGAATCAAGCAGGGCTCTCAGAGATGAGTGACACTGAAATTCAGGCCTTCGCAGGTGTATCATTCCGCCGTGTATATACCTATTACCACTATGCAAATTCCTATCAAGATGGACTGGGAGCAGACTTCTCCAAGCTCTTTCTGCTTTTTACCAAATTTAATCAACCTGGTATGGAAGTGATGGGACATGAAGACATTATGAAAAGGGAAGATACATGGACAGCCAGTGCTGGAGGTATTGTCACAACTCCTCCCCTCTACAATATTTCCTTTTCGGGCGGGGCCCTGGCCCAATATGATTTTCAACAAATGACCTCAGTTCAAAGCCATCACTCCCAAAATCTAGCAGATCAACGTTTTAAAGTGGGAGTCTTAAGTAAACGCACCGTAAGTGCCGGCGTCTCTCTAGAACTCCAGTTAGATTTTTTTAGACTCTTAAAACTCTCACTTCTTCGTTATGATTTAAACTATGAGTATGCTTCAGGTAAAGAATTCACTCTGGGGTTTAATCCAGTTCAATGGGAACAGATTAAGGGAGAAAATGAAAAGATATCTGAGCTAAGATCAATTCTAAATGGTGTCGGATCAGTAAAACAACTGGAGCCTTATGTGGTGCGCCTGGATGAATCCAGTTCTGAAAGGCTTGATCAAAGAGGCAGCATCCTTATCTGGGGTAAACTTCAAAAAAGTAAAACGGAACAAATTCGGGTTATAAAAGATAATAACGTTCGGGTGTTTTATAAAAACTACGCTCAGAATGTAAAAGTCGTGCAGAATATTATTAGCCGCATTTTTTCGGCCATCATCTACAAGCTTTTAAAGCTTCCTGTTGGTGCCACCAATGCTGCCATTTATAGCCGTCAGCTCACTATGGAGTATGAGGCCACTCATCCTCAGGCAACCGATCCAAATATTACCCGCATTGATAATTCTGAACAGTTCTCTTTTGTTCTGACCCAATACTACAATGCTGCCAGAACCGATCGCTGGATTGATAGGCGCTTTAAAAATGATCTCATCTGGTTCGTGGATAATTTCACAACCCTGCCCAAAGATTATAAAATCAATATTCGTCAGGAACATCTTAAAGGTCCAATGATAATTGAGAGTCATTTGCGGGTTGAAAAGGCAGGGCTTCTTTTCTTGTTACAGGCCAGTGAGAATACCGTTTTTGGTGAACTCGCTAATGTATGTGATTCCCGTCGCAGGGAGGATTGGATGCGGGAAAGTGAACGTAAAGAAATGCTTCAGAGAAGATTAAGTAAACGTGAGTCCTGCGTAAAAGACTTAGGAATAAAGTTTCTTGCCTTTAAACAGGATTACTTCGCCAATCACTTAAAACCATCCCTCGCCAAATTTAAGACTTTCATTACCAGATATTACAAACGAAGTGAGAACATCAACGCTCTTAGCGCGCTCTTTGGTTCTGAAAATACTTTCATCCATGGAAAACTTCAGGCAAAAAGTGGACTGGGTACTGACTTCCATACGACCTTTTCTTCTGGACAATTCCGGGGTCTGGGGGTTATTGATAATTTTAAACGCGAACTCGGCTCCCGAGTGCCTGCCAGTATCATAAGCGAGTAAAATTGAAACGAGTAGATCCAGTAAAAGCACGTTCCCTACTTCTCCAAGGTGAAGTGGTATCGATTCCAACCGAAACAGTTTATGGTCTTGGGGGATGGATTTATTCTGAAGCGGGCCTCAAGAAAATCTTCTCGACTAAGGAGCGTCCTTTTTTTGATCCTCTGATTGTCCATGTCGATACACTGGAGAAGGCCAAATTGCTGACCAGTGAATGGACAGAAATACATGAGGTGCTGGCCCGAAGCTGCTGGCCTGGCCCACTGACTTTAATAGCAAAAAAAAATGAAAAGATTAGCCCTCTAATTACTTCCGGTCTGGATTCAGTGGCCCTTCGGTGTCCTGATCATGAATTAACTCTCAAGCTTTTAAGTACAATTGAGGGTGGCATAGCTGCTCCATCGGCCAATAAGTTTGGTAAGACCTCACCTACTTCCAGTGAGCATGTTGAAAAGGAATTTGGTGATGCAGTGGCCATTATGGAAGGCGGCCCAAGCAGAGTTGGAATTGAATCAACTGTGGCAGGAGTAAATAACGGTAGAGTGGAAATTTTTCGTCCAGGATTTTATACCGCAAAAATGCTGACAGAAATCTTATTAAAAAATGGTCTGGATGTCAGCGTTGTCTACGCACAAAGCCCTGTCGCTCCCGGACAGCTTAAGCATCACTACATGCCTAAAATTCCTCTGGTGATTGTACCAGAAAACTTCATATGGGAGATTCATCAAAAAGAAATTGAAAGATCCCTTGGCATGACTTTTTCTCAACCTGCTGTTTGGCGGCAACCAATGACTCCAGAGATTGCCAGTCGTGAACTTTATCAGAAGATGCGAGAATTTGATGAAAAAGGCCATGATATCATTTTGGCCGAAAGATCGCCCCTCCACTTCAATGAGGAGTGGCTTGGCATCTGGAATCGATTGGATAAGGCCAAAAGCCTCGCCCTGTAATTAGCGGGGAAAAAATCCCAGTTTCTTTGTGACAAAAACCACTAAAGTAAAAGTCAGCACCACTATAATGAATTTCCTAAAATTTGTAATCAGACTGGCGTAATCATCACGTGCCAGATCTCCCTGAATATGATGCTGGTCCAGGATAGCAATAACTCTCTCCACTGTATTATCAGCAATCACATAGACGTCACCTTTATGAGTGTGAATTGTAATAATGTGATTTGGGTGCAGCAGCTTATAGGTTTTAATATCAGAATAAAGAACACTTCGATTCATAAAAGGCATACCACGATTGTAGCTAAACCCCTTCTCATGGAATCTCACTCCCCGAATGAAAGCGTAGTAGATTGCGGGAACGATAATAAGAAAGAAGAAAGTAATGGCCTCGTAAGGATAGCGGTAATGATATTTAAAAACATCCAGGATTTTGAAACGGCCCACCGCCTGGAATTTTTCGTAAGTATAGGTATCAAGGATAAAATCATTTAAGAAGAAAATGACAATCGCCAGGATCACTAACCGAAAAATATTCAGCATGGATGTTTTGTAAAGTTTTTTACCAAGCATTAGAAATCCTCATTCTCTGGTGTAATATTCTGAGCATAACGAACGAGATCGATCACTTCCCGGGCGCAGCCCTTACCGCTTTCTCTTTTCGTGACATAATCGACAATTTCCAAAACTTCTTCACAAGTGTTTGGCACAGTTGCTGAGAAACCGGCCTTTTTAAGAAGTGGTATATCAAAGAGCTCATCACCCATATAAAGAATTTCTTCTGCTTTTACATTATAACGTTTCATCACATCCAGAAATGCCTGACGTTTGTCTTCATTACCGGCATAACAAAAATCAAGTCCCAATTGATCAGTTCTTTTTAATACTGAAACACTGTTACCACCAGTGATCACTCCCACCATCAGTCCAGCCTTCATCAGGACTTTCATCCCGTAGCCATCATAAATATTGAAGGTTCGATTAAATCCCACTTCTTCACTGGCCCACCACACATGTGCATCAGTCAGAATACCATCCAGATCAAAGATAACGACTTTTATTTTCTTCAGCTTTTCTTCAAACTTTTTAGCTGTCTCTCTTAAACTCATTCTTCCACCGCACGACGGATTTTTAGAAGTTTTTCAACGATGGATTTAACCTGATTAAGTGGTAATGCTGTAGCGGCATCAGACAAGGCCTTATCCGGATTTGGATGACACTCCATAAAGATTCCGTCTGCTCCCGCTGCCACGGCAGCTCTGGCCAATACCAAAATCTGTTCACGCTTCCCGCCTGTTGCAGTTCCAAGGCCTCCTGGGCGCTGAACACAATGAGTGGCATCATGAATTGCTCTTACCCCAAATGATTTCATGATCTGAAAAGAGGCCATGTCCACCACCAGGTTGTTATAACCAAAAGATGAACCTCGTTCAGTCAGAAGAATTTTTTCTTTAGGCAAAAAATGAGAAGCTTTATCCACGATGTTCTTGGTCTCTTCAGGAGATAAAAACTGGCCTTTTTTCACTTTCAATTCGCGGTCATATTTTTTACAAGCCTCGGCACCTGCGAAAATCATATCTGTCTGCCGGCAAAGAAAGGCCGGAACCTGAAGAACGCTGACTGACTTTGCGACAATCTCTGCTTGATCAGGAGTATGAAAATCCGTCAAAGTAGGAAGACCAAATTGCTTATTGATCATTTCTAATATTTTAAGACCTTCATCAATTCCGGGACCTCGATAACTGGTAAAAGACGAACGATTGGCCTTATCAAAGCTTCCCTTAAAGTGGAGATTGATCTCATCTTTAAACGGTTCGAGTTCTTTAATCAGAGTCTCAGCAATTTGTGTGGCAAGGTCTGCGCTTTCAATAACACAAGGACCTATGTAGAAATCCATTTTTTTCATATTATTATTCCTTAAAGGTTCGCACTTGCTTTCACAAAGGAAGCAAAAAGTGGATGTGGTTTAAACGGTCGTGACTTAAATTCCGGGTGATACTGGCAAGCTATAAAATAAGGGTGGTCACTGAGTTCAATGACTTCAACTAAATTAAGTGCCGGATTTTTCCCGGAAATAACCAGACCTTTCTCAGTTAATTTTTCAATATACTCATTATTCACTTCAAGCCGATGACGATGTCTTTCTGAGATCATGCGGGCACCATAAACTTTATGCCCGAGAGTTCCTTCCTTGAATTCACAGTCATAAGCGCCAAGGCGCATACTCCCGCCCTTGGCCCCATCCTTGCTCTGACCTGACATATAGTGAACCAGCATATCGCCTTTATCAGCAAACTCCATGGAAGTGGCGTCTTTTATGCCCACAACGTTCCGAGCAAACTCAATGACTGAAAGCTGAAGTCCCAGACAAATACCAAAGAATGGTTTCTTCTTTTCACGGGCGTATTGTATGGCCTTGATTTTTCCTTCCGTCCCACGAGAACCAAAGCCGCCTGGAACTAATATCCCATCGACCTTTTCCAGAAGATCGGTTTTAACACCTTTCTCCAGATCTTCAGCATCAATGTAGATACGGTTTAGTTTCACCTGATTGGCCAGGGCCGCATGTCTTAGAGCTTCATCCAAAGATTTATAGGATTCAATCAACTCAGTGTATTTACCAACAATACCAATATTCACTTCTTTGAGTGGATGATCAGCATTGTAGATGACTTTATTGATCTCATCCATTTTAGGTTCAGTGGCCCACATACCCAAAAGCTCGATAATTCTCTTATCCAGTCCCTGATCATGAAAAGCTTTGGGAACTTTATAAATGAGATCTAAATCAATAGACTGGAAAACATTCTGCTTAGGCACATTACAGAAGAGAGAAATCTTTTCCAGAATCGAACTATCCACTTCCCGATCGGCNNTTAGATTTTAACTCACCAGCAGCTTCAATATAAGGTATCAATACTAAATGTATATAAAGAACGTTCTCGGCCCCTACATCAAGTGCAAATTGCCGGATTGATTCCATGAACGGGAGAGATTCAATATCTCCGACCGTCCCGCCGATTTCACCAATTAAAAGATCACAATCCTCACTCGCCAAATGAATCCGTCGCTTAATTTCATCCGTAATATGAGGAACGACCTGAACCGTTTTCCCGAGATACTTACCTTCACGTTCATTTTCAATCACCTGAAGATAAACTTTACCCGTAGTGAAATTGTTCTCACGGGTAAGTGTCAAAGAGGTAAATCTCTCATAGTGACCTAAATCGAGATCAGTCTCAGCTCCATCGTCAGTCACAAAAACTTCTCCGTGCTGAGTTGGACTCATGGTACCTGGATCAACATTGATGTATGGGTCCATCTTAAGCATGTTGATTTTGATGCCTCTTCTCTCCAATAGGCAACCGATACTGGCAGCGGCCAGACCTTTCCCCAGAGAACTCGTCACACCACCAGTTATGAAAATATACTTTTTACTATGCTTCCTCACGAAAGGACTCCTTCAACTTTTTTAACGTCACCAGGGACATCTACGCCAATTAATTTTTGAGTGGTAAGTACTGCACCAATGGTCATTTGATTTTCAAGCGCACGGAGTTGTTCAAGCTTCTCAAGATCTTCCAGGGGAGAAACCGATAACTTAACAAATGCCGACAATGCTTTTGGTCTGTAACTATAAACACCAATGTGCTGGTACCAGGAATGCTCTCTCCCCCCATCACGATCGAATGGAAGAGATTGCCTTGAAAAATATAAACATTGATTTGATATCGGACTGTAAACAGCTTTGACTACATTCGGATTTTTGAAATCATCCTCATTGACTGAACGCTCACGCAAGAGAGTTCCCATATCGAAAGAAGAATTCAAATGAAACTCTGCCAGTTCTTTTAGCACGTTTCCTTTCAAGAGTGGCTCATCTCCCTGAACATTAATCACGAGTTCAGGGTTTTCTTGTTTTAGAAATCTTTCATAGGCCAGTGCAATTCTTTCTGATCCAGAAGGTACATCATCATTCACTCGTAAAACTTTTCCACCGAAAGCTTTCACTTCCTCTTCAATGCCATCATGATCGGTTACAACATAAGTCGGAAATCCTGATTCCTGACAATTGTTGAAAACTCTTTGAATCATGGAAATTCCAGAGATGAGTGTCAAAGGCTTCCCAGGAAAACGTGATGATTGATAACGGGCCGGAATGAGAACGACAACTCTTGCCATAAACAGGTGAACCTTGATTTTAAATTGACTCCTCATCTTAAGATTTTTGGAAGCATACGACAATCAAATGGGAGTGAGATTCAACTTTGCGTTAATGGAGTGCCATGATAAACTTAATCAATATGAAACGCTTTTTAACCGTCATTGTTTTGGCACTTTCTCTGGTGAGTTTTGCTCAGGAAGATGCCATAATGCAAGATGCCATCACAAAACCTGTCCTAAGTCTTCGTTGTCGGGAACTTTTCAAAGAACGTGCGGATAAAATTAAAATCCAACAACGTCTCAATAGTCTTCTCCAAAGGAACGAAGATCTAATTAGAAAAAGTCCTCAGGCCCGTGAAACTTTGCATGGCCGTTTGAAGGCCAATCAGGTGAAAGTAAAAAACGAACTTCATCTGACGAATCTTCAAATTGAATCGATGGAAGAAAACATCGTACGTTCCGGTTGCCCGGGTCTCTCCCTTTAATATCTGATTTTACTTCTCAGAATTCTTAATGTTACACTTTCTCCCGCACACACATATTATTTCTGGGAGAATAAGCTTTGGAAAAAGCGCTCTTAATCTTTCTTCTTTTAGGGAGTTCCGTCATCTATGCACAAGATGAGGATCTTTCAGCTCTTGAAACGGCCATTGGGCAGGATATAACAGAGTCTGCACCCAGTCGCACGAAAAGTCGTTGGACTGCTAAACGAAATCTGGTTGACGAAAAAGATCCTGCTAAAGACGGACGTTCATTAGATCTGAGATCTGTTTTAGAGGAAGGTTTCAGACGAAACCCTTTTGAGCAGATTCGGGGTCAGCAAAAAGAGCAAATTGATCTTTTGAAGACCGATCTTTATCAAAAGTTCTGGCTTCCTACTGTTTCTCTGGAACTTGAAACCTCCAATCATCGGATTGACCGCTTCCGTGAATCATCTCAGTCTACTCCCGGCATGGGAGCTCAGAAGGCACCAACGGGTAGTCTTGGTCTGGTGATTGATGAGTACACTCTCTTTAATTGGGGCAGAGATTATCTTCAGTATCAAAACGACAAACAAACCTTAATTCGGGCCAATCAACAGCTCTCAGAGGCGCGACGACGTCTTAAGTTTGATCTGATCACTCAATACTTTAATCTAATTAGAACCAAAGAAATTAAACGCATCAGACAAGAGCAGCTAAGGCAAACATCTTTCATTCATCGTCTGGCCCGTGAAAAATTACAACTTCGTAAAATTCGTGCGCAGGAATATTATCAGACCCGCTCTGAATACCTTCGTTCGCAAACTGAATATCAAGAATCACTTTATGATGTTGGTCTTCAGGAAGAGGCCTTGGCAAATCTTTTGGGAGATGAGTGGCGTGGTTCTTACCGCACTCAGGAAAGATTAAAGTATGTTTCAGTTAACACATCTATGGAAGAAGCCTTGAAGCTCGCTGAAGAACAATCAGTCGATTTTCGAAATGCAAAACTTCAATATGATAATGCGAACCGGACTTACGAGAAAACGTTGAAAGACAATCTTCCACTTCCAAAATTTTCTTTTAACCTTGGAACTTACCGCACAGGATTTGATCCCGAGGGAACTTCCTGGAATTATCAGACTTCCCCCGGTAATAGAAACATTGAACTAGTAGCGGCAATTGATATGAAGTGGACCTTATTAGGTGAAGGCGGACTATTTAATTCACGTGATAATCAACAGTCTTATCTCAATAAAAGAATTGCGGAGATTAATTACTACAACACCAAACGTCAGTTAGAAGTTAAGGTCCGCACTATTTATAAGACTCTCCGTTATCTGGAACAGAAAGTTGAGATTGCTCAATACCAGCATAAAAACGCTCAGAGTAACTATGATTCGGTTCTCGATAATTATATTGGCGGGAAAGCTTCTTATTCAGATATTAAACTCGCTATTGATAACCTGGTTTTTTCACATGCTAATTCTGAGAATGTGAAATTTGAGCATCTCTTAAAAAAACTTGAGCTTGCTGATTATATGGGTCTGGAAGATTTTCCTGGCGAGAACTTTGAACAATTGGCCCAGAGGTAATGATGAAATACATACTTCTCCTTTTATTACCACTTAATCTATATGCCGGTCCGTTTGATTTAACGGAAGAAGAACTTAGTCCTGATGCCGAAGAAATTTTGATTAGAAAACCTGAGAAATATCTCCGAAACGAAAGCATGATTTATGATTTCAATACTGATCTTGGGATTAAGGATCAGCGTCGGTATACCGGTACTGATAAGAATCGCTTTTCTGTGGCCGGTCATATTTCCGGAAGTTATGAGCACCCCAATGACATTCTTGGTGCTGAACTCTCCTATATGCGCCGTAGCTCAAGCTACAATCAAATATGGTGGGGATTTCAATTCTTTCAACATCAGACCTATTTTGCTGCAATCACCAGAAATCACTCAAGCGGCAGTGATGTAAATGCTGAGAGTAATTTTGTTCGCCCCAGTAACGCAAAAAATACTGTGATGGCAGCTGGACTGGGTGTGGGTTATCGATTTAAGCTCTTACTGGATTTCTTTGAAACAGAAGACATGTTCGAATCCGTCGATGTCTTTGTAAATGGCCTGCGTCTGGATGAATCATTCATTGATCAAGAATATCAGGGTTATGGTTTAACCACTAATTATGGTCTGCATAAACGTTCCAGTACTTCATTTTTTTACGGNNGAACGCTCTCTTGCCTTGGGCTGGCTCTCACTTGCTTTTGAATTAGGCTTTTTCTATTAAACTATGATTCCTAGATACGAAGTTTCTGAAATCAGCTCAATCTGGACCGAGGACCAAAAGTTCTCCTATTTCTTTCAAGTTGAAATGGCACTCTTGAATGCCCTTGAAGAATTAAAATTGATCCCACAGGTGAGCTCCGATTTTGCACAAGCAAAGATCAATCTCTCACGCATCCATGAAATTGAGTCCAGCGTTCATCATGATGTCATTGCCTTCTGTAGCTCTATAACCGAGCAAGCAGGGGCCAATGGAAAATTCTTTCATTACGGATGCACCTCTTCCGATATCATAGACACGGCCCTTTCTCTTCAGATCCGAGACTCACTTAAAATCGAGCTTAAAGCATTAACTGAGCTAAGAGATGTTCTTTGGCTTAAGGCAAGCTCCTGCAAAAACCTTTACACTTTGGGGCGCTCACATGGCATGTTTGCTGAGCCCATGAGTTTTGGTTTTAAATTTCTTTCTTATGTAGCTGAGTTCTCAAGACGCTTAAATGAGCTGACTGAATATGAGCAAAATCTTACTGGACAAATGTCCGGTGCCGTGGGGAACTACACTATCCTCACTCCACAGGTGGAGGAAAAAGTTTTAGAAAAACTGAAATTGAAAGTAGAACCACTTTCAACTCAGGTCATACCGCGCGATCGGCTGGCAACGCTGGCCTCTCTCCAGGCGGGCATTGCCAATGCCCTTGAACGCCTGGCAATTGAAATCAGACACCTGCATCGTTCTGACGTAAATGAAGTGGTGGAAGGTTTTAAACCGGGGCAGAAAGGCTCATCCACCATGCCTCATAAAAAAAATCCAATCGCTTCAGAAAATATATCCGGCATATCCAGAGTCATTCGCTCCCATGAATTGATCGCTCATGAAAATACTCTTCTTTGGCATGAAAGAGATATTTCCCATTCATCGGCCGAGAGGATGTGGCTACCGGATAGTTTCGGATTAACTGTTTATGCTCTAAGACGGGCCGCTAAAATGATCCGGGATCTTCACTTAAATGAAGAAAAGATTAAGTCTAAGGTTGAATCTGAATTCGCCACGGCTTCAAGCTATATCCTGCATAAACTTATTCCAACTTATGAAGGAACCCGTGAAGAGCTCTATGCTCACATTCAAAGCGCTTCTTTTGAGGCTAAAGACCGTACCAGCTTCATTAAAATTTTGAAGGAGAAGGGTCTTAAAATAGAAAATTTAAAACTCGATTCCATTGAAGAGATGTATAAAGAGCAAACAGAAGCCGTCTTTAAAAGAATCCAGAAGACTTATGCTCTTACTTGATTTCAGAAATAATATGGTCCTGACCTGAGAATAAACTTTGCTCTTGCCTGATATAGGATTTGGCCTCATCAACTGAATTAAAAAGACCCAGGCTCACACGGTACCAATTCCCCTTCCCTTCAATTCTCACTTCATTGATGATAGGACTATAGCCTCTGATCGTAAATCCTTCAGCAAACTGCTTGGCCTCATCCATTGTTTCATAAGAGCCTAGCTGAATCGTGAATTTACCTGCCATGGCAGATTTAGGAGCTTCATCTGGAACAGTGGTAGCTTTTTCTTCAGTCGAAAACTTTTCAAGTTCATCATTCAGACGATTTTTTGATTCATCCATGAGCATTTTTAATTTTTCATCGTCTGTTAGCTGAGAATCTTCAGTCATCGTTTTATCAACGTCTTCTTCTACTGCTGATTTAAGTTCAACTGTCTTTACATCCTCGGACTTAATGCCAGATTCATCTAAAGCTAGTTTCTTCCCCAGACGAATTCCCAAAGTAAAACTTGTAATGATTAAAACCACCACAAAGGTTAAAACGAGGATAATTTCTTTTTTTTCAAAAATGATGACTTTATTATTTTCTTCCATGTCATTATTTTAAGAGCTTACCCCGTTTTGCGCTACACTTTTTCAATCCTGAACAAAACTGTCTCCTATTCCCTCTTTTTCTCGCCAACATTCGGTCTATACCGGTAAAACCTGGCCTCTTAATCAAGGAGGTAAAATGAAAAAGCTGCTAAAAAATGAAAAAGGTCAGGGCATTATGGAGTACGTCATCATTTCCAGTTTGGTAGGGATTTGTTGTCTGGTTGCTGTAAAACAGTTCGGCGAAGTCATTCAAAAGAGAATTCAGAACATGAAATCTCAAGTGAGTGAGCACTTGGAACTCAAATGAACGCTCTTTCTTGGTTACTTGCTCTATCTGTTCTGATTTACCTGATGATTGAAGCGGTGGCCTTTCATAAGGCCACTATTTGTCGCCAGGAGGCCTGGTTAAAGAGTACTGAACTTAAAACTCGAACACTCCTCACAAATTCCAAGGGTAATGATCGAGGTTGGCATTTGAGATGCCGCCTATATCTTTCCCGTCAGGAGGAAGAGATTACCTGGCAAAGGTTGCCTGGTACCAAGAAGCATACTTTTAATCTGAAGCTAACTGGTGTTTTGTGAATCAAAAAGGCGAAGTCACTCTCCTGAGTTGTCTGTTGATTCTGGTTTTCTCTTCCCTGGTCTTCTTATGTGGACTTGAACTCAGTCGATCTTTTAACATGCTTAAAAAAAGAACCCATCTTTTCCTGTGTGTAAAAGAATCCAAAGGTGAATTTCACCGTTTTATGACCATCATGGGTAGAACGAACTGGGCCATCAAGAATATCAATCGGGCCAGTCTCATCATGGTCTTTATTCCAGGCCTTCAAGGCATCGCCTTGGATGCTCAAAAGGCCAAAAAATACCTTCAGTATTTTCAAAACGCTCTGATCATTTCGTATGTGAAAACATTAAATGAAATCAGAAATAAAAGATGCCCGCTTGATCCGCGTATGTTTATAACTCCCTTTCAATTAGGATCAACGGTTCTAAAAAGAGATACCGAAGGTGCTGCCATCTTAAGAGAGAAAAAATGGACCTATTACTATTTCTCAAAACCGTACTTACTAAATCTCACCATCAATCCGGAAGGCTTCGAAAGAATCAATCCCAGGATTACTTACGTTTCAGAGGAGAAAGGGGCGATATTGTCCTCCCTCTACTCCTCTCACTAGCTACAGGAAGCCTCTTATTCGGAAGTCTATTTTGGTTGAATAAGCATTTTGAAGTAAAAACCCAGGAGCACTTAAGTGATTTCAGAAAAAATTGGAACAGTCTTGAAGAAAAATACCAAAACTAAAGTCTGGTGGGCAAAACTCGCTGTAGCCATTGTCTTGTCTAATATTTTCTTTTTTGTCCTCTTTGGCGGAGATTCAAACATCAAAAATGAAATAATCTCCGGAGTTCCTGAAGGATGGGTTGAGGTGCAATTAAATGCTGAGCTCCTGACCCCATTTCATTCTGGAAAAAAGGTCTTAATCATCCACCGAATAGGCAGAAAGAAACTCGAAGGAGTGTTACAAACGCCGGGTACTGATCAACCAGGGAAAATTACTTTACTGGTAAAAGAGAGCGAGGCCCACGCACTCTTTCAATTTGATAGTTGGGAAGTACTTCCCTATTTAAAGCACATGAACTTTGCGGCCACAAAAAAGGAATTGTCTCATGAAATTCGTTATTAGTTTATTTTTCACAACAACCATCTTTGCCAATCCGATCCATCTTTATCATGAGGGAAATTCGATTGAGGCCAATATGTTTAAGGATATTCTAATAACGGATTATTTGATTCCAGAAGAACTAATCACTTTCAGGTCGACTAGAGATTGTGAAGCATTAAGAGGCGTAGGAAAACTAGATCTGTGCCTAAAAAACAACGGAGACCTTTTGATGGTCTCCGTTGATCGTGAATTCATTAATGAATCGCTTAAAGTCTTTCAAGCCCCATAGGAGCCCTTATGAATTACTTTTCAGCTTTTGCTTTTGGAGCAGCTTTTGCTTTAGGAGCGGCCTTAGCTTTTGGAGCAGCAGCAGCTTTTACAGCTTTAGCGGCCTTCGGAGCAGCAGCTTTAGTTGCTTTAGGAGCACCATCTTCATGGATAGCAAACTTTGGAGTTGTGCCTTTATTTCTGTTTGCCGCTTTTCTCTTAGCACCCATTGCTTTGTGCTTAGCTTTACGACGGTTTTCAGTAATTGCGGTTCTAGAAGCCATAAATATCTCCTCAAGGAAAAATCTTGTATTATCAAATTTGAAGCTCCTCAATTTAACGATTAGCCTCGTATTTGTCAAAGTCTTACTGCTTTTGCCTCCTGCAGCATTTGCAAATGTTTCTCCCTCTGATCTTATTCTGGCCAAGGGTGAACAGAAAGAGCTCCCTTTTACAGGCCTAAAAAAATTCTCAGTAGGTAACCCAGAAGTCATTTCCTACAAATGGCTCCCTAAAACCGGTAAATTATTGGTTAAAGGCAAGAAAGTAGGTTTCACTGATTTGGTAGTCTGGACTAAATCCGGAAAAGAAGTTCTCAGCCTCTATGTTCTGTCTAAACAGAAATTTCTCAAAACCTTCCAACTGGCAGATGCCCTGAAAAACTTAAATCTCACCATAGACATTAAGGGACCAGTTATGACGGCTTCCGGAACTTTGACTGATTTCGGTGACTTCCTGTATCTACAAAAGATTAAAGGGCAGTTTCAAGAGCAGGTATTTTTTAAAATCAATCTGGAACCCAAACTCCGGAATCATATTATTGGTCAAATTTACAAAAAGCTCTACTCAAATGGCCTTACATCAGTGACCTGCCAGGCCGACTGGCTGGATATCATGTGTTTTTATGAAGGCTTGAATAATCAGGAACTTTTAAAACAACTGGCAAGTTTCTACCGAGTGACTTTTGTGAAGCAAGATTCAAAGCTCATTCATAAAAACTATCGACTAAAACTCAAGCTCATTCAAATGGAACAGATGGACGGTCGGGAAATCCATGTCGGACTGGATAAACTAAAGGCATCGCTGTCTGACCTCTTTGAGTTCGGAATGAGAAAACTCATTGATGATAATATTGCCTTTTTATCACAATCAAAACTCGATCTCTCAAGTCTTGCTGAACCGGAGATCGTGGTTAATTTAAACACTCCTCAAACTATTGAAATTGGTTCTCAAATTCCTTATCAAAATATTGGAGTGCAGGGTACGAGCGTTGTCGCTCCTATTGATTGGCGCTTTGCCGGTCTTCGCATCAAGACCAAGATAACTGAATCTTATGGAAAGCTCTTACTTAATTATGAAACGGAATTTTCTCGTCCAACTGATCAGGCCATTAGTGGGTCAAAAGAAATTTCATCAGCACTATTGGAAGTGGGAGTTCCTCTAAAAATATTTCAAATTGGATTTCAAACTACTTCCAAAGGGCGGCAAGGCGTTCCTCTTATTTCTGACATTCCTATTCTCAAACATCTTTTTGAGTCAAAATCAGATCAAAAAACCTATAAGCAAATCTATGGCTACGTAGTTTTAGAGGAAGTTGAATAATGTTAAGTCTATTTAAAGAAGAAGAAGCTCCTCTTTCACGTGATTATGCCCTTGAAAGATCCCGGGAACTTTTAGTTTCTTACTTAAACAAAGGGACGATACCGACTTGGGAAGATTTCTTTCAAGAGCTCCCGACTCTTAATGATGTCGCAGATCTTGAGTTCATTAAGAGCAACTTCTTAAAATTAACAACCTGGACTTTTCTAAATGAGATTTTAGAACATGATGGTACTGAATACTTTTTTCATTCTCCCCAGAAGTCTCAGGTTTTAAACTTAGATGGCAGAAAAAAGTCTTTTGAAGTGCCACTATCAATTGAGGATTGGCAGTTATGGCTCGAAATTCTCTCTATCAAGTTTAAGCAAAACTGGAGTGTGGCCCAGCCCTTTGCCAGTTTCTATGGCATTTTAAATAACAGAAATTTCCGTTTAAGTCTTATTCATGGTTCCACCTCTCCTAATGGTATTTCTAAATTAGTGTTAAGAGTTTTATCTCAAAAGCCTCACGTATTAGAGTCATTTGGTGAGACTTCACTTTTAAAAAACCTGATAACAGATAAAAAAAACATGCTTATCGCCGGGTCAACCGGCTCTGGTAAAACCTCCTTACTCACGAGTCTTTTAACCCTCATAAATGAAGAAGAACATCTGGTGGTGCTGGAAGATACATACGAAATCATGACTCCTCATCCTCACCAAACCAGGTTCCTTGCTGGTACCACTGCTGAGACAAGTCTGAAGGCCTATCTCTCCTACTCTTTGCGCTTGAGTCCGGATCGTATTATTTTAGGAGAAATGCGCTCACATGAAGTCATTCCNNGCTTCAAGTGCCGTGGATGCTCTTCACCGAGTGGCACTGCTCTTTTCTCTCTATGCCGGAGAGGCCAACTTAGATTTTGAAAAAGTTATGGAACTCATCTGCCGCAATATGGAGTATGTGGTGTTTATGGAAAATAAAAGAATAAAGGAAATTATTAAGATTTTAGGCTGTGAGAAAGGTGTGCCATTTTTTGAGATAGTAACACAGAGCTTCGCCGCCAGCGGCGAAGCTCTGCAAAGATTTAATCTCTTTTGAGCTTTTTATAAGTAAGTCGGCTTGGAACATCTGCCTTATCACCCAGACGTCTGCGAAGATCTTCATGATAATCATTGAAGTTACCCTCAAACCAGGTGACTTTTGAATCACCTTCAAAGGCCAGCATGTGAGTACAAATTCTATCCAGGAAGTAACGATCATGGGAGATGACCACAGCACAACCAGCAAAATCTAAGAGCGCTCGCTCAAGTGCTTGTAAGGTATTTACATCAAGATCGTTGGTAGGCTCATCCAGTAACAGAACGTTGCCTTCTTCCTTCAACATTTTTGCCAGGTGAACACGGTTTTTTTCACCGCCGGAAAGTTCCTTAATTCGTTTTCCTTGATCTTCACCAGAGAAATTAAAGCGGGAAATATAGGCACGAGCATTTACTTCCCGGTTACCTAATTTCAAGAGATCCAGTCCGCCGCTGATTTCAGAAAGGATGGTGGCGTTTTCATCCATTTCACGGGATTGATCAATATATGAAAGCTTAACAGTCTCTCCTACTTTAAAGGTTCCAGCATCCGGCTCAAGCTGACCTGTAATCATTTTGAAGAGTGTTGTTTTACCGGCACCGTTTGGACCGATTACACCCACAATACCACCCGGAGGAAGTTTGAAAGAGAGATTTTCATAAAGCAGCTTATCACCGAAGGCCTTAGCAATACCATTGGCCTCAATCACCACATCCCCTAAACGAGGTCCCGGTGGAATGAAGAGATCATTAGTTTCATTACGTTTCTCTTTTGATTCATTAAGCATTTTTTCATAGTTTGTAATACGGGCCTTGGATTTTGCCTGTCGGGCCTTGGGAGAAGAACGAATCCATTCCAACTCTTCCTGCATTTTCTTTTGGCGCTGAGACTCTTGTTTCTCTTCGGTGGCCAAACGGTTTGTTTTTTGTTCAAGCCAAGAAGAGTAATTACCTTCCCAAGGAATACCATGACCGCGGTCAAGTTCCAGAATCCAACCTGCGACGTTATCTAAGAAGTAACGATCGTGAGTAATGGCAATAACTGTTCCCTTATAGGCCTGTAGGTGACGCTCTAACCAGAATACGGTTTCCGCATCTAAATGGTTGGTTGGCTCATCTAATAAGAGGACATCTGGCTCTGAAAGGAGCAAACGACACAGGGCCACACGACGTTTTTCACCACCAGAAAGAATTCCACATTTTTGATCAGAAGGCGGACAACGAAGGGCCTCCATCGCAAGTTCCAGGCGAGAATCCAGATCCCAAAGGTTTT
>DFXY01000038.1:0-55750 GCA_002381945.1 Bacteriovoracaceae bacterium UBA4096
CTGGTAGTGGGTATTCTTGTTTCGATATTTCAGGCCGTGACTCAGATTAATGAACAAACTTTATCATTTATACCAAAGATCCTTGTGATCATCGTGGCGCTGGTTATCTTCAGTCCCTGGATGATGGAAACCATGGTGACTTACACCCAGGACCTTTTCACAAGTATTCCGGAATTGATTAGGCGTTAATGAATTTTACCATTGCCGATCACACAGCCTTCTTGGCCTTCTGGCTGAGTTTTTCCCGATGGATCGCGGTTCTCTTTCAATTACCACTGTTCGATAACGTGGCCGTACCAAATCTGGTTAAAGTCCTTGCAAGTTTCGTTATCTCCTTTGCTTTTTTTCCTGATCTTCGCGGCACGCTTGTTGCAGAAATCAATATGGTCGGAGTGGATAACATCTGGATCCTCCTGATGTTTCATACCACTACCGGTCTAATTATTGGATTTTTGGTGAAAAGTATTATGACTCTATTTGTATCAGCTGGTAGCATTCTGACTCAGCAGATTGGCTTTGCATCTGTGAGCTATTTTGATCCCACTCAGGGTCAGCAAATTGGTCCATTCGAACGGTTGATTGAATGGACTTTGCTTATCTTGATTCTTACTTCCGGTGCCCTGGTTCCCATGTTTAAGGGAGTGTTTCAGTCATTTTATTCTGTCAATTTCTTAAACGCAGATAAAATGCTCAAAACGCCGGAATATTTCGTGTTATTCTTTAAGTCAGCTTTCAGTGCTTCGATCCTTCTGGCCGGACCACTGATATTTGCAAACTTACTCATGAACCTGGTTATGGGAATTGTCGCCAGAACCGTTCCTCAAATGAACGTGTTAATGGTGAGTTTCGTAGTGAACATAGGTCTGGGACTTCTGCTCTTTTTAGGAATATCAGAGGAGTTTTTCCAGGTGAGCTTTGATTTATATGTTGAAAAACTAGGGTACTGGTTCCAATTCCTTTCACCTTAGTCCCTTCATAAAGGCATAGGATGGCCGACGAGAACGACGACGAAAAAACCGAAGAACCCTCCCAACACAAGATTGATGAATCTCGTAAGAAGGGTGATGTTGCTTCTTCCAAAGAGCTTTCATCCGTATTGATTCTTACTGGATCGTTACTCACATTAATCATCTGTGGTGTTTTTATCTATGAGCAGTTCACAGAATATATCGATTGGCTTTATCGCCAGGACTTCAGAACGGCCTATTCTCAGGAAAAATTCTCGGATATTTTTCGGCACACTATCTGGACACTGGTGAAATGTGTGGCCCCATCCTTTGGTGCATCTATGTGCCTGGGGGTCTTATCGCAATTCATGCAAATCGGTTTTCTTTATTCGCCGGAAATTTTAAATGCTGACATTGAACGATTGAATCCGATTAAAGGTTTTGGAAAGCTGTTCTCCAAAAAGGCGATTGTTGAAGCAATTAAAGGTGTTTTTAAATTCACGGTGGTTATTCTCATCACTTATTCAGTGATGAGAGATAACGTCGGATCATTCTTGGGATTCCTGCATTCTGATGCCGGTCAGAGCTTGGTGTTTGGCAAATACTTGATGGCCAAGCTTGGTTTTTCTATTTTACTTGGTTTAGCGGTCGTGGCATTGGCCGATTTTGCATGGGAAAAGTGGTCCTATCGTCAGAAAATGATGATGACCAAACAACAGGCCAAAGAAGAAGCTAAAGAAAAAGATGGAAATCCGGAAGTGAAACAAAAGATCCGTCAGATTCAAAGGCAAATGGCCCAGAAACGGATGATGGATGATGTAAAGAAAGCAGACGTAATTGTTACAAATCCAACTCATATTAGTGTAGCATTGAAGTATGATGGTCAGACGATGGTGGCCCCATCGGTGATGGCAAAAGGTGCCGATCATTTGGCCCTTCGCATTCGTGAGATTGCCAAGGAAAATGATATTCCTATTGTCGAAAACATCATGCTGGCCCGGACTTTATATAAAACGGTGAAGGTGGGACATGGAGTTCCTAGAACACTGTATAAGGCCGTAGCAGAGATACTGAGCTTCGTTTACAAATTGAAACGTAAACAGAAAGCTTTGAAATAATTTTTAGCTCAGGATGAGCGACTCTTTTGAGGAGATACCATGGATAGGTTTTTTGAAAAGCTCAAAGTCTTTTCTCAAAATTCAGAATTAGCTCTGGCCCTCGGTTTAATCATCATCTTAGGTGTGATGATTGTTCCGTTGCCTCCAGTGATTCTGGATTTATTCCTGGCCTTATCAATCGCGATTTCAGTCGGTATTTTATTGATGTCGGTTTATGCCAGAAAGCCACTGGATTTTTCAACTTTTCCTTCCATCCTTTTGATTACGACCTTATTAAGACTTTCACTTAACGTGGCCTCAACACGTAATATTCTTTTGAAGGGAGCTGCAGACGGAACAAAGGCTGCCGGGCATATCATCGAAGCTTTCGGTGAATTTGTGGTCGGTGGTAATTATGCTGTCGGTATCATTATTTTTCTAATTTTGGTGGTTATTAACTTTATCGTTATTACTAAAGGTGCTGGACGAGTTGCTGAAGTAAGTGCTCGATTCACCTTAGATGCAATGCCTGGTAAACAAATGGCGATTGATGCTGACTTGAATGCCGGTTTAATTGACGATAAAGAAGCTAAACGTCGTCGTGCTGAAGTGGGACAGGAAGCTGACTTCTACGGTTCGATGGATGGTGCTTCCAAGTTCGTACGAGGAGATGCTATTGCGGGGATTCTGATTACCGTTATTAACATCATTGGGGGGATCATTGTAGGTGTCGCCCAGAATGATATGACTTTCTCAGATGCTGCCCGAACCTTTACTCTATTAACAGTCGGTGATGGTCTGATCGCTCAGATTCCCGCCCTGATTATCTCAACTGCTGCCGGTATTATCACTACCCGTAACACGAGCTCAGAAGCTCTTGGGAACCAGGTTAATAAAGAGTTCAGCGCTCATCCTAAAGCTTTTTATATTACAGCAGCAGCTATTACAGTTTTTGGTTTAATTCCGGGATTTCCGGGTCTACCGTTCATGATGATTGGTGGCCTGATCGGTTTTGCCGGATTCCGAATTGAGAAGAATAAGGAAATGGTTACGGCCGCTGAAGTCAGCAATGCAGTGTCTGAAGCTAAACCAAAAGAAACTCTTGAATCTCTTTTACCTGTTGAATTGGTTCAACTGGAAGTGGGATACGGAATTGTCAGCATTGTCGATGCTGAACAAAATGGCGATCTTCTCGAGAGGATTTCTCATATTCGTAAGCAGTTCGCTCTTGATTGGGGGATTATTATTCCTTCGGTTCGAATTAAGGATAACCTGGAACTCAGACCGGGTGGATACTCCATCAAGCTCAAAGGAATTGAAATCGCGAAGGGTGAACTTATGCCTGATCATATGATGGCCATGGACCCTGGAACCGTGATTGAGAACATGGACGGTGTTGAAACCAAGGAGCCAGTCTTTGGACTTCCTGCGATCTGGATTACTGATGATCGGAAGGATGAAGCACAATATAACGGTTATACCGTGGTAGACCTTTCAACAATTGTGGCAACCCATTTAACTGAAGTTCTTAAAACAAATCTTTCCGAACTTTTTGGCCGTCAGGAATTGGTTAAAGTTTTGGATAACTTTAAAGAAGAAAACCCTAAAATTGTTTCTGATCTTGTTCCGGACATCATGCCGCTTGGTACGGTGCTCAAGGTTCTGCAGAGCCTTTTGCGTGAAGGTGTCTCAGTTCGGGATTTACGAACCATTCTTGAAACTCTGGCCGAATTTGGTTCAGCTTCAAAAGATCCGGAAGCCCTTACTGAATATGTTAGACAGGCGCTCTATAGGACCATTACTGAAAGAATCAAAGGTTCTCAAGGTGATGTTCCCTTATTCACTCTTGACCGGGGTCTCGAGGAAGCAGTGGCCCGCTCTATCATCCACACCGATCATGGTTCCCAATTAAACTTAGATCCGAAAGTGACTCAAACCATCCTGGCTTCACTCAATGAAAAAATTGAAGAAGCTACTTCGCAAGGAGAGAAAATGGTCGTTCTTTGTTCACCTGTCATCCGCCGTCATTTCAAGAAGTTGACTGAAAAATTCATTCCCAACATGATAGTGGTGAGCCATAATGAACTTAGTCCAGAAGTCAATATCAGATCTCTCGGTACCGTGAGGTTGTAAAGAATGTTCGTAAAGAAGTTCGAAGCTGACACATTAGAAGAAGCCCTGAAAGCTGTTAAGGTTGAGCTCGGTCCTGATGCCATCATTCTTAAAACCATCACCAACAACGGTTTCAAAGGGGCCTTCAAAAAGAAGCGCATTGAAATCACAGCGGCCATCTCAGAGCGAAGTTTTGAGAAGAAGGCAAAGGTGGATAAAGTTTTGAATAATGAACAAAAAGAAGCTTTTTATCAAAAGTCTGCCTCGTCAATTAAAGAAACCATCACCAAATACAATGGATTTGAAACTCAATCCGGAGGATATGGGAGTATGGGGTTGAATAAAGTTGTAAATACTCTGGCCAAGGGATCTGCCGGACTGGCCGATATGACTAACAAAACATCTTCCATGATTAAGAATAGTCTGGATGATTTTTTAACTGATAATGAAGACTCAAGCTTTGATATTGATTCAACTGATGATACTCCGATGCATGCACCCCGAACACAAAACCGAGGCAAGTACGCTGAACCTCCTCAAAGAGAAGCTCCAGTCAGACAGGCGCGGGCCTTAAGACCGGAGGTGGACGATACGGTAGATATCACCCGTAATCCTTTAAGAGAAACGACTCCAACGCCATCTCAAGCAAATATTGTTAGTCGTGAAGCCTATAATGAACTTAAGCAAGAACTCAGAACCACACAGCACAAGATGGAACTTTTAGAACAAAAGCTTCAGGAGCTGTCTCAGAATTATCAGTTTAATCAAAAACATCTCAATGAAGCCAAGGGGATTTTTCAACTTCGTACAACCTTGAAAACTCTGGATGTGGATGAGTCGCATATATTAGAGCTTATTAAAAAAGCTAATTATGAATTATCGAAAGAGGACTTAGAAAATCCTGACATCATCTTTGAATTTGCTCTCCAGGAAATGGCGAGTTCAATTAACACCAGCATTCCGCTGTTTGCTAAAATTGAAAATGGTGATTCTGTGATCACGGTACTTGTTTCGGAAGCGGCTTCCGGTCAGAGCACGATGGGAACTAAGATTGCGGTCTTAAAGAAAGACGTCGTACTTATTCAATACTCTCAGGATGCCCAGAATAATGCCTCAACAGATTTTGCTGCCCAGGTTTTTGGAATCAAGGTTGAGAAGGTTCAAAACTTCTCAGAAGTCGTAGGCCTATGTCGGAAAGCAGTGGAAGCCGGCAAATCTGTCCTGGTGGATGTTCGCCTCAACAGTAGATTTTCCGACGAAACAAAAAAATTCATTGAGACTTTGAAACGTGGTTTCCAGCACGTAGAAGTTTTATGCACACTTTCAGCAATTCACTCTGAACTTTATAACCGAAAAATAATTGCCCGATACAAGGACGTTGTAGACGGTGTTATCATTTCACATGTGGATCTCTGNNGCTGAAAGGTTGATGTCGGGTCTCTTTCAGTTCTAAATTTAAAGCTCTAGTTCTCAAACTACCAGACAGGATGTCAGGTAGAGTGTTCCAGGAGGGATATGCACAAGACCAGCGAATGGTTACAGTCTTTTAGCACCAGTAATAACCCGATTCAACGATCTGAGTTACGCCGGGCCAGTGATTTTGCCTGTACTAAAGTTTCTATTACAGGTGGAAAGGGTGGAGTGGGTAAAACCTCTATTGCTCTTCGAACCGCAAAGGAACTGGCACTGGCAGGTTTTCGGACTCTGCTGATAGATTGTGATTCAAATCTCTCAAATACCGCCATTAAACTTGGTTTACCACTTGATAATAAGTTTGAAAAAATACTTTCCGGTGAAGCTTCCTTTCAGGAATGTCTCATTCAAAGAGGTAACTTTCACCTTTTGCCTGCTTGCAATGGCTCAGTGGAAGTTTTTGAATCAAAATTAAATTTTGATGAAATCATCATCGACATCATTTCTTCTCATGAACATGAGTATGATTATATCCTTTTGGATTGCCCTGCCGGTGCCGGTCGGGAAGTGCTTACATTAAACGCTTATTGCGATCACCGCTGGATTGTGGTGACTCCTGATAAGTCTTCCATCACAGATTCATATTCACTGGTAAAACTGCTCTCAACTCGTTTTGGGATCAAGGAGAATCATCTCCTGGTGAACATGTACCAGTCTGAAAAACAGTTTCAAAAAGTCGTACTTACCCTGAGTGAAACAATCGAGAATTTCCTTGGGGCCAGGACTCATATCCTGGGTGGCATCCAGAAAGTGGATGTTTCTGCCGAGGGATTTGATACTTTTTTCCTCTCTGAGAACAAAAATGAGTTTCAGCGGAACTTCGCTAAACTTTTATATGGGTTCACCGAAAAAGTAGGTGGACCGCTGAATGTTCCTAAAAATGGAATACATCAGTTGGCCTATGAACAAGATGTTCACTAAACGGAAATGCTAAGGAGAGCTCTCAATGTCATCACTCACGGCCAAATTGAAAAATTTAAAAGACTACCGCTCGACTGTTGAACCTAAGGTTAAAGACGAGATTATTTTAGAGTACGCTCCATTAGTTCGTTATATCGCCCAGAAGATCGCT
Source organism: Bacteriovoracaceae bacterium UBA4096 (assembly GCA_002381945.1). GTDB lineage: Bacteria > Bdellovibrionota > Bacteriovoracia > Bacteriovoracales > Bacteriovoracaceae > Peredibacter. Next base: position 6,702 of record DFXY01000038.1, read on the forward strand.
TCGCGCCTTCCGCCGAATATCGAGCTGGATGATATGATTTCTTGTGGGGTGATCGGTCTGATGGATGCCATCGAGAAATTCGATCCTACCCGTGATAATAAATTTAAAACATATGCTGAATTCCGTATTCGTGGTGCCATTCTGGATGAACTTCGTTCTCAGGACTGGGTTCCACGTTCTGTCCGTGAAAAAGCAAAAATCGTAGAGAAGGCCTATGCCAAGCTTGAAAAAGACTTTGGTCGTCCGGCTTCAGATGAAGAGATGTGTGAGCATCTCCAGTGCTCTATGGAAGAATTTCATGAACTGATCAATAAATCGAAATCAGTCTCTCTCATGAATATTGATGATGCTGCAGCCATGAGTAAGGGCGATAAAAAGCTTATGGTGTCTCTGATGGAGACTTCTCGTGGAGCTAACCCTCAGACGGCAGTAGGTTATAAGCGTGCCCAGGAAATCATTAAGGACGGTATTAAAACCCTTCCTGAAAAACAGCGTCTGGTTCTTTCTCTATATTACTTTGAAGACCTTAACTTGAAAGAAATCGGCCAGGTGTTAGATGTGACTGAGTCACGTGTCTCTCAGCTTCACACGCAGGCGATCTTAAAGCTTAAGGCCAAACTCCGAAATCAATTTGATTCTTACGAAGATCTGGCAAGCTAAGATAAACTTTTCAGACTTACTTTAAAAGCCCGAGTCGCAAACTCGGGCTTTTTTATTTTCAGGACTTTCGTCTAAACACTTTTCAATCCACCTCTTATTGTCAGAAAATTAACTATCGGAATTTACTTAAAAGGGTGACTTCAATGGATTGGATAAAAACCTTTAATCGTGGGCAGTGGGTCATACACGGTATCTTTATTATCGCTGTGGTCTTTGGTGTGGGCTCGACGGTCTTTGCTTTACGTTTAAATCATTTGCAGAGCACGGAAGAAGAAAGGGGATTAAAGATTAATTCTCTTATTCATCATTTCAAGAAAGACATGAGTTTTGAAAAAATTGGGAAGCTTCTTTCATGGACTGAAGCCGATAAGGCCAATGATAAAATTCGTGAACTTTCACAGAAAATTGCAGAGACGGAAGAATTACTGGAAATTAAATCATCAAAAGATTTGAGTCTGGGGATGAGAACTTTTAATCGTCTCATAAATAATACTTCTGGGATGTCTGATCCTTCTGATGCACTTAAAGTCTTTCGTAATAAAGTTTCAAGTTTAAGTGATTTTGCTGAACTAAAAAAATATTCAACGGTTTTGTCTATTTCTGGAAAGATGCTGGCACGATTAGATCAGCTGACTCCAAAAAATGTAGGCGGATCCATTCAGGTCAGTTACCTTCGATCAGATTTAAAACGACTGCAACAGGTTGTTGCCGGCTCATCTCTTACAGACAATGAGAAGGATGCGCTTAATTCCAGATTTAACTCCATGCAGGCCGAAATTGAATTACTTAGCAATCTGAATTCTCAGTCTCGTGATATTAAGGCGCATGTCACTCAGGCATCCCTTGCTCTTTCACAGTGGATGATTGATGTAGAGAAAAAAGCTTCTGACCTCCAGGGAATTCGTTTTCAGAAACAAAATCAACTAGTGCTGATGCTTGCCGGGATGGTAGGTTTTATGATTGTTGCCTGGATGGGTCTGGCCTATCTCTTCCGTTGGCAGAAACTGCGGATTGGTGAACAAGTTGAAATGGAAGTTAAAGGGGTGATTGAAAAAGGAATCATGGGAGACCAACGTTTCATGATGGATCATTATTCTGATCTTACCCGTGATGATATTATACGTTTATTAGATGAATTAAAAATCAAACTCAACCTTGGAACCATGCTACATACCGGTCTTCCATTTGCTGGATGCATGGTAGACACTAATTTTAAATTAACCTGGAATAATCATTTATTCCTGGAACAATTCTATCTTAGTGAGGAAGAAGTCAGGTCTGATGCCTTTAACTGGGACTATCTGCGTGACTACCTCAATATGGATGAAGATCCGGTCTATCAGGCCTTAGTAAATAAAATTGCCGGCATTTATCCGGTTAAAGTGAAGCAGGATGAGTTTGCTCCTGCTCAGCCTTACGAGATGTATGTCACACCAATTAATGTTAACCGCGAAGACCGTGTGATGATCTTTTTCTATCCTCTGGTTTCCGTGCAAGAAGCGATTAATGAGCAGGTGAGTTTAGCGACTGATGCCATGACCCGCTTCATTGGTCATTGGAATAATGATTCTCTGGACGAAGACCAGATCCGCTTACTTGAAAAAGATTTCAAAAATAATGATTTAAATGAAATGTATTCTGAATTAGTGACTCTTTATGAAAGGGTTAGTGGCGAGAAGAATGAATGCCTTCGGACCATCAATGACCTGGAAAAAGAAAATAACACTTATCAGGAAACCATAAGTGAAATGAAGGATATTGAAGAAGAAAAAATCAGTATCATCCGTCAGGAATTTCAGTTAACGAATGAACTTCGCTCATCTTTTCTAGGTTCAGTTGAACGGATAGAATCCCTGATGCACATTAACCGGACCATCCTTCAGCAAAATGATGATTTAAAAACGGATGCTCAGAAAATGCAGCAAATTTCCATTGAGTTGACTAAGAAGACCAAAGAAACTTTAGATATCATGGGTCAACTTGAGTTTGTTAAGACTGATTATAAAAAACTTAAATTCGAACTGTTGGAAGTTAAGGCAAAACTCATTTCCATCAATAATTCTCTCTTTGGGCAATTGCCACCATTTGATGAAGCTCAACAGAAACTGGCCACTCGTTATAAAGATGAATTGGCGCGGTTGGATTTTAATGTGACAACGCTGGATAAAAAACTCTCGCAACTTGATGTTCTTTTGGCAAAACTTCAAATGATGCACGAGAAGTCACCAATGGAACAAACACACTTTAATTTCCAAACATCTCAGAAAGATCATGAGTTAAAGGATGCCTTGCTTTCACTTCAAAAATCTCAAGGCTTGGAGGAATCAAAAATTATTGAGAATTTTAAGAACCTCCATGTTTTGATGAAAGAAGATCTCAATAAAGTTCATGAGGCCCGGGAATCGGCTTCTGATACTTTGGAGGCTTTTCTCTCTTAATGAAAACTTACAAATCCGCAGTCAGTAAATTTTTTCCCCAGGGCGCAAGACTTGGGGATTTCCTTACCAAGCTCACTAATCTCACCACGGCAGAACTAAGCGATGCTGCTGCCAAAGGTGCCGTATGGGTGCAGCGACGTGGAAAAGGAAAAATTCTGAGGATTAGAAATCTTCAAGAGAGAGTTTCTCAGGAAGATATCATCCAAATTTTTTATGATCCAAAAGTCCTTAAACTTCCTGAAGTCTCGCAACTTGAAGCAGTCTTTGAAAGTTCTCATTACGGTGTCTGGATTAAACCGGCGGGAGTCGTTCCCCAGGGATCTCAAGCAGGTGATCATGCCTCAGTTCTGCGCTATGTGGAGAAAGTTAAAAAGAAAGAGGTCTACCTGGTTCATCGTCTGGACCGAGAAACTTTGGGGCTCATGCTCGTCGCTTATGACTCCAAGGCTGCCGCCTTACTCAGTCATTTCTTTTTAAAAAATGAGATTAAAAAAGAATACGAGGCCATCGTGTTGGGTGAAATGGTAATTGGCCATAAAGAAACGATTAAGGCTTCCCTTGATGATAAAGAGGCCATCACTCATATTGAAGTTCTTGATTCAAAGAATAATCAAAGCCATTTGAGAGTACTGATTGAAACCGGCCGTCTTCATCAAATTCGGCGACATCTGGATTTCATCGGTCACCCCGTAATAGGTGACCCAAAATACGGTAAAGGTAATAAAAATCGAGAAGGATTAAAGCTGGTCGCCTCATTTCTTTCATTTACGGATCCCTGGTCTCTAAAGGCGCAAACTTTCTCACTTGATCCTGTTCTCGACCTTAACTCATTGTAATTTAGAAAAAGAAACAAGCTTTAAGGCCCATGGACACTATAAATTTTACCCTTTCAGGGCCTTCCCTTAGATTTTAATCCACATTGCCAGTACATTTAACGCAAGGCGCAATCTGGAGATCTATATGTTCAATTATCGATGTTTGTTTTTAGCAGCTCTTTGCTCTTTTCCGGCTTTAGGAGCAGTCGACTTGACTGAAAAACAGGTCAGAATCGAGTATCTTGAAGAATTAAGTAAAACCGCCACATCGATGAACATAGAGGCATTCAGACGTGAATTGAAATATGAAGAAAGTGGCCTCACCCTCAAAAAACGCGCCGAAAATGAGGCCCAGCTTCTGGCAGAAAAAATCAAACTTCAGGTAATCAGTGCTTATGAAAAAGCGTTGGATGAAACTGGTAGTCCACAGGAAGCTGCGGAAGAAATACGCAGAGAAATTGAAAAAGACATCGTTCTGATTGATATCTCTTTGCAGGAAGATTTACGGGAATTAGCTCTTAGAACCTTGGATAATGTCCAAAGAGGAGAGATCACTCCTACTGATGATCTTCAAAATCTTCAATCTAATATGCTGACGGCAGTAAAAAGCCGATCGGAATATTTAAACCAGGAACTTGGTCTTCATAAATCGAATATCAGTAATGAGAAAGTAAATTATAAAGATCAGAAGGAAATTCTGGATTCTCTGGTTTCAGACGGGGAGAATGCTCGAAGACCTCTGACTTCCCATACTAATCTTAAATCTACTAACGTAACAAAGGTTGACGCAAAAATCAGTCTCCAGGTGAAAGTTAACTTTCTGGGAATTGCTGTTGAGGCAGGACCTACTATCAGCTTTAACCGGCAATACATTACAAATTTTGACTTGCTCTCTGATGGTCTTCATCCAGCACTAAGTCCGGAAGGTCGTTTTGATTTTTCCAAACGTGATAAATCCGGAAAGGTTGTCTATAAGAATGGAAAGCCACAGAAAAGATTCATCTCTTTTGCTTGTGAAGCTGCAATGAATTTTTCAACAGATTATTCAGGCTCCGGTGGTTTCAGCGTGATGGGTGTGGGCGGCGCAGTTAACGTGGCCAAAATATATGCCAATACTGTGAATTTGATTTCCCGAAGAGTGGCCGTTCCTGAAGTCATAGATGGCAAGTTGATGAACTATAAATTATTATCTGATCTGTGCCATGACAGCTTTTTACAGGCCCGGATAACGAATAATCTCTCTGTTGCTAATTCTCTTAATGTCATGATGAAAAATGTAGTCTCAGGACTGAGCTTCTCACATCCTAAAACTCAATGTGCCGTCGATTCCCATTGCAACAAATGGTTCAATAGTCTCAGCTCGTATGTGAAAAGAAACTCTGTCCCCCGATGTGTTGAGAATGCTAAAGAAAAATATATGGCATGTGAACTCAGAGGTCGGCAAGGACAGTTATGTCCAGTCTACAATAAGTATGGGCGTCGCGTATCAGGCGGTGGTTTTGAGTTAAAGTGCGATAAAGGACTTCGCTGTAAAACTGTCAGTGCTGAAAGTTTTTTCTTCACCGCCATAGGTAAATGTTCTCGATAATTAATCAATAATCTGCAGCAGAAGTGAATCAATTTCTGCTGCCAGTTCTACTAAAGTTCCTGAATTGTTAATGACAAAATCTGCTAATCCTTTTTTTTCTTCGATGTCCATTTGTGCCTTAAGTATTCTGATTGCAGCGTCCTGTTTCATCTGATCCCGATCAATCAAGCGAGCGAGTTGGATATTTTCAGGTGCATAAACCACTATGGTAAGATCCACTTGCTGGTGAAGGTTTCTTTCAAATAGCAGAGGGACATCATAAAGATAAAAATCCTGATCAAGTACCTGACGAGCTGCCTTTTGAAAAGCATCAGGTAAGCGCTTATAAAGATAGGCTTCAATGGATTCTTTCACTTTCTGATTCTGAAAAAATAAAGCACGAAGTTTAATAAAGTTTATTTCATTATTTTCCCAGACTTCAGGAAACTCGGTCTGAATATAATTTCTGGTTTCTTGAAGGGAATAAATAGACTTAACCAGCTGATCAGCATCAATGATCTGAAGCCCCTTTTGTTCCAGCATTCTGGTTACCGTGCTTTTACCGGTAGCTATTCCACCCGTAATCGCTACTATGGGCCGGTCATATTGATACAGACGCTCTTGAGGTGTTAGTTTATGGAATTTGGATTTAAGCTTTTTCATTTTCTTTTCACTTTTATCCAGTAGTCTTCCAACTCTTGTTGTGGAGTCTCCGGTAAAGTCCGTCCTGACTCTTTAACCAAATCTTCAACTTTTTTAAATCTTCCGATAAATTTCTTATTGGCATCCCTAAGGCATTCTTCTGGGTTTAATCCTAAATGCCTTGCGAGTTGGGCCACACTAAACAGGAGATCACCGATTTCTTCTTTCACCCTCTCATTATTAAATTTTCCGGTGGGGGGAAGTTCTTCTTTTACTTCCTGCCATTCCTCTTCAACTTTCATCACTACTTGCTGATAATCTTCCCAGTCGAAATTTACAGTCGTTGATTTCTTTCCGATTTTAAAGGCAGATTCCAGAGCTGGGGCATGGAGGAGTTTCTCATCAATGCTGTACTTCTTTTCACCCTTTTCAACGTTTTTTATTTTTTGCCAGTTTTCCACCACTTCCTCTGAGGTTAGAGGATTGCTGTCTTGATTGAAGACGTGAGGGTGTCGCCGGATTAGTTTGTCGGCCAGTTTCCTGGCGGCCGATTCCAGTGTGAATTTGCCACTTTCTTCGCCCATATTGGTATGGAGTAGAACCTGGAACAGAACATCGCCGATTTCTTCTTCCATATGTTCGGGGTCCTGTTTTTCAACCGCTTCCACAAATTCATAAGCTTCCTCTATCAGATATTTTAAGAGGGATTCATGAGTCTGCTCCAGATCCCATGGACATCCGGTTTTTGGATGACGAAGGCTTTTGATCACCTCAATACATCGATCAAGCTCAGGACGGGACATGGTAACTCCTTATATTGCAGAAGATTTACCAAAAGGATAACATGGCCTTTATGAAGAAACATCCTTTCCTCCAAGTGGATTATCATTCGACAGTAAAATTTAAGCCTTCTGAAGAGCGTCAGCTGGATCAATGGCTTTTTATGGCAGGGGATGTGTTGCAATTCATGCTGCAGAATAAAATCATTAAGACCAAAAACCTCAAGAGTCTTCATGTCTCCCTTTTAATTTGTGGAGATGCCCGGATTCGTGAGCTTAATCGTGAATACCGGCATAAAGATAAAGTCACCGATGTTTTATCTTTCCCTGCTCACGAGGATTTGCGGAAAGGAATCTTCATTGAACCTGTCTTATTTTTAGGAGACCTCGCGATCTGCCATCCTCAAACTAAACGTCAGGCCAAAAAGTTTGAGATTGGTTATTTTGATGAATTCATTCATCTCTTTTTCCATGGAGTCATTCACCTGATGGGTTTTGATCATGAAGTGAGTTTAAAGGAAGAAAAATTAATGGAGAGTTGGGAGCAGGAAGCTTTAAAGAAATTTAGTGAGATAAAAAAAAGGGCCCGGTAAAGGGCCCTTTCATTTTTAGTTGATTAACGTCTTACTGACTTAGCTTTTTCCAAAGCGGCCTTCAGATTAATACGTCCTCCAGAGACCAGCTGGTTTTTGAAAGCTGGAACTGGTGTCACTGTATTCATAAGAATCTTCTTAATCGAATTCACTTTAAGGTTAGGGTAGTAACCCATAACCATTGCCGCTACACCAGAAGCATTCGGAGCTGCCATTGATGTACCAGAGGCCATTGAGTATTGGCCGTTATTTACAGTTGAGTAGATGTTTGATCCAGGAGAAGCAACATCAACGCCAACCTTACCAATGTTAGAGAATGAAGACATTTTGCCATCACTTTGAGTCGAAGCGATAACAATCATGTTAGCTGAATCAAATGAAGCAGGATATTTCAGGTTAGTATCAATATCGTGCCAGCTAAAAGGGCCCATAGAATCGTTACCCGCTGATACCACTACCAAAACACCTTTCTTAGCAATTGCATTGATAGTGTCTCTTACAACCATGCCGCCTTCGTTATTTTTCTTACCGAATGAGCAGTTGATGATTTTAGCGCCATTATTGGCAGCATATAGGTAGCCTTCAACAATGTCTGAATCTAGTTCATCAGCATCGTCAGGCACAACTCGGATTGCCATGATTTTTACGTTATGAGCAACACCAGCAATACCTACACCGTTGTTTTGAGTCGCTGCGATTGTTCCGGCAACGTGAGTTCCATGCCAGTGAGATGCCATGGTGTTCATTGTAGCGCGGCCTTGAGCATCTCTTACTAGAGTGTTGATTCCATGGATGTCATCAGTATAGCCATTATTGTCGTCATCAATTCCGTTTCCTGGAATTTCTTTTTCATTTGACCACATAATATCTTTAAGATCTTCGTGATTATGGTCAACACCAGTATCTGCTACGGCAACAATGATTTCTTTAGCAGTGCGAGCTGGCAATGAATCATAAGCACCAAAAACATCCATTCCGTTTTTTTCAGCAAAGGCCCAAAGTCTTGAAGCCGCTGGGTCATTGAATGAAGTTGAGAAATCAAAATTCTGAAGCTGCTTCATGAGCAGTCCACCTTCATTCAGAACTTCGTGTTTAGGCATTGATTTTTTGCCTGCATAGAAATCCTTTTGGATGTACTCAATCGCTGAAGAGTCGGCAAGCTTTGCCGCTAACTGGTCAGCACTTGTGGTATTTACCAGGTAAAGGCTACCAAATATTTTTTTAGAGCTTTTGATTAGAGGAGATTGAACCAGGGTTTCACCGGCCTTCATCTTAATAAAGAGGTGATTTGGGTGGTAACGGTTTACTTCGGCATGAGCAGAGCCTAGAACTGCGATCAGACCCATTAAAATTCCAGCACTTAGCTTTTTCATTGGACAGAATCCTTTTAGTTGAGTGAAAAGGTACGGATGGATATTAACTTTTGACCTTGTTCTGGGCAATTAAAAACTTCTGTCTTTTGAAGAGTTTACAGATGTCGCTTGGCCTGACAGGGGACTGTAAGCTTTACACAGTAGCGGGAGTGTCCACCCTTGCCTTGATATGATGCGTAAATAGAAAAGTCAGATTTCAGAGATAATTATAAAGAATTAATCTTAAGAAATGGATGAAGGATGGGTTACCCAGTGGTTAGTACCTTTCAGAAATGTGCCTCACTTAGCTTAGTTTTCATAACTTGTACTGGTTATGGGGCTTCCGATTATATCCAAGGCCACCTTGGCGCGCTTAGTAATCAAGTCAGTGAACAGGTAGGGAATGTCCCTGGTAACAGGTATAATGCCGACTTTGAATTTGATTATCATCGTAATCCTACGACTACATATAGAAGAGGTTTAGAGAGCCGCTTTACTGCAGCTGCCATGGTCAATGATCAAAGTTTAACCATGTATTCGCTCCAAGAAGCTTATATAGGGGGAAATCTTACATCTAAGGATCACCTACGCCTCGGTCGTCAGATCCTAAATTGGTCCCAAATCGACCATACCTGGGGGTTCGGAAAGTTAAATAATCGACGTAACTTTGATTACTTTACTCCAGGGCAGGAAGGGCTGATTGGTCTTTCCTATGAAAGAAAATCTTCAAACGGAATGCGCTATCGTGGATTTGTTTCAGGATTGTATGTTCCTGAACTAAATCCTTCTCTTGATATTGATAAAAAAGAGCGAACAATTACCAGTCGCAGCCATTGGGCCGATGCTCCGGCAAGCAGTGCTGATGTTGAAGGCCGCCAGATGCCGGTTAAGTATGATGTTGATTATCCTGAAATTTCAGAAGTGATCTATCGTTATACAGTTGGTGCTAATATTGGCTTCGAGAGTAAACACTGGGTTCTCGATAACTTCATCATGAGAAAACCGGAAAACACTCTTACTCCCAATGTTGATGTTAACGTCAGTTTCACTGAAGGTGTTGTGACTGCTGCGATTGATCCGCGTTTTTATTATCACGATGTCTATGGTTCCACTCTGAAATACAGAAATAAAGATTTAGAGATGTATGTTTCAGGCATTGCGATTCGTCCTAATGAGTATCCTGATGTTGATGAGCAAGTTCGTTACACTGAAATTAAGAGCAAGAAGCAACGTGAAGACTATGTTGGCGGTGGAATTTCCAAGTCAAATGACCTTTATACCCTCGCATTTAACTATGTTGCCCGTTTGAGTCCTTTTGACAGGGAAAAAGATGACCTTGCTTTGGATCCTCGTTGGAATCAGGCCATTAATTTAATTGCATCGAGAAACTTTGGTCGCCATTTCAGTCTATCCGGAGATGTAAAATTTGACATGCTGACAACTGACAGATTAGTCATGGTGCGAGGAAATTATAATGTATCCCGGGATCTTCAAATGAATCTGGGTGTAAACATGATCGGAACTCCCACAGACGGGAAATCATTCTGGTCACCATATACAAATAACGATGCTATTTACGGTGGGTTAAGATATGTCTTTTAGACAAATAACTTTTCTTCTTATTCTTTGCATGATGCTCATCCTTTCAGGATGTGGAGATCTACTTGGATCTAAAGTTAATAAACGTCAGCTTGAAGGTTTGCAGAATGCAATCCAGTGTGAGCTGGACGTTGAACGCTTCAATGAAATCATGAATGAAAACATCGAAAATCAAATTCGTTGTCTCGGTGAAAATCTTAATTTCTTCATTAAAATCGTGAAATCTGGAAAACCTGGCTATTTATCACGTGTTGAGCTTGAACGTTATCTTGCCGACTATCGTCCCGATGTAAAACCTGAAGTTGTTAAAGCACTAAAATCTATTTTTGATATCGGTCATTTAATTACCGGTGAAGATCCGGATTACATCTCTAAAACTACCGTAGATAAAGTTATTGATTTTGGTATCATCTTTAATCGTGAATCTGCCCTGATCTTGGGAGAGCGATTTAAAGACGAAAATACAGCATCGTGGACTTTGCATAACATCCAAAGGGGAGAAATCTCCGGCTCTAACAAGGCCATCATCCAGGGCCTAAGGGTGATTTTTAATCAGGATCGTCAGGGACAAACCCATAAACTTAATATTCTTCAATTAATTGATAGCTTCTCAACGGAATCAAATCGTGAAACTCTGGAGAAAGCTAAAAAAGTTCTATTCCTGAAGAAAATTCTTTTAGGTGGTGAAGAAGAAATCATTACTCACCAGGAATTAGAAAGACTTATTCTTAATTTTGATCATTTAGTACTTATTGGCTTCGATATCGTTCGATATAAATTCATCCAGCTTGATCAGAATTCCATCCTGCAAATGCTTAAAACTGATGTGAATGATCTTTACAAAATTGTTACCCAAGGATCACTTAATGATCGTGATAATGAAGTCCTTTTCACTTTAAATCAGGCCATAAATGCAGTTAAACTCTTTATTGAAATTGAGGATTTTGACATCGAGCAGTTTAGAAAACTGATTTCAGAAGCTAAGATCATCGCTCTCAAAGGTAATGGGCAAGAAGTTAAAGGTTCTGAGTTAAAGGCCTTGTTCGCCCACGCCAAATCACTGCTTCAGACGGGTACGGTTTTTCACCGTATTTATGATAAATTCAGCGCTCAGCTGGAAAGCCCGGAACCCGTAACCATTAATTTTGAAGAATATCGTCATACTTATCCTGAACATCAGGCGGAATTAGATCAGTTCGAGCGAATTGTTAAAAAATATCGTTTCATGAAGGGACGCTTTCTTTCTTCTTATTATATCCGCGGTTATAAGCGGAATTCTGATGGCGTTTTTGAAATTGCTTTGATTGAGTATGCGATGAAACTTTTCTTTGCTCATTATGGCAAGCCAAGTCCAAATGCTGATGCGGTAGGTGGCTATTCTGTTGATCAGAAGCAAATGAGACAGATTGTTGCGGACTTTGAAAACGAATTGATTGAATTAAATATTCTTTTGCCTCAAAGGGTGAATGGTACTGCTGATAACGTCTCACTTCTTGGAACACTCTTTCAGTATCAGTCTGATAAGAATGGTTTCCTGGATGTTAATGAAGGGACTGAGTTTGCCGTAAGTTTATTTTCATCGCTCAATGTTGCCGATGATATGTATCTTTATCTGGAAGAACAAAATTGTCCGAAAGATCAGTATGATCGTTTTGAGCCGGCCTGTGTACGTGCCAATTTCTGGAATGGACTTTGTAAAAACTATCAAAAAGAGTTTCCTTTGATGTTCAGTTCAATGAATATCGCAGAGAACTGGTGTAAGAATAACGATTTTGTAAACACAGAGGCCACCGCAGTTTTCCTGGATCGAGCGATCGAGGCGGCCCGAACATGCGATTATTATACTGATGGGGAAAAGGAAGAGATCCCTTATTCAAAAAGTGATTTCATGACAATCATGATTGCTCTTATGCACGTTGAAACCACGGTTCTTCGTTGGGATACTAACTTCAATAACATCATGGACGCTAAAGAAGTTGATAACGCTTATTCGATTTATTCTCCTGCCTTGGATGGATTCCTTAAGGATAAGAGCCCGCTTATCAAGAGTTTCAAAAAGCAGATTTATCAGTACATGATCAAATATGAAAAGATTCCTGATGAAAAAGATTACGGAAGCATCTGGAAGTTCATCAAATTCCTGATGAGTTTTGACAAAAAAGCACCGGCCAACCGCAAAACCATTGCTTCTCTTTTGGTGGCAATCGGCGAGCAAAATAAAATCATGGATACCAGTCCCCAGTTTAACTGTAATTTACTCAGAAATCCGGATGCTATTCCTCGCAATCCTCAACCTTCAGCTCCGGTTAAAGATCTCAGACCTGATTACAGCTATCTTTTGGCCCCTTATCTTCATCTCGCGGATTAATTATCAGGTGCTTACTCCCTTCGGGGGGTAAGAACCTCTTTTCAAAGTTCATTCCTCTTTGTTACAGTGTGGTTTTCCGGAAGGTACTGCATGGATGACTCACTGAGCCTTAAGCTCACAGATTATAAATCTCGATTTGCTGAAATCAAATCTACTCTCGAAACAATTCGGAGGTCGCTTTGACGTCGATCGAAAGAAAAACCGACTCAGAGAGATAACTGAACTAGAAGCCTTGGATGGTTTCTGGAACGATTCACAAAACGCCTCAAAAATTCAGAAAGAACGTGCTCTGCTTGAGGACGTAATCAAGCTTTACTCAAAGGTCAGATCTCTTTCAGATGATTTTGAAGTATTGTGCGAGATGAGTGATGAAGGGGATGAGTCTTCTGCCAAAGAAGCACTCGAACTTTTTCCGAAGCTTGAAAGTGCGCTTTCCGAAGCTGAGAAGAAGGCCCTGCTTTCAGGAGAAACCGATCCAAATAATGCGATTGTGACCATTAACTCCGGGGCCGGTGGGACTGAGTCCTGTGATTGGGCCGGAATGCTCTTAAGAATGGTTACCCGTTGGTGTGAGCGTAAAGGTTTTAAGACCCAGGTCATGGATTTTCAATATGGAGATTCGGCTGGAATTAAATCTGCCACTCTCATGGTGTCAGGTAATTATGCCTACGGTTTATTAAAGTCGGAAATTGGCGTTCATCGCCTGGTGAGAATTTCTCCCTTCGATTCCAATGCTCGAAGACACACTTCTTTTGCTTCTATTTTTGTGAGTGCTGAAGTGGATGACACCATTGAAATTGAAGTGCTGGATAAGGACCTCAGGGTTGATATTTATCGTTCCGGTGGCGCCGGTGGGCAGTCAGTAAACACTGCCGACTCAGCAGTTCGTTTGACTCACTTACCAACTGGTATTGTGGTTGCCTGTCAAAATGAGCGCTCCCAGATTCAAAACCGGGCAATGGCGATGAAAATTTTAAAATCACGTCTATATGATTACGAGCTTCAAAAGCGTAAGGAAGCTCAGGATAAAATTGAGAATACCAAGAAAGATATCGCCTGGGGCTCTCAGGTGAGATCATATGTTCTTCACCCTTACCAATTAGTCAAAGACCACCGAACTGGTTTTAGTTCTTCTCAAGCCGCCACCGTGCTGGATGGAGATTTAGATGATTTTATGAAAGCTTACCTCCAGTGGAAATCACTTGGTGGAGAAGTACAAGATACAGGAATGGATGATTTATAATGGATGAGAAATTAACTACCTCGGGGAAAATTATGAAAGATAAACACGTAGACCGCTGGACTGAGCTCTTTTCTGAACAGATGGAAGTACGTCTTGATAAACGTAAGAAGCTAGAAGAGTCAGGATCTAATCCATATAAAAACGGCTTCACGCCAAATACGTCTTTTAAATATCTGACTGAGCAGTATGGTGAAAAGGCCAAGGAAGATATCGGTGAAACACCAACTTATAAAGTTGCGGGCCGGGTAATGATGGTGCGTGACTTCGGAAAAGCTGCTTTCCTCCAGTGTGATGATGGCTCTTCACGTTTTCAATTATATGTTAAAAAAGAGGTTACCTCTGAAAAAGGTTTCGCTGAATACAAGCTCCTTGATTACGGCGATATCGTTTATGCAGAAGGAGATGTCTTTAAAACGATGAAAGGCGAACTTGCCTTAAACGTTAAGGATATGACGATTCTTACTAAATCCATCCGTCCGCTTCCTGAAAAATTTCACGGTCTAACCGATGCAGAACTTCGTTATCGCATGCGCTATGTGGATATGATTATGGACCCTGAAGTTCGCGCGAAACTTAAAATGCGTTCTGAAATCGTCCGTTATATCCGTGAGTATTTTTACAAGAATGACTTTCTGGAAGTTGAAACTCCAATGATGCACTCGGTGGCCGGTGGAGCTACCGCTAAACCATTCAATACTCATCACAATGCACTTAATATGGAACTCTTCATGCGTATTGCGCCTGAACTTCATTTAAAGCGTTTGATCGTTGGTGGTTACAATAAAGTTTTTGAGATGAACCGTTGTTTCCGTAACGAAGGTCTTTCACTGAAACATAACCCTGAGTTTACCACGATTGAATTCTATTGGGCCTATGCAACTTATCTTGATCTTATGGACTTCACTGAAGAGCTAATTTCAGGAATTGCACAACACGTGATCAAGTCTGAAGTCGTTAAATTCGGTGAGAACGAAATTAATCTTAAAGGTCCTTATGCCCGCCTCACCATGAGAGAGGCGGTTGCGAAGTATACCAACTCAACAATTGATCAGATCAACGATCGCACCCATCTTCTGGGTCTTCTTAAAGACGTTGATCAGGATCCTAAAAAGGTTCAAGCTCTTTCATGGGGTCGTTTATTAGTTCTGGCCTTTGAAGAATTGGTTGAGTCTAAACTTATACAGCCAACCTTTATTACCGAGTACCCAACTGAAGTATCTCCGCTTTCAAGACGTAATGATGCAAATCCTGAGTTTGTCGATCGTTTTGAATTTTTCATGAATGGCTGGGAAGTTGGGAACGCCTTCTCGGAGCTTAATAATCCAACCGATCAGCTTGAACGTTTTGCTGAGCAGGCGAGACAAAAAGAGGCCGGGGATGACGAAGCTTCCGACGTAGATTACGACTTCGTTCGCGCTCTGGAATACGGTATGCCGCCTACAGCTGGACAGGGGATCGGGATTGATCGTCTGGTTATGATCCTGACTGATAGTCCAACTATCCGGGAAGTGATTATTTTCCCATTACTTAAGAAAGAGCATTTCTTCTCTGAAGAAGAATGAAGTCATACCTATCTATTCTTAAAATTGTCCTCCATGGTCGTTCAGCAGGGAAAATCCTGCTGGCGACTATATTAAGTTTTACTTTCTCTATTGCCGTCATCCTTTGCACTTTTGGTCTAATGGATGGCTTTGATCATTTATTAAAATCAGGCTTGAGACACTCGTCCGGTGATCTTCTTATAACGAGTAGAAAAGGTTTCTTTAATCTTACTCCGGAACTTCAGGATATTTTAAAAACAGTAAAACCTGAGGCCGTTGCACCTGTGATTCAAACGGAAGCTTTTGCACTAAGAAATGAAGTCAGTAAGGGTGTTCTCGTTCGTGGAATCGAGGGTGGTAATTTTTCGGCAGCAACTGGTCTGACTATTAACTTATTACAAGGCGAAATAGTTATTGGGAATGAGCTGGCCAAGCAGCTGAGAGTAAAAAAGGGCGATCCACTGGCCCTTACTTTCGGAAGAGGCAATGAATCAGGAGAGTCTCTTCCCATGATTCAGCTCTTTACTGTTGGTGGAATCATTAAGCATGGTATCTATCAGAAAGACTTGAGATTTGTTTATTTAAACCGTTTAGAATTAGCTGAACTAATGGGATTAAATAATAAAGTAAATCTTGTAATTCTCGCCACTCAACCCATCAATAAACCGCTTCAAAGCCTGGAGCCTATAAAATCCCAACAGAAAACTTTAAAAGGGGAGTTGGGCCCTGAATACCTGGTACGCCCTTTTTGGAATGAATATGATTTTTTAATTGAGGCCGTAAGAGTAGAAAAATTTTCCATCTCTCTTATTCTTCAACTCATTGTTGTGGTGGCGGTTTTTAATATTATTGCTTTTGTCATTTATATTATGGAAAAGAAGGCCCAGGATTTTTTCTTCCTTAGAGCTGTCGGTCTTTCGCTGGCAAGTCTTAATCGCTTCTGGTTTATTTCAGTGGTGATCATCTGGAGTGTATCTTGTATGGGTGCACACTTACTTTCTCAATTATTCAACTGGTGTCTCCAGAATGTTTCTTTTCTTCAGATTCCTGGGGAAATTTACGTTTTATCCTCGCTTAATATCAAGCTTGATTTCATGGCATATGTGACTGTCTATGGAGTATCCTTGCTTTGGATATTGATTGCGGCCTTTGTTGGTTATCTTAAACTGAAAAAGAAGCCCATCATTGAAGGACTTAGACAGGAGTTTAGTGCATGAGCTTTATTGAACTTTCAAATGTTGAGAAATCATTCGGAAAAACGAAGGTGTTAAGAGGACTTAATATTGAAATTGAGGCGAAAGAGCTCGTGGCCATTCGAGGAGCTTCTGGTTCCGGAAAATCCACACTTCTCTATTTGCTCGGTGGTTTAGATCATCCTACATCAGGGAAAGTTACGATTGATGGTAAAAATCTTACATCTATGGGTGATGAGGCTTTGGCCCACTTCAGAAATTCCAATGTAGGGTTTGTTTTTCAGTTTCATTTTCTACTTCCCTCAATGACATGTCGAGACAACATACTTTTGCCAGCCAGAATTGGTGGGAAGGAAACGAAAAAAGTTGAAAAAGATGTGGAGGAATTAGCGCGTATTCTGGGAGTTACCCATTGTTTACCAAAGTTTCCATTTGAAATTTCAGGCGGTGAACAGCAACGCGTTAATATCATCAGGGCACTTTCCTTGAGGCCAAAAATTCTTCTTTGTGATGAACCAACCGGTAACTTGGATTCAAAAAACTCTGAGAAAGTCACAACATTACTTAAGAATCTTGCGGCCGATTTCGCTGCTACTTTGTTGGTTGTAACTCATGATGATAAGGTTGCTTCCTTCTTTCCACGTAAAATAGTCATTGAAGATGGTCAGATAATTGGCTAGAATTTCTCCGCAAATAAAATTAATTACATAGCTTTTCGCGTTAAGGAATCTTGGGTTGAAAAAAGCGCATTTCGTTCTTTTTATATTTTGTTTTCTGATTGGGCTTAATTCAGCTTTTGCTCAAGAGATCATAGGTCCCATCAAGGAAATGTTCCGAGTGGATTCCATTGAATTCGAAGGCAACCGTAAGGTTGAGTCCGAAGCCATTCTGGAAAAACTTGGTACTCGTCAGGATATGATGCTGGATAACTATCTTCTTCGCAAAGATCTCTCTCGTATTTATGAGATGAAGTATTTTGAAGAAGTGGAGGCCTATCACAAGGTTTACAGTGATAAAAATATCCTTCTTTTTAAATTAAAAGAAAAGCCTATCATCTCTAAAATTAGTTTCTCGGGTAACGATGAAATTAATGATGATGATTTGAAAGAACAGATTAAGACTAAAGAATTTAACATTCTGGATATTTCTACCATCAAAAATGATGTCCTCCTTCTTCAGAAACATTATGAAGAGAAGGGGTATTTCCTGGCCCTTGCCACTTATAGCCTGATCGATAATGCCAATGGTTCGGTTGAGGTAAAGTTTAAAATTAAAGAATGGGATAAAGTTCGAGTTAAAAAAATTACCTTTCTTGGTAATAAGGCCATCCCGGATGAAGAACTCAAAAACTTTATGCAGACTCGTGAAGAGTCCTACTTCTCTTTTTTATCGGGTTCAGGGAATTTTAAAGAAATTAATTTCCAGACGGATATAGAACGACTTAAGTACTTCTATAAAACCCGTGGTTATTTACAGATCAACGTGCAAAATCCTGAAGTCACAGCTTCAGAAGATAAGAAGTGGATCTTTATCACAGTTAGAATGCAGGAAGGTCCTCAGTTTTCAGTTAACAATATTTCGTTCAATGGTGAGCTGCTCTTCACTGAAAACGAAATGATGGAAAAACTTAAACTGAAAACCGACGACATTTATAATGAAGAAAATCTTCGGCTTGATATTCAAAGCTTAACTGAGATGTATCAGGATAAGGGCTATGCTTTTGCCAACGTTCTGAGAACTTTGGAAGTAGTGCCGGGCGAGAATAAAGTAGATGTCATCTTCTCATTTGAGAAAGGTGTGATTGCTTATTTTGGTAAAATCACCATGAAAGGCAATACTAAAACCCGCGATAAAGTTATTCGCCGTGAACTAAAAATTCATGAAGGTGAAATGTATTCCGGTTCCAAACTACGAACTTCTAAAGATAATGTTAACAGACTCGGCTTCTTCCAACCGGAAAGCGTGGTCTTCAATACCATCACACGTAAGGGAACTGATAATGTTCTTGATGTTGAAGTATCCATTAAAGAGCGTCCGACTGGCCAGATCTCCCTAGGGGCCGGTTACTCGACTGCCACGAACGGCTTTGTTCAGGCATCAGTTGCCCAAAATAACTTCCGTGGTCTCGGGCAAAACATCAATATGAACTTGTCTTATTCGGACAAGCAGCAGATTTATAATTTAGGTTTCACTGAACCCTATCTCTTTGATACGAAGTGGACGGCAGGAGCCGATTACTACCAGACAGTCTCTTATTTTATCCGTTCATTTGCTTACCGTAAGCATGGTGGAGATGTTCGGGTTGGTCATCCTATTTTTGAATACACCCGACTCTTCCTTACTTATCGTTATGAAGACAATAAAGTCGATGATGTTATCAATGATGCCATTGATCCTAAAATAGAGAATGGTTCATCCTCTTCTATTCAAGCTTCAATTATCCGCGATAAACGTAACAATATCTTTGAACCTTCTAACGGTTACTATGCTTCAACCTCACTGGAATATACCGGTTTAGGTGGAACTATGCGCTGGATGAAGGCCGAGGTTGAAGGGCGTTACTATCGTCCGGTCATTGGAGATCTAGTCTTGCGTTCCCGTATGCAGGCCGCTCAGTTATTTAAAACCACAAACCGTGACATTCCGAGGGTTGAAAAATTCTCGATGGGTGGCGCGCGAAATATGCGTGGTTTTAATCTCGAGGATATTGGTCCTATAAGATTGGCACGAAACACTGATACTGGTGAATTAGAAGACTTTAACTTCGGTGGGCTTTTCAGTTTATTGGGTACCCTGGAATTTGAGCATCCGCTGATTAAGGAAGCCGGCCTTAAATGGGTCGTTTTCTATGATGCTGGTAACGTTTATGAAAAACGCATCGGCGAAGACGGTAACTATGCTTTACGAAGTAACTATGGTTTTGGCTTCCGTTGGTTCTCCCCGATCGGCGTTCTCCGGTTTGAATTCGGATTCCCGATCAATCCACGTGAGGAAGAAGCTTCTAACCAGTTTAACTTTGACATAGGACAATTATTTTAATTTTGTGATAGAGTTTTTGCTCTAAGGAGATACTTATGAAACTAGTTCTAGGGTTATTGTTATTAACTTTTAGCTTCTCTTCATTTTCCGCGACTTTAATTGGGCTGGTTGATATTCAAAAAATCATCACAACTATCAAAGAAGGCAAGGGAGTTCAAAAGACTCTTGAAAAGTCTTTCAATGATAAAAAAGCTTTGCTGAAAAAAGATGAAGATAAGATTAAAAAAGCTCAGGAAGATTATAAAAAGCAGTCGATGGTTCTAGCGGAAGCAGCTCGTGCTAATAAAGAGCGCGAAATGCAGGAAATGATGATGAAACTCCAAAATAAAACGATGGAGTATCAGCGTGACATCCAAAAGATGGAGCAGGATATGAAAAAGCCAATTCTTGAAAAGCTTCGTCCAATCATCGATGAAGTATCTAAGGCCAATAAAGTAGATATGACGTTTGAACTTTCCGCTGCTCCGATTGTCTATGCTGAAAGCAAAAAAGATCTTACTGATGAAGTCATTAAGGCTTACGACAAGAAGTACCCAGGGAAATAGACCCTTATAGGGAGCCCCATATGAATCTTCAGACTCTTAAAGTAATTGATTCAAGTCTTAAATTCGTCAAAAATAGTGAATGGCCAGAAGAAATTCTGGCCATTTCTTCTTTAGATGGCATGACTTCGCATAGTTTGGTTTTTATCAAGAATGCCAAGTTCATGGAGAAATTTCTTCCACATCTCGAACAGGCATTGAATTTAAAAATTGGTGCCATAGTGGATGAAAAATATTTTGATTCCATGAAACCTGAATTTAAAACAGAAATTGAGAAGTTGCCTTGGCTCCTAACTTCTCCCAACGTCGCACTATCCCTGACGATCCTTTCTAAACCTTTTTATGAAATGAAAATGGAAGGACTTAATACCCAGGTCGACGGACGACAAATGGGAACAGTTGAGATAGATCCAAGTGCCATGGTTGCCCAGAATGTTTTTATTGGTGAGCATGTTAGGATTGGGGCCAAAGTTGAAATCATGCCAGGTTCTGTTATCCATTCTCACTCCGAAATTGGGGATAACACCAAAATTTACTCCAACGTCACTATTTATCCTTTTACTAAAATTGGTATGAATTGCAGAATTCATGCCGGAACAGTGATTGGTTCAGATGGTTTTGGTTATACTTTTCATCAAGGTAATCATCTTAAAATTTGGCATATGGGTGGAGTGATTATTCAGGACGATGTTGAGCTGGGATCTAACTGTTCGGTTGATGCCGGAACTTTCTCGCCAACTGTTATCGGTAAAGGAACACGAATCGACAATCTGGTACAAATAGCTCATAACGTAAAACTTGGGAAAGGTTGTATCGTTTGTGGCCAATCAGGTATTGCTGGTAGTGCTGTCCTTGATGATTATGTTGTTCTGGGTGGAAGAGCAGCCATCGGACCTGATTGCCATCTTGGAATGGGTACTCAGGTAGCAGGTGGTGCAAAGGTAACCGAGGGCGGTATATGGCCTGCTGGCTCTAAACTCGGAGGACACCCTGCCAGAGATCTGAAAGAGTGGATGAAGGGTCTGGCCTATGTTCGAACGATGTCATTAAGAGAAAAAAAATAAGGAGTTCGCATGCTAATGGATAAAAATCAGGTCATGAAGTATCTTCCTCATCGTGATCCTTTTCTTTTCATTGATTCAGTAAAAGAAATAGTGATGACTGAAGAATCCAAAAGTCTGCCGCGACCCCTTATACCTTCGCAGTTAATCGGGTGTAAAAGCATCTGCAGTTTTAAAGTCGATGAGTCCGTTAAAGTTCTTGAGGGCCATTTTCCAGGGAATCCGATTCTTCCAGGAGTCGTTCAGATTGAGATGATGGCACAGGCAGCCTCATTTCTTTGCCTTAATTGTCTGGAAAAGCCAATCGAAGAAACAAAAATCACTGTTGCCTTGATATCGGTTGATTCGGCCAGATTTAGAAAACCAATAGTTCCGCCTATGAACCTTGAAATTCATGCAACTTTAACCAAAGTTCGGGGTCCTTTCCAGATGTACGATTGTGAAATTTACTCTGAGGGAGAGTTGATCTCCCAATGCAGTGTTATGGCATCACTTAAAATAGAATAAGGAAAAAGATATGACGAAAAACTACGAAGCTCACCCAATGGCCTTCATTCACCCTGAGGCCAAAATTGGAAACAATGTTAAGATCGGTCCTTTTTGTGTGATCGGGGCAAATGTTGAAATTGGTGATGATTGTTTATTGCATTCGAATGTTGTGATTGATGGTTTTACCAGAATCGGGAAAGGTAATAAATTTTTCCAATTTGGTTCAATCGGAGCTCCTCCTCAAGATAACTCTTACAAAAATGAGCCTACTGAGACGATCATAGGAGACAATAATACTTTCCGTGAATATGTTTCCATTCACCGCGGAACATTGAAGCAGGATAAGAAAACTGTCATTGGATCAAACTCATTATTCATGGCCTATTGTCACATTGCTCATGATTGTACACTGGGGAGTTATTTGACTTTCGCCAACTCTGTTAACCTTGCAGGTCATGTAAATATCGGGGATAGAGTTATTATCGGTGGTAACACTGGTATTTCTCAGTATGTGACCCTTGGAAAGGGTGCTTACATTGGCGGTGGTTCAGGTATTGATCGCGATGTTCCAGATTTCTGCACGGCCTATGGTAATCGTATTCGTCTTAAAGGTATTAATATCATTGGTCTTAAGCGTCAGGGGCATAGCAGAGATGCTGTCTCTGAGGTGGTGGATTTCTACCGCACGATGGAAGCTTCGGCCCTTGCTCCAAGAGCATTCGTTTCTCATCCTGAATTAATGGAAGATTATAAAAACAATATTGTGATTCAAGAAATTTCTGAGTTTATTAAAAAATCTGAAATTGGAATCGCTCCATTCATGGCCGGTTAATCATGAGAAAAGTTCGAGTTGCAGTTTTAGGTTATGGGCACTTAGGCAAATGGCATTGCCAGAAAGTTGAGGCCCATTCTGAAGTCGCCGAGTTTGTTGCTATTGTGGAGAAGTTTCCGGCCGGTCAGGAAGCTGCCCGCAGTAATCATCCTCAAGTGAAAGTGGTAAGTGACCTCAAGGATATTATCCATGAGATCGATGCTGCATTTGTTGTCACTCCAACCTCAACTCATTTTGAGCTGGTAAAAGAACTCCTGGAGCATGAAAAACATGTTTTTTGTGAGAAGCCGTTATGCTCTAATGATCTTGAAGCTCAGAAACTAAAAGAGATTGCCGCGAAGAAGTCGGTTGTCCTGCAAGTTGGACACAGTGAGCGTTTTCATGAGTCATGGGAAAAGCTCCGTGAAAAATTCCAAACCCTACCAACTCCTTTTAGTGTAAGAATCAATCGTGTTGCCCCTTTTAAAGGTCGCGCCACTGATGTTGATGTAGTTCAGGATCTGGCCATTCATGATCTGGATTTGCTACTTTATCTGTTTAAGCAAAAACCAATATCCATCAGTGCTCATGGATATAAGATCCGAACCAATAACTGGGACCACGCCAGTATTCAGATCACTCTTGAAGATAAGTGTGAGGCCATGGTGGTGGTTGGAAGAAATGCTGTTAAAGAAATGCGCGATCTGGAAGTCATATCAAAAGACGGAATGGTAACGGTCGATCTTTTTACGAATAAAATTTACGAGGCGACAGCTTCCCAATTTGAAGATGGAACTTTTGTGAAAGAAGAAGCTTATGCCAAGCGGGATCATCTTCTGCTTGAACATAAGAATTTTTATCATTCAATTTTAGAAACACTACCTGCGGTCATTGGTCTTAAAGACGGAATGAATGCTGTTCATTTAGTAGACTGTACTTTAAAGGCAATGGAATCTTCATCTGCTGTAATGGTGAAGCTTGGCTAGTTGTCTTCTTATCGCGGGTGAAAAATCTGGCGAAGAACATGCGATGAGCTTTTTTCCTGAGCTCGCAAGGCTGTGTTCTGACGTAAAGTTTTATGGAGTAGGTGGAGATCTTCTGGAGGCAGAAGGCATGGAATTACTCTATCACTTGAAAGATTTTTCCAGCATGGGATTTTCAGAAGTCATTCATAAAATTCCTTTCTATTTTAAGGCACTGAAGAAACTTGAAGAGGAAGTCATCCGACGTGGCACAAAAACCGCCATCGTCGTGGATTTCCAAGACTTCAATTTACGTCTTGCCCGAAGATTATCCAAACGGGGAGTGAAGGTTCTTTATTACGTGGCCCCTCAGGCCTGGGTCTGGAAGGCAAAGCGGGCCGAAACGCTTTCTCAAGTGACTCACACTCTATTTACCATTTTGCCTTTTGAAAAAGAATGGTTTGGTTCACGAGGAGTGAAGCAGATTAAGTCCATTCCTCATCCACTGATGCTGACGTATCAAGATCAACTTTCATCCCTTCCACCAAAGCCTTTTGGAGTATGGGGAAATAAACTCAAAATCCTACTTCTTCCTGGAAGCAGAAAATTTGAAGTCTATAATCTTTTGCCGGAATTTATTAAAGCGATCAGGATACTTAGAAAGACCATGTCGATTGAAGTCCATCTGGTTCGGGTGGCCCATATCAACCCCGATTTTTATGATCTTTATCAAAATGATATCGACGTCTTCTATGACTCTGAAGAGCTGACTCTCGCTATGAAGGAGTGTCATATCTCTCTGGCGGCCAGTGGGACCGTGACCTTAAGCACGGGACTTTTTGAACTCCCTACTATCGTCTGCTATAAGGCAGATCTGTTGAATGTATTTATCTTCAATAATTTTATTAATTATAAGGGGCCAATATCTCTTACCAATATCATTCATAATAAGATCATCTTTCCTGAATTTATTCAAAACGAAGTTGATCCAGCTCGCCTGGCCTCAATAATTAGAACTTGGACTCTGAATGAAAAGATTTATAATGAATTAAAGTCCACCCTCAGAGAAACTAAAAACCTCCTTTCCGGAGAACAATTCTCAGTCCCTGAGTACATGGCACGGGTTATTCATGAATGAATCATTACAAAAAAATCGTTTGCGTTTTAAGTCAATCCTTAAAGCGACGGCTTTAACCCCACTCAGTATTGCCTGGGAGTGGGTATATCGAATTCGCCGTTCTTTTTATGAGTATGGTGTATTTAAGAAAACGACTTTCAAGGTTCCTGTCATTTCTGTAGGGAACCTTTCCTTTGGTGGTACTGGAAAAACCCCCACAATTGTCTGGCTGGCAGATTGGTTGATCGAAAAAGGTTTAACACCAGTAGTGCTCACCCGTGGTTATAAAGGGCAGCTGGAGCACTCTTCGGGACTTCTAAAATCTGGCCAGAAATTTCGCCTTAATCCTTTTGATTACGGTGATGAACCTTTAATGATCTCGAATAAAATGAAAAAAGGTGCGGTAATAGTCGGCAAGAAAAGGGCCGAAAA
Organism: Bacteriovoracaceae bacterium UBA4096; assembly: GCA_002381945.1. GTDB lineage: Bacteria > Bdellovibrionota > Bacteriovoracia > Bacteriovoracales > Bacteriovoracaceae > Peredibacter. The sequence continues at coordinate 31,945 of DFXY01000038.1, forward strand.
CCTGCTAAAGTACTTTTCTGAAGTTCATCCGGATGTGGTTTTGTTGGATGACGGTTTTCAACATCTCCAGATTTTCCGCTCATTTAACATTGTGCTGTTTGATGCCACTATGGCCCTGCAACTTTATAAAGTCGCACCTTTGGGATATCTAAGGGAAGGTTTATCGGCCTTAAAAGATGCAGATGCCATTATTGTTTCCCGATCAGACATGGTGACTGGGGAAAAACTGGATAAACTAATCAGTTCCATTTCAGAGCATGTTCATCATCGTCCTCCTCTGGCCCTTACTCGTTACCAGCCGTTGGGAGTTTTTGATGTGCATGATAAGTACATTTTCTCAGTACATGAGTTAAAAGGTCTTAAAGTCATTGCGGTAACTGCCATAGCCTCACCTGAGTCTTATTATAAATCTTTGGAAAATTTTGGAGTGGAAATCACGGAAAAGGTGAGCTTTCCTGACCACTATTTTTTCTCACCAGAAGATGTAAATGAATTATTGATCAAAGCATCACAACAATCTGCCATCATTCTTTGCTCTGAAAAGGACATGGTGAAAATGAAAAGGGTATCACTGGATGGCCGGATTCTCTTCACTAAGGTCAAAGTTGAGTTTATGAGTGGGGAAAGTGAACTTCTGGATGCCTTAAGCAAAGTTCTCCGACTTGATTCTTCTCCCCAGTAAACTACAATCTTATTAAGCGTTTACGAAGGATTGGTTGTGAAAATAGTCATGCTAAGTCTTTTTCTCCTGGCGAGTTGTTCGTCATGGGAACAAAAGGACTTTGAAAAAGAATTAAATAAGCCTACGGAAGAAGCCCAACCGAAGGTGGTGGCGACTAAAAAAGAAGAAAAAATTCTTGAGAAATTTGAAGTTCAGCCCGTAGATGAAACCAAGATTGAAAAGAAAGCTCCGATAAAACCTAAGACCGTCTTTAAAAAAAGAGTCATCATTAGAGATTCTAAAAAAGAAACGGTGAAAGTACCTGTTGTCGTTCCTACACCTGATCCGGTTATCCCTGCGATTAAGCCACTTCCTAAAGATTACCCAGCCGAACTCTTAACTATAAATCTAAAGGCCAAAAAGGTCTGGGAACAATATCGACCAAATCATCAGGTTGGTGAGAAGACGTATTTGAACATTAATTATCTGGGAATGACCGTTGGTAAAATCATGGTCATGAATAAGGGTAAGAAAATGATCAATGATAAGGAAGTCTGGCATTTCCATGCCAAGTTCAAGTCTGCCCCCTTCTATAGTAACATTTATGAACTCGATGATACGGTTGACACTTATGTCACTACGGATAAATTCCTCTCCACCAGATATAGTTTAATCCAAAGAGAAACCAAGCAAGATATAGATGATTTGCAGCTGCATGATCGGGATCTGCATAAGACTTTCTGGTTTTACCATCGTAAGAAATCCGATGGAAGTGTTAAGGATAAAAAAGAAGAAAAGCCGATTCCTTATTACAGCATTGATCCTTTCTCAGTACTTTTCTTTTATCAGGGACTACCGCTGAAAAATAACGACATTTACGAAATTCCTCTCATTAATAAGGGCAAAATTTTAATTTTGCGATCAGTGGTAGAGGGACGGGAAAAAATTTCGACACCTAAAGGCACTATCAACGCCATTCGGCTTCATGCCACTACCAAATATACCGGAGAGACCCTCAAGAGTGGGGATCTTTATTTTTGGTTCAGTGATGATGGGAAACACACACTCGTTAAGGCCCAGGCAAAAATTAAAATTGGATCTGTTACGGCCGATATCGTGGACAATTAATGAGAGAGAAAATCCGGCTCTCCGATCTTACGGTCCTCTATGTGTGTCTTTCTGAGGAATGGGGGACAATTGAAAGGCGTTGCATAGCTGACGCCAGTTACTTCCGAAATATTGGAGGTGCCTCATTTATTTTATGTCATGAAAAATCTCTGGTGGATCTGGAAGCTGAGAAAGAGGATATTCCGCGACTCCATTTTCAAAACGACTTGAAGGGGTGGCGTACCAAGCTTAATTTTTATTTTCAAATACAGCATATTCTCCAAAAACAACAAGTCGATATCATTCATTCCTATAACTATGAATCCCTGCATCCTTTAGGGATGATGTTAAAAGGAATGCCTCATATTCCAATGGTTTTTACTTTCAATGAAAATATTCCCTGGAAAAAAAACAATCTTCTGGATAAGTGGTTCATCTCGAGAACTGATTCAATTTTCACCTTCTCTCCAAATATCAGAGAGATTGCGACTGAGACATTTCCCGTTAGCCCCAGAAAGATTCATGTGACCGGTGCGGGAATTGATTTCCCCGCCAAGATTATTCGTTCCGTCCATGCTGATGAAAAAAGAAAGATCATGGCCTTCATTCCAAGAAATGAAGATGACCTGAAAAATGTCCGTTTGTTGGTTGATGCTATTCCACCGCTACTTCATCATTTGAATTCCTTAGGATTTCATCAAAGATTGATTTTTACCTTTTTGACCGACATCTCCTGGTATACCCATTCAATCTACGATGGAATTAAACGGATGATTCTTGAACGTCATCTGGAAATGCATATAAGTTTTGAGACAAGGCCACTGGCCTCATCCAGCTTCCAGGACTGTGATATTTTTGTGGGACTTCCTCTTCCCGAATTATTCACAGACCAGGATCTCTATGCCCTGGTTACCCAAACTCCCGTTCTTTTACCTCGGACATCCACCCGTCAGCATCTTGTGAAACAGGGGAAGTTTGGAGAAACCTACCATCCAGAGGACGGAAGGGAGTTAAAGGATAAGCTTGCTAAGATTCTTCTTAATTATCCTGAATACTTAGAGGAACTCAACGGNNCTCTACGCTCACTATGAAAAACTTTACACGCAGCGTCTCCGTTATAGCCAAAAGCAAAAAAGATTAGCTTAAACGACTAAAATCATTTATAACAAACGCTCTCCAGTAGGAGAATTAATGTCTAGAAAAGGGGGGCTATATTATGGCCACCACAAAAACTGCATCTGCCTCTAAACCTAACTTTGAAATCCCAGCTTGGATCAAAGGGTTCGACTTCGAAATGGGAGACGTTCCAGAACAAAAAGCTAAAACTGAATTTGGAGATCTAATCAACTCTTCATCTGCAAAGAATTTCGCTGAAGGCGAAGTCTTTATGGGTAGAGTAGTTGCTATGAACGATGAATTCGTAACTGTCGACATCGGCTACAAGCAAGAAGGTCTTGTTCTAGCTCGTGAATTCCGTAACTACGACGGAACCATGAAAGTGAAAGTCGGCGAAGAAATCCAAGTTTATCTTGAGAAGCTTGAGTCTCAAATGGGGAACCTTGTTCTCTCTAAAGACAAAGCAGAAATTCTTAAGGCTTGGGATAAGATCTCTGAAGCTTGCGAAAAAGGTGAACCTGTTGAAGGTACCGTTATCGCTAAAGTTAAGGGCGGTCTTTCTGTTGATATCGGTGTTAAAGCGTTCCTTCCTGGTTCGCAAATTGACATCCGTCCAGTTAAGAACCTTGATAAGTACATTGGTAAAACAATGGAATTCAAAGTTATTAAATTCAACAAGAAACGTGGAAACATTGTCCTTTCTCGTCGTGCAATCCTTGCTGAAGAGCGCGGTAAGATGAGAGATGAGACACTTACTCAGATCCAGGAAGGCATGATCGTGAAAGGTATTGTGAAGAACATTACTGATTACGGTGCGTTCATTGATCTTGGTGGTGTTGATGGACTTCTCCACATCACAGATATGTCATGGGGCCGTGTGAAGCATCCTTCTAACCTTCTTGGTGTTGGTGATGAAGTAGATGTTAAGATCCTTAAATATGACGCTTCTAAAGAGCGCGTATCTCTGGGTCTTAAGCAAGTTCAAGCTAATCCTTGGGAATCTGCTAAAGATAAATATATGCCAGGATCGAAAGTTTCTGGAGAGATCGTATCTGTTAAAGACTACGGTATCTTCGTTGAGCTTTCTGATGGCATCGAAGGTTTAATCCACGTTTCAGAAATGAGCTGGACGAACAAAAAATCTGCTAACAAAACTTACAACGTAGGCGAAAAAGTTGAAGCTGTAGTTCTTGAAGTAGACGTTGAGAACAAGAGAATCTCTCTTGGTCTTAAACAACTTATGCCAAATCCTTGGGATGATTTAGTTAACAAATACCCAACAGGTAAGACTGTTGAAGGTACTGTTAAAGCAATCGTAGACTTCGGTCTATTCCTTGATCTTGGTGAAGAAGTAGATGCTCTTATCCACGTATCAGATCTTTCTTGGACTAAGAAAAACGTGAACCCAGCTGATGAGTTCAAAGTTGGTCAGAAAGTTAAAGCTGCTGTGGTAACAGTTGATGCTGAAAACCAAAAGTTCTGCCTAGGCCTTAAACAGCTTGAGGAAGATCCTTGGAAGAAAATTGAAGAGCGTATGCCTGTTGGTTCACCTGTTGAAGGTGAAGCAGTTCGTATCACTGAGTTCGGCGTTTTCGTTGAACTTGAGACTGGTATCGAAGGTCTGGTTCATATCTCTGAAATCTCTGAAGAGCGCGTAGAGAAGCCGTCTGATAAAGTTGCCAAAGGTGACAGAGTTAAGGCAATCGTTATCTCTATCGATAAAGCTGCTAAGAAGATCGCCCTTTCTATGAAAGCGGTAGCTTCTGGTGAGTATAAGTCGAACTACAAGCATGAAGTGGCCCAGCCATCTACGCTTGCAGACAAGCTTAAAGGCTTCAAAGTTTAATTAACTTTAAAAAACTCCCATCCCGCTATTTATGGATGACCAGGGCCCGCAGAAATGCGGGCCTTTTTTTTGTCTTCATTCATGGGAAGAATCCAGGCATATGGCATGAGGCTTCTTGATTCCTGTGCTAAATCTGTTCCGGGTCTTATCATCTCCTGCTCGGCCCTACCGTTAAGACTAACTCTTGAACTGGCGTAGACTGCAACATTTGACTTCCATTCTTTTTGATAATGATCTCTAAGATAATGAGCGAAATGTAGAATTAAGTCCGGCTTACCAATAATGTCCTGAAATTGCCGCTCGGTTAGAAACTCCAGAGGATTCACTATCAACCCCTGAAGTGTCGACTTATTTTGGACCAGGAAATTAAGACTGCCTTTTTTATGCCGAAGCATCATGCGCCAGGAGAACATATGGCCCTCTTCAGTCCAGGCTACATTGCCGGGATAAATCCAGTGCCGAAGCGGAAGTGCCAGATGAATAAAAGCGTAAATTGCAAGGAGAGGTATTAGTACCGGATGAGGGGAAGGTAAAAGCTCCGGCCCATTTTTTGGTAAGAAGCGAGAGAAGTAGGGAACGCGTCTAGGCCAGGAAGGATTTAAGAACATAGTCGTCAAGAGGAGTGAGAACCAGGGAAAAGTCGCAAGGCCAAACATCATTACATTTGAGAGATGGAAAAGAATAGAGAGCAGGAGGCCCAAGTATCTAGTCATTCGGAAGATCATGAGAGGAACAATAAATAAATCAAAGAACAGACCTCCGTAAGCAAATGCCTTAGGAGCCCAATCTGCTGAATAAATAAAGCCTAAAGGATAATTCCTTCTGGCTTCGAGGAAAATATTCATAGGACTGCCGCTTAGCCAGTCAGGATTGAGTTTAGCGATACCACCGAAGAAATAGGCCAGACCCATATGAAACAGAAAGATATAAAGCATCCAGGCCGGCATGAGCTTTTTATTTTTATTCAAAGGAAGAATCATGATCCAAAAACTGATTAAACAATAGAGATAAGCATGGTTAATGTATTCAGTTTGCTCCATAAGAAACAGTAGCGTGTACCCCAGAAACAAAATGACGGATGAAATCCGATAATGAAAGTTAAAGGCCACTCCTAATCCTGCCAGAATGGTTAATCCGTAGTGAAGAATCATTCCCTCATAGGGCCAGGGTTTAATCCAATCAAAAAAAAGGTAGGAGAAATGAAACTTAGGAGTGGTGTATTCATTAAATTTTCCTATGAAGAGAGCGTTGATCAATTCTTGTGACATGAGAATGCCGGCCATGAATCTGAAGTAAATAAGAATGGCGCTATCGATGGGGTGATAAAACAGTTTTATCATTCAGCTTTTTTATCAAAGATTTTATTTCTCTTCCCAAAAGCTTCTCAAAAGTTAATCAGCCGCTATGCATTAGCTCGTAATTAAGTTGCAATTAACTCAAGACTTCTTAAGCTTGAACCATTGTATTTTTATTCTCAAGGAGGAAGGTTTGAGACATTTGTCTATTGTGGCCATTTTGGCATTGATGACTGCACCCGTATTTGGTCAGTCCCGTAATAAGGGACTGATTGGTAGTTCTATGGATAAGGCCGATCAAGGTTATTACGGAATGAGTGGTTGCGGCCTAGGCTCGGTATTGTTTGGAGAGTCTGAAAATCGTGGAGGCCAGATTTTGGCCGCGACTACCAATGGATTTTATTCAAACCATACCTTTGGTATGTCTTCGGGCACCTCAAACTGTGTTCCTGAAAAATCAGCTAAAACTGCTCAAATTAAAAAAAATGTAGATATGTTTGTGGCCGCCAATCGTGAAGCTCTTGCTAATGATATTGTTAAAAGCAATGGCGAAACGATCGTGACCATCTCCAATATCATGGGGTGCACAGATGCTTCTTACCTAGGTGCTAAACTTCAATCTCGTTATGAAGATATTTTTAACGCTAAAGAAGATATTGCCGTTTCGGACAATATGTTCAACACCGTTACATCTGACAGATACCTTCTTGAAAACTGTAAACTTTAATTAAAGGTTCAAAATATGAAATACATTCTTTTAATTTCTTTAACTTTGATGAGCTTAAGTTCTTTTGCGGCAAAACCTTACGGAATGGCCGGTTGTGGATGGGGTTCACAGATGATGGGCAAGGAAGGTAATCAGGTTCTGGCCGCTACCACCAATGGCTCTTCTGGGACACAAACTTTTGGGATTTCTTCGGGAACTTCCAACTGTGTTACAGCAACTGAACAAACCGCAATGATTAAAAATTTCATCGAGGCCAATTATGCGAGCATTGTAACAGACATGGCCAAAGGTCAGGGCGATTCTATTAAAACCCTTTCAAATTTCTATGGCTGCGATATGGATGTATTTGCTACAGAAATGAAGTCAAATTACGAAAAAATCACAGATTCAAATGAAAATGCTATGAAAGTAATGGTTAATATAAATAACGTTATTGAAGATTCTGAGAAATTGAATTCTAATTGTGCTAATGCTATCTAGTTTTTTTAAATTCAGGGGCACCCTTATGGGGGCCCTTTTTTTTTGCTCATTTTCACTCTTTGCCAATGAATGGAACGATCTCCAATGGCAACGTTTAGTCCTCTATCGTAATAATATTTCTGAAGCTGATCATCAGTCTTTCTTCATCAGCAAACTGGGCAAGACATCACCAGAACAAGAGTTCAAGGCATTGGTTGAAGCTTTGAAGAATGATGATCCTGAAGAAAAGAAGAATGTCCATTGTCGTTTTCCCGCCAGGATACGTTGGCTAAAAAAGTTTAGGGAAATTCCCGACTCATCAGTTGAGTGCAAGGGCCGGGACGCTTTTCGTAGGCGTTTATCTGCAAAATCCATCTCAGTCGTTTTCTCCTCTTATTACATGAATAATCCGGGTTCCAGTTTCGGACACACTTTTATCCGCTTGGGAAAAGATACTCTTGATCAACGAATTGCTGATAAAACAACCACTGAACTGTTGGATACAGGCATTAACTACGGGGCGCTGACTGACGGAGCGAATGCTCTTGTTTATGCTCTCGGTGGTCTATCGGGATTTTTTTCAGGAAATTACAATGCCATTCCTTATTATTATAAAGTAAGAGAATATAATGATTTTGAAACTCGGGATCTGTGGAGTTATCAATTAGACTTCACCCAGGAAGAAATTGATTTGATAGTTGATCATATTTGGGAGTTGGGAAATACCAGGTTTGATTATTATTTTTTGACTGAAAATTGTGCTTACCATGTTTTAAGTATTCTTGAAGCGGCTAGACCAAGCATAAACCTACATGCACATTTACCTCGGCTTTATACGATACCTTCCGAAACCTTGAAGGCTTTGGAAGAGGAAAAACTGGTTAAAAACATAACCTTCAGACCTGCTCCCAGCACCCTCTTTTACCATCAACTAGATTTACTAAAAGACGATGAAAGAAAAGAAGTAAATGAACTTCTGTTAAATAAAAAGTTATCTAAAAACTTAACGCCTGAAAAGAAAGCACTTATCTATGATACTGCCATTAGTTTAGTTGATTTTAAATATGCCAAACTAATTTTGAAAGGGAACGTCGAAGCTCAAGAGATGAAAAAGCCCCTTCTGATAGGTCGTTCAAGAATACCTGTGCGCAGCCCTGAACCGGATTTTTCAAAAAAACTATTGGAGGGACCGCATTTAGGACATGGTCAGAAGCGGATGGCAATTTCCTATATTAATAAAGATTCTAGAAGTCTTTTAGACCTGGAGTGGCGTTTTGCTTTTCATGATTTTCTAGACAATAGTCTGGGATTTCCCCCGAAGACTCGGATGGATATTATGAAAGGAACCCTTAGAACGGATGGAGAGAACTATCAACTAAGAGACTTATCTATTATAGATACAATGCTTCTTGGAAAGCGGGATTCCTTTAATCAATCACCTTCCTGGAAAGTGAAATTGGGCCAATGGCAGACACGTCACCAGCAGAATGATCTGACCAGCCAGGGATTTCAAGGCGGCTATGGTCTGAGTTACGAATATGAACTGTTCACTCCATATCTATTGGCGCATCTGGAAACTTCTTATGTCTCTGAAAAAGAGCATAAAGTTAAAGTGGGATATGGAGCAGATCTTGGAATGTTAACTGAGTTTACTTCAGCTCTAAAACTACATACGGTTTTGGAATGGCGAGTACATCCTTGGAATGAATCAAGATTCTTAAATGAGGTTCGCTACTCAAATACGAGTTATGGAGTAGGTGGATCACATGCTAGTTATCTCACAGACGGTGTTCAGGAATTTGCAGTTAAGTTTTATAAGTATTTCAAATAAAAAAGGCCCTCTTTCGAGGGCCTTCTCATTATTTAAATCGAAAAATGAAGTTTATTGAACGACGTAGCTCTTTAGCTCACCACGACCGGTGATGTGCATTGTATCGTTACGCTCAAAAGCGTTAGACCAAGAGTTCATCTGGTACTTAACAGTAATCATGATTCCAGCAACTGGATCAAGCTTAGAGCCGTGGTTCATGATGCCTGAAAGTTTCATTGAAGCATTAAAGTCCCAGCCGTAAGAAGTTTTAACTGAACCAGGGATGATGTTAACACCAGTTAAGTATTTTCCTGTTCCATTGAAAGAACCACCGTATGAGTAGATCACTCGGTATGTGAAAGAAACCACTTCTTTTCCTGCGCCGTTTTTGATTTTAGCAGTGAAGTTTTTTTCAACGGGAATAGAGAAGCCTTCAAGTTCAAATGGATCAACATGTTCTTTCGTTTCTGGATCTCTAGGAACTACGCTGATCGGAGCATATTCAGTTACGTTGGTAGGACGGCCTTTCTTTACTAATTCATAAATAGCTTCGCCCAGTGCCACCATGTCTCTGGCAGCTTGAATCACCTTGCCAGTGGTTTCAACGCGATCACCGACAGTTGGTTTCGACGGTTCTTCTCCACCAGCAAAACCGCCATCAAGTCCACCATTTAGACCTGGACCATTGAGAGCTTTATATTCAGCGGAAGAAACTTCAGTGATCTCCAACGGGCCTAATTGTTCACTTGCTGGGATATTTGGAGCAGCTATAAGAGAGTTCGATAGGATCAATGTAGAGATCAAAAGCAATTTTTTCATTTTCCCCCCTAAGAATGGTTGCCTGATATTTGGCAGTCATCTGATTTGCCGATCCTTTTATCAACTAAAGAAACGATTGGTCAATATTTAGAGGAGAGTAGGTCTTTTTTACAGGATAGCCTCTTAAACCCATTAATTATAAATAATTACGATGATAAAGAGGTTCTGGGAATAATCAGATGTTATAAGTTGTAATAATAATTATTATAAGGTTGCCTAATGTTTAGCGCCTCTCAATCGCGAAGGCCCGGTGTATATTTGTTTGATGAAAGTCCTGAGGGATCGACCATTGAGAGATCTCTTTCACCTTATAATGCTGGGTTATGACGTTATGAAGCTCAAATTTTCTTTTATTTGTAGAAAAATAGAGTGTGCCACCTGGGGCGAGTAAGGCCATTGAGTCCCTGATGAGAAGCGGATGATCTCTTTCGATATCCAGATCTTCCTCCATTCTCTTGGAGTTAGAAAAGCTAGGTGGATCCAGAATGATTAAATCAAACAGCTCGTTATTTTCTTTTCTGATCAGAAGTTCCTTCAGGACGTCGGCCTGATAGAACACGTGTTGTTTAGGATCTAGCTCATTTAAAAGAAAATTCTCGTAGGCCCAGTCCAGATAAGTATTAGACATGTCAATCGAGGTCACGATGCCTCCACCCTTGGCGGCAGCAACGCTGAGAGACCCTGTATAGCAGAATAAGTTTAAAACTTTTTTACCTTGAGAATTATTAACCAGAAATTGTCGAAGGGGGCGGTGATCAAGGAATAATCCCGTATCAAGATAGCGCTCCAGATTTACCAGAAATTTAAAAGGTGGTTCATTCACGACAAAAAAATCCTGAGATCTGGGATCCAGAGGGCGGTATTGTTCATTTCCTTTTTGTTTTTCCCGAATTTTGAAGTGCTGAAGAGCTGGTTCAATGCCAATGACTTCAGTCAAGGCCATCTCGATATTCCCTTGATGAATTTCTCGCAAATTCTGATCTTCATCCTGAAGTTTTTTTCCCTGCTCGTAAATGACAGCATGTTTGCCATAGATATCTATCAAATAAGGATATTCGGGAATATCCTTATTATATAAGCGGTAAGCTTCGATCTGGTTTTTACCCAGATAGCTCTTTAATTTTTTCTGGTTTTTAATTAAACGATTTTTGAGTGCGGTATGGTCAGAGCTCACAGTATTGCCTTTCATGGTGAATTAGTGCATCCTCCCTATATTAACAACTGATGTGTACTTATGTCTTCAGAAACTGATAAAGATGAACAATCCGGCGTTGCAACCGTTAAAAAAGTAAAGTTGCAGCCTCCCAAGATGTATAAGGTCCTCATGCATAATGATGACTATACAACTATGGAATTTGTTATTCTTGTGCTGCAAAAGTTTTTTAATAAGTCCGCTTCCGAATCTCAGACCATAATGCTGGAAGTCCATACACGGGGCTTTGGTATTTGCGGTATTTACACCTATGAAGTTGCAGAATCTAAAGTCGCAAAAGTAACTAAGTATGCCCGGGATAATGGTCACCCATTAAAGTGCAGTACTGAACCTTGTGATTCCTGAGAGAAAGTTTCCTTTCAAAACCTTGCCTTTTTCCCATTCATTGTCATCTTCTGTATAATGTCACTGAGAGGATATTTTTATGATAAGTCAAAAATTAGAACAAATATTAAATAAAGCAATCAAACGGGCCAATGAAAAACGCCACGAATTTCTCACTTTAGAGAACGTGCTGTTATCCATGCTCGAAGACGAGACTGTCATTGAGATCCTTAATGATTGTGGTGCTAATCTGGAAGATCTTAAACAGGAATTGATTTCTTTTATAAATGAAGACTCCAATTTCTCTTTATTAAGTGAAGATGAGATTCAGGATCTGAACCGTAAACAATTTGGAAATGATCAGCTTAGAGAGATTGCCCGAGAAAATGGGATTCTTTATCAACCCGAAATTTCACTAAGTCTACAGCGAGTCATTCAAAGGGCCGCGATTCATATACAAAGCTCAGGCAAGAAGTCGATTCAGGCCATAAATCTACTGGTAGCTATGTTTTCTGAAAAAGAATCCCATGCCACTTATTTTTTGGAGCATCAGGGAGTTAATCGGATTGATATTGTTGAGAAGATAGCTCATACCAGTGATCGACCAGTCAATCATCAGGAAGAGACTTCTACCATCGAGGCTCCAGGTGAAACTTTCCGTAAAGAAGAGAAGTACGAGAAGGCGCTTAGTGAATTCACCACAAATTTAAACAATCTGGCCCGCGAGGGTAAGATTGATCCGATTATTGGCCGGGAAGATGAGATTCAGAGAATTATCCAGATTCTTTGTCGCCGCCGGAAAAACAATCCGCTTCTGGTAGGGGACTCAGGTGTCGGTAAAACTGCTATTGCCGAAGGCTTGGCCAAGGCCATTGTTGAGAATAATGTTCCTAGCGCTCTAAGTAAAACCACAGTCTATGCTTTAGACATGGCCTCTTTGCTGGCGGGAACAAAATTCCGTGGTGATTTCGAAGAGAGATTAAAATTAGTACTTCAAGCACTCGAGAAAAAAAATGATGACGCTGGATCCATCCTCTTTATTGATGAGATTCATACCATTATAGGTGCAGGGGCCACTTCAGGCGGTAGCCTTGATGCTTCTAATCTTCTTAAACCAGCTTTATCTAAAGGCCAGATCCGTTGTATGGGTTCGACAACTTTTGATGAATACCGAAAGTATTTTGAAAAAGATCAGGCCTTGAACCGCCGTTTTCAAAAAGTTGATGTGCTGGAACCTTCAGTAGAAGATTCCGTAAAAATCCTGCTGGGCCTTAAATCTAAATTTGAGGAACATCATCAGGTAACTTATCCGGATAATGTCATCCGGGCAGCAGTTGAACTTTCTCATAAGCACGTAACAGATCGTAAGCTTCCGGATAAGGCAATTGATGTGATTGATGAAGTGGGCTCATATTTAAGGTTAAAGCCCGAAAATGTTGGCGGTAGCACTGAGGTCAGTCTGCAGGATATTGAGCACATTGTTGCTAAGATTGCCCGAATTCCACAGAAATCTCTCTCTATTAATGAGAAGGAGAAATTACGTTTCCTTGAACGTGACCTGAAAATGATGATCTTTGGACAGGATCAGGCGATTGATAAAGTATCAAATGCACTCATCCTATCCAGGTCAGGTCTAGGCAGTAATGATAAACCCATCGCGAACTTCCTATTTACCGGACCTACCGGTGTAGGTAAGACCGAGCTGGCCAAGCAATTGGCACATATTATGGGCATTAATTTCATCCGTATTGATATGTCCGAGTTCATGGAAAAGCATACGGTATCTAAACTTATCGGTGCTCCTCCAGGTTATGTAGGCTTTGATCAGGGTGGTGTTTTAACAGATGCTATCCATAAAAGTCCTTACTCTGTTCTTTTATTGGATGAGATTGAGAAGGCCCATCCAGATGTCTTCAATATTCTCCTTCAGGTGATGGACCATGGGGCACTGGCAGATTCTAATGGCAGGTCATCTGATTTTAGAAATGTGATCCTGATTATGACATCAAATGCTGGCGCCAAAGAAATGGAGGCCGGATCCATTGGTTTAAGTGCTAAAATGCCAGGAGGGGAAATAAATTCCGCTAAACGTGACCAAGCGATAAAGAACTACTTCACCCCTGAGTTCAGGAACCGTCTTGATGCTGTCATTGGCTTTAACAAGCTCGGCAACAAGAATATTGAGATGGTTGTGACGAAGTTTCTTATGGAGCTTGAGAACCAGCTGGTGGAGAAAAAAGTTGAGATGGATGTCTCAACTGAGGCCCGAGAATGGTTAGCACTCAAAGGATACGACGATAAATTAGGTGCTCGACCAATTGCTCGTCTTATCAATGAGAAGATTAAGAAGCCGCTTGCCCATGAAATTCTTTTCGGCAAGCTCGAAAAAGGTGGAAGGGTTAACGTCGTCGTTAAAAACGATGAGCTCGAATTCACTTTTTCCTAAATATATTTTTCATTCCATCCGATCCTCATGCATAACAATTGTGAACATCAATTGAAGTGCATGAGGGTCTTCAAAAAACCTTCCAGCAAACCTTGATTGATAATAAAAAAGAAGAGATTGAATAAAATTTGTATTTTTTGTTTGCGTTAGATGAAAAATCTGATTAAGCTTAAAATAAGAAAGGTCAAATACTAGTGTTTAACCAACTATTTCCTGGGAGGAAATTATGGCTAAGAAAGCGGCTAAAAAAGTAGCAAAGAAAGCTACAAAGAAAGTAGCAAAGAAAGCAACAAAGAAAGTAGCAAAGAAAGCTACTAAGAAAGTAGCAAAAAAAGCTACTAAGAAAGCAGCAAAAAAAGCTACTAAAAAAGCAGCAGCAAAGAAGTAATCTTCTGAGCTAAAAAGCCCTCGCAAGAGGGCTTTTTTTTTGCCTGTTTTTTGTTTCTCACCACTCTTTGCTCATATCTCATGACCTGTGTTATCTTAGGGGAAACCCAAGATTTTCGGAAAAACCAATCTCATGAAATACATAAATCAAATTTTCTTCAAGGGCCTGATTGTTGTCTTGCCTATTACACTGACTTTTTATCTTCTTATATGGGCCAGTTACAAGATTGAGTCACTCTTTGGTTCAACCCTGGAGATGATCATCGGAAAGTGGCTTTATATCCCGGGCCTCGGAATTGTAGTGAGCTTGCTCTTTATTTTTCTGGTGGGACTACTGGTAAATAACTACATCACCGGCAGATTTTTCTCCTGGCTCACCCGGACCTTAGAGAAAGTTCCTCTTATTAAAGTCATTTATAATCCATTGAAGGACCTGATGGCCTTGATTCCGGGAAGAAGTTCCGAGAAAGATAAACCCCAAAGAGTCGTTTTGGTTCCCCTCGAGGCAATGGGGGTGGAAGTTTTAGGTCTTGTGACAAATGAAGAACTGAATGAGCTTCCTGGAAGCAATTTAATCTCAGTTTATGTGCCATTAAGTTATATGTTAGGCGGCATCACTGTTCTTATATCAAAAGACAAAGTCAAAAAAGTTGATATCCCCGTTGATCAGGCCCTGAAACTTTCGGTGACCGCCTGGATTAAGGCGAAGGATAACCGGTAAATGGAGTGCCCGCTTTGTCTTGGTAAAAAAACCGAGCTGTTCGATCAGGACAAAGTCAGGAGTTATTTCAAATGCCTGGGCTGTGAGCTGGTTTTTGTAGGAAGATATCAGGTGATTTCTGATATCGAAGAAAAAAAACGTTACGAAGCCCATCAAAACTCCGAAGCCGACCCTGAATATCAAAACTATCTGCTCAGGATCGCTTCTTTGGCAGCACCTTTTATAGAAAAAGGTGAAACCGGCCTGGATTTTGGCTGCGGCCGAACTCTTGTTTTGGAAAATATTTTAAAACAGATGGGCTTTTTGACAGAGTCTTATGATGTCTACTTTTATCCCCAGCGGGAGGCCCTGACTAAAAAGTATGATTTTATCATTTTATCGGAAGTCATTGAGCACTTGCGCTCACCCAGAGCGGATATGCTCGCCTTGAGAAGCCTCTTAAATCCAGGGGGGCGATTTTTCATTAAAACTAAAACTTATCCTGATGATCCTAAGAGTTTTTCCCAGTGGTTTTATAAAAGAGACCTGACTCACGTTCAGTTCTTTAATCCAAGGTCTTTTCAGGAATTAAGCCAGATTTGCCTGTTGGAACAAGGGCAATTTCTAGGTGAGGATGTTTATCTCTTCAAGGGAGGATAGAGGTTAAATATGAGTAAAGCTCGTCGACGATTTCTTTGTTCAGCTTCAGTTCCCGATACTTTATGCCAGACATATCAAAGATTCTTTTAGCAATTTGGTTTTCTACTGTGTCTTGATATTTGTCTGAGAGAAAGACGACTTCTTTTACTCGTACAGTTGCGATCATTTTGGCGCATTCATGGCAAGGAAAGAGGGTCACATAACATCGCGAGTTTTCTAAACTGGCCTTTGCATGAAGAATGGCATTAGCTTCGGAATGAACCACGTAAGCGTATTTCTGTTGATCAAGCGGAACAGTTTTATTATTTCCCCATGGAATTTTACTTTCATCAATTCCGGCCAGTTGCCCATTGTAACCCATGGATAGCTGATGATTATGATCATCCACAAAGACACAACCAACCTTAGTATTGGGATCTTTACTCTTAAAGGATGCCATCATTGCCTGAAGCATGAAGTATTCATCCCAATTAAGGTGAGAACTAACCGGTAAAAAGTTAACTTTTTGCCCCATATGACGCGACCTCGTCGTAGAAAAAATTCTAAACATTTTGGATAGTTCGCAGTATCTTTGAAGGGTCTAAAACTGTCAATCAAGGTGCCTGTATGAAATATGAAATTCCCCGTGAAGCTTTTAAACAACGTCTTGGAGATCGCCTAAACTTTGTTTTTGTTGATCTTCTTCCTGCTGATAAAACACCAGTTAAATTTGAAAATGTAGTTCACATTAACTACAGTTCTGAATTTAAAAATGAGTTCGCTTCTCAGTTTCCTAACAAAAACCAAAATGTTGTGGTGTATAGCCTGAATAAAGGTGATGAGAATCCTGCCAAAGCGGCCGATGATCTTGCAGGTTTAGGATATAACTTCGTCTACTTCTACAATGGGTCACCTGATGATGTAGTTTTGGACAAGGGTTTGAACTAGTTTCAAGAGTTGAAATCAAATAAAAAAGCCCTCTTTCGAGGGCTTTTTTTATTTGTACTAGTACCAACCAGCAAAACGGCAATGAATATTGGCCCAACCATGGGAGAAGGGCGCATAAGGAATGGCATTTACGTAAGCAAAACGAAATTCCCCGATTCGCATAAACTGTTCAGTGAAATAACTAGTGAAGACGTGGCCATAAATTGTTTGGCCGAAGACTTGACCATTACAAATGATAGGTTGGTAGTGAGGATTCATGACCTGAAATGCCACCTGTCCTGGAAGAATAGAAACCTGAACTTGGCCAGGAAACCATTGTGCAAAAGCAGAGCTGGTAAATAAGCAAACTAAGCTGGCAATGATAAGAGACTTAAGTTTCATAGAAACCTCCGAAGAATTCACAATAATTTGTCCTCCTTATAAAAAGCTCCGGGGCATCCTGTCAACTCGCGAGGCTGACAAAGTACCTTAACAAAGGTAAAAGACTATAAATTTTACCAAGTTAAAGGCAGGTGCATCATGCAAACACCAAGTCATTTCCCATCAGAACCAAATGCTATTTGGGGCTATTTTCATGCAATTAACCAAATCCCTAGACCTTCTAAAAATGAAGAGAAGTTTCGGGAGTTTATTCTTTCTGAAGCCTTGCGCTTAAAACTTAAAACAGATGTTGATGATGTTGGAAATGTCATCGTTTATGTTCCGGCCAGTGCAGGCCTTGAAACTCATGAAACCGTAATCATCCAAAACCATATGGACATGGTGACTGATGCCACCCCTGACCGAAATATAAATTTTAATCAGGATCCTATCGTCACTTATAGGGATGGTGACTGGATTAAAGCAGATCGGACCACGCTAGGTGCCGATAATGGAATAGGCTGCGCTGCTGCCCTGGCACTGATGCTTGATCCGTCTATAGTGCATCCACCCCTTGAACTTCTTTTCACCACTGATGAAGAAACCGGACTGGTGGGGGCCTGGGGTGTGCAGGCGAGTAAGCTCAGCGGTAAAAAGATGATCAATCTGGATACGGAAGAGTGGGGAAGTCTCTACATCGGTTGTGCCGGTGGTATTGATTATGAATTCAAAAAAACTGTGAAGATGGTTCCTGCTAAATTGAGTTCCTCATATAAGCTGACTGTCGGTGGCTTTCTGGGTGGTCATTCAGGCGTGGATATTCATGAGCAAAGAGG
The DNA here is from genome assembly GCA_002381945.1 of Bacteriovoracaceae bacterium UBA4096. Taxonomy (GTDB): domain Bacteria; phylum Bdellovibrionota; class Bacteriovoracia; order Bacteriovoracales; family Bacteriovoracaceae; genus Peredibacter. The sequence goes on from DFXY01000038.1 coordinate 49,638, forward strand.
CAATGCCATTAAATTTTTAATGGATTGGGTTCAGACTCTTCCAGTCGGAAGTTATGAACTCTCAGAATGGCGGGGAGGTAAGGCCCATAATATTATTCCACGGGATGCTTTTGCTTTAGTGACATTGAAAGATGTAAAAGTTGCTGAGGAAGCCGCCAAAAAAGTTGAGTACCGTTGGAAGTCGTATATGCCTGAAGGAGATCGAAATTTTTATACCAAGGTAGAAGCTCTTGATTCGGACATAACTGAAGTTGTGGACCCATCAGATCTTATGAATCTTCTGGGATTTTTGCAGGCGTTTCCTCATGGTGCTCATGCTTATGATCTGGCCAGTAATAAGGAACTAGTTTCACTTAGTAATAATCTGGCCATCTCACTGCTGGTGCGTGGTCAGTTCTATTTACAGAGCTCACTTCGCTTTTTCGATCGTGACGAGTGTGTTGCGCTGGAAAATCAAATTGTGGCCTTAGCAAAGGGATTTTCTGTGAATTATGAGAAAAATGGTGAGTATCCAAGCTGGAAGCCTGTCAGAGAAAATAAACTTCTGGATTTGGTTGCCGAAAAATATGAAGCATTGTTCAATAAGAAGGCGAAGGTTACTGCGATCCATGCTGGTCTTGAATGTGGGATATTGAGGGACAAAATTGGGCCTATCGATGCCGTATCCTTCGGACCTACAATTATGGGTGCCCATTCTCCTCAGGAAAGGGTGCATATTCCTTCTGTAGAAACGTTTTGGAAATTATTAAAAGAAGTCTTAAAAGCTCTATAAAGGAGAGTCACTGTGATTACTTACGAAAATTATAAAATTATCCATTTGGTATCTATCATGATTCTTATTTCTGGGCTGTCGATCAGCTTCTACGGCGGACAGTACAAGCATATTAAAATCCTGACTGGTATCGCGAGCCTTTTAACCTTAGTGGGCGGAATGGGACTGATGGCCCGCTTGGGAATCAGTCAGACTGCGGGTTGGCCACTTTGGGTGCAAATAAAACTGGGGATCTGGTTTGTCGTTGCCATTGGTGGAGCGATCATTTCTAAACGTTTTCCTAAGTACGGAAAGATTGCTTATTTTGCTGCCATCATACTTTTCACGATTGCTTCGGTCGCTGCTAATTATAAATTTGGTAACTAAGTGAAGGGGGAGTCATCCCCCTTCTTTTTTCTTTTCAATCTCTCACATTCATCTCAAAATAAAATCTATGATTATAATTCATTATCTTCTACGGATTTTCATTTATATCCTCATCATTGATGTGATCTTAAGTTATTTCCCTCAACTTCGTTCTCAAGAATGGGCCAGAAGGCTTCATCAGATTGCGGATGTTCCTCAAAAACCAATCCGTGAAATGCTACCTCAAGGTTTACCGTTGGATCCTACTCCGATGATCCTCATTGTTCTAATTCAGATATTAATGTACTTACTCTAAGGACCTCATGGACGACATTGAATACCTGGTAAATGAGACTTTTAAACACTTCGACCAAAACTTTGCTCACGTAGAGCCCAGATCGGAGTTGATGATGAAAGAAGATCAGGATTTAACTGAATTTCCAAATGAAGCAGGCGTTCTTTATCACATTCAGAAGGCCACATCGGTATTTGTGGTCCGAACAATGGTTTCTCAAAACATTCGGGAAGATTTTCATAAAATTATGGATAGACCCGAGGATTACCCGAGTCTTCGGCTTCTTGAAGCAGGTGCTGAGGATATTTCCGGGCGTCTGAAATTCTTTTTAGTCGAAAATCCTTCTCAAGCTGAAATCATTCATGATCAGATTCACAATCGCAGGTTTCCTATCCACGAGGAGATGATGTGTAATCTGTCGGATCCTGGTTTTAGTTGGTGGTTGACCAAAAAAGAAAAAGGATTTCAGCTGGCATTTACGATGTCAGTGGCTTCAGATGCTAACACCGTCAAGTTAGGCCCATTGGGAGACCGTGAGCTTGCTTTAAGAAACTTTCAGACATTGGAAGAGCTGGTGACTTCAGCTGGGATTGAGATGAATATTCAAAATGAGACCAATCGGGTCCAGTTCACAGACTGTGAAGAGTTTATTCTCGAAGAACTAAAAGATGTTTTTGAGTTTGGCGTAGTTACAGATACCATGCAGGATTTGTTTAAAATCCTTGGGGGCCAGTCGGCCCATCAATCATCTCTCCAGACAACTTGGTTTTACTTTCAAGAGCTGGCGGCCATGCGAAGATTTTGGATTCAGATTCAGTTTGACCTTAATTCTGTAATTGAAAGCGCTTAATGCTTGGTCGATTTCAGGCTTTCTTCATGTTTGGCGGCAAGGTAACCAGTGACCATTAATTGCGCCAGCATTCCTAGCTCTTCATCATCAGTGATGCCGTAAAAAGTTTCAATGTGCTGAACAAAAATTTCGACATCTTCATCCTTAAGATGCTTTTCAACCATCTCCATCATGCTTTCAGATTCCATCTTCTCGAGTGATTGAAAGAAAGAAGTAAGAATTTGATGTTTTTCAGAGCTCATTCACGTTCCTTTGGTGTCACTATTGCACCACGATATTTTAATCTTGTCTTATATTAAAGTCCATGAGAACAATCAAATATACTTTTCTATATAACTTTGCTTAGAATTAAAGTTATTGAAAAGTTTTAATTGATTGTAAGGAAGGCAACATCACTATGAAAAGTATTTCTCTTCTATTCTTGATCCTGGCCGCTACGTCGACTTCAGTTGCCTTAGCACAAATTACTACTAAACCTACGACGGCTGATCTTCACAATAAGACCAGCTTTCAAAAATTTTCCGATCGTTTAAAAATTGGATATTTTGGAGTCATCACAACTCCTCATCTCGATGATATTGAGAAAGGTCAGTGGAGAAACGCTGCAATCTCGCCTGAATTTAGTGCTCCTAAAGGTGAGCATAAGAACCAGGATACTTGGCCTACAAATATCTGGCATCAAATCAGCTTCAATTATAATTTTGGCGCGAAGATGAACTTTGTTTTGAATCCGCGTTTCATGACTCCTCTTGCAAACGGAAGAGATATGAAGGCGCCTGAAGACAGATCGTTCATCGAAATCGAAGATCTATTTCTAGGTTTTCAGGGTGTAGTGCTGGCTTCTGAGGATAAAAAGTTTAACCTCTGGATTCGTCCCGGCATGCGTCTTCCAACCAGCCGTCCTAGTCGCAATTCTGGCAACGGGGGATTTGGGGCCACAACCCATCAACTTGAGCTAGCTTTCTTACCTTCATATGATTTTGATAAAACCTGGCAATTTGGTGTTTTTGGACAAGTTCGAAATTGGGTTTACGATGATCGTTATACTTATGCTCGTATGCGTATCTATACTGCTCCTTATATTCAGTACACGATTGATGATGTTTCGAAGATCCAAGTTTACTACGAGAATATGCTTGAGAACTCTCGTCGCTGGGAATCTGTTAACGGGAAGAGTCCAGTCTTCAAAGATGTTTGGCAGAATGCTTACATTGGATACGGAAGAGATCTTACTCCTAAGTTAAACGTCTTTCCTTTCGTCTCAGTTTTTGTTAACGACCGTCCAGTGACTGATAAGTCAGTGTGGTTTGGGGCCCAGGTTTCTTACTCTATTAAATAAGTCATAAGGCCCCTCTTCTAGAGGGGCTTTTTTTGGCCTTTAAGCATAAAACTCAAGATCCAATTCCTTGTTATCATATAAAAATTTTATGTTTTTCTTAAGGTTCATAACGCACTATTTACAGACAAGAGAGACTTGTGATAGTAGTGTCTCAGTCGTTTATTTTGTACCTTGCTCCCACCCGGATCTGTCGTCTTTGTCTCAGGTCTAAGTGGTTCTTAGGGGTAGTTTAGAGACCATAGACCAGGCCTCTTCCACATTCAAAATGCGCATAATAATTAATTTCTCGAAAGGAGAAACGCATGTCTTTTATTGATCTTGGACTCAAAGAGTCTTCACTTAAAGCTATTACCAAGATGGGATATGAACACCCATCAGAGATTCAGACACAGGCAATTCCGGTGCTGATGCAAGGTGATGTTGATTTTATCGGCCAGGCACAAACTGGCTCAGGTAAAACTGCCGCTTTTGTTCTTCCATTACTTGAAAAACTTGATTTTAAATCGCCCTCTCTTCAGGCGATCATACTCGCTCCTACAAGAGAGCTTGCTAACCAAATTAACGAAGAAATTCAGAAGCTTTCAGCTTTTGAGCCCATTCGTTCAATGTCCGTTTATGGTGGTACTTCTGTAGGTCTTCAAATTAAAGACTATAAGTCGAAAAAACCTCAGGTCATCGCGGGAACTCCAGGGCGAGTGATGGACTTGATCGATCGTGGTGTTCTGAAGTTTGATGCTACGAAGTTTGTAATCCTTGATGAAGCGGATGAAATGCTGGATATGGGATTCTTCGATGACGTTATTAATATCATCGCTCAGGTTCCTGAAAAGAGAATCTGGATGTTTTCGGCAACTCTACCGGGGCCAATTGCAAACTTAGTGAATAAAGAGTTTTCAAATCCGGTTACTGTTCGCGTGACTAAAAAAGTTTTAACTGCTGATTCAGTTGAACAAAAAGCAGTTGTAGTTCGTCGTGAAAACGGCATCGAAGCTCTATGTCGTTACATGGATTTTTCGGATGATATGTACGCCATTATTTTCACCAGAACAAAAATTGGTGCAAAAGAATTAACGGATGAATTAAATGCCCGTGGCTATCCCACAGACGCTCTTCATGGAGACATGGACCAAGCAGCTCGTGATATGACGATGAAAAAATTCAAAGAAAAGAAAATTAACCTTTTGGTTTGTACTGATGTTGCTGCTCGTGGGATTGATGTTAACAATCTGACTCACGTTATCAACTTCGGTCTTCCTCAGGATAATGAAGCTTATGTTCACCGTATCGGTCGTACTGGTCGTGGTGGTTCAAAAGGTATTTCACTTTCTATTATTGAGCCAAACGAGCAGGGGCGAGTAGGGCAGATTGAAAGACTGACTAAAGCTAAAATTGAAAGAGTTTTCCTTCCTAAAGTGGAAGAAATTCGTGAAAAAATTCTTGAGAAATCTCTCAAGCGTTTCACTGACCATATTGCCAGCTTCCAGGATGAAGAAGTTCTTCATTATGATACTTTCAAAGCTAAGTTTGATGAGCTTGAAAAAGAAGACATTATCAAAGGTATCTACGGATTTATGTTCGAAAATACTTTGAGACGTTACCAGAAAGCTCAAGAAATTGATGTGGCCCCAAGAGGTCAGGGCGAGCGTCCACAAGGCGTTCGTGTAACTTCGGGAATGCAGAGATTCTTTATCAACCTTGGAACAATGGACGGGGCCAATGCTGGCGAACTTTTAAAGTTCGTCTCAACTACGGCCGGGGTTTCAGGTCGTGATATTGGTCGCATTGATTCTAAAGAAAAATTCGCTTTTCTTGAGGCCCCTGCTCACTTGACAGATGCCATCATGGGTCTGAAAGGTGAAATGTTTGGCAATCGTCGAGTGTCTATTGAGCTTGCTACTGCTCCAGTTGGAGGTGGTGGTGGTCGTGGATTTGGCGGAGGCGGCGGAGGTTACCGTGGTGGAAGTCGTGGGGGCGATCGAGGCGGTCGTTCATACGGTGGTGGTAGCCGAGGTCGTTACTAGGAAAAAAAGTTCTTATCCATAAGTAGTTGATAGCACTATGCTTCCTATGTTAAATTGGTTAGAATACCAATGACTTGGNNAAAAATACAGGATGTATTTTGCGTGGAATTAAGAATGAACCGACCCTCTTTTGATGAATATGAAGAAGTAGAATCGCCCTTCACGTCAAAAACATCTAAAAAGTCTCCTCCTAATCGTGAAAGATTAAGGACGCGGAAAAACGTCTTTAACCGACCTTTTGCCACAGATACTACTAATGCACCTACATATTTTGAAACAACTGCTACCCGCAAGGCGATCGGCCATGCTGACAATACGGATCTGATAGAACATCGTCAGAGTGAATTGGTTGATACAGAAATAGAGTATCTGGATGATGAAGAAGAAGAATATAAAGAAGGCCCAATAGTTGAAAAACGTCCGGCCCGAACGACTTCAAGCTCAAGCAAGAAAAAGAGTAAGTTAAAAAAGAATCTTTTAAGTAAAATCGG
>DFXY01000038.1:55772-68141 GCA_002381945.1 Bacteriovoracaceae bacterium UBA4096
CGTGAAAACGGTGAGCTCAAAACCGAAATTACACGGATTCAAGTCGACAAGAATTTTCAGCGCCAATTGGCCAAGGAACATCTTGGAGTGATTGCGGCCGATGAGTTTTTAATTCTTTTTGCAGGAGAATCGGGCGAGACAGCTACTGAATCTGCTGCCCGCCAGCTCTAACCTTAGCTTCTGTTTCATTTAAGCTTATAGATGATTTCCAGGTAAGTTTGTCACCGACCTTGAGGGATTTTGCAATATCGGAAGTTGCCTTCATTTCTAGCACGTGCCGGCACCAAACCCCTCTAATTCTAGGAATGAGATCAGGATTTGCTCGACCTACATAGTGTGGGGCCTTTCGGATGATTTCTATGATTTTTAGATCTTTATCCATATAGAAGAGATCAAGATCAAAATATGTATCAGGCATCCAGAAGTACTTTTCAAAATCATCAAGATAAAAAAATAACATGCCTTGATTGTCGGCAAAATCCTCAGGTTTTATTCCTGAGAGGCCCTGATTTTGGTCATCTGTCGATATTGCCAAAGTGGTTTCAATTTTTTTTCCATTTGGAGTAACCAATTCAACTTTTTTGAGTGGGTCTGGTGACACACTTTGGCAGCTCATTAGAGCAAAGAGAACAGCGATAGTAAGAAATTTTCTCATGAAGTTTATTCCTGAATCAGGTATGATCACTAGACATAGTTTAAGGGATCCTCAGGAGTTTTCAAATGGCTAAAAATTTACCAGGTTCAATGCGTACTCATCACTGTGGAGAGCTTCGAGAGGCCGACATAGGAAAAACAGTTACTCTTTGTGGCTGGATGAATAAATACCGCAATCTGGGAAGCCTGCATTTTATTGATTTGCGCGATAAATACGGAATTACTCAATTAGGTTTTGAGAACTACAAAGGTGATATAGAAGAACTCAGAAAGTTCTCCCTTGAGTCGGTCATCCTTGCAAAAGGAAAAGTTATCCCTCGACCAGATTCTGCCCAGAATGCCAATATGGTCACAGGAATGGTTGAAGTTCAGGTAGAAGAAATTCGACTCCTCTCCTTGGCAGAAGAAGTTCCATTTCTACCCCATGGTATGGTTCAGGCAACGGAAGATCTGCGTCTTCGTTACCGTTATCTCGATCTTCGCTCTAAGAAACTTCAGGATATATTACAACTTCGTTCACAAGCTACCCGTAAAGCGAGAGAAGCTCTTTATGCACTGGACTTCAATGAAGTTGAAACTCCAATACTTTATAAAACCACGCCGGAAGGGGCCCGTGATTATATTGTTCCCTCTCGTGTTCATCCCGGAAAAGTTTACGCTCTTCCTCAGTCTCCCCAAACATTGAAACAGCTTTTGATGATTGGAAATACTGATAAGTATTTTCAAATTTGCCGTTGTTTTCGTGATGAAGACTTGCGGGCCGATCGTCAGCCAGAGTTTACCCAAATTGATATTGAAGTCTCTTTTCCGACTCTTGAGTATATGAAAAACCTGGCAACACATCTAGTGAAGAATGTGTTTAATATGCCTGAAGATTTTGAAATTATGTCCATTCCGTATGATGAAGTCATGCGAGACTATGGTTCTGATAAGCCGGATGTGCGTTTTGGATTAAAGCAGATGGATGTAACCAGTCTCTTTAAAGATTCAAGCTTTGCTACTTTCTCTGAAGTGGCTACGGCCCAATATGGGATGGTTAAAGCGATGTTCATCCCTGCCTCTATGGGAACACTGGCACGTAAAGATATTGATGGACTAGTTGAAATTGTAAAACCCTATGGTGGAAAGGGTGTGGCCTGGTTCAAAGTAGAGAACTCTCAAGTTTCAGGTGGTATTTCAAAATTCATAGATCCCAACCTTTTGAGTGCCCTTTATGAAAAATCATCCGAGAAGGGTGATGGCTTGTGGCTATTTTGTGCTGATAAAAACTTTAATGTTACTCATGATTGTGCTGATGCTCTTCGTAGACATTTTGGAAAACACTTTAAACTAATTGATCCGGATAAATACGCTTTCTTATGGGTGTATGACTTTCCATTGTTTGATTACGATGCTGATGCCAATACCTTGGGGGCCAAACACCATCCTTTTACTCGTCCGAAAGATGAAGACATTGAATTGTATTACTCTGAGGATAAATCAAAAGTTAAGGATGTTAAGGCCTATGCTTATGACATCGTTTGTAATGGTTATGAAATCGGAGGAGGCTCAATGAGAATCTTCGATAATAAACAACAGTCACGAATGTTTGAACTTCTAGGCTTCAGTCCTGAGGATGCCCAACATCAGTTCGGGTTTTTTATTGAAGCCTTAAAATATGGAACGCCTCCTCATGCTGGCATGGCGTTTGGGATGGACCGAATAGTCATGTTATTAGCTAAAACTGATTCTATTAGAGACGTGATTGCTTTTCCTAAAACAGCTTCGGCCACTGATTTAATGGCAAGCTCTCCCTCTCGTCCGAGTGATGCTCAGACTAAAGAACTCGGATTTAAATGGCTTGAGAATTTAGGGGCTAAATGAATTATATTCTAATCGTTGATGATGAAGAGGATATTCGAGACATTTATGAAATGGTTCTGCGAAGAGCATTTCCTTTGGATGTCATGTTGGCAGGTTCTGGCTCGGAAGCACTTTCAATCATTCAGAGTAGAGGGAAGCCGGAAATCATTATTTCTGATCTTCGTATGCCTGATGGTGACGGGCTTTATCTCTATAAAACTCTAACAGAAAAAAAGTTAGATGTGCCATTTGTCATATGTTCGACTGATCCTGTTGCAGTTCTTCAAAGGAAATTCCCGGGTATTCATGGTTATATAGAAAAGCCTAAAGTGATAGATTCAGTTGTTAAACTCGTGGATTCAGTCGTGACAAAACATGAAGTCCCCCCAAGTTACGTACCGGTCAGGATCTCATTTTTGCTACGCTTAGGGACAGTTCATTTTGAATTGTTCATGAGACTTTCTGATAAGAAGTACGTAAAAGTTCTGAATTCTGATGAAGCTTTCATACCAAGTGATGCCGAAAGATTTTTAAAAAAAGGCTTGAGTCATCTTTATGTTTCTAATGAGGATGCTGAACAGTATTTAAATTCAGTTGAGCAAAGCATCTCACGTGCGTCTGATTATGAGAGGTGCCCGTCGGAATTGGCCGTCATGTCTCTTGAATCTTTGGAGTCAGTTGAGCGTCTGGCGCACTCCCTTGGTTGGAGAGAGGGTGTCGTTGATGCTGCTAAGAAAGCCGTTAATCTTGCCATTGAGGTAGTTAGTACTGAGCCAAATGTTCTCAAGCTGTTCAAACAGAAGTTAAATGATTCTCATTCAAAATTTTCAAATCATGTCGGGCTTCTCGCCTTGTTAAACTGTGCTTTTAGTTATCAATTAGGGTGGGCGAGCGAATCTTCCCAGATGAAGTTAGGGCTGGCGGCCCTCATGCATGATATTACCCTGGATGATTCGTACTATGAAAATATCAATGAATGGAATCAGGCGGCTTGCTCTAGCACCAATAAAACTTTTGAAGTTATAAAATATCGAAACCATCCCGTTGATGCTGCTAATCTACTTCTAACCATCAAGAATTTACCACCTGATGTTGATCAAATTATCCTTCAGCATCATGAATTAAAGGATGGTAGTGGTTTCCCGCGTGGTCTGAATTCAAGTCGTATTAGCCCCTTTGCCACAGTTTTCATTATTGTTGAGGATTTAATTAACTTCATTGGAGATTCTAAGGATTTTGATGAAAGAGTTGATCTTTTCATCCTGGAGCGGACTGAACGTTATAATTCGGGAAATTTTAAGAAGGTCTTCGAAGTACTTAAGGAAAATGTCCAAAAAGTAAGGCTTAAAAAGTAAAAGATTAAGTTCTGTTTAACACCTGCCTCTGTAAGTTCCTTGAATTACAAGCAACTCTTGCCTTCTCAATTTTAGGTCCTTGAAGTGGTAAAATAGGATAGTGGAAAATAAGACAACTTACCTATTACTATTAGAATCAGAGGACAGCATCCTCCATTTGCAGGTCACTGCCTTAAATTGCTTTTACGGCGGTGAGGTAAGGGCCTACTCGGATGCTAAAGAGGCCATCCGCTGTTTAAAGGATAACGGGATTCCCGAAATAGTCATCATTGATTCTAAGATTATCACCGCTAATGATTCTGAATTTTATTTGCATCTTGAATCAGAAGAAATTGCTGTGCCTCTGATAGTTACGGCCGCACCTCCGATTGACGATAAACTAATGAGTCATTATCCATCCATTACCGCTGTAATTGAAAAACCACTAAGTACAAATTCTTTTACCTATCTCATTAAAAGCATCACGACCGTTACTCCCAAAATCCCGACTCATATCCCCATTAAAGTTCCTGTTTTGCTTAGAATGGGCATGGGGCATTTTGATCTTTACTTAAAACTTTCAGAAACAAATTTTGTTAAACTTCTTCATAAGGGAGAGCCCTTTTTTGACAGTGATGCTGAAAAATTATCGCAGAAAGGAATTGATGAACTCTTTATTAGAAAAGATGACAGCGCTGAGTTTCTTAAATTACTTGAAAATGAAATGGCGGGTATTGAAACCCATTCGGTAGATGACATCTGCCTTACTCTTCAAAATCTTGAAGCATTTGAAAAAGTTGCCAAACGTCTGGGCTGGACTCCTGCAGTTTTAATTTCTGCTCAAAAGAGTGTCACTCATGCGCTCAAGATACTTTCTAAAAACCAGGATATTCTTAAAGTTCTCAGGAGCCGTTTAAAAGTTCCTGAATCTAATTACACCCGACACATGAGTTTATTAACTTATCTGGTATGTTCTTTCTGCTCATCCTTAGGTTGGATTGGAGAATCCGGACAAACCAAACTTGCTTTGGCGGCACTCATGCATGACATGGCAGTAGATGATTTTTATTATGACGACATCAAGGAATGGAACCGGAGAGCAGGGGACTTTTCGGATAAATCTCCCGAGACTATCAAATACCGGATGCATCCTTTCGAGGCTTCAAAGATGGCCAGATCAATTGACTCGCTATCTCCTGACGTTGATCAAATTATATTGCAGCATCATGAGTTAAAGACAGGTAAAGGTTTTCCCAGAGGTATTGACTCAACCAGAATCGGCCATCTTCCGGCCCTTTTTATCATTGTGGAAAGTTTAGTCGAGTTCATCGATGATGGTGAAAACATTGAAACCAGTATTACTGATTTTATTACCTGGGGACGTGAATATTACGATTGTGGTCACTTTAAAAAGGTTTTTTCAGTTTTTGATCAAAAACTGAAAACTTAAGCTACTTTAGGCCAGTATACTTTCTCTTGCTTCTTCTCCTTTTCAAACTCTTCAACTCTTGCCACTAGGTCAATTGAGGGACTCTCTTTAACATCCATCAGACTCTGGTAGAGATAATCATGTCCTTTGAAACTGTTCCATTTAGAACGCTTAAGAAGATAAGTTAAACCGCAGCTAAAACAAACCAGAGATGAATGTAGGGCCCAGGAGATGCATTCCCGGAAGCTCTTGGATCTGAGTTCTACCCTTTTCTTTAAGAGAAACATGCCATATGTCTGGCCATGATTCATAAAATAACTGAAGAAAAAATAACTAAAGAGAGTCATGGGTAATAAGGGTTCAGAGAGATGGAGGATCTTTTCGAATTTAAAAGCTGTTTGTAAGCGTTCTGTTACTAAAATCATTTCGACTGATTTCGCGAAGATTGCCAGCATGATATTGGTGAACATGAAGACGGCCATCAAATCGATTAAATGGGCACCAAGAATTTTCCAGGAAGATTCTTCTTTCGGGATTTGTGGTTCCAAAAATTGACTAGGCAGTTTTTGAGAGTGCTCAGCGAAGACGACCAGATCGATTAATTTCATATAAACCTCTGGCTTCCTTATCGGTAACCAGAGGTGGGAGTTTAATTAATGGTTGATAATCTGAGTTTTTAAATCCTGGAGCTTTTGCAAGGCCTGAATGGGTGTTAAATTTAATATGTCTAAAGCCTTTAAATCATGTTCTAAGCTGGTTAAATAATCTGGAATCTGGACTTCAGTACCTGCCGTAAAGAAAGTTAATTGGTTCTCTAGAAGTGTAGAGCCATTGGAATTCTGAGTTTCTTCTAAATCTTTTAAAATTTCCCTCGAACGTTTTAAAACTTCTTTTGGTAATCCCGCTAATTCGGCCACATGAATACCAAAACTCTGGGTCGCACCGGCCTCAATGAGTTCATACATAAACTGAACTTTACCATTCTTCTGCTCAGTTCTGACCGTAAAGTTTTTGGCCTCTGGCATACTTTCCACCAGCTCAATTAACTCATGGTAATGAGTTGCAAAAAGCGTGATTGGTTTGAGCCTTTTTACAAAATGTTCAACCAACGCCCATGCAATGGAGAGCCCATCGTAGGTAGAGGTCCCTCGTCCGATTTCATCGAGAATGATAAGAGATTTTTCAGAAGCATGACGAAGGATTTCTGCTGTTTCGGCCATCTCTACCATGAATGTAGACTGTCCTTTTATAATATCGTCGGAAGCCCCTAAACGTGAGAATAAATAATCGCAAATCCCTAGTTCTGCATACTGGGCAGGAACAAAACATCCCAACTGAGCGAGGTACTGAATGATGGCAACTTCTCTCATGACCGTAGTTTTACCTGCCATGTTAGGACCAGTAATGAGTCCAAAATAGCACTTTTCATCCAGCGTAATATTATGGGTAATAAAACTATCTTTAATATTGGCCTTAATCAGTGGATGCCAGGCTCCTGTGACTTTAACCATTCTTCTGTCGGAATGGAGCACAGGTCGAATGAAATTCTCCTGAAGGCTAATCCAGGCAAGAGACTGGAAAACATCTATTTGCGCCATTCTCTTTGCCACATCCAAGACCAAGTGGGCCTGTTCTTCAATTCTTAAACTGAATGTTTCAAAGATCTCTTTTTCAAGCCGGATTAATTTATCCAGGGCCTCTATGACATCTTTTTCAAAGAGTTCTAGCTCTTGAGTTACATAGCGCTCGTTATTGACCAGGGTTTGACGACGCATAAAAGATTTTGGCACTTTACTGACATGAGAATTGGACACTTCAATAAAGTAACCGGAAATATTATTGTGCTTGATTTTAAGATTTCCGATACCGGTATCCGAGCGATATTTAGCTTCTAATTTTAATATTTCATCTGAAGCGGAATTAGCAAGTTTGGCCAGGCGGTCTCTTTCTTTATGAGCTCCTGCCTTAATCAGATTTCCCTTGTCAGCATGGGCACCCATTTCATCACTAATAGTGGCACGGATATCCAGTGCTAATTTGTTTAGGAATTCTAAATCTTTTTTAGGAAGCTTTTGAAAGAAGCTGAAACTTTCTCGTTCCATATCTTTTTCAATTTGCATGAATGTTTCAAAAGCATAGGCCAGGTTAAGGATGTCTCCTGCGACAACTTTCTTCGTCGAGACCTTTGCCATGATCCGGTCAATATCACGAACATCAGAAAGGGAATGCCTTAAACTCTTGATGAAATCCGGTTTCTTAATTAAACCTTCAATTAAATCCAGTCGTTTTTCTATGGCGCCTGCCTCACACAGTGGAGATTGAAAATACTGTCGAAGTTGGCGGGTTCCCATTGAGGTTCTGGTTTTATCCATAAAGCCCAAAATTGAATTGGCACTGGTTTCTCGAGAGCGGGGGAAAATTTCAAGACCTGAAAGAGTGGCATAAGTCACCTTCATGGTTTCTTCATTATTTAAAAGTCGGAAAGGTCGTAAATGACTGATTTTTTCCAATGTTTGAGTTGAAGTGACATAATAACTTAAAGCACCAAGAGGAGAGAGTACTGCCGGTAATTGAGCAATGATCCCATCTCTTTGATAAGTAGGGATGAGTTTTTGTATGTAAAAGCCTGTGTGTTTTTCTTCAAAGTATTCTTGAGACAGATGAGTTTTAAGCACATCAATGCTCTGTAGATAATCATCTACCAGTGGATGAGTTTCCCATTGACCCAAATAAGAAATGAACTCTTTTGGCCGGACCATCAGGAGTCTTTCGCAAAACTCCTCAATGGTTTTGAAAGTGATTCCATAGAAGTCACCTGTCGTAAAATCCAGCAACACCAGAATGAAATGATTATTCTCATGAAGACCAGCTGCCAGGAATTTATTTTCAGTAGCAGATGTTTTATCCAGATCATAAGGCATACCTGGACTCACAATTTGAGTAACTCCACGTTTAACAATGCCTTTGACCGATTTTGGATCTTCCAGTTGTTCACAGATAACGACTTTTTTTCCATGTTGGGAAATGCGGTCAACATAGGCCGCTGCCGCATGATGAGGAATACCGGCCATGGGAATAGGGACATCTCCAAGCTTACCCCGAACGGTAAGAGAAATATTTAAAAGTCGGGAAGCTTCCCGGGCATCCTCAAAAAACATTTCGTAGAAGTCACCCATTCTGAACATCAGCAGAATATCGGGATACTGTTTTTTTACAGAATAATACTGCTCCATCATGGGAGTGAGTTTAATACCTGAGGCAACGAGGTCAGCTAGACTCGGATTTTCTTGAACCATTTGATTTTGCATGGCCTGAGGGTACAAAAACCGACAAAAGACGTCACCTGTTTTTGCCTTACAGGAGCAGGTAAATTAAAACCTCAACTGTTTGTAATTAAAGAAAAATGTTATTATGGATAGTATGAAAATTCGTGACGCTAAATCAATAATAATTATTTCCGTATATCTGATCATGAACGGACTTATTCTGATGACTTCTTTAAGCCAAAAAAAAGAGTCCTCAGAAATATCTCCCTCAGCAAAACAACTGGCCCCTGAATTTACGGAAATTGAAAAGCTTGATTATTTTCACATGAAAGATGGTGTTCCGCAGATGTCTTTATCCGCCTTGGCCATGCGTTCGCAAGGACAGGAAGTGGCCGATTTCAGTGATCCTCGTGGAGTTTATAACTATCAGAAAAAAAATAAAACAATTCGCTATAGTGCCGATTCAGGCCTTTATAAAAAGGCCAAAGAAACTCTCGCTCTGGAAGGCAAAGTGGAATTTTTCTCTGATGAGGCAAACTATTTTGCAGATAAAGTGAAATACTACTTAAAGCAAGATCTAATCATTGGAAGTGGTAATGTGAAGTTTGAAGGAGATGATCTTAAGACAAAGGATCATCTGATTATTCTTGCAGAGAGCATGCGGGCAAAACCTGAAGCCCAGCTGACTGAGTTCAAAGGAAATGTGAAAGGAACCTTGGAAAGGAAGAAAAAATATGAAGGCCGAATGGTGTTTTCTTCTAATGAACTTGAGTTGGAAGGAGCAAAATCCCTGGCCCATCTTGAAGGTGACGTAGAGATGAAACGGGATAATTATCTGATAACAGCTGGAAAAGCTGACATGTTCCTTGAAAACTTTAATAAAAGCCTCAAGTATTTTGTTCTGAATGACGATGTTAAGGTGACTGAGAGGATGCAAACGCCGGAGGGTGTGCAAATGCGAAAAGCTTTCGCAGAAAGACTGGAAGGTTTTGGTCGTGAGCAAAAAATGGTCCTCTCGGGTGCGCCAAGAGTGGAAATGGGAGAAGACGTCATTAAGGGTTACCGTATAACTATTCGAGAAAATGTGGATTTGATCGAAGTCGATGATGCGATGTCTGATGTCCAGGTTAAACGCAAAAAACTAAAGGAATAGTTTGATGAATGCGAGCTTTCACGCACGTGATCTTAAGAAAACATATAATGGCCGAGAGGTTGTCAAGAATGTGAGCATTGATGTTGAAAGAGGTGAAGTTGTTGGTCTTTTAGGACCAAACGGCGCTGGAAAAACAACATCATTTTATATGATGGTGGGTTTAGTAAAAGCTGATCAAGGACAAATAAATCTTCTTGATGAGAACGTGACTGATCTACCGCTACATGTACGAGCTAGGAAAGGCATTGGTTATCTTCCTCAGGAAGCCAGTGTATTTAGGGAACTTTCGGTAGAAGAAAATATTTTTTCTGTACTGGAAGTAAGAGATCTGTCCGATAAGGAAAGACAGAACGCTCTGGATAATCTTATTCGCGATTTTGGGTTGGATCATATCCGAAAATCCAAAGGTCGGGAATTATCCGGAGGTGAGAGGAGAAGGGTAGAGATAGCCAGATCACTGGCCCTCGATCCTAAATTTGTTCTTTTGGATGAACCTTTTGCAGGTGTTGATCCGCTGGCCGTCAGTGACATCCAGTCGATCATCAAACGCTTAAAGCAGAAGAATATAGGTGTTCTGATCACAGATCATAATGTGAGAGAGACCTTGGGCATTGTGGACAGAGCGTACATTATGAGCCGGGGAGAACTGTTAGTCAGTGGGACACCCGAAGAGATCATAAATAACGAAATCGCCCGTAAGTTTTACTTAGGGGAAGAATTTAAGATGTAGGGGAATTTTCATGGCGATTAAAATGCATCAAGGGCTAAAGCAAACGCAAAGCCTCATGATCACGCCTCAACTTCAGCAAGCGATCAAGCTTCTGACTCTTACTCACCTTGAAATGACGACACTCATTTCGCAGGAGATGGTTGAGAATCCGATGCTCGAGGAGATGGATGGTGAAATGGATGCCAGTCCAGTTGAAGATACCCGCGAAGAGATGGAGGCCAGAGAAGCCACTGCTGATAATTTCTCGGGACCGGAATTAATTGAAGGTTCAAAAGATACCTTTGATTGGGAATCATACTCAGAATCATTCAACAGCTCATCATCTTCTTCACCCAATATGAAGGAGAGCCAGTCTCCGGATGATATGCCTTCCTATGAAAATATGGTTTCTAAGTCACAAAGCCTTCAGGAACATCTTGAATGGCAGCTTAGAATGGAATCACTCTCTGCTGACCAGTTAAGCTTTTGCCTTGATCTGATTGGTAACATTGATGATGACGGTTATCTGGAAGTTCCTTTCGATGAAGTCGTTGCCCGATCTCAAATTGAAGACCGGGATGAAGCTCTGGGCATGCTCGGAATGGTCCAGCATCTCGATCCAGTTGGTTGTGGTGCTCAGAATATTCAGGAATGTCTGGGAATTCAGGCCCGTATGCTGGCAGAGCGCTCGCCTTTAGTCGAGTTGATCATTGAAAGAAATCTCCATGATCTTGAGAAAAAAGATTATGCCAAAATTGCCAAAGATTTTGCTGTTTCAAAAGACAAAGTCAAAGACGCTGAATTGATCATAATGGGTCTGAACCCTAAGCCTGGTCGATTAGTCTCGGCCGATGAAACTCAGTACGTAGTGCCTGATATATTTGTGGCAGAAGTTGGAGGAGAATTTGTCGTTCAAGTTAACGATGAAGGTGTTCCCCGCCTGCGGATTTCAAACCTCTATAAATCATTGATCAAAAATGGTCAGTCAGACACTGAGGCCAAAGAATTTGTGCAGGATAAACTCAGAGCTGCTTTATGGTTAATTAAATCGATTGAAAACCGTCAAAAGACTATTTATAAAGTGGCCAATTCTATCGTTCGTACTCAGCAGGAGTTCTTCAAAAAAGGGCCGGCCTTTCTTAAGCCCATGATTCTGAAAGATATTGCCAATGAAATTGGTATGCATGAGTCGACAGTTTCCCGAGTGACGACCAATAAATTCATGCACACTCCAATTGGAACATTTGAACTTAAATATTTTTTCAACGCCGGTATCGGCGGTAAAAACGGTGGGATCGATATTGCAGGTGAGAGCCTGAAGCTTAAAATTAAAGAGATGGTTGGGAATGAAGATCCTAAACGGCCGCTCTCAGATCAGAAAATCTCAGAACTTTTAAGCACTCGAGATATCGTTGTCGCCCGACGTACTGTCGCCAAGTATCGTGAGATGATGGGTATTGCTCCATCATCGAAGCGTAAGAAATAAACGAGGAGGTCAGCGCATGACATAGAATGATTTTTATTTTTTGGTGTCCGAGTATTAAATTTTTTTTGAGGCACGTATCATGAAATTAAAAATTTCCTTTAAGCATTTGGAACACACACCGGCACTCGATCAGCGTATTCACGAAAAATCCGAAAAATTTGAGAAGTATTTCCAGGGCAATACCAATGTTCAGTGGTTTTGCTGGGTTCATAATGATGAACACTGGGCCGAAATCAAGGTTCATGGACCAAAATTCAATTTCTTTGCCAAGGCCTCTGCCGACAATATGTATAAATCTCTGGATTTAGTGGTAGAGAAGATGGAACGGCAAATTGAAAAACAAAAAGATCAAAAACGAAACAAACTACACTCTCATGCTTATCAAACTCCCAAATATAAAGAGATTGAAGAACGCATTAAGGATGAAGAGAAATTCTACGATAAATACCTCGAAGAAAAATCCGCTTAAAAGGTTCCAAGCTGATCTCACATTTCT
>DFXY01000059.1 GCA_002381945.1 Bacteriovoracaceae bacterium UBA4096
ACAACGGTGGATCTAACGGCGGCAATAACGGCGGGTCTACAGGCGGAGACAACGGCGGATCTAACGGTGGCAACAACGGCGGGTCTACAGGCGGAGACAATGGCGGAACAACCGGTGGTGACAATGGCGGAACAACCGGTGGTGACAATGGTGGAACAACCGGTGGAGATAATGGCGGAACAACTGGTGGTGACGAAGGCGGAGAGACTGGTGGCGAAGAAGGCGGAGAGACTGGTGGCGAAGAAGGCGGAGACAACGGCGGCGAAGAAGATGAGACAGGTGAAGTTGTAGAGACTCAAGATTCATCTAAGCCGAAGAAAAAAGTTAAAGTCAGAGTTCTTCCATTGGTATTTGGTAACTATGATATTTTCAAAAAAGTGGTCAATCTAACAGCTGGTGAACTGCAAACAGCTAACACTCCGGTCATTTTAGATGATTTCAAAGCGGGATTCCAAGTCTCTCAAATGAAGTCTTATAATCTCGGTCTGGGTATAGCCCCTCAAGTTTATGTTGATAATGCTACAGGCTTAATGGCCCTTTCAACAGGTGTCGTAGGTTTGGCGGCCACAAAAAATAGTCTTGTTCAGTTTGAGAGATTTGTTGAAACTGAAGAAGAAGTGTCTCAAATGGCAAATCTTCCAATTCCATATAAGAAAAACCAGCTTGATTTATATAAAACTGGTGAGAGTGTTTACTTTGAGAATACAGGTGGAATGCTTTTCATTGGTGGTGTAAGTGTTGCCGGTGTCTTTACTGGTGGATCAGTTGTTGCAGAGGGCGGTTTTAAAACTTTCGTAACCAAAACAGACCACAATAAAGTTTCTGTTCAAGTCGTTAAAACGAAGATCAACAATACCACTCTGTTTACTGGATTTACGGTGATCAAGTTAGACGCTGCTTCAAATAAACAATTGAACAGAGGTTTTTCATATAACTTTGACTTAAACTCGGATGCAGCTGTTGACGCATATGAAAGACTACTTGCTGGTAACGCTGTTCCTGCGCAAGAACTTTCGGCCAGAGGTGCATTCACTGGTGTTGTTATAACAGATACCTTCAATAATTCTCAAAATGTGAGAAGCAGAGGCCTTACGATTGGAATTCCAATGGTGTTTATCTACAACTGGTCTACAGGTAAAACATATGGTCAGACAGAGACTTTGTATCATGAGAATAATTCTAAGACTGATCTGAACTACGGAGTTTACTTCAAGGAGCTTAATGGTCGCTTCTTTCATAAACATAAAAAACTGGTAAGAACTTTCTATTCAGGCAAAGCCTTGAATAAATCTTCGAATGGATCTGTGACTTCTCAGGATCAATTAGCAACTTACCTTTGGAGCTATGAAAACGATTCTTCTAAGAGTACGACATTCAAGAAAGCTCTTAGGACGTTCCAGAAAGATTTAGGTCTTAGGAGTGTATTCAATCCTTCAATTAGTCCAAAAGAAATTCTGGGTTATATGAAACTTGAAGCACAAGTTGAAATTCCTGAAAGCTATACAAAGAGAATGATGAAAGCTATCGATGCTGGCCTGGTAAGTGATGTTATGGCCAAGCAGTCAGCTACTCTTATCAACGATTACTTTGCTAAGGGTGACTTAGATGAGCTTTGTTTGAATGAAGATGATGAAGTCATTGCTCAAGGTCCAAGCTGTAAAGATACATTGGCCCGTCAAACTAAGATCTCATTGAAAAAGATTAATTCAATCTTAACTCAAATGAATAAATCAGTTAATGCCGCTGAGTTCACATCACTTCACGCCCTTGTTGGTAAAGAAGTGGTGAAAAACCAATTTGTACTTGGAACCTTCTTCGCTTTAGATTCTAAATGTGAGCTTTCTTATAAAGTTAAATTGGAAGGCGAAAGATTAAGTCGAGTGATTAAAAAAGTTGCAGCAAACCCAGACTGTCGATAGTTAGCATGAGCGGGGAAGTGAAAACTTCCTCGCTCTTTTTTAGTTTCGTTTAGTTGTGAATTTCCATTGCTCTGAAAGAATCTTCTCTGATCCATTATTTTTAGGTTTGTAAAAGCTCTCTGTAACATTCAGTGGAAGATAGCGCTGTGATGTCCAGCCTTCTGGTTGTGCGTGAGGATATTTATAATTTTTCTTTTCAGGAGAGACATTCGACAGATGCCCCGGAACTTCGATGGTCGGATTCTCTTTTACAAATTCGAGAGCAGCGTTTATAGCAGCATAGGCCGAATTTGATTTTGGAGACATCGCCATGAAAACAGTCGCATGTGATAAGGTTATGCGTGCCTCTGGCATACCTATATGCTTAACCACGTAATGGGCATTGCTGGTGACTTGTAATGCCTGTGAATTTGCCAGTCCTACATCTTCACTTGCTAGGATCATGAGACGTCTGGCGATGAATTCCGGATCTTCTCCACCATCGAGCATGATGGCCAAATATAAAAGTGCCGCATCCGGGTCAGATCCCCGGATAGATTTAATAAAAGCGGAAATGACATCATAGTGACGGTTCGCATTCCGGTCATATTGCCTGGCATGCTCAAATAGTTCTTTTAAAACTTGTTCTTTATTTTCTAGTTCGGCCTGATTGAAAGATGCCAGGCGAGCTAGTTGATTGAGGGCAAACCGTGCATCACCATTAGAGAGCTTTGCGAGATCTTCCCCAAAACTTTTTAGTTCTGGCCGTTTTAAATCCTCACAACCTCTTTCTAAAATCTGAATCAGATCTTCAACTTGAAGCTGTTTTAACTCAATCAGAGAGACTCTTGAGATAAGAGCTTTATTCAAAGAAGTGTGGGGATATTCAGTTGTGGCCCCAATGAATAAAAAGTCGCCATTTTCCAGATAAGGAAGAAGAGCGTCCTGCTGGGATTTATTAAACCGATGAATCTCATCAATAAAGAGAATGGATTCCTTTCCAAATTCTCTCCGTCGATCGAGCATTTCCTGAATGATTCTTTTAAGTTCGGGGATACCACTGGTCACAGCACTAAAAACAGTTAATTCACGACCAATCTGGCCTGCAATAATATGGGCCAGAGTCGTTTTGCCTGTGCCAGGAGGACCCCAAAAGATCACGTGTCGTGGATGCGTGACTAATTTCTCTAATTGTGGGCGGATTTTTAGCTGCCCGAAAAAATCTTCGAGACTTTGGGGGCGAAGTTTCGCCGCTAAGGGCACTTCATGTTGGTCATTTTGAGAGAAGGCATCTAATTGCATAATTACTTCTAGCAAATAAAATACATTTTGCACAGTGTCTAAGGTTGACGGGGTAGCGTTAAAAGGTTACCTTTTTGGTCTTTGAAAAATGAGCTGTTTCGGCTTTTCAATGTCATGCGGAAGGGGGTGTGTGAGCATGTCTACAATTCAAATTACTATTGATGACAGATTTCCTGCAGAAAAAGCTATAAAGAAATTTAAACGTCTTTGTGATGCTTACGGTATTGTTAAGGAATATCGCGCTCGTTCAGAGTACAAAAAACCTTCGATTAAGAAAGCTGAAAAGCTGGAGAACGCAGACAAGCGTCGTCGTAAAAACGACGTTCGCGGTCGTACTCGTACTAAGTACTAATCAAAAAAGAGGCCTTCGCAAGAAGGCCTTTTTTTTTGTCAAAAGTAGTACCTTAAAAGTGAATTCCAGCGATTATGCATGACTGCCAGATAAGGCCCCATACCTTCGGGTGTTTTCTTTCTCTTAGTCAGATTCATATTCAGAAGATTAATGGCAAAATTTAAAGAATCAACATTTCGATTGAGAAATTCATAATTCTTATTTTTGGAAATCTGAAGCTGCACCGGATGTACGAAGTTAAAAAAGAATTGCCGGAAATCTTCCCGGTAAATAAAAGGAATAAATTCAACTACCGCTAGTGAGAGCAGGGTATTGAGCTCATCGAGCTCTTTCAGGACAAAATACGTTTCACGTTTTTGTGGGATTTGGGCCCTTAAAAAGAAAGAAGCATTATCCAAGTAGGCCTTGGCCTCCTCTAATTCGGAATCAAACTGGGAAACCATTCTAAGACCAGAAAGAGAATTAAGATATAAGGAGGATGACATCTTTTGTTGGGCCATAACATTTAAAGAAAGCGACTTTATTTTGACTAATTTACGGCGCAAAGAATTCATGGTCTCTTCACACTTAGTTGTCAAAAGTCTTGGGCAACTTGCCCTCAGAGACTCTTTATCTTCGGTTAAAGTGTCGAGTTCTTGAATTAATGGGATGAGTTCTTTCGGAAAATCTGAAAACAAGGTAATCATTTGATAAAAATCACCCAAAATACCGTTAAGCACAGGTCTTACTTTCACCATAAAGGTTTCTCGACCAAGATTTTTTTGAGCAATAGCAACAGGACTCATGATGATGAGTAAAATAACCAGATAGCGCATGGATCTATTATGCCTTACTGATCTGGAAAAGATCAATCAGGTTTGATTTTTGCCATAGGGTAGGAAAATTGAGCAGAAAACTATGACCCTGAGGTCTTAGGATAAAATGGAAATTGGAACTAAAGCCTTCCCCTCGTTTCATGATATCGAGAGGGAGCTCAGAGGTGTAGCAAATAAGTTTTTTTTCTTCAAGAAACGGGGCAGGACCTCTTAGTAAGGCCATAAAGAGGTAGATTCCTCCCCCACAAGTGGAAAAGGTTAATAATTGATCTTTTTCCTGAGAAAGCTTTTCTACAAAGTTTTCTGAAATTCTTTCAAATTCTCGGGAATTGAAATACTGATGGCGGAGAAATATCTTGCGGAGGTTTAATGAGAACAATTTCTTTTCCCTGTCATTTAATTCAAGGTAATCGAATTCTTTCATCAGAAGTTCTTCCATGGTGAATTCTTCGGGAACTCTTAACTCGGCCTGAAAGTAGGGGTGGGTTCCATCCATGGTCTCTTTTAAAACTGTTAGTTTAAAAAAATCCTTCCAGTTCAAAATTCACTCCTTGAATCATGCAGCTTCATTTCTTAATTCGGCTTTTTAAGAGCGTAAATTTAACGCTGTACCTTTGGAAACCTTAGGCCAAAATGGTTGAACCTTGTGTCGTTAACCCTCTTAAAAGACATGGTAAAAGAGGGGCATGATTAAGGAAATCTTCATCCATTCTTTTGAACAAGTTCTACCTAAGTATCACCTGGAGCAATCCCGAATCGTTGAATGGATTTTAAAGTCACACCAAAGAGTTGCCTTACTCAAGAATGAGTGCCCTGAACCTCAGCAATTTACCAATGCCTTAAGGCGTTTTTGCCTCTCGGATAAGTACATTGAGAAGCGCTATTTTGAATGTGATGAATTGGATGAGAATTGGGAAAATCATGAAATTTATCGACTGATGAAAGATTCTCCCTCAGGAGTAACCATAGATAAAAGAAATGAATTTTTCGGCAGGAATGTGCAAAAAGTGTTTTCCCAATTATACGGGGAAAGGGCACCTGGACACTTAATTCATGTCACTTGTACTGGTTATATTTCTCCGAGTCCTGCTCAGGTTTATTTTAGTGATAAAAAAGAGTCTCCCGATATTACTCATGCCTATCATATGGGATGTTATGCTTCCATGCCTGCGATTCGCATGGCAAAGGGACTTGTTCTGTCGGAAAGGAAGCCGATTGATATTGTTCATACTGAAATGTGCAGTCTTCATTTAAATCCTTCAATACATAGTCCTGAACAAATGGTGGTGCAAACTCTGTTTTCCGACGGGCATATTAAGTATTCAGTTGGAGGATCAAAGCGGGGATTTAATATATTGGCAATCAAAGAAAAAATCATACCGGACTCCATAAAAGATATGACGTGGATTCCGGGAGAAGTTGGAATGATGATGACTCTATCCCGTGAAGTCCCTTTTAAAATCAGGGATGCGCTTCCGATTTTTATCGATGAATTATGTTCAGAAGCAGGAGTCAGAAAACAAGAAGTTCTGGGGAGTGGTATTTTTGCCATCCATCCCGGAGGCCCTAAGATTATTGAAGCGGTTCAGAAAAAGCTGGAGCTTAAAGATGAGCAGGTTGAAATCAGTAAGAAAATTTTGAGGACTAGAGGTAATATGTCTTCTGCCACTCTTCCACATGTCTGGCAGGGGATCATGGATTCTCGTTTGCCAGATGGAACAAAAGTTCTCAGCCTGGCGTTTGGTCCTGGACTCACTATTTTTGGTTCGCTGTTCGAGGTGAGAAATTGAGTGCACTTTATCTTCCATTTTTAATTCAAGGTTTCCTGATGGGTATAGATGAGAAACTTCATCATCAGCGTAACTTGACCTTATGGGAAAGACTGGGGCATCCACTGGATACACTTACAGTCTTTGTGACACTCTCTTATATCGTGATTAATGACTACACTGAACAAGGTCTGATGGTTTACATCATGCTTTCCATCTTTTCCTGCTTGTTTATCACCAAAGACGAATTCATTCATACAGAAGTCTGCTCAGCTTTTGAACATTGGCTTCATGCTGTTTTATTTATTCTTCACCCTATGATCTTTTTATGTGCAGGGATTCTTTGGAAGTATCAACCGCAAGATGAGTTTTTGAATTATTGGGCCGTTTTAACCGGCCTTTTTATGATGTATCAGATTTTTCGCTGGAGTATTCCATGGAAGGTCATGCTGAAGAAATAGACAATAGTATTTATGAAAATTATGGTGAAAGATGGTACACGGCCTTCGATGATCCGGTCGCACTTTTGCGTGCTGAAAATAGAGTTAAATTTCCTTGGATCCTTTCTCAGTTAATGAGCTATTCTCAACCGGGAAGTCGGATTCTGGATGTAGGATGTGGTGGAGGCTTTTTAAGTAATGAGCTGGCCATGAATGGTTATGAAGTCACCGGTATTGATTTATCAGCTTCCAGCTTAAATGTGGCCCGAGCCCATGATAAAACTCAAAGTGTTAAATATGAAATAGCTGATGCTTTTAATTTGCCCTATCCGGATGCAAGTTTCGATGCTCTTACTGCTATGGATTTTTTAGAACATGTAGAAAACCCCGAAGCGGTGATTAAAGAGTTTTCCAGAGTCCTGAAACCAGGAGGACTTTTCTTCTTTCATACCTTCAATCGAAATCCTTTATCATGGCTTGTCATCATTAAATTGTTGGAGTGGTTTGTGAAAAACACTCCAAAGAACATGCACGTCTTAAGATTTTTTATAAAACCCCAAGAGTTGAAAATATTTTGTCAGCGTGCTGAAATGGAAGTGATGTCTATGATTGGTATCCGACCTGTTATTTCTTCAATTAATTGGGAGATGATCAAAACCGGCATTATTTCAAAAGACATGAGATTTACATTAACTCAAGGAACCCTCTTGTCCTATATGGGGATGGCAGTAAAAAAAAGGGCCCTTTAGAGGGCCCTTAGAAACTTACATCTTTTTTGCTAACACTTCAAAAGTAGCTTCATCAATTTCATGAACGACTGCACCGATAAGTTTAACGTCCGAGACATTACTCTTTAATATCAATGTTTCTGATGAAATGTAGTCATAATATTTATTAAAAACGGTTGCGAGCTCTGGTGAAGTGAAGATTGTGACTTCAATCCTGTCTGCAACATTGAAGTTTGAATCCTTACGAGTTTTCTGGATACGATTAACCATCTCACGTGCCAGGCCTTCATCAATTAAATCCTGATCTAATGTGCAATCCAGATCAATGGTGATGAATCTGTTCGTCACGGCCTGTGTTCCCGGTTTAGCCGCACGGAAGACCAGAATCTCAGATGAATCAAACTCAATTCCTTTTAGCGTGACTTTACCGCCTTCTTCGATTCTTTGAACTTCCGCTGAAGGGAGCCCTTCGATTAGAGGGCGAAAGCTAGCGAAATCCTTTCCAAGTTTTTTTCCTAAGACTGGTGAGTTAGGCTTGGCAGAAAGAACTACGAAGTCTGATTCATTGGTCATATACTCAACATTTTTCACGTTAAGTTCTATCTTAATGAACTCTTCAAGTTTTTTCATTTCATTTAAAAGTGTCTGATCTTGATGAATAACTTTTAAGGTATTAAGTGGAGTTTTGACTTTGACTCCTTCATTCACCCGCTTTTGACGTCCGAGTAACACTACCTGCTGCATTCTCCCGACCGCTGTCTCGAGAGTTGAATTAATGAGCCCTTCCACAGCATCCGGGTAGGTGGTGAGATGAACAGATTCCTCTGTATTTCCTCCAAAGGCCTTAAGCTCACGGTAGATATATTCAGAAAGGAAAGGGGAGAAAGGGGCCATTAAGCGGGAGAGATTTTCCAGCGTGGTATATAGTGTTGAGTAAGCCGCTGACTTATCAGAAGACATTCCTTCTTCCCAGAAGCGACGTCGATTTAATCGAATGTACCAGTTAGTTAGGTCTTCAATGAAGTTAAAGAGTTCGGGAACCACATTGTAGAGCCGGTAGTTCTGCATCTCATGATTTACATTCTTAATGAGAGTCTGAAGTTTTGAGAGGAGCCATTGATCAAGAATATTATCAGATGACTGGCCAGTAAAGGCCATTGAACCATCTTCTGCAATTTTAATTTCCTGAAGTGCCTTGGCATCAACTTTCCAGCCATCAACCGAAGCATAAGTTGAGAAAAACTTAAAGGAATTAAACCACGGAAGAAGAGCACGGCGAACCATGTCCTTTACACCATCATCAGTAAACCGTAACTCTTCAGCTTTAACCAAACCTGAATTGATTAAGAACAGACGAAGAGCATCGGCACCAAATGTTTCAATAAGCTCATCGGGTGGAGTGTAGTTACGAAGACGTTTACTCATCTTCTTCCCATCACCGGCCAGGACCATTCCGTTAACGATTACATTTTTAAAAGCAGGTTTATCAAAAAGTGCGGCCGATAAAACGGTCAGAGTATAAAACCAACCACGTGTCTGATCGAGACCTTCGGCAATAAACTCTGCCGGGAAACCTTCTTTGAAAATTTCCTGATTTTCAAATGGATAATGTAATTGAGCATAAGGCATTGAGCCTGATTCAAACCAACAATCCAAAACTTCTGGGATGCGTTTATAACTTCCTTCTTCTCCTGGAAGACTAAAGACCAGGTCATCAACGTATTCACGATGAAGATCTGTTACATCCTTGCCGGTATATTTTTTAAGGTCGGCAATCGATCCCATACAAATGGCCTTACCATTTGTATCATTGATCCAGATAGGAAGGGGTGTTCCCCAAACCCTGGTTCTTGATATGGCCCAATCGCGGGCGTTTTCAAGCCATTTCCCAAAACGACCTTCTTTAATTGTCTCTGGAACCCACGTGATCTGTTGATTAGCATTGAGCATCTTATCTTTGATTTTTTCCACTGCCAGGTACCATTGAGGCATGGCCCGATAAATCAAAGGTGTGTCTGTCCGGTAGCACATTGGATAACTGTGAACCAAAGTTGACTGGTGAAAAAGCTGTCCGCGATCTTTTAAATTTTTGATGATGTCTTTATCGGCGTCCTTGATGAATTTTCCTTCAAAGTCTTTAACCGGTAAAACAAACTTAGCTGAAGCATCCAGTGGAACTACAACTTCCATCAGGCCTGCGGCCTTCATGACCCGGTTATCGTCTTCACCGAAGCCTGGGGCCTGATGAACAATCCCGGTACCATCACCGGTTGTGACATATTCATCATTTAAAATGACAAAATATCCTTTCTGCTCAAGCTCTGTGTAGTATGGGAAGAGAGGTTCATAGGCCATGCCTTTTAACTCTGCACCAGTATAAGTTTCCACTTCTTCATATTTAAAGTTTTTCTTATAAGCTTCAAGACGGGCCTTCGCCATAATGATGAAAATATTTTTTTCCAGGTCTTTAACTTTAACGTATTCAATTTCTGGATGAACACACAGTGAAAGGTTGGAGGGAAGAGTCCATGGAGTGGTTGTCCAGGCCGCGAAGTAAGTATTTGCATCCTGTTTGGTTCTAAAAAGAATGGTAATAGCAGGATCCTGAATGTCCTGATAGTTTTGACCAGCTTCAAAGTTTGATAGTGCTGTCTGAAGTGCAGGGGAATAAGGAACAATTTTATTCCCTTGATAAATAAGACCTTTCTCCCAGATTGATTTAAACACCCACCAGGTTGATTCCATGAAAGAAAGATCCATGGTTTTATAATCGTTTTCAAAATCAACCCATCGGCCAAGGCGGCCAATGGTTTTTTCCCATTCGTTCACATAGCGGTCCACAATACCTCGACATTCATCGTTGTATTTTTTTACTCCGTGCTGTGCCACAAAGTCGGAAGCTGACATTTGGAATTTTTTATCAATTTCTTGCTCAATTGGAAGTCCATGGCAATCCCAACCGAAGCGGCGATCAACATAAAAGCCCTTCATGGTAAAATAGCGGGGAATGATATCCTTAATCGTCGAGGCCACGATATGCCCGTGGTGAGGCAGGCCGGTTGCGAAAGGAGGACCGTCGTAAAAAATATAATTCTTACCTTTCCTGGTCTTCTCTAAACTCTTCTTAAAAATTTCCTTTTCTTGCCAGAATTTTAAGACTGACCTTTCGGCTTCAACAAAAGAGAAATTTTCGGTTTGTGGGGCAGCTTCGCGTTCCATTCGGATCTCCAGAACTCAAAAGAGGTAAAATGAACCATCACTCTAGCAGAAAAGGCTTCCATCGTAAATTTTCAACTGAAAGACTCCGAGGAGAAAGTCATAGGAATTAATGTATGAAAAAACTATTTTGGTCG
Organism: Bacteriovoracaceae bacterium UBA4096; assembly: GCA_002381945.1. Lineage (GTDB taxonomy): Bacteria > Bdellovibrionota > Bacteriovoracia > Bacteriovoracales > Bacteriovoracaceae > Peredibacter. Next base: position 10,658 of record DFXY01000059.1, read on the forward strand.
GCTTTCGCCATGAGTCTAATTTTTCAGTCCCTGGCTGGTCATGCCCAGACTGAGGGAGTGGACGATTTTTTGGGTCTAGAAACTGAAATTATGCCGGAACTTGCTGGTGAACAGGCCTTTACCGCTCCTGATTTGCACGAATCACCCTCCCTTAGGGTAAAATCTCAGAATGTGGTTCAAGATGTCGTTTCACCCAATAAAGGCCAGAACTTTTCAATTATTCCTTGGTCGACCATGGATACGATTGATTGGTTAAGCATCAATACCTGGCTACTTGAACGTGAAATTAAAGATAAGACTCCTGATTGGAAAATTCGTTTACGTCAGGCTGACCACAAGGAGCTGGTGGGAAAGTTTATCCAGTGCAAAGGTACTTGTTCCGTCTATCGAGGAAGCAATAAGGCCGATACTCAATATCTTTCCCGGATTCTTGAAGGTGATGAAGTTAAAACGGAAAAAGATTCGGTTGCCTGGATTTATTTTATGGATGGGAGTTTACTTAAGCTTTCCCCTGAAACTTCTTTATCCATCCATGAGTTTAATATTGGTAAGAGTCAGATCTTTGTCCAGGCCAGACTTAATCAAGGACATGTTTTTTGGCATCCACGGAACAAAGCAGATTATCCACTGGAACTTTCGCCTGAGACAGATGCCTTCAGTCTTCCTCTTATGATTCGATCGGCCAATCAGCAGTTTTATGAACGTAAAATATTTGAGGTTCAAACTGATTTTCAACGGGTCTCCGAAGTCATGAACCTCGATGAGCAGGCGATAAAATATCAAATTTCCGCTTTAAATAAGCTTAAGCAAGAAAACAATCTGCGTATGAATATTCCGACAAAATTCATGCTGGTTTCACCTAATGCTACGATTGTATCAAGCGAAGCGAGTTTTGATTATTACTATGTACCTGGAGGGAATACGTATTTCAAAAAGCGCACTTTCCAGTTAGGTGAAGAGTTTTCACTTTATTTACGAGGTTACACTGATACCACAGTAAACACGATTAGTGAGATGGCCTGGTATGAGGTGGATAGCAATGGCAGAAGTTTTTCTCAAGTCATTGAAACACCCGGAGTATTACAAGTAACTGAGCTGCTAACAAAAAGAATTAAAACCCTGGAACTCGCACGAGAGATCTGGGTAAAAGAATTTACTGTGCCAATGATGAATGTGATCTCTGAACCTGAAGTACTGGCGAGAAATTATGGTTATAGTTTGTGGGGTGAGGAGCTTAGCAAAAGATTCAATTTTCTGGTTGAATATACCAGAAGAATTGAGACAACTAATCTGCGTTCTCTTGAGAATCTCCTGATAAAACTGGAAAATGCTGGCGAAACAGTCAAAAGGGATCTTTCCGAAGATCATTATCGGGTAAGCTTAAACCACTATCTTTTGGGACTTAAATCCCGCTATGATAGTAGAAAAATGCGCGTTCGCGAAATGAATGAACTGCAATACTATGTGTGGATTTTAAAAAATGGAAAATGGTAAAATAAAATTTATTCTGGCATCAGCTTCACCTCGCAGAAAAGAATTAATTGGTCACTTGAAGGTTCCTTTTGAAATTATGACTTTAAACGTTCCTGAAGAATCTTCTGAAACTGATCCGGTTAAATTCTCATTGGAAATTGCCAAAATCAAAGGTGAAAAGGTTTTTGAGAAGTTAAAGAGTGAACATCCTGGTGCTTCTTATTTTGTGGTCTCAAGCGACACTATTGTTTGTTTTGAAAATAAGATTTATGGAAAGCCCCGTGACCGGATAGAGGCCAGGGAGTTTTTAAAAGAATTAGGCGGAAATACTCATTCCGTCTTTACGGCCGTGGCCGTGAAGTTCATTCATCAGGGAGTAGAGGATGAATTTTCATTCGTGGAAGAGTCCCTTGTCACTTTTAATGCGATTTCTGAAGCCTTAATGGAAAGATACTTAGATACCGGAGATTCTTTGGATAAGGCCGGTGCCTATGGTATTCAGGGACCATCTTTAACTTTCATTTCAAAAGTTGAGGGTGATTATGCCAATGTTGTTGGTTTTCCTTTAAGCCGCTTTGTAACTGAATGCGAAGCTTTTTTAAAAAAGAAATTTCCTCAAGAGGCCCTATGGTTAAATTTGTTTTGATTTTAGGTTGTTTGTTTGTTTTTGAAGCGAAGGCAGATCTGTTTGATTTTGATTCTGATAAACCCCGAGAGAGTAAAATACCTGCTCTGGTAGAGAAACTCAAAGGCCTGGAGATGAAAGAGGATCCGGCCTATGAGGAAGCCTTTAATCAATCCGTCAAATCTATTGAAAATAGCATGGAAGAAGAAAAGCTTTTTTGTTCTGGTGAAGCGACTGATGCTGAAGGTAAGGCCTTACCAAAGGAGCAAAAGCAGTTATGTATGAGAGAACTTAAAAAGCATTATTTGAATGCCACCATGACAATTTTTGATATCAAGAAAAAGTATCTGGGATTCATACACCAGAAGCAGTTAGAGAAACTAACTGAAATTCAGAAGAAGCTTAAAGCAGATATTGAAAAAGACTTTTAGGCCCTTTCAACCATCTCTTCACTTTTTAAAACCATTGTCGCTACACCAGTCTTGGGCTTCAAGCTTCTGACTGCTACCATTGAACGCATAGGTCGCAGGCTTTTCGGCTTACTTTTAGGATTAGCGTTTAGTTTTTCTAAGTTAAGAAATTGGGGAAGAACATTTTCTTTCGTTTTCATACAAACCTCGGGTTTAAAGCAGTTTAGTTTTATGCTTAAACCCTCGGCTGTCTAGTGACGGGGGGTTAAGCGTTTTCAGGATCTCGATGATCACTATCCAATACGCAACTCCTGTTGAAGCTATGTAATCGATTCATCTTGTCGGTCATTCGCAAAAATTCTTGAGATTCACCTTCAAAAATGTCGAACTACGCTCTTATTATACCACTCAAGCTTGAAACTTGGGAAAGACCGGGAAATTTTACCGATTTTTGGGAAGTTGTCGCAAAATATCCCAGTCGCTTAAACTATTTAAAATGTAATTTTCATAGGTTAGGCAAAAATGAACTGGTACCTCATACCCTTAATTCTGAGCATGTACGGTTGTGGAACTTTCCAAAAATGGGCGATGAGGTCGACCAATCCGGTATTTGTGAAATCGTCCCAGGATCTTTTAAAGGAAGACCATTGGGAGTTCTTTCGGGATTCATCTCCTGGAAATCTGAAATTGATGGAACTTTTATGGCAGCAGGATCAGGGAAATTTAGAACTTTTGGGTGTACTGATTAAGGGGTTTTCCGGTTACGCCTTTGCCATACCTGAAACACTTTATTTAGAAGATGAAATCAAAGGTATTGAGGAATCACGCTGGAAGAAAGAGGCCATCGTCTATTATACGCGGTCTTTGGATTATGGTCTGTATTACCTTCATGAGAAAGGCATTAAAAGAGAAGATCTTCTTTCAAATAACGAAAACAAACTCAAAAAAAAGTTAAAAGGCCTGGATGAAGATGATTTTATGGCCTTACTTTATACTGCCCAGTCATGGGGAAGTCTGATTAACCTCCAAAAGGATAATGTGGCCTTAGTTTCTCAGGTGCCGAAAGTCAAAATTCTGTTCGATTTCGTTTGTGACAAAAAACCAGATATAGACCAAAACGTTTGCGACATCTTTTATGCACAGTATGAATCCTCCCGTCCTAAAATGTTGGGTGGAAATCCTGAAAAAGGGGAGAAGCTTTATCTTGAGGCCATTAGGAAGCATCCCAGGAATCTTCTGATTCGTGTAAGTTATATGCAATATCGTCTGGTGCCCGGTTTTAGAGAGGAAGAGTTTCAAAGAGAAGCGGTGCTACTGAATGAGGAATTCGCAAAATGGGAAGACTTGAATCGGGATGCTTTGGAAAACCGTTCGACGTATAAAGACATCCCGGAGCTCAATCTCTATAATTCCATAGCTAGAAAACGTTTCCTTATTATGAACAAACTTAAGAATGAAATATTTTAAAAGGTTTATATGAAAAAACTTCTTCTCACCCTGGGTCTTTTAATCTCATCCAGTGTCTATGCAGCTCAACAAGTGAAGTTAGCCGTTTTAGTTCCTGAAGGAACCACATGGGGAAATAGTTTAAAAAAACTTTCACGGGAAATTGATACTGTCACGAAGGGTGAGGTTAAGTTTAAGGTGTACTACGGAGGAGTGGCAGGAGATGAGCCTGATGTCTTGAGAAAAGTTAGAATCGGGCAGTTTCATGGAGGTATCTTTACCGGAAAAATTCTGGGAGATATTTATGGAGATGTCCGGGCCATGGAAATACCTTTCACTTTTTATGAAAATCAAAAGAAGGCTTCGGAGACATTAACTAAATTAACTCCTGAGTTTAACCAGGGATTAAAGTCTAAAGGATTTGTGAATCTGGGGTTCTTTGAAGTCGGGCAGGTCTATGTCGTCTCGACTAAGAAGGTAACTACTTTAAAGGAACTCAAGGGTGTTAAAATCTGGTCATGGGAAGGGGATCCTTTGGTAAATGCTCTTCTTGAATCATTGCAATTAGTTTCTGTCCCATTGGCCTTGCCTGATGTGCTCTCGTCATTATCAACCGGTATTATCGATGCAGCTTACGCTCCACCCTTAGCAATTCTCGCCCTGCAGTGGCACACGAAAATAAAATACCTTGTTGATTTTCCTACTGCCTATTCAATTGGCGCCTTATTAGTATCAAATAAAGTCTGGTCACAAATTAAACCGGAATATCAGAATAAAATACTTGAGCTATCCCAAAAATATATCAAAGAGGCCAATGATAAATCGATTGTAGAAAGTCAGGTGGCACGAGAACAATTAAAAAAATCTGGAATTGAATTTATTTCTTTTCCTGATGCCGATTATAAGGAAGCGGCTTCAGTTCGAAGTAAGGTTATTGCTAAATTAAAAGACAAGCAGATCTCCTCAAAAATCATTCAGACCTTAGATAAAGAGACTAAGTAATGCAAAAAGTTATTCAGGTTTTTGATGACATGCTTGAGCGCTTTTCCCGCTGGGGCCTTATTCTTTGTTTATTTGTCATCTTAAGTCTTGCTGTCCTTGGCATCTGCTTACGATGGATTGGTTTGAGTCCCTTGTGGCTTGAACCCTTGGTCAGGCATCTGGTCTTTTTGTCGGCATTTTTGGGTGGTTCACTAGCAACCAGTAAGGGTGTGCATATAAAGGTGGATCTACTGACAAAATTGGTAGAATCCTCATCATCAAAGTGTTTGCAATGGTTTCATCGAAATATAATATTAATGTTTTGTTTTATAACCACACTGGTCTTGATGAAAACATCCTTTGATTTTTTTCTGGTTGAAAAAGAGTTCGGAGCTCCTGCATTTTTAAAGATTCACAGTGCTTATCTCGTCGGTATTATCCCTTTTGGAATGGGACTTATATGCCTGCGCTTTTTTAATCAATTGCTTAAGGGACTTATGACAGGGGAGAAGCGTGAGCATCATAGCTTATAGTACAATACTGTTGTTTGCTCTCATGGGAACTCCCATTTTTGCTGTAATGTCAGCACTGGCATTAACGGCCTTTTATTTTAGCGGGATTGAATTATCTGCCGTGGCAGTTGAGATTTACCGGCTGGCCTCTGCTCCCACCATATTAACCATTCCACTTTTTACTTTTGCCGGTTATGTGCTGGCAGAATCCAAGGCTCCTGTCAGGCTACTGAGATTGTCCCAGGCCCTACTAGGCTGGATGCCAGGTGGAGTGGCAATAGTGTGTTTATTTATTTGCGCATTTTTTACCGCTTTCACAGGTGCTTCTGGTGTCACGATTATTGCTTTAGGCGGTTTGCTATATCCCATTTTACTTCAAGAGGGATATACAGAAAAATTCTCTCTAGGTCTTGTCACGACTTGCGGTTCTTTGGGATTGCTCTTTCCACCGAGTCTTCCCATCATCCTCTACGGCATTATAGCCAGAGTTGATATTGACCAACTTTTTTTGGCCGGCCTGATTCCTGGCCTTATCCTGATAAGTATTTTGGGTCTCTATGCAATGTTCAAATCAAAAGGGATCAAACAAACGCGTCATCAATTTTCCTGGCGGGAATTGAAAGGTGCCACTTGGGAGGCCCGCTTTGAAGTACCATTGCCGGTATTTGTTCTAGGGGGCATCTACGGAGGCTATGTGACTGCCACTGAAGCTGCGGCTCTTTCGGCTTTTTATGTTCTGGTCATGAACTGCTTTTTTACCAAGGATCTATCCCTGACTAAGGACATACCAAAAGTCATTACCGATTCTTTGACTCTGGTAGGGGCCATCTTGCTTATCCTTTGTTGTGCCATGGGATTAACCAATTATTTGGTGGATGAAGAAATCCCGATGAAAATCCTCGAACACATGAGAAGTTTTATCACTGATAAATATCTCTTCTTATTAGTACTCAATGTCTTTTTGTTAATTGTGGGTTGTTTGATGGACATTTTTAGCGCCATCATCGTGGTGGTTCCTCTGATTTTACCAATTGCTGAGCAATTTGGAGTGAATCCTTTGCATTTAGCGATTGTGTTCCTGACTAACCTTGAAATCGGCTATATAACTCCCCCAGTAGGGATAAATTTGTTTATAAGTTCCTTTCGTTTCAACAAACCAGTCATTGAATTGTATAAGGTCAGCATTCCTTACTTGATTCTCATGCTATTTGCGCTCATTATAATTACATATATTCCATGGTTAACATTATTTTGGTTCAACTCTTAATCTTCCTCATTAGTTTTGGTGTTTACGCCAAGGTGGATAGAATTCACCTCGAGGGCTATTTGGGTGAAAAAAAGCTGGATTCTTACTCCGAGCGCTACCAGCCGTTAGTTTTTCAGGATATTTATCAGGGTAAAATATCGTTCGAGGATGAAATCTTCTTTCAGAATTTCTTTCAACCCTACCTCTTTCAGAAAGAAAGCGATTACTCTTTCTTTCTGCGTTCAGAATTAAACGGAGGAATGATCTGTTCCAATGAGCTTTTAAGTGAACATTTTGATGATATTCGTTTTTCCTATCGGTTGATTACCTTAAGCTATCTACTGGAAGGTCAGTGGCATCTTAAACTGATGTCAGATCATTTAGGTTTGAAAAATGGCTGTAAGTTTGACTTCAACCAATGGGTTAAGTCCTGTCGTCCAAAATCTTCTGAGATGAAAAAATTCGTAGGCCGGCTCGAGCAATATTCACCCCGCTATGATGAAGCTCTGCCTAATCAGTATAAAAAAGCTGACTGGTGGAAAGAATACTCAACCAGTAATTTTAAATGGTACTCACATTATCGTCTCCAGACTCAATGCCGAGGCAGATGCAGTGAAGAGTCCATTCCTCAAAACTTCAAGCAAGTTTGTGAGAATGACCAGAAGATCATGAATCTCATTTGTTCTGAAATGGATGAGATCTATGGGCTTTCTATGAATCGGGATGCTTACTATCTGCTTGGTCTTTCAAATATCATCAACACCTATAATAAAAAAGGTGAAGCGATGGGATGCCTCCGTCGTTTTTCTGAGGTTATGTCTCATAAAGAAGTTCGTTACGATGTCCTGGGACAATTGTTTCCTTCACTTCAAACCTATCTTCGCCAAAAATATCAGGAACGTTTTTTACAAGGACGAGTTTTCTTTTTTGGTTCAGGCAAAGAATTTGAAGAAAAGGGCCTTTCTAATCTTTATGTAAAAGAGCAGCCAATTAAAATTGAAAAGGCAGTAGAAGAACCTAAGATTGTAACTAAGGAACCTTCAAAACCCAAAGTTGTTAAAATTTCTGTTAAGGAACCTGTTCCAGTTATAATTGCTGAAGCTCCCAAGAAAGAACCGGCCAAAGAGATCACGAGGCCGGTTAAGAGTGCTTTTCTTCAGGCCGCTGAATTACGTCAGACTGATAATCTTGACCGGGTAGAAGTGGATATGCTGAAGCTGAAATATGATTATGTCTTTAGCTTGAACATGATTAACACTTTGTCAGAGCGACTCAAAACTTTCATGACCCGGGAAGCTCTGGTTGAGATGATGAGTTACGATAAACTAGGAACCAAAGAAGGTCCGGTGCCTTTGATGTTTTTAAAGTACATGATTGATATGCAGGAACATCACGGACTGTGGAATATTATTTCTGTTCTAGGAGATAAGTTTTACGTCTCAAATGAAATAGATGCTTCATTTACCCCAGCACCGGAACTCATTCAACTTGCGAATAACGAGGCCACAGGCCGCCAGTGGCAAATCATTATTCTAAAACCCTAAACGATCCTCAATTGCCAGGGAACCAGCCCACCTTGATGACATGAGCTCCGGAAGACAAGGCCGCAGTGAGTCCCACATGGGAATCTTCAAAAATAATAATTTCTGTTTTATCCAAACCTGATACATCCATGGCCTTAAGATATGGCCAGGGATCAGGCTTGTGGGCCGGGCAGTCATCTCTGGTTAAAATAAGCTGGAACATCTTGGCGAGGCCACTGATTCGCAGTAACTCTTCAGTAATAATTTTTTCACTGGATGTTACAAGTGCTAAATAAAGTCCTTCGGACTCAGCTGCTTGAAGTAGTTTCAATGTTTCTTTTGGGAAATATTCTGAAGCCTCGACCTTTCTTAGGATCTCAATCAGATTGGAATTTTTCTCATCGACAAAATCTTTAACTGTCCAATGCCTGGGAACTCCTTCCCAATCTTTAATGATATCAAAAACCAGATGATCGGCCTTGCCCATCATGAGTTCATGAACCGTTTCGGCCGAATGTGGCGGCCTGATGTTGTATCTGGCCGCAATCAGCAGCAATGCATCTGCGTGATAAGACTCCGTGTTGAATAGAGTTCCATCCATATCAAAAAAAAGGGCCCTAAGCCCGGGATAGGCCGACTTAAGTTCAAAAAGGGTGGGAACTTTATCAAAAGTGATCGGTGTAGGTTTCATAAAAAGATTTTAACGGGATTTTTCCCCTTTATCCAGCATTTGCTGCGCAGTGTATGCGTGGCCAGAAGGCCTGTCATAGGGTAAATAGATAAGATTCAACACTAGGAAATTATTATGAATGAACCTGAGGTCAAAAAAGATCTATTAAGCCAGCTATTATATGAATCCCAGGCCTATAAGAAGTTTGAGGATATTGAAAAACTTGTAGATTCTGGAATGGATTTATCCATGATCCCGATTCAACCACTTTATGTCTCCCTTCAGACAACCGCCAGTGATCAGATTGCAATGATTCTCCCTAAGCTTTCACCTGAGCAAAGACAGGCCTTAAGAGATATTGATCTGTGGCAAAAAGACATCCTTGATCCAGATTCGGCTTTTCATTGGCTGGAAATTTATTCCAAGTGTCCTGATGAAAATGTGATTTTGGAGTATGTGAAGAGTGAAGACTTTCTTCTAACCATTAAAAATCAATTCACCGTGCAGACTTTTGATGCTGAAGATCCAATGTATCCCGAAGGAAACAACTATTTCTTAACGGAAGATAACCAGCTTTTAATTGAATATCCTGAAGATTTTACGATGGTTCAGGAATTAAAAGAAATGATTCGTCGACTCTATGCTGATATCGGAGTTGAATACGCTTATGCCTTTTTGTTTAAAATGGTGGTGGATTCTTACCAGATAATGGAGGAAGAAGTTTATCATCAGAAGAAAGAGCGCTTGCGGGATTTTGGTTTTGTGGATTACTACGACGCCCTCGAGTACAATAGTCCTTTTTTAAAAGAGTCCCAGCTAAACGACTTTATCAAGACGAAAAAGGGACAGACTGGAGACCTCGATGCCTTGTCTCAAAATCAATGTCTGCATGCCTCATCGCTTGTGCCATATCAGTCAGGAATGGAAGGGCTGAAAGATGCCTTAAATCAGGTGAGTAGTGAAAAACGCCAGCAGTTTTTGCACTTTAATTTTGTCCGTCTGGTAAATGCCAGAATGACATTAGACAATGCTCTTAAGCACGGGTCACTGGCCATGAATAAAGTCGGAAATCAAACCCGACAATGCCTGGAACTCGGTTTCGAGTATATCAGCGAGACACTTGAACCTAGTAAGAGAGACGCTATCTTCGAACTTTTTGATTTCGTGGATCTTTATAAAGCTGGCCATAGCCTTATTGAGATCAACAAACGAAAGATTAAAAAGGCCCTGGCGCAAACTCCATTTGAGAAAGATGACTTCGGGTATTTTCTTGGAATGTACTGGAATGCTTTTCTTGAAAATTCACACGAAGAGGTTTCTAAATATAAATTTGATGGAAGCTCCAAGCCCCTCGAAATCAGAGATTTGCAGTCTTATCATTTATGGATTGAGGCCACTGAAACATTCAACATTGCTCTACCTTTCATTCAAATATTCTTTGTGAGTCTTGAAAAATTAAAGGCCGAAGGCAAACTCAATGATCAGTTTTATCTGAACTATGAAGTGGATAACATTGATTTTGAATCGATTATGATTTCCAGTTTTATAAATTTTGTCGGTGGGTACTATCAGGAATCCGCTGCCGGAAAAATGGGTGTCACTATTTCGGAACTAAAAAACTTCTACCACCTTTTCTTTAAGAAAAACGGTGAGGAGTATCTCATTAAGGGTGAAGAAGATCCGATCTTGCGCGAGAAGACCTCTCATTTCATTAAAAAATTTGGACTGGAGCTGATTCCACGCTTTGATAAGTATCTTTATCAGATTATGCTTGAGCAGCTCAATGGTTATGAGGTTGATGGAATGACTGAAGAGGATTTTCGCCACATCGGTGGGCCAATTCTTCTGAATTATTCAAATAACTAAATTTTGGGTGGCCCAAAAAAAGAATCAAAAATTTCATGCAAGGATTTTCGATAGGGGGAATCCTTGCTGTCACAAACTTCAAAAAGCTTTGCTCTTAACAGTTCTAATTCGGCTGTTTGCTCTTTAATTAATTTGTCACTTTGATCAAACTTGGCCGAGAAGGGCAATTTTTCACTTAACAGATGCTTAAGTTTAGTTAGTCTTACAGAATCGTTAGTCAAAAAAGTAAAATGTTCAAAACTGGTCTCATTCTTTTTAGATGAACCACCAACTCCGCGTGGAAGAAAGGTGGAATCATTGGACTGGCCTTCAATGAACTCCTCAAAACCTTTGATATCTTCAGGCTCAAGACTTTTAACCAGACGTTTCTTATCCATTTTTAGCTCCCTTGATTAGACGATTTAAAATGGATCGATAAAAGCTTCTTTCTTCTTCCAGTTCAAAAATTTTCTTATGTGAATCCCCGTAATGATCCAATTCTTGCAGATTAACTGAAGTATCACTATTTTTAACTTCTTGCTGGAGGAGTTTGTTGCGACTTGCGAGATGTGATTCTTTCACGTTCATCTTAGTTTCCCGCTGAGAAAAGAATTTTGGCAGCTCTTGCGGATTTCGGATGAGGGGAACCTTGGCGATACTTGGCTCATGATCACTTAAAATATAAATGGGGTAAGGAAATTTGAAAGAGAGATTGTGTGAAAAGAAATAATTTTCTACCAGTCCAATGGTCTCTCGCTGAAGATCTATATCAAGGCCCTTAAGGTTAAGAACTACAGGATGCTTAAGATTCATGTCAGGATTCAAAAGATTATTCATATCTTCGAGTGAAGCAGTTTTCACATTGATATGCTGGTAGATGGGTAAACTCATATCTTATTATTTGTAAAACCTTGGTGAAAGTCCACTCTCGTGATTAAATAAAGCATGCCCACAAAGAAAGAGAGTGGATTAATTTAGTCGGAGAATATGAAGAAGCTTCACTTACCCCATGTTATCCTTCCGTCTGAATATGTGTCTTTACTCAAGGCCAATCTGACTGTCGTATCAAACCCATCCCCTGTATTTGATATCATTCGGCCGAATCAGGCCCTCTATATGACTCTTGAGAATGTTTTTAAAGAGTTTGATGATGGTAGAGGTCTGGAGAAAACCATGATGGCCCTGGGCTGGCCCAATTTTCGGGAGCGCATGGGCAGTATCTTTATTTATAAAAAAATTCATGGCCCTTATCCATTATCCACAAGCATGGAATTGGTTGAAGAAATTAAGGAGCTTGAGCAGCGGTTTGTTAATCACAGTGTTCACGGTTATTCGCGTTTATTCCTTTTGGGTTTTTATTTGAAAATGGCCAATTTTCAGATTCAGCATCGTGAAAATAATCAATTCCTGGAAATTAAGATTCCGGAAGAAATTGGCCCTTTGCTTAAGCTCTCTCAAGGTCGTTCCGAGAAAGTTGACTGGTTAATTCTGATCCTGATGCACTTTCTTCATGGATTAGGAGATAAAATGATTATGAATGCTTTGGTCGCTGGAAAAAAATTTCAGGAACTCTATGAACTAATGCCAGAAGATCTGAGAAAGACGATGCTCGATAACCTTTTGGCCTACGGGGCAAGTATACATGAACCTGACATTTTTCTCTACGACAAGATATAGGAATGGTTATGGCAAAAAATAGAATGAATGACTTAATTGATGAACTGGCCAAAAAATCCGGAATCTCGGAATTGATCATCAATAATAATGATAACGTCTATGTCGAGAAAGACAGTGAAATGATCCGTATTGATGCTAAGTTTAGTGATGAAGAGATAAATGATTTTTGCCAAGGCATAGCAAGTTATAATCGAAAACCTTTTGATGCAAACAATCCAATCCTTGATGGAAATCTTCCTGATGGAAGCCGGATTAATCTGATTCATAAAGATTATACTGGCACTTGTCATGGGATTACGATCAGACGCTATCAGAAAAGTATTAAGACATTCGATGCTTCACCCGGTATTTTCGGTTTATCAGAGAACTGGATGCATTTTTTAAAAATATTAGTTAAATCAAGGATGAATATTGTTGTCTCAGGAGGAACAGGGGTAGGAAAGACCACCTTTCTTAATCTTCTGTTGCAAGAAATTCCTCCAAAAGAAAGAATCATTACGATTGAAGATACGCGGGAACTTCAATTTAATCTTCCGAATGTGGTGAGACTTGAGGCGCGTCCCCCGGTTTCTGAACTCAAAGGTCTGATGGTCCGTGATCTATTGAAAAACACACTACGCATGAGACCTGACCGGATAATCGTAGGTGAATGTCGTGGAGGAGAAGTCTTTGACCTTCTTCAGGCCATGAATACCGGCCATGAAGGGTCTATGACAAGCATTCATGCTAATTCTCCGGGTGAATGTCTCTTACGGCTGGAAAACCTTTATCTCTTATCTGGCTATGATCTGCCGTTAAAAGCACTTCGTTATCAAATCTCAAATGCTGTGGATTTTATTATTCAAATCCGCAGGGACAAAAACGGAAAAAGAGTCGTCCATCAAATAACTGAACTTAATCACATGGAAGGTGACAGGATCCTTATGCAGGATATTGGAATTTTCAAAGATGATGATATTAAGTTTACGGGTCTAGTCCCTTCTAAAATGGCCAAGTTGAATAAGGCCGGGCTATCCAAAGACTTTTTCTTAGGCACATAAAAAAAGAAGGGCCCAAAAGGGCCCTTCATTTTTAGTATGGTCTGGTCATTGTCGTAAATTTTTTGTCTTCTTCTTTATCTTTACTGTCTCCGCCTCCACAGGCGAAAGCTCCAATTGAAAAAACACAAACAAACAGGGCCAAAAGAATTTTATTCATACGTACCTCCGTAGCGTTGTATTATTATAATCTATATTCAAGGAAACAATATTTAACAAATCTGAGACTGAATCATTTTTACCAGATTTCGCACATTTGTCTCCGGAGTTTGAATCAAAACCCCATGGCCCAGGCCTGCTGTCCATCGTTTAAAATCAAGACCACGGTCCCGCAAATCCTGATAATAATGCTTGGCCTTCTTTTCCAGAATTTCCCAAGGCAAGTGTAACCAAGCAGGATCCAGGTTCCCCTGAATGAAGACATGGGGAGGAAGTAACTTTTGGATTTCAACCAAGTCACATCTCCAGTCTACGCCAATAACATCAATGTGGGTCAGATCCAAAGCCTTAATAAAGCCGGCCTGAGTGTGTTTAGAATAGTAAATGATTTTGGTATTGGGAGATTTGGTCTTAAATTCTTTTAAGAGTTCTGTAATTTTAGGAACAATAAACTCCTTGTAGTCAGCAACACATAGTTCGCCTGCTGCTGTATCAAATAAGGCCACTGCCTGAGCACCGTTATTTGCCTGAGTCAGCATTTCTTTCAAAAGTTCGGGCATCAAAATACTGGTGAAGGCTTCGAAGCGTCCATCAAAAAGGCCCTGCTTCGCTGAAACCAGATTCCCTGCATGAGAGCCTTCAACGGCATAAGTGTACAGAGTAAAAGGAGCTCCTACGAACCCAAGGAGAGTTACATCTTTAGGCAAACGTTCACGAATGAGTTTGCATGCCTCTCCTTGAAATTTATAAAACTCTTCGCCGGGAACAGTGACTTTAAGCTTTTTAATGTCTGCCGTTGTTTGCAAATGCCATTCAAGTGTTGGAGGACCTGAGTGATAAGAAAGGCCCATGCCTAACTGTTCAAGAGGGAAGAGAAGGTCAGAAAAGAGAATGGCAGCATTAAAGCCAAAATCTTGAATCGGCCCCAAAGTGACTTCACAAGCAAGTTCGGGATTCTTACACATCGTCATGAAGTCAGAATTTTTTTTAATGCCTTGGTAATGAGAATGATAGCGTCCAGCTTGTCGCATAAACCAAACGGGAAGAGTTGATCCACGATTTTCAAAGATGTCCATTTATTGTCCTTTCCATTCTAATTTATAACCAATTCCGCGAACGGAAGTGATCTGTAGGGCCTTCTCTGAATCGGTGTCGGCCCATTTTCTAAGTTTGACGATGTAGTTATCAATAGTGCGGTTAGTGGGAAACGAATTCTCACCCCAGATAGATTCAATCATTTCATCCCTGGCGACCACTTCGTTTTTCTTTTCCAGCAAGAGCTCTAGTATGGCGCACTCTTTTTGACTAAGTGAAGTAATGCCACCACTGGCATCTTGAATTTCAAATCGTTTGGGCCAGAAGATTAATTTACCAAAACGATATTCATCTGGATTGAGTAATGTCATTTGCCGTGATTTTAAAATCCGATCTAAACGAAGGGTGAGTTCCTTGAGTTCAAAGGGCTTGGTAATATAGTCTTCTGCCCCCAGCTCGAGGCCCTCGACTCTTAAAGAAGGATCATTAAGAGCTGTACAAAAGAGTAGCACGCAGTCTTTTCTTTTTTGGCGAAATTCCTTTGCCAGGGAAATGCCATCACCATCAGGTAAACCAATATCCAGAATTACCACGGCCGGTGACATTTCCTGAAATCGAAAACGCGCTTCCGCGCAAGAGGTTGCAAGTTCAACAATAAACTTTTTATTTCTAAGATAATCTCTTAAAGTTTGCCCAAGATTCGGTTCATCTTCCACCAGGAGTAAAGAGAGATTAGTCATCACTATCTCCTATTGGTGCTTTAAAGGTTAAATGAAACTGAAGCCGTTCCTCATTTAAAATCTGAAAGTTCCCTTGCATCTTCTTCATGAGATTTTTAATGAGATAAAGTCCGATGCCGCTGCCTTTCGTTGAATCAAACTTATAAAAGAGTTCGCCTAAGTGGGATAAATCTCCTGCAAATCTCTGTCCATGATCATCATAAAGAATTTCAACAAAAGGGCCGGAACGTTTGGCATGAATTATAACGGTCTTGGCATCTTTGTGATGTCTCATCGTATTTTCAAATAGATTCCTGAAAATGATATTTAAAGCAAGTTCATCCGCCATCACTTCTTGTGCATCTTTTTCAATTTTAAATTCAATTTTAAAAGGGGATAAAATTTTTTGTTCCTGACGCTTGAGAAATCTTTCCAGACTGACGGGTACTAGGGTGAGGGGAGCGTTCTGCTCGATGCGCGAAAGCTGAAGACTTTTCTCTAATTCAGATTCTAGTTTATGAGTGTCTTCAATCAGACGTTTAGTTAAATTTGAAAGTTGGTCATGAGAATGAGTCTCATCTTCTATTAAATCTTTAATGACTTCGGCCTGGAGCCGCATACTCGCCAGAGGAGTTTTAAGCTCATGTGATAGAGACGAGAAGAAGGCCTGCATGGCCTTGGACTTTTTCATATCACGCATATACAAAATGAGAAGAGAACCACCCAATAAAACCAGGAATAGAAAGAAAAAGCTGCCTTCCCATTTCATCATGTTAAGAAAGCTTCCCTGTGGTTCTAATTCCGGAATATTCAAATTGCTTAAGGTCGTATGCAGTTTAAAAACTAAATACAACCACCAACTTCCGAGTCCCAGAAGCATGAAGACCCACAAGAGGGTAAGAATATAGAACCATCGGCGAGGTTTATTTACTTCCATAACCTGCGTTTTAATTCTTCCTGCACGCTTTCCTCATGAGCAAGGCTGCAGAATCCGACCTCATACGCGTTGGGAGCGAGATAGACTCCCTTATTTAAGAAAATTTCAAACAACTTATAAAAGCGCTCATTCATATTCTGAGGCAGGTCACTGATTTTTGTTAACTTATCATGACTTGAGATAGGATAGAAAAGTGATCCATACTGAATGGTTTGATAATCTTCAAATCCATTCTTATCCATCCAGTCCTTCATAATAGTGACAACTGCCTGGGTATTTTTCTCCAGCTTCTCATAGGCCGCAGAAGTGAGTTTTTTCAGATTCACCAGACCTGCGGCCATAGCAACAGGATTACCAGAAAGAGTTCCGGCCTGATAAACCGGGCCAATAGGGGCGAGGAACTCCATGAACTTGCGAGGACCAGCAACAGCACCTACCGGCATACCCCCACCGATAATTTTCCCATATGTCACAAGGTCAGGATGGATCCCGACTTTTTCGGCCATGCCGCCAAAGCCGATTCTAAATCCAGAGATAACTTCATCAAAAACCAAAAGGGCATTATGCTTAGTGCATAGATCCCGTAGTCCCTGAAGGAATTCCTGAGACTGAACTAATAGACCATTATTGGCCGGAAGTGGCTCAATAAAGATAGCGGCGATTTGATCTTTATGATCATCAAAAACTTTTGTGACTTCTGCCAGATCGCCGAGTTCACAAATGAGAGTGTCTCCGGCCTGTTTTTCAGTCACTCCTTTAGAAGAAGCTTCCGCTGTACCGGCAAGACCTGAACCGGCCTTAATTAACATGGCATCCAAATGACCATGGTAGCAGCCATTGAACTTGATAATTTTTGAACGACCAGTTATGCCACGAGCGAGGCGAACCGCTGTCATGACAGCTTCAGTGCCGGAATTCACGAATCGAATTTGTTCAATGAAAGAAATTTTATTAACGATGTATTCTGCCAGCTCTAATGAATATTTCTCGCAGGCACCAAAAGTCCAGCCATGATCCAGGGCCTTGATGATGGCCTCTTTAATCTCCGGATCCTGGTGTCCATGAATCAAAGGACCAAAGCTCATGCAGAAATCAATATAATCTTTTCCTTCTTCATCCCAAATGAAAGCTCCCTTACCACGATTCACAAAACGGGGAGTGGTATGAAGACCTTTAAAGCTCCTGACTGGCGAATGAACTCCACCCGGAACATATTTGAGTGATTTTTCGAAAAGTTCTTTGTTATTCATATTAATTCCTTAACTGATAAAATTCTTCCATAGATGAGACTGTGTGAACTTTCACTCCTGCCGCTTGGAATTCTTGCCAGGTCTTGCCCAGACCACAAAAGTGATGGGCGTGGTGAAGTTCAGGAAACTTAAGCATGAAGGCCTGGTATTGAGGATAACTAGTCCAATAGCAGGCACCCACTTGCTTTAACTTTTGAAGGTAATTATCACTGACTTTATTTTCCACTCGTTCATAACAACCAACAACTGTTCCCAGATCAGAAGTGCCCATGTGATGAGTGAGCACATTCCATTCTTGGTCTAATTGTGGATGAATTATTTTTAAGGCCTTAGAGGTTTTAAGGGCCTTAAGGTCTTCTGTTCCTAAACTATCGGAAGTTCCGTTAACCCAGAAGCCTGACTGGACCAGCATCTTGGCCGATCTTGTCCCCGCGGCCCAAAGACCTTGAGGAGGAGTTGAAGCTTTTAGAGTATCAATACAATAACGGGAAGTGACGAAAAGATGTTTCTTTTCCAGAGTCAGATTTTTAGTCTCAGGAACTTTGGTTAAAAATTCATCATAAATTATATCTGGTTCAGATCCACCAGGAAGACCGACAAAAAGTTTTCCGCTAATCTTTGGAAGTTTTGAGTTTTCCATCCAACGTGCATCAATTCTTCTTCCATCGACTTCGCCGGCATGAACATGAAGAAAATCGTCTCCAATCTTTTTAACATGAATACCAACGGCCAGGTGACAGCCACCTCCGAATTCTTTGAACGCCTTTCTTTCCCGATACACTTCTTCAACGGTTCTAGGATGGGCCAGTTGAGAAAGTATGCTGAATAGTTTTCCATTATCCTGGCGGCTTTCCTGCATCTCAATACCCAGGGCCCCTTGAGAGGCTGCCGAAGGAAATACACTTTGAGGGAGGACGAAATAATTCATACCTTCCAGAAGTTCAGTTAGCTCTGCAGCGGATTTTTCAGTATGGGCCAGGCGTTCAATTCCTGCCAGGGCAAGAGTGATGGCATGATACTGGCCTTCTTTTAATTTTCTGATTCGCGAATTCACATTCCCGCGAAGTGTTTCACAACGAATATTTGGCGAACCTGGAATGAATTCACTTAAAGAACGGGATAAATTCACTATCCTGCGAGGAGATGATGTTCCGACAATAAAATCGCCTGACCAGTTCTTTAGTTTATCGATTGTACTCTGAGCAGTGATCAGAATGTCGTGAGCAAATCTTCTTTCTGTCACCGCTGCAAGTTTTATTCCTTCCGGTCTGATTGAACCCAGATCCTTATAAGAGTGAATCACAAAATCTACGTCACCACGAAGAAGAGCTTCATCTAATTCTTTGGTGAAGAAGTCTTTTCCTTCCAGCTGCCATAAGGGTTTGTTGGTGATTTCATCACCTTGGGTTTTAATGAGAACGAGTTCAAATTTTTCACCTGAAATTCGTTCGCATTCGTTTTTAATAAGAGTGGACTGAGTCACAGCAAGCAGTGACCCTCGAGTTCCGATTTTGTATGTGGTCATAATACCTAGATGTATCTCACGTCTGGCGTGATTTGAGGAGAAATTAGCTCTGGTGTTCGTTTGAATTTTTGATCAAATAGTTCTCTGCGTTTTATCGTCAGACTCACCATGGCGGCCTTCGCGAGTGCTATTTGCTCTTGTTTTTGGCCTTCAACGATAGCGCCTTCATTGAAGATGTCTTCTAGACGCACAACACCTTCCAAAAGGGAAAGGGACGTCTTGATGGCCGATGGAGAGCCCAGATCAACAAAGAGATGTTGCTCCTGTTTTCTCCAGACCTCAAAGAAAGCTTCATCAAATAGAATGCTATCAGTACCGATTGTATTGGCAATAAAAGGCTGATTGGTTAAAGAGCTACGCTCTTCCCAAGGGATGACATTTAGATCATGGATCTTGGCCAGCTCAGCGACTTTATGTGTATTTCGGGCACAAATTGATACTTGCGCCTTTTTCTTAAACTGATTAATTAAATCTTCTGCCAACGCCCCGGAACCAACCACAACAATATGCTCGGCCTTAGCTTTTTGAATTAGGTGACGTCGAGTGAGAGAGGCATAAGTCTTTTGAGAGATGCCAATGAGGTACTGAGTTCTGATATCTTTGGCATCTTTAAAGAGCTTTTCCAGAATTAATAGAAGCTTGGTATCTTTCAAAGTCGATGCAGCATAAATTTTGTAGGCTTCTTTGAACTGGCCAACAATTTCATTTTCTCCGATCAACTTACTTTTTAGGCCACAAATGGTTTCGAGCAGGAATAAATAAGCATCCTGACCTGTAACCAGTTCATTCTTTGGAAGCGTTTCATGGTGAAAAGGATTTAGATCATAGGCAAGCACAAGTGTACGCTGGCATGTTCTAAGAACAAAAGCGTTGCTTGTGAGCTCTTCATCTTGAAGAGTGCCAGAGCTAAAATTCCATAATTTCAGGCTCGTTAACATAAGGTAACTTTAAGGTAGGGAATTCGTAAAAGTGTCATAGAAATGTCATAAATTTCAAGAAATTATTATGACAATTGTCACAAATAAAAAAACTTTAGCTCGTTCATTTCTTGACACTTTCTTCACAAAAACATTATTTCATCTTTGATAATGTACAAATTATTGGAATGTGAATATGTCGGCCTGGATTAAAACCCGGTTTCTGGCCTTTGACCGTAAGGTTGATGGGGCCATTAGCTTTTTCTTTAAACATTATGGCAAAACCAAGTTCATGGTCGCCATGTCTAAGAAATCGCAATACCTGGGATTAGAAAAATTATTTCTTAAGGGACCGAAAGCTTTTGTTTACTTTTTTTTGTTTTACTTAGTACGCGATACGATTCTCTACATCATCATACCGATCGGTTTTGCGACATTGATGGACTAGAGAAGTTTTAAGGAGAATAGATGGAAGCTTTCACCATTATTTACACCCTGCTCGGGGGACTTGGGATCTTTTTCTTCGGAATGAAGTTCATGTCCGATGGATTACAGGCCGTTGCTGGAGATGTGATTCGAAAAATCATTAACTCCATCACCTCAAACCGTTTTATGGCAGTGGGCGTAGGTCTGTTGGTTACGACTATTGTTCAATCTTCATCAGTCACCACTGTAATGACGGTTGGATTTGTGAATGCCGGACTCATGAATCTGACTCAGGCCATTGGGGTTATTTTCGGTGCAAACATCGGTACGACAATTACGGGTTGGATCATCTCCATTCATGTCGATAAATACGGACTGCTTCTGGTAGGTTTGGGATTTATTCCGGCACTCTTTTCAAAATCGGATAAATTTCAACATCTAGGTCGCGCTCTATTAGGCGTCGGTTTAGTTTTCATTGGTCTTAAAACCATGTCGGCCGCATTCGTTCCTTTAAGAGACAATCAGGCATTCCTGGATTCGATTGCTTACTTCTCAGGCGAACATTATGGAGCTTACATTGCTTCCATCATGATGGGTTGTTTGCTTACAATGATCGTTCAGAGTTCTTCAGCGATGCTCGGAATCACTATGGCCTTGGCCACAACTGGTGTGATTCCTTATCATACTGCGATCGCTCTCGTTCTGGGTGAGAACATCGGAACCACTGTTACAGCGATTCTGGCCTCAATCGGTGCCACAGTGAATGCAAAACGCACGGCACGTGCCCATGCTTGTTTTAACCTCTTTGGCGTCTTCGTCATGTTATTTTTCTTACCTCAATATTTTGAACTGATTGATTCTTTGATCCCACTTGATCCACGTTTTGTGGCCACTGATGGTAGTATCCCTTACGTTTCTCAGCATATTGCTCTTGGACATACATTATTTAATGTCACTGCCACTTTAATCTTCCTGCCTTTTGTGAATCAATTAGCGGCTTTTGTGACGAAAATCACTCCAGATAAAGCCGAAAAAGAAGTACCCCATCTTCTGGTACTTGGTGACCCATCGATTATGTTGCCAGCGGCTTCTATGGCCCAAGCTGAATCAGAACTTAAGAAGATGAAGAAGATTGTCGGCCGCATGTACAACCTTAATCGTGATTTCTGGATGGCCGATTCTTATGATCCTAAAATGCTGGCCAAAATTATTGATTACGAAAGAATTACTGACAATATCCATAAAGAGATCACTGTTTTCCTTTGTTATGTGATGGAAAAGCCCATGTCACACCAACAGTCAGCTCAAATTCAATCTTTAATTAAAATTTCAGACGAACTTGAATCAGTTGCTGATTACGTTGAACGACTTGCTAATTATCGTGAACGTTTCAAGCATAATGAGAAACTTGAAGGTGAGTCACGTCAGGAATTCTTTCAGTTCCTGGATGAAGTGGGTGAATTCTTTATTCTTGTAGGCCAAGGGCTAACTAATGATCAGTCGCTGGATATGCCGGCAATTGAAGCTAAGTCACACGAACTTCAGCTATGGGCCGACAGTATGAGAGAGAAACATCTTGATCGAATTTCTAAAGGTGCCTATTTACCAGTTACGGCCCTTACTTACTCAGATATGGTTGTGGCCTTAAGAAAGATCCGCGCTCACTCATTTTTGATGGCTGGTGCCATTGAAAGCTTTCACTCTAAGTACGAATAATTATTGATGACGCATACTACTTTCACCAGTGAAAGTAGTATGCGTGCGACTAGACTTCATAAAAGAAAGCTAGAAAATAGCGGTATGGAAAATCAAGAAAGGTTGCTCGACCTGGCCTTAAACAAATACCGTCTCTCACCTCAAGTAGTGGCAGCTTACAAAAAACTTCCTCGTCATTTATTCATCAAACGCTCCTATTCCATGGACGAGATGTACGGTGATTACCCTTTAGAAATTTATCGGGATGAAAAATATATTTCTACCATTTCCCAGCCATCATTTGTGATGCTGATGATAGATATGCTGGATCTAAAACCGGGTCATAAAGTTTTGGAGCTAGGGGCCGGTAGTGGTTGGAATGCGGCACTCATGGGAGAAATCGTAGGTCCCGCTGGAAAAGTAGTGAGTGTTGAAATTATTCCTTCCTTAGCACAAGAGACCAAAGATAATTTGAGCTTTTTGGGAATTGCCAATGTGGAGATTATTTCTGGTGATGGTGCCACAGGTTATCCTCCCGAGGCACCTTATGATCGCGGTATTTTTACTGCCGGAGCAACGGATTTACCTAAGGCCTTCCATGAACAGATCAAAGTTGGTGGAAAACTTTTATTCGTTCTCAAAACACAGTCAATTGATTTACTTCTGCTCCTGATTAAAAAAGAAGATCACTTTGAAGAACTCTCAAGACTTTCCTGTTCCTTTGTTCCCATGAAAGGTCAAAAAGCTGCCCGTATTACTAATGATCTGGATACTTTGAGAGATACGCAAGGTAAGCTTGAAATCTATCCAAATTTCAAGAAAGAGGGGAGAGATTCTCTCTTTTCAATAACTTAAACATATTTCCAATTCAATCTTGATTTGGCATGATAAGCCGACACCAAACATTCACAAGGAAAGTTTCATGGGATTGATTTTCTCTGCTAACGAGATTCTAGAAAGATCACGTGGTCTAACGTTCGATGATGTTCTTTTAATGCCAAGGCATTCAGAGATGAGTTCTCGTCGTTCACCGGCACTGGATTCAAAAGTTACTAAAAATTTTACCCTTAAAACTCCGATTATATCTGCCAATATGGATACAGTGACTGAGTTTCAGATGGCGATTAAAATGGCCCAGCTTGGTGGTCTTGGAATTCTTCACCGTTTTATGTCTCCTGAAGAACAAGTAAGACAAGTTAAACTTATGCGTGAAGCGATTAAGCCACTCGGCTTACCAGTTGCTGCCAGCATTGGGGTTAAAGAAGAAGGTATGAAGAGAGCGGATATGCTGGTGGATGCCGGTGTGGATATTCTTACCATCGATATTGCTCACGGTGACTCGGTGATGATGTTTGAGACTCTTGATTATGTGAAAAAGAAATTCCCACACATTGATGTGATTGCCGGTAACACTGCCATGCCTGAAGGTGTAAAAGGATTAATTGATCATGGGGCCGACGCTGTGAAAATTGGAATTGGCCCAGGCTCCATGTGCACCACTAGAATCATTACTGGTTGTGGTGTTCCCCAGTTAACGGCCGTGGCCATGTGTGTTTTAGAGGCCCGTAAATATAATGTTCCAGTAATTGCTGATGGTGGTATCAAAACTTCGGGTGACATCATGAAGGCTTTTGCTGCAGGCGCACAAACTGTCATGTTAGGCTCTATGCTTTCTGGTTGTTTAGAGACTCCAGGTGAAATTGAAGGTGGTCGCAAACGTTACCGTGGTATGGCCTCTAAAGATGCCCAAGTATCTTGGAGGGGAGAGCTTCCACAAGGGATGGCCGCCGAAGGTGAGGCCCGCTGGGTAAACTGTAAAGGATCAGTGGAAAACATTGTGCATGAACTTGCTGGAGGAGTGCGATCAGGTATGACTTACGTCAATGCCTATACCATTGCTGATATAAATAAGAATGCCCGCTTCATGGAAATGACGGCTTCTGGTATGATGGAATCTAA
Organism: Bacteriovoracaceae bacterium UBA4096; assembly: GCA_002381945.1. Lineage (GTDB taxonomy): Bacteria > Bdellovibrionota > Bacteriovoracia > Bacteriovoracales > Bacteriovoracaceae > Peredibacter. The sequence continues at coordinate 34,725 of DFXY01000059.1, forward strand.
ACCTCATGGCCTAAACCTCTAGGATTCAATGCTTTCAGATAATGCTTTTGATATAGTTTTAACTTATCCCAAACTTGCTGAGCGTCTTCAGAATAAGCCTGAAGACGCTCTCAAAATAAAAAAACTCTTCAAAGAGATTCATGGTGAGTTCTCACCAACTTTAGTGAAATCTGCAGCAGCTCTGCTCGATGCTACTTTTTTGAAGCTGTATGATGGAGTGAACTTAGAAGTTCCTCCGGATATGGATTTTAAAAAATTAAAAGAAGATCATCACATTATTCTGGTGCCTAACCATCAGTCACATGCCGATTACGTTGCTCTCACTTATAGTATGTTCAAAAAATTTGGAGTTCCGATCAGAGTGGCAGCAGGAATTAACCTGAATGTTTTTCCTCTGGGGCAATTTTTTGGTAAGGCCGGTGCTTTTTTTATTCGCCGCTCTTTTACCGCTGATCAACTCTATAAACTGACTTTTGAAGGATATATTTATTATCTTTTAAAAACAGGTCAGGTGGTGGAATTCTTTTTTGAAGGTGGACGAACCAGAACGGGAAAACTTTTAAAGCCTAAGTATGGACTCTTTCAGATGTTACTGGAGGCCCATGCTCAGATCAAGGCCAAGCCTCTTATGTTCATTCCAGTTTCTCTGGCCCATGAGCACATTCCTGAAGAAAAGGCCCATGCCCGCGAACTTGGTGGGGGAAAGAAAGTACCAGAAAAAGGAACGCAGTTATTTAAACTTTTAAAGCTCGTGAATAAACGTCTTGGGACTATTCATATTCATTTTGGCGAACCGATTGTGATGAATGGTTATGAAGGTGATCTGAAAGAGGCCACCCAAAACCTGGCCTTTGCTAATTTTAAGGCAGTGGGGCGCGGAATGCCGATCACTCCAAGTTCACTTCTTGCTCTTCTCATGCTGGATGAACCTTCAGGGGCCTTGACCTGGAAGCAGATTGAGGAAAGGGCCATTGATGTGATTGATTACTGCAGGGCCATGAATATCCCCATGACTCCTAGTCTTAGCTGCGAGAACTTCCGGGATTCAATCCGCTCGGCGCTGGATATGTTTATTGGAAATAAAAAGATTGAAGTCTTAAAACGTGAAAAACTGAATCAGGTTTATTACGTCATTAAAGATGAGAGACGAGCTGAAGTTCTATATCATAAAAATATGATCCTTCATCACTTCCTGGTGGCGGGGATTATTAATTCTACCTGGTTTAATGTCTTCAATGGTTCCATTAAAGACGGGATGCAATTAACTCGTTTCCTCATGACCAAAAGAAAAGAACTTAAATATGAGTTCTATCTGCCAAGCATGAAAGAAATGATTCATGAGGCGCTCAATATCATCTCTTATGCACTCGGTAGGAGAGTTGAGTCGTTAGAGGAGTGCATGCGTCTTTCCAGTCAGGATCTTTATCTGATTGCGACGAAAGTTCGGCGTTTCTCAACGGCCCTTTCTTATCTGTATGAAGCCTATTATATTTCTGGGCTCGCGGTGAAATACCTTTCGAACGAAAATTTCACCCAAGAGCGCTTTATTCAGGTTTCAAAAGAACTCTTCACGCTTGAAATTGAGCATGGACGAGTAATTAAATATCCTGAGTCTTATGCGGTTCCGATCATTAAAGATACTCTGATTTATCATCAAAATCAGAAGGTAATTGAAAGAAATGAAGACCGCTCTTTCCGGGTGGTAGATCAAGTGAAGCTGGATGAATTGATTGAAAAATTTATACGTGATCTGAATGATCAGGTCGCGATTAACCTAAAGTTTAACAAGGCCCTGCCTTGAATTCATTACTCGGAAATATGAGATGGCTTTGTTTGCCATCGGAAAATTTAGGCCATGACTGGTTTGATAAGGGACGTGAAATTGACTCCCTTTTACCTCAATTGGGATTTGATCTGGCAGAAGAATCAACTTTTCTCCTCTTTTCTGCCAATCCTTCGGATGTTCTCGAGGGAAGAGGTCAGTGTCTTGTGGCCCGACCAGTCATCGGACCGAGAAAGAATGTGGAAGCCCCGTTAGCTCTGGTAGACTGGAAAGCGGCCCCAGTTTGGCAGGAAACACTCTCAGGTGAGTCTTTAGTCGAGCTCCTGGAGAATGCAGAGGAGGCGAGGCTCAAGGCCCAAAAAGGCCCAAGACCACTTGCTGATTCTTTTAGTTTATGTGTCAGACGCAGGTTAAATCCTGAGCTCAAGATCACGGTTGATTCAATCTTCCATGAATGACGGCTTGTCAGGTTATTCCAAGCGTTGTAATTTCTGATTATTTAATTTAGACCCCGAAATTGTAATGGAGGTGGGTTATAAGCGAGAAAGTTCAAGAACCACGTGTAAATGAAAGAATTCGTGCACACGAGATCCGTCTTCTTGGAGACGATGGTAAGGCCTATGGAGTTGTGACTCTGGCCCAAGCGCGTCTCATGGCCGACTCTGAAGGTTTGGACCTGATCGAAATCTCTCCAAATGCAGTTCCACCGGTTGTTAAGATGATGGATTACGGGAAATATAAGTACCAGATCCAGAAGAAACTAGCTGAAGCTAAGAAAAAGCAAGTGGTGATCGAAGTTAAAGAGATTAAATTTCGCCCAAATATCGAAAAACACGATATGGAAGTGAAGCTCAATCATATTGAAAAATTTCTTGATCATGGTGATAAGGTTAAACTTCTGATGCAATTTCGCGGACGTGAAATGGCCCATAAAGAAATCGGCCTGGCCAAGTTCGACGAAATTGTTAAACAGGTTCTTGAAAAAGGTGCCGTGATTGAGGCCCCGTCAAAAATGATGGGTAACCGAGTAATTGCTATGGTGGCCCCAGGCAAGAAAAAATAGTACAAAAACACTTTATCTTATAGTTATCCCGTGATAACTTCATGCACTCTTTTAAGGGTGCATTTTTTTAATTTTTTGGAGCGATTTATATGGCTAAAATGAAGACAAAACGCGCGGCTGCCAAGCGTTTTAAAGTAACTGCTACTGGCAAGATTAAGTATAAGAAGGCCCACCTTCGTCACTTATTAGTAAATAAGTCGAAGAAAGCTAAGAAAGATAAAGGTACTCCTGGATATGTAAATCCTGGTGATTACCATAACGCTGCTATGTGTATCCCTTACTTAGTGTAATCGGAATTTTTAATAACCATCGAGAGTAGTGAATTAGGGTAAAGCGGATTTGTTCCCCCCTATGAATGAAGAGGAGAAAGTATGTCACGTGTAAAACGGGGTTTTAAGGCCCGCCAGAGAAGAAACAAAGTTCTTAAACTAGCTAAAGGTTACCACTTCGACCGTAGAACGAAGTACAAGCACGCTTCTGAGACTGTTCGTCGCGCGCTTCACTACGCTTTCATTGGCCGTCGTCTTCTCAAGAGAGATGTTCGTAAACTTTGGATCGTCCGTATCAATGCTGGGGCTCGTATGCTTGGCACTTCTTACAGCCAGTTCATTTCTGGTCTTAAGAAGAAAGATATTACAATTAACCGCAAAATGCTTGCTGAGCTTGCGGTTCGCGATTTCAACGCCTTTAAAGCTATCTACGAAGCTACTAAGTAAATAAAATCTGCTTAAAAAGCCCCAACTGCTGAAAATCTCTGCGGTTGGGGCTTTTTTTTTATTTGAACTAATCCCTTTTACTGCTAACCTATTAATAATTTGAAATTTTTGGCGATAAGCTTTTGAAACTTCATGGGAGACTTTCAATGAGCATGACTAAGGCAGATATAGTAGAGCGTATCTACAAGGAAGCAGGCTTCTCTAAAAAAGAAGCAGCGGAATTAGTGGATCTTGTCTTTAAGGTAATTAAAGACACGTTAGCAAAAGGCGAGAAGGTTAAAATTTCTGGATTCGGAAATTTCAGCATTCGCGACAAAGCTACTCGAGTAGGTCGTAATCCTCAGACTGGGACAGCAATGAATATTAGTGCACGTCGTGTACTAACTTTCAAACCTTCGCAAATTCTGAAAGAGGACATTACTGAACGCTATGCTCATCGATTGGATGAGAGCGGTAAGGAAAATGTAGCTCTTCCTATTAAAGAAGCTAAGCCACGTGCGCTAAGTTCATTCTTAAATAATGAGGATGATACTGTGTATGATGACGGCGATGACGACGATAATGACGAATAGTCATTCAGTTGATACGCTTTTCTCATGATTCCGAATAAGTCTAACTTTAAATTTCAAGAGCTCACCCCAATTACTGGGGTGAAGCCTTATGTTATTAGATTTTGGGAAACCGAGTTCCCTGAAATCGATCCTGTTTCCTCTGAAGGCGGCCAGAAGATCTACTCAAGATCTGATGTCGAGGCCATTTTAAAAATTAAAAAATTATTGTTCGAAGATAAGCTTTCTATACCTGATGCTAAAAAACAAATGGCTTCTGGTAAGGTGGATATTTCAGCAGTGGAAGTGCCAGATGCAACTTCTTCTCATGCAGATTTAAAGCACGTTCTGGATTCAAGACCATTTATATTAAATACACTTCAAATGATTCGAGATATAAAATTTAAACGAAATTGGTAACCCAGTTTTTTAAAGCTTCTGTATCTTTTCCAATATTATTTTCAATCGTCGAAAATTCTTCAATTAAGTGATCTTGGGTCTTCTTGAAATAATCCTGAAGCATTCTTTCAGCATGATCAAGGCGATGCTTGAAGAGTATGGCGGTTAATTTTAAATGAGAGTGACGTAGTTCTCTTAGTGCGTGTTCAATATTTGAAATAAAAGGATTAATAGCCTTTTCATGAGGAGAAACGTCCCTTGATGAGAGTTCCGAGAGATCATCCAAGAGTTGAAAACTCACGCCTATCTCACGCCCTAAACGCAAAAAATCCATTTTGTCCTGAAAAGTCTGATTTTTGGTAAGTAGGTATGTTCCCAGAGTTGCCAGTTGAATTAATCTTCCTGTTTTTAATTCATGAATTCTAACGACTTCTTGAAAGTTTAAATTCCCATCGGCCAGTAAGTCCCGGAATTGACCTTCGATAAGGCCCTTTGCTCCAGTTGTCCAGGTCATGAGCTTATGAATTTCACGATGGTTTTTATGGTCTATATTTAATAATTCATTAAAGGAGGCGATGAGAAGTGCGTCTCCTGCGAGGATGGCCTTCCACTCGCCAAAATGTGCATGGGTAGATGCCTTTCCACGTCTGATCAGATCATTGTCCATTGCAGGTAAATCATCATGGACTAAGGTATAAGCATGATGAAGTTCTATGGCGGAGGCCAGGTGTAAATGATTTGATGTAAGTTCTTTATTTAGATCCAAGGCAAGAGCTTCTACTAAGCGAGGACGAAATAATTTTCCAGCGGGAAATACTGCATACTCCATTACTTCTAAAAGACCTGGATTGTGTGATGATTTTTTTAAAGCGGTGCGAATGGCCTCAGATAACATGCTTTTCCTATGGTGCTGAAGGTTTTGGCGCCCCCAATGTACCACCTAAACGAATCTGGTAAAAGCCGTCTTTTTGGGTAAAAGACTGAAACATCATATCAACCAGAGGAAGTGACTGTTTAAAATTTTCCGAGAAGGCGACTTCTCCAGTTAGATTGAGTGGTGAGAAGGCAATAGCGTCTTGCTGAAGGTCAATTGTGCCTCTAAAGTTTGCGCGCATTGGCGACTCAGGATCTCCTACAATCAATTTATCGACCGTAATCCTTGGAGGATTTTCTGAATAGGCCTCAATGTAGAGGTCATTGAGCTTCATGTTAGGAGTTGTGAAGCCTTGCAGGTTTTGAGAAGGAATTTGAAGATCTTTGGATTGGGCCTTGAAGCTCAAACTTTTAATAACGTTGTTAGAGCTCATGAGTAAATTTAAATCAACGGTCAAATTGCCAGCAATTTTAAATTTGCCACCCATCAGTGGTTCAAGTCGACCCAGAACCAGTGACTGGTCCTTAAGACGAAGCATTCTCTCTCCAAAGCCCTGAACAAAATAAAGGCTGAGTGGTTGAGCGTTCATTTCAGTATCAATTCTGAAAGGAAGACCCAGAGGAGAAAAATTAATAAAATTGAAATTAATATTCACGAACCTAAAGGTAAGGGGGTTACCAGTCTGACCAAGACAAGAAGCTGGAAGGACTAGATCTGAAACGATAACTTTAGGAAGTAGCCATTCGATACGAATATGGTCGAAATCCGGATTACAGGCCGTCCCTTTTAAGTTTGATTTTAAAAAAGACTTGAGAGTGTCCCCAATAGGAAAAAAATTAAGAAAACCCATGAAAAACAAGAACAAAATCAGAAAGAAATAAACATAGATTTTGATCTTACTTTTATAAGTGATTTCTTCTAATGATTGAATCTCGCTGACTGTTGCCATAATTATTCTTCCTCTTCAACGGTCATGGCATCACTGAAGTGAATGGCATGAAATTGACCCTCCAGAAGATTACTCTCAGCGTTGCGGATAATTTTTACAGATTGAATCCGAAATTTTTCACGGGAAATCATTGCGGTAAAAATATTCATGAGTTCATCAGTGGAAACACTGGAAAAAGCGAAGTCAGCTTCTGAACGCATGATGGTGTCCGATATCATTTCACCCGCATAGTTACTGATCTGGATTTTCGAGAGATCAAGGCCTAGAGTTGAGAGCAGATTAGATAGTCGTGAAGTCATCATTGATGCTCCATCGATAGGATTCTCAGATAGAACAGCGGGACTTACTTCTAGTAGGCCCTGTTTCTGACCGATGATCTCGTTGGCCTTACTGATAAGTGCTATTCGATTCTTGAGATCTTCTTTCAGATCATTGTTTTGCCAATAAATGAATCCCAGAAAAAACATGGGAATGAGAAAGATGACAAGTATGACGGCCCCTTTAAAGACCCGCTGCTGCTCTTCTTCCAGACCATTATAAAAATCCTGAATATTATTATATCCGGGAGTAAGCTTGAATTTATCCAGGCGATCAAAAATTTCGCGGTCGATTTTTTTGAACCCTGGGGTTTTAGTATTTAAATCATCCATGCTTAATTTCCTACTGCTGTAACTATTAACTGGAGCTTTGACTGGTCAAGAGAAGCCTGAACATCACTTAAATTTGAGCGCTCAAAAACATTTTTTAATTGAGAGAGAACTTCAGAGGAATCAGCTGAAAACACTGCCTTTACTTCACCAATGTCATTAGAGGAAAATTCAACTAATGTCGCCTGGGAACTTGCCGCGATCTGGCTAATTGTGACTAAAGGAGGTAAAGCTTTGATCTGAACCGCTGACTGGAGCGTCTGGATCTCCTGACGGACTCCACGTTGTTTTTTAACTAACAAATCTAAAATTTGCTTCGGATTGGTTGTAGCTGCCCTACGAAGGCGTCCACTGATTTCCAGTTCTTCGTTTTTCATAACGCTGGTCATTCTGGCATTAACAGTAGCAATATCTTTCTCGATAAAAAATCTTTCTATAAAAAGTGAGACCACAAAGACTAAACATGCCGCTGCAACTCTGACTCCAACAAAGGAAAAAGAATAAAGTGGTACTTCTGAAGTCGAAGCCTGAGCAAATCTTCCTGTGAGCAGATTAATGAAGCGATTCTTTCTACGAAAGCCGATGGCCATCATATTGGTTAAAGCAAATTTAGACTTATTTTTGGCATTTAAATCTACTTTTTCTGCTTCAACCTTATCAAAGCTCTCAAGCAGGGTTACTTTCGTCTCCCATTTTTCAGTTAGATAATTTGAGATGTTCTTAATGTTCGATGTTCCGCCGCATATAAAAACATGCTGGATAGAAAGACCGAAATTGACCTTAAAGCCAATTTTCCAACGGGCAAAATCAAAAATAAGATGAGAAAAGACTTTTTCCATGGCAGAAGCAAAATCTTTTTGGGCCTGTTCAACTTCTCCATATTGAGTTGAAGTCAAAAGGAACGCATTCTGATGCTTATAAATGATGGCCTCATCTGGCTCTATCTTATAAGTCTCTGAGATCATCTCATTCACATGCTGACCGCCAACATAGCTGGTGTGGCTCATGAGTAGGCGCGAGTTATAAAAGAAATAGGCTTTGGTTGTTTTATGTCCAATGTCGAGAACGCAAAATGGTCCTGCCATTGGATTTTGATTGAAGAAATTCTCTACAATGGAAGATTCTGTTGAAAGAATATTAGGAAGTATTTCTTTATCACGATGAAGATTGTAATAAGTTTCAAAAACGCTTTCTTTTACCAATTCTACTAAGGCCGTGTTTTGAGTCTTCTGAGTTTCCATCCGATAAGCATAATGAATTTCACTTAATGCATAGGGGATGTCTTCTTCGAGTTGAAAAGGTAGCATGAGCTCAGCTTTTTTCTTGCTCTTAATAGGAAGAGTCAGAAAACGTGTAGTCATCATTGAATGATCGGCTTGATAGATAATCTTCGTGTCAGGTCGTGCTACTGAATCAATAATTTCCTGAACGATCAATGCCTGAGCTTCATCTTCAGTTAATTCCTCATGATCGGCCAGATAATCACGGATGATGATCTCACTCATATCGACATGAGAAATCTTCCGACGATCAACGAAAGAGGAAAGATATTTTACACTATAAGATCCGACGTCTATGGCTAATACATGCATGGTATTATTTTAACCAGAACCTATGAATTACGCCTAGATAATTAATTAATTTGTATTTCAATGATACGAGGTTCAAGTAATTGACTGTTCTTGTCCGTAGTATTGTTGTTGTTGTTTACTGGTGGGGGAACTTCCTCTCCTGGATTAAGGAGACGACAGTTAGGAGGAGTACCAATTTGACCTTCAGGACATTTAGTTACCACTGGTTCATTCTTAGGGAGCACGACATAAGCGACCAAAGTATAATTTGAGCGGTTATAAGTGCCCTGTGAGACGACTTTGAAAAGATTAGGATTGGAACCAAAAGTAATTCCCTTGTTTTCAAATAGAGTCATCCGCGCATCGAAGTCCGTGTCACTCATGAGTCGCTCTTGATTCACGATGTATTTCTTAAAATCTTCCTTGCTGTTGATAAACTGGGGCTTTTCAGGATCATCACGCCATAGGAAAAACTCTTTGACGTCATCATCAGTAGCACTGGGAATAAGAATTTTGAGCATGTTAGCAGTGAGTTTATTAAAATCAATCTGAGTTGAAGGATAGACTGAAAACTCGTTTTGAATAAGTTCAATTAATTCATCATTCCAACCGGGGATAGCATATAGTTCACTGGCCGAACTTAAGGGACCAAACTTAGGGGTCAAGGGGATGGCCTGAAAATTGGATTCAGCTTCACCTGAGAGAGGATCCTGGGCCATGCTACCAAAATCAGACATGTAATATTTCAAAGAAGTCAGTAGTTCCTGATAGTTTAAGTTCGAGTAACGATCTTCAAAGCTCTCATTTGTTTCTTTCTTTTCATCTACCAATCGTTTCAAAAGAAAGTAGAGCGACTGATCAACTGAGACATCGGTTAATATGGCATTATCCGCTGTATTAATTATAGAGGAGGTATCCTGGGTCTCATTGGCCTCGGGATCAGGATTATATTTAGTCATATCAATCCTGAGCATATTGAGATTAAGTCTATTTGAAATGTTTTGAATGCTTACGCTCATTTGTCCATCGAGAAGGGATTCTGCTTCAAATTTTTCAACTGTATCCTTGAAGGCCCGGGTAGCATTTCCACCTACAGGAATAGGATAAATGAATGGTACTTCCCATAGTTGATTCAAAAGTTGAGAGGGTACAGCATTCTTAGCATTAGCGTTACCCTGAACTTTGTTATAGGCCTCTTTGTATAAACGCAATCGGGTCACGGCAAGTTGTAAACCTGACTCAGCAAGAAGTTTTGCCTGTGAGCGATCAAGAATATTTGTCGCCTTGATACGGCTGATTTTAGATTCAAAAGTAAACTCTCCATAGATTGCCATTAGCAAGATGATGGCGGCCATAATCATCATGAGCGCTACACCACCCTCATTTTTAAGGATGAATGAGAGGTCTCTTTTAAAATTCATCATCGCCCTCTTCATTCGGTGCACCACCTGTCGTATTGCCTCCTGCGGTGCCGCCCTGGACATTAGTAGTAGTAGGTTGATCCTGGGGAACAACCATCGGCCAGTGAGTTCGAAAGATTCTGGCCGTTGAACGCTTATGCCCGAGTGAATCATACCAGGTTACAAGAACTTTAACTCCACGAATGAGATTTTCACCGTTTGGTATAGTTCTTAGAGAGGTTTCCCATTTGCGTTTGTCATAGTTCCAAAACTGGAACTCTAGACTTTCAACATTCCTTAGAAGGACCGCCCCTTTGACACTTTCATCATCAACATTGATTCGCTTATCTGAATAAGGATCATCGGCCGTGAAATAACGTACCAAACTCTTAAGAGATTTAGGGATATCAGGGCTTTCTTCCTCATCCGGTAATGCTTCCTGATTGGCCAGAGAATAACGAACCCAGGCGAAATGGGATTGTTTGGTATTTTCTAACTTTCTTCTGTTGGAGGTCGTGAAAAATTCAAACACATTCTTTTCAGGAGCATGGAAGCGGGGGATAGGAAAGCCTTCACGGCTTACTGATGAAAAGTGTTCATTCCGCTCAAAACGGCTTACCAATTGTTCATAGTACTGTTGCAAAAGTGGACTCGTCTGTCCGCCTGTAGTCTCTCCATCCATCCCGCCAGTTGTATTGTTGGTGGCATTAGCTGTCTGATTCGGATTCAAGACTGTAGTGAAATACAAAGGAGAATAAATCTGCGAAAAATCCCATTCAAACCGACTCATGGCCGTTTCAATCTGAAGATTGTTTTTATTCGCTTCAGTTGTGCGATCCATCGTTAGAGCAGCGTTCTCCGTAATATCCACCACCGCCAAAGAGATGAAGGCCAACATCGTGATGGCAATCAAGATCTCTAAAAGTGTGAAGCCGGCTTGGTTAGAAGCCGACGTTGAGCTGTATTTTTTCATTATAATTAGTTATGAAAGTTGAAAGCGTAAAATTATACTTAGTTTCTTTATTGGTAACAGTTACCCGCGCCTGCCAGATGACTTTCTCAATGTTTTTTTTGAGTTCCTCAAAGATCATTTTTTCCAGAGCATCATTTCTCTTGTTCTTACTGCCTTCAGAATAATAATCACCTTCATAACTATCTTTTGCCTCATCAGTTGTGGCATCTTTTTGAGAAAAGAGTTGGGCAAAATCAGGGATGGTCAGTTTTTTTATTTCCAGCGTGTATTCATAATTTTTAAAATCGGCTTCTTCGAAAGTTTTAGTTTCTTTTAATGTTGCGGTAACGTTTGTGAATTTTGGCGGATCTAATACCAGTTCATTTACTTTTCGTTCGGCCAGCTGCTGAAGGATGAGTTGTTCTTCAGAAAGACGAGAGTCCTCTACGTTATAACCCTGACTGGTCAGGTAAGCTGTCACAAAAAAGGCAAAGAGAGTGATGGCAATCATCACTTCCAATAGAGAGAAACCTTGTTCGTTTTTTATTTTGCTAACCACTGTTTATAAACCTCGTCCATTCTAGTTTGAAGGATATCTTCCAGTTTCGCAACGCCAGAAGACGGAAGAGGTTCAAAAACACTGTTTGTTTCCGAGAGGAAAGGAGCTATTTCAAGGTAAGCGATTTCATCAGTTGTTGAGAAGATGATAAGGCCTGCATCTTTTTCACCTGTCGGATAAAAGTAGAGAACGGCTTCACCATCTTTCATGAGAGCATTTTGAGAAGAGCTTGCCATTCCCAGAATCGTTACATAATCCGAAATGTCATGCTTAATATCCTCGAATTCCTCAACCTTGGTGAACTGCCGGTCAAGAGATGCCCTTTTCTCTAAATCTGCTTTTTCTTCTTCTAAAGACTTGGATAACTTCTCCGGCATATCTGGTAGAGGAAGGTTACCTGCAGGGCCATATTCAACAGTATATTCAATAGGAGATTTATCCAGGGAAATACGCAGACGAACAACAGTATTTCGAAGAACTGATTCATTACTGGCAAAACGTACAGAACGATCCAAATCATCCACGGCAGTCTTTAAGTCACGATGTTTTTGTACATGGTCACTGGAAGGAATAGCGAGAAAGATCATCGCAGCAAGCACTAAGGCCACCAGGATTTCTATTAAGGAGAAACCCTGGTGGTTAGAAATGATTTTAGAGGTCTTTTGAATTGATGTCGGCATCAGAACCTTCACCACCTTCAGCGTTATCAGCACCTAGGGAGATGATAGTGAAAGTCTTACCATCAGACTCATAGATGAACTCCTGATCCCATGGATCGAGAGGCACTTTCCCACCTTCAATATAACCACCTGGAGCATAACGTTTACATTCCCGTCCGCCTTGTGGCTTATCAATCAGGGCATCAAGCCCCATATCTGTGGTAGGAAGAAAGTTACAATCACGGCGGAATTCTTTTAGACGATCAGAAAGTGATTTGATCTGAATTTTGGCAGAAGAAACTTTACCTTCCTGAAGTTGCTCGAATACTCGGCCACCTACAAAGGTACCTGCCAGAGCAAGTAGGGTCAGAGCAATGAGGATCTCAATTAAGCTCATGCCGGCCTGAGATTTCATAATTTTTTGAATATTAGCTAACATATATTCTCCTTAGCGAAGCGAATTCATGTTCATCATCGGGATCACGACGGCGAAGACAATGAAGCCTATCGCAGTTCCCAGACAAATCATCATGATGGGTTCAAGTACAGAGGTGAGTCCGCTGATTTTAGATTGTACTTGATCCTCATAGTTTTCTGAAATGATTTTTAACATTGGCTCTAATTCACCTGATCTTTCACCCAATTTAATCATATGAGTCACCATGGCAGGGAAATAACCGCTTTGCACTAGGGGAGCAGCGATAGAGGCCCCTTCAGAGACAGAAATGCGGGCCTTTTCAACAGCATCTTTCATATGAACATTAGGAATCAGGTTCTTAACGATGGTCAGTGCAGTCAAGATAGGGACTCCGGAATTCATCAAGGTCCCTAATGTTGAGCAAAAACGGCTGACATTGATCATTTTGACCATCATGCCCAGGACTGGAAGTTTTAACTGCAGGGCATGCCATTGGGATTCGCCCTTCGATGTTTGTATGTACTTGTTGACGAAATATATGGTTCCAACGATGGAGATGATGACCACCCACCAGTAATTAACTAAAAAATTTGAGATCCAGATACAAACTTGAGTGATGAAAGGAAGCTCCTTTTTCATACTCAGAAAAATTTTAGCAATCTTAGGAATAACAAAAATAAAAATTACGTTCATCATGACAAAGCCAAAGACTCCCATGATTACCGGATAGGTCATGGCCCCACGGATTTTACTCTTAAGTTTTACCTGAGATTCGGTAAAGTCGGCCAGACGAAGAAGTACGATTTCCAGAGTACCGGAAGCTTCACCGGCCTCAACCATGTTAACGTAAATGGAATTAAAAACTTTTGGGTGATCTTGCAACGCTTTTGCTAAACTTGCCCCTTCATTAACCTTTTGTTTGAGGTCAGAAAGAACTAAGCGTAGATTTGGATTCTCTACCTGATCTACTAAGGCCGAGAGGGCCTCTACGATTTGGATTTTTGCTTTGATGAGAGTTGCAAGCTGCCTGGTCATCATGGCCAGATCTTCAACTGGAACTGAGCCACGTAATTGAAGCAAAGTGCGAGCTCCGGATGTTCCCTGAGCTTTTTGTTCACGGATATCAATCAGCATGATGCCCATGGATTTCACCCGTTGTTTGGCCGCAACGATGCTTTCCACGTTTATCGTGTTCTTTATCTCTTTACCGGTTCTGTCCATTCCCTTGTAAGAGTAAATTGGCATAAATTATTCGGCCTCTTCCGCATTGATCGCGCGCATGATTTCATCAACCGAAGTGATGCCTTCAAAAATTTTATCGAGAGCATCACCGCGAAGCGTTCTCATGCCGGCACGGATTGCAGCTTTTTTAATGGTGGCCGCATCTGTTTTCTGAATAATCAAAGCACGGATTTCATCATTGATGAGTAATAATTCGGACACTACGGTACGACCTGTATATCCAGTATTACTGCAACGAGCACAGCCTACTGGTTTAAAGATAGTAGCGGTATCTGGCACGTCATCCACATCCAGAATAACTTTTTCAAAATCTGATAAGTGAGTTAACTGCTTACAAGAAGTACAAAGAGTTCTAACCAGACGTTGGGCCAGCACTCCTACTAGAGATGATGAAATTAAGAAGGGCTGAACCCCCATATCAATTAATCGGGTAGGAGCTGAGCTTGAATCGTTGGTATGTAGAGTAGAGAGCACAAAGTGACCTGTTAGAGAGGCGTTAATTGCCATCTCTGCCGTTTCTCTATCACGGGTTTCTCCCACCATCACCACATCCGGGTTCTGACGAAGAATTGACCTGAGTGCAACTGCAAAGGACAGGTCAATTTTATGATTTACTTGAATCTGAGAGATTCCTGGAATTTCATATTCCACCGGATCTTCTACAGTAATGATCATTTTATCCGGAGAGTTGATCCGATCGAGCAGGGCAAAGAGAGTCGTGGTTTTACCGTGACCAGTTGGTCCAGTCACGTAGAGTACTCCATGTTTTCTGCCAGCTAATTCAACCAGGCCATCAAGGACTTTACCTCTAAAGCCCAGAGTTTCCAGACGAAGAGCTGTGTTATTCTTCTCGAGAATACGCATAACAATTCGTTCACCGGACTGAATGGGGATCGTTGAAAGACGAATATCAATATCTTTACCGGCAATCTTGATTTTAATACGTCCATCCTGAGGGAGACGTTTTTCGGCAATATCAAGTCGGGCCATCACTTTAATACGGGAAGAAACAGCGGCATGGGTTTTTTTCGGTTGTCTTAAAACTTCAGTCATTACCCCGTTGATTCGGAATCGATAGACAGTTTCACGATCATAAGGCTCAATATGAATATCTGAAGCGCGTTCTTTAACCGCCCGGAAAATGACTGAGTTTACAAAGCGGATGACGGGAGCTTCATCAGCGGTGGCATCAAGAATATCGATAGGTCCTTCAAGATCGAGATTCTCTTCAAACTCTTCATCTTCAATGGAATCAACAATATTTCGATTGGCCTTCTCATAAACACGGTTAATGGCATCCTGAATTTTTAACGGAGTGGTGCAGATGATCTTGATCTCTTTTTTGAAGATCATATGAAGATCATTAACCACATTGAAGTTAAAAGGATTACTCATGAGTACAGTTACAGAGAAGTCCGTTTCCATGGTTGGAAGAACTTCGTGATGTTTGGCATAGTTGATGGAAAGGTCTTTTACGACATTGGCATCAATTTCATCAATCTTTATATCGGTCTGATAAGGAATGCCGATTTGTAGGCATACAATTTTAATCAGATCGTGAGAGTGAATATAATTTTTTCTAAGGAGAATATCTCCTAGTAATCCGCCTTCAACTCTTTGTTGTTCCAGCGACTCATCAAGTTGAGAGCGTGTGAGAGAGGTGTGCTTTAATAAAAGCTCACCAATCTTTTCCTTACTCTGCTCAATATTTTCCAGAACATCATTACTTACATTCATATCTTATTGCACCGATTTTCTGATTTCCTGATAGTCGGGAGTCTCAATCTCGTCTGCTGGAAAAACAGCATTTTGATCAGGTCCGATATCCACCTTGTTTAAGTTCTTGTAGTGTTCTGCATCTGATAAATCATATAAAGGTCCGGCAATCTGACGGTCAAGCTTCTCATTAAGTCGCTCGGTCATCTTGGCATTTGGATCCTTTTCATCAGCTGAGAACATCTCTTTCATCCCAGCGTTTCTTTTTGCCAGAATATCTTTTGTATTTGCCGAGGCCGTTTTGGCATAAGGGGACAGAATTTTAGGAGTCATGAAAAAGAGAAGATTTACTTTTTCAATCGTCTTGCTCTTGTTCTTAAATAACCATCCAAGGACCGGAATGTCGCCTAGAATAGGAACTTTGTTATTAGTCACAAGTTCTCTGTCTCTTAATAATCCACCCATGGCAATTGTATCTCTGTCACGTACCATAACTTCTGTTACTGCCGAACGGGTGGTGGTCGGAAGACCACCACTTTGAGCAGCTTGTTGACCACTCTTAAAGTCATCAATCTTTTGATTGATTTTAAGTTTCACAAAACGGGTCACCTTATTAATTTGTGGCGTGATTTTTAATGATAATTTTGCTTCCTGGTTAGTCGTACTGAAACTTTGTACTCCACCTGTTGCAATTGTTGAGTTACTCACCGGAACGGTATCACCAACTTCAAAAACGGCTTCGGTATTATCCAGGGCCAGAATTTGAGGTGTCGCTAGAACATTGGTGCTTGAATGGGAAGCGATCGCCTTAATTAAAGCATTCACTGCATTGACTTTAATCGGAGAGCCAGCAGCACCGTTAGCACCAGTTGGTGTAATTGTACGGGTAGGACCAAATCCCACTCCGGCCATAAAGCCACCGAGAGATTGAGGGACACCTGAAGCAATAAGGCCAAGTAGACCGGAGGTCGCCGAATTCTGGGTAGTGAAACCGGTACGCTGAACATTACCTTGTCCATACGCGCCTACATATTCGACACCGAATCCTTTTTCTTTTGTCACGTTGGCCTCTAAAATCATTCCCTCAACGTAAACCTGGTCACGCGGAATATCAAGTCTTCCAATCACGTCCTTAAGAGTCAGCCAATCTGTCGGTGAAGCTGTGACTACCAGAGCGTTATTGTTTTTGTCAGAAGTAATTTTAACTTCGGCTGAGAAAATCGGATTATCTGAAGGACCAGTAAATGAAGTGAATCGGCTTGCCCCGGTTCCACCGCTCGTTGGGGCTGCCCCTGAAACAATACTTGAAAGAGTCTTTGATAATTCTTCTGAATCACCATAGTTTAAATAATAAACGTGAACACGATTTGAACCAGAGGAAATAAGTTTTACGTCCAGTTTGTTGATCAGATCACGCAGCTGTTTGGCGCCTTCGGCATTGGCCATGGCAATAATAGAGTTGGTTCTTGGTTCAGCAATAATTCGTGAGATCACGCTAGTCGACTCAGTTCCGCCTGAACTTGAGCTGGAAAAACGCGGAGTAGCGGTTCCTGCCCGACCGGCAGTCGGAGCACCAGAGCCACCTTTTAAAATGGTATCAAGAAGTTTGGCGATTTCCTGGGCAGAAGAATTTTTCACCTGAACAATCTGAAGACCTTCTTCGTGACCGGCCACATCCAGGAACTTAACCATTTTCGCCAGACGATTAATATTAGAACCGGTGTCAGCGATAATGATGGTGTTCGTTTGTTTGATATCAATAATTCGTCCATATCGGCTCATGAAAGGACGAAAATTTCTGGCAATTTCAGCAGCAGATACGTGCTTGAGTGAAATAACTCGCATTACGTAGTTTTCAGTATCTGGCGTATAGTTCCCTGTATAAATTTTTGTCGGAGTATAGCGGATGTCTCGGGCATTGATCACTTTATAAAAAGCGCCGGTTTTAATGAGAGAGTATCCTGCCATATTCAAGGCAGCAAGATAGGCCTTCCAGGCATCACCTACAGTAATAGGAGTAGGCGCGATAATGGAAACCTTTCCTTTAACATCCTTATCTAGAATAAGGTTAATTCCTGTCAGCTTCTGCATGTGTTTGGTAATTTCCATGATGTCAGTATCTGGAAAGTCAAAACTTTCTACAATCTCAGGACCGAAAGCGGTCTCAGGATTGAGATTTACGTACTTACTGTTTTTTGGTTGTGCGCTTAATTCTGCAGATGGACGGTTCCCAAAAGTCTCTTCATTTGCATCATCATCAGAGTCTGGTTCAAAAGCTGAGTCGTTATTATTTTCTTCCGGCTCATCAGCTGCCGCCTCTGATTCATTCTCAATCCTTTCTGCAGCCTTCAAGGCAGCTGCCGCATCTTCGGCCGACATCGATTCAATGTCTGAAGCTGTCGGTGCTGTTGTATTACCCGGAGATGGTGGTGTTCCGTTACCAGGAGTTGTATTAAATCTGGTTTGCGAACGGTATTTGTTGAATTGAGCCTTTGCCTCATAACTTCCCAATAGGAGGGAAACATAGAGAAGGGAACTCATGAAATGCTTGTTTTGACTTCTTGTCTTCATTTCCGCTCGTCCTTATTTCTTGATGGAATACTCTTGTACAGAGTTTGAACCTTCACGCTTAACTCCGAGCTGAAGATTATCCAGGTTTTTTATACGACCAAAAAGTGCCATGACTTCATTCAAGTCAGCAATTGGTTTTCCATTAATTGAGGTAATGATGTCCTGATCCTGAAGACCCAGGTAAGGGAAAATTCCTTCAGGATCCATTTCTGTCAGTTTAAATGATAAAGTTCCATCCGGATTTTGAATTTTTATCGCCCGAGCTTGAGTCAAAATAGCAGAAAGATCTTTCATCTTCTCATCAAGGAGGGCCTTAGAAATAATGAACTTATTACCAACATTTTCAATACCGGAAATTTTCTTNNCAAATACCACTTTCAAGATTTTTCACCAGAATTTCAAGCCGTGTAATTTTAAAAACTTTGGCAAGGTTATCAATCTGATCACCTTCACGAAGTTCTTTAAGTGAACGATCACCACGCACTTGAACTGATGCCAGGGACTTAACTGTATCCTGGAGAACAATCGTATTGACGAGTTTTATTGGTAATGAACTTGGCTGTTGAGCTTCTTCACATTTAGTATCGGCCAATTTCTTTTTGGTACCCAGACCGGTATTTGTCCGGAAAATATTGATGCTTTTAACTTGTCCCAAAGTGCCGGGGTTGAAGTTATCATCAAGATCAATGGCGACCCGGTAATCCCTTGCTGTATCTAGGGCCGGAGCTCCTCTCAGTACAAGAGCAGTTATTTTTCCTAAAGTGTAGGTAACGCCACAAATGATAAAGACCAAGGCCACTTGATGAATAGTTTCTCGTGCCTCACGTGATAAGAACTTTTCGATACTCTGACTTAGGCTTGGAGATAGTAATGCAGGAGTCTTGCCTGACTTCGCTTTGAAGTTGTCAGGGAGTTTCCATTCTTTAGCATTAATGCCAGAAATCTTTTTACTCATTCCAGAAAAAGATTGGGCTAACTTATCTCTCCAGCTTTGTTTTAAAAGAGGAAGGGGAGTTTCTCCCGTTATATCATCTTCTTCATCCTCATCAGCAATTTCATTTGGTGATGCAGATTTAGAGGTACGAAGACGTGAAAAAGCTTGAGTAATTTTTTCTTTAAATGTGGGCCTTAATTCTGGTAAAGGAATTTCACCCGTGAAATCTTCATCAGACATTTCATCTACAGGTAAATCATCCTGATCAGATAAGTCCTTCATCTTCTTGTGATTTAGTTTGTTTTTAAGGAAGTCTTTGATTTTATTTATCATTAATTTATTGTCATCAAATTTGATGTTATGTGCAAGCTCTCTTAATAGTGAAATTAATTGTAGTGAAAAAGTCAGGAATACATAGTGGATCAGTCTGCTTGGATATCTTGAGTTTGCTGCATAAATCAGGTTAGAATTCCTGTACTTTGATTCAGAACGGCCTTTATAATGTTTTTACATATTTTTCATTCTTCAAAGAGGCCCTATGTCAGCAAATGAAAATCAAAAAGAAATAGAATCTATTGTAAAAAGCATGTTTTATGGAGAAATACAGGAAGACGAAGTTTTCCCTTTTCCCCATTTAGATGAAAATCAAATTGAAATGGCCAAGGCAATGGTCGATGCCATTGATAAATTTGCAACTGCTAATATTGATTCTGCTAAATTCGATAAAGACGCCAAAATCCCTCAAGAAGTTTTGGATGGTCTTGCAGCTTTGGGGCTGTGTGGTTTAGCAGTAAGTGAAGAGCATGGAGGGCTAGGTCTGGATACCACTCTTTATGCCCGGGTCTTTTCACAAATTGCTGGTCATGACGGTGCTGTGGCTACAACTCTTGGAGCTCACCAGTCTATCGGTTTTAAGGCCCTCTTAAATGAAGGCAATGAAGAGCAGAAAAAATACTGGCTTCCTAAGCTTGCCAGTGGTGAAGTTTATGCAGCTTTCTGTCTGACTGAACCTGGATCAGGTTCAGATGCTTATTCCATTAAAACCAAAGCTGTAAAAAATAGTGATGGAACTTACACTATCACCGGACAAAAACTCTGGATCACTAATGCTGGCATGGCAGGATTTTATTCAGTCTTTGCTAAAACCGAGCATGAAGATAGTAAAGGTGAGAAAGTCGAAAAGATTACCTGCTTTATTGTAGAAAAAGAAAGAGAAGGGGTTTCTTTCGGTGAGAAAGAAGACAAAATGGGAATCCGTGCCTCTGAAACACGTGCTGTTTATTTCGATAAAGTGACAGTACCTGCTTCAAATATTATTGGTGAACCAGGCAAAGGTTTTAAAATAGCCATGAATGTACTGAACACTGGACGACTTTCTCTGGGGTCTGGATCAGTGGGTGGAATGAAGATGATCCTTAAGTTAGCAACTGCTCAGGCCAAGGCCAGAAAACAGTTTGGTGACTATATCGTGAATTTTGGTTTGATTCAGGAAAAGCTTGCGACGATGGCGGCCAATATTTACGCTGCTGAAAGTATGGTTTACATGACGACAGGCAAGATCACTCAGGGCATGAGTGAGTTCTCTCATGAATCAGCAATCTGTAAAGTTTATTGCTCAGAAAGATTGTGGGATACCATCGATAAAGCGACTCAGATTGCGGCCGGTAATGCTTATATGCGTGAGTATCCGTATGAGAGAATCATGCGCGACTGTCGAATTAATTTGATTTTTGAAGGAACAAACGAAATTCTTCGAATCTTTACGGCCCTTTCAGGAATCAAGGCACCATCTGATGATTTAAAAGAGTTGGGAAAAATAGCTGATGTTTCTAAGGCCTTAAAAGATCCTATTAAATCGGTCGGTGTCTTAACTGATTTTGCGAAAAAACGTATTAGTAAACGTTTTGGTTCTAAGACTCTTTCAAAAATTCATCCGAGTCTGGAAAATCATGGTAATCGTTTCGTTACATCACTTAAAGATTTTGCGATTGCTGTTGAGAATACCATCATGAAATTTGGGAAGAACATTATCGGAAATGAGCTCGTACAAATGAGAATCGCCAATATGTCGATTGAACTCTATGTTCAGTTGTGTGTCCTTTCAAGAACGACTGCCATTCTCAACCGCACTGATGTTTCGGATAAAGATAAAGAGTATGTCAGTCTTATGACTGAAGTCATTTGCCGCGACAGTCGACAGACTTTTACAAAAAACTATAAACGCCTTAACTCAAGCTATGACAAGCTTCTTCCAAAAGTCTCACAGGCCGTAGCGGAAAGAGATGGATTTGGCTTTGATATCATCGACTTCTAAACTTATCAGGAGGAAACTCAACCTGGGTTTCCTCCTGCCTTTATTGTTGGCCTGTTCGTCACCGCTTAAAAAAAGTGTTGATGAAGAGTCGATAAAACTCTCTGAAGAACTTGATTCTCTTTCAAAAAAAGTTCAAACGTTGAACTTTGGGCCAACTTTAAAAGCCGAGGGAAGTTTCCTGGATAAATCCAGTGAATATGGTCTGGATGGCCTTTACGCTGTAGCTATTAATGCCATTGATTTCAACTTTGATGGACACACAGATTTGGTTATCTTACCTACTTATTATTCAAGACCAAAATTTTATATCTGGAAGCCCGCCCTTAAAAAATTTGAGTTATGGCAGCATGATCCACTTCCTCTGGATTTTAAAGCGAGCTTCATGCTTTTTTACGATATGAATAAAGATAAGATTCCCGATCTGATAGCTGGCGTTTTAAATCAGAGAAGTGAAGTTAGCCAAATCCCTCTAAAAATTTATTTTGGTAACATGTGGTCCGGGAAGTTAATATTGGAAGAAGCTGCTGGTGCCTTCAACCTTCCGGTAGAGCCAACATCTTCGCTTTCAGTTATCGATTATAATCTTGATGGCTGGCCAGATCTATTTGTCTCAAACTGGTTTGAGCATAAAAATAATCAGTATCTTCCTGTTGCTGACAGATTGTTAAAAAACAACAAAGGTAAATTTGAAGATGTGACACTGTTATTAAAAGAGGAAGGCACTAAATCCTCCGATCAGCTTTATCCTCCAAATGCGAAACCTACTTATGGATCCTCAACATGTGATATCGATCAAAATGGCCACCCGGATATCCTGACAGTTTCTTCATCGGGACATAAGAACAAGATGTGGATGAATCTTCGGGAGTCTGGGACAGGAGAGCGCTATTTTGAAGATCTGGGACCTGTCACAAATTATGCTTCTGATCCGGATGGTAATCTCATCCCTACGGGAGGAGGACGATCTTTTTTTAGTGCCTGTACCGATTATAATGATGATGGCATTATGGATATTTTTGTAGGCGAGCTCTCGCACGCCTATGATAATGAATCGGTAGATCGCTCAAGTGTTTTGACAGGGTCTAAAGAAACATATCCCCCTTATTTTTTACGAACAGAATATGTTAGTGATGCCATGAGTGAGTCCTGGAATCAGGGGGATCGCCGTGGAACATGGGTGGATTATAATCTGGATGGAAAAGTGGATATGTTGCTAGATAACTCTGGTTTCCCCCCATACTCCCGTCTGGTTCTTTTTGAACAGGATGAAACCCGCGCTTTTATGAACGTAGCTTCTCAACTGGGCATTGATATTGTTAACCCTTCAGGAACCGTTGTTCTAGATGTGAATAAGGATGGGCTTCCTGATATTTTAACCTCACAAAACAATATACGGAAGTCTGATATTAAGCCGCGGCTGTACTTGTTTCAAAATAACAATAAGGTTGCAGGCAGAAGAGCTATTAAAGTTCATTTAAACGGTATTAAGTCCAATACAGAGGGTATCGGTTCCATGGTGATGCTTTATACAAAAACGAAAACGAAAAAAATCGTTCAGCGGCGTTGGGTTGAATACTCTCAGGGCGGTCTTCCTTCTCAAAATGAGTCAGGGGTTCATTTTGGGATAGGTGAGGGAGTCGAGGTCGTTGGTTTAAAAGTGCGCTGGCCGTACTTAAGAAAGAACGGATTTAGTTCAGGTGAAGTCATAGAGAAGCTTTATTCACTTAAAAGCTTTGGCGAGAAAGATTATCTTGAAATTACTGTTTGTGAGGATGGTAAAGTTTTAAACGGCAAAATGTCGTGCCAATTTTAAACTGCCCCCTTATATTGGTGTTAATTTCCTTGAAAGCAGCAGTTCATTATAAAAATACATAAAGATATCCAAGTGATCTTTCAACCTCTCCGGATCCTTGGTAGTGCAC